>NZ_JAQGNT010000007.1 GCF_028291725.1 Hydrocarboniphaga sp. | reverse complement strand
CGATGCTGCCCCGAAGGGGCGGATGAGGGGCTGTTCGGCGGGAAGAAGCCCCTCACCCGGCGCTCCGCGCCACCCTCTCCCGCAAGCGGGAGAGGGGATTTTCTTCCTAAGGTAGTGCCATTGGGGTGCAACCCGCCTTTCGCGTTCTTCCTCGATGCGCGGAAGGCGGGTTGCGAGCCGCTAGGCCAGCGATTCCGGCTCTGCCAGGCTCGCCGCAAGCGATGCACAGAAGCGCGCGGCCTCGGCGCCGTCGATCACGCGGTGGTCGTAGCTCAGCGACAGCGGCAGCATGGTGCGCCAGTCGATGCGCTGCGGATCGTCGCGGCTCGGCAGCGGCTTCTGGAACGAGCGGCAGACGCCAAGGATGGCGACTTCCGGTGCGTTGATGATCGGCGTGAACGCGGTGCCGCCGATGCCGCCCAGCGAGCTGATCGAAAAGCAGCCGCCGGACATCTCGTCCATCGACAGGCCTTTCTCGCGCGCCTTGCGCGATACCGCGGCGAGCTCTGCGGACAGTTCGGCGATGCTCTTGCGATCGACGTTGCGGATCACCGGCACCAGCAGGCCGCGCGGCGTGTCGACGGCGATGCCGACGTGGAAATACTTCTTGAACACCAGGTTCGCGCCGGTCGCGTCGAGCGAGGCGTTGAACTGCGGATACTGCGCGAGGGACTTGATTACGGCCTTCATCAGAAACGGCAGGGCGGTGATCTTGGCCTCGGGTTGCGCGGCCGCATGGCGGCGGCGCAGTGCCTCGAGTGCGGTCACGTCGGCTTCGTCGTGATGGGTGACGTGCGGAATGGTAACCCAGTTGCGCGTGAGGAAGGCCGCGGTGAAGCGCTTGATGCGCGTTACTGGCTTGCTCTCCACTTCGCCGAACAGCGCGAAGTCCACCGATGGCAGCGGGGGCAGGCCCGCGAGAGCCTCCGTTACCGTCGGCGCGCTCACGTGATTTCGCCGAGCACGGTACCCACTTCATAGACCTCGCCGGGGATGGCGATGATCTTGAGCTTGCCGGAAGCCGGAGATTCGATCTCCTGCACCGACTTCTCGCTCTCCAGGCTGAACAGCGGTTCGCCCTGCGTCACGGTGGCGCCGTCCGCGGCCAGCCATTCGGCGACGGTGCCTTCGTTCATCGAAAAACCGACTTTGGGCATCAGGATGGATGTGGTCATGACTTCTCTTATCGGAGTGAGTGAATCAGGCGACGGCGCGCGCCTGCAGCGTCTTGCGCACCGCGGCCTCGATGGCGTCGGCGCCCTGCATGAACGCGACTTCCAGCGGCTTGGAGTAGGGCACCGGGCAGTAAGGCGCGCCGACGCGCTGCACCGGCCCCTTGAGCTGGTCGAACAGCTCTTCGTGGATCACCGAGGAGATCTCCGCGCCGACGCCGAAGGGCTTGACCGCCTCGTGCGTGATCACCGCGCGGCCGGTCTTGGCCACCGAGGCCAGCACGGTCTTCTTGTCCCAGGGCGAAATCGTGCGCAGGTCGATCACCTCGACCGAGATGCCATCGGCTTCGAGCTTGCCGGCCGCGGCCAGCGACGGCGCGACATGCGAGCCGTAGCAGACCAGCGTGACGTCGCTGCCCGGCTTCACCACCTTGGCCAGGCCCAGCGGGATGCGCTTGCCCGGCTCGGGCGGCTCGCCCTGCGTGAAGTACAGCAGCGTGTTCTCGACGAAGATCACGGGATCGGGATCGTCGATGGCCGATAGCAGCAGGCCATAGGCGTCGGCGGGCGTCGAGGCCATCACCACCTTGATGCCCGGCGTGTGCGCGAACCAGGCCTCGTAGTAGTCCGCGTGCTGGCCGCCGACCGACAGGCCGGCGCCGGTGGCGGTGCGGATCACCAGCGGCACGTTGGTCTGGCCGCCCGACATGAAGCGCAGCTTGGCGGCGTGGTTGACGATCATGTCCATCGCGACCGTGGTGAAGTTCATCAGCATGATTTCGGCGATCGGCTTCATGCCCATGATGGCGGCGCCGATGGCCGCGCCGACGATGGCCTGTTCGGAGATCGGCGTGGAGCGGCAGCGCAGGTCGCCGTAGGCGGTCGACAGGCCCTTGGTGACGCCGACGATGCCGCCTTCCTCGGGGTCGGCGACGTCTTCGCCGATCACGATCACGCTGTCGTCCTTGGACATCGCCTCGTGCAGCGCCATGTTGAGCGCCTGGATCATGCCGACTTTCTTGACGGCGGGCTTGCTTGCGGTTTCGGTTGTCATGTTGTTCTCCTGGGGGCCGGACGAGGTCAGGCCGCGATTTCTTCGGCGAAGACGTCCTTGCGCAGCTCCGAGACTTCCGGCCACGGCGCCGCGATGGCGGCTTCGATGGCCTCGGTGAGTTCGGCGTCGATCTGCTGTTCCATTGTTTCGAGTTCGCCGGCCGTGATGTGGCCGTTGTCGATCAGCCACTGGCGGTAGCGCGGCACCGGGTCGGCCGCCATCGCCGCCTTTTTCTCGCCCGGGTCCATGTACTTGTCGGCGTCGCCGAACACGTGGCCGTAGAAGCGGAAGGTCATGGCCTCGATCAGCGTCGGGCCTTCGCCGGCGCGCGCACGGTCGATGGCGGTCTTGGCGACGTTGTACATGGCGATGGGGTCATTGCCGTCGACGCGGATGCCGGGCATCGAGTAGGCGGCGCCGCGATCGGCGATCTGCCTGGCCGCCGTGGTCTTCTCGTACTTGGTGTGTTCGCCGTAGAGATTGTTCTGGCAGACGAAGATCACCGGCAGCTTCCACACCGCGGCCATGTTGAGCGCCTCGTGAAAAGCGCCGATGTTGGACGCGGCATCGCCGAAGTAGGCCACGGCCACGCGCTTGTCGCCGCGGATCTGCGAGGCCAGCGCCACGCCGTTGGCGATCGGCAGGCTGGAGCCGACGATGCCCGTGGTCACCAGCACGCCGGAGGCCGGATGGGTGATGTGCATGGGCCCGCCCTTGCCCTTGCAGGTGCCGGTGGCGCGGCCCGCAAGCTCGGCCCACAGGTCCTTGAGCGGCACGCCCTTGGCGATCATGTCGTGGGTGCCGCGATAGATCGTGCAGATGTTGTCTTCGGGCGTCAGGTTCACCGACACGGCGGCAGGAATGCATTCCTGGCCGCGCGGCGAGTAGTAGACCATCGGGATCTTGCCGCTGAGGATGATCGCGCGCGACTTCTCGTCGTTCTGCTTGATCGTGGTCATCTTGCGGTACATGTCGACCAGGATCGCGCGATCCGGGGTGGGTGCAGAATTCATGGGGTTCCTCCGCTGCTGCGGTACGTTCTGGGTTTGCTGCCGCATGGCCTGCGTACGACGGACCGTGGCAGTCGGATGATCCGATATCTATTGGATGAAACTAAGCTTACAGCCGTAAAGATAACGCAGCCCATGAGCGCATGTCGAGACTTGCTTGCTAAGCTAGGCCCCGGGCGATCGATGAAGGAAGCGGGGCAATGGCGAAAGCGGTAGCGGCGGCGGGCGGGCAGCGCACTTCCCTGCGCGAGGAGTTCAAGAAGCTCACGCGGGAGCGGCTGGTCAAGGCGGCGACCGAGCTGTTCGCATCTCAGGGCTTTCGTCCCACCACGATCCAGCAGATCGCCCAGCGCGCGGGCACCACGCACACCACGTTCTACCAGCACTTCCGCAGCAAGGCCGATCTCGTGCGGCTGTTTCGCGACGAGATCAATGCCGAGATGGACGTCATGCTCGCCAAGCTCGACGGCAGCCCCGATCCGGGCTGGAAGGAGGTGCGCGCCTGGGTCGACGATTACGCGCAGATGTGGGCGAGCACGCACGTGCGCTGCGAAGCGCTGTGGGACGCGATGGGCGCCGAGCCGGAGCTCGCCGCCGACGTGATCACCGACGGCTACCGCATCACCGGCGGGCTCAAACAGCTGCTCAGGCGCTACGCGCCCGCCGACAAGGAGCGTGTGCAGAACAAGCTGGTGCTGCTGATCCTGATGATGGACCGCCTGTTCTTCCTGCTGCATTCGCAGGAGCGCAAGCTGCCCTCGGTGAAGATGCAGGACGATGTCGCCGACCTGATCTGCCTGGCGCTGCAGACGCCCAGCGTCGGCAGCACGCCCGCCAGGCCCAAGGCTCGCGCGGCGACGAAGAAGGCGGCGGTGAAGAAGGTGAAGTGAATCGGCACCCGTCCTACATCACCTCGGCGACCCGCTTTGCGGTGTCCAGGTCCTCGTACGCCGTCGACAGCCGCAGCAGGTTCACCACGTTGATCTCCCAGCCGTAGTTGACCACCGGCGTGGTCAGCCAGCCGATGTAGACGCCCCAGACCAGCGCGCGCGCATATTCGGCCCACAGCTGGTCGAAGCTCGGCGGCTGCGCCACGCCCAGCGCGGCGAGGCGGTCGAGGTAGCGGTGCAGCAGTTCGCGCTCGTGCTGGCGGCGCATGCCGATGCTCAGCGCCGTGGTGATCAGATAGCTCAGGTCGTGCGCGCAATGGCCGCGCACCGTGAGCTGCCAGTCGAGCAGGCCGGCGCCGCCGTCGGGCAGCAGGTAGGTGTTGCCCAGATGCGTGTCGCCGTGCAGCACCGTCTGCGCCAGACTGGCCTGGTGGCGCTGCACCGCCTGCGTGCCGGCCAGCAGCTGCGGCCCGCTGGTGCGCAGCCGCTGCACCAGCTCGCGCTTGAACGGATTGCTGTCGATCTCCTGCTGGATGATCATCGGTACCACGTCGTTCATGAGCCGGCACACGGGACCGTCGACGTGCGTTTCGAGCCATGACAGGTCGGACGAAAAGCGCGGGCTTTGCCAGTAGCGCGCATGCAGCGCGGCCAAGGTGTCCAGCAGGCTCTCGATCTGCGCCAGCGTGATCTCCTCGGTCACATTGGGGAAGCGCGCGGCGCGCAGCGTGAGGTCTTCCAGCAGCAGGCCGTAGCGGCCCGACTTGGGATCACAGGTGCCGCCGAGCATGCGCGGCGTCTCGATGCCGATCTCGGCGCCGATCTGCGTGTAGAAGCGCACTTCGTTGACGTACATCGGCGCGATCATCTCGCTGATCTCGCGCGGCAGCTTGAGGATTGCGCGCTGCGGCAGGCCGGCGCCGGTGCCCGGCGCGTATTGCAGCGACAGCAGCGCACGGCCGGAGGTGGAGACCATGGCCTCGCCGTACTGGCTGGACTTCAGCACTTCGTAGCTCTGCACCACCGTGCCCGGATGGCGCCTGGAGATCAGCGCGGTCAGCAGCTGCGGGCTGAGGTCCGCGGCCGAATCAGGAAAGGGTTCCGATAGCGGATCTGAAAACGACGACGGCTGGGACACGGGCATTTCTCCTCTGCTCTCGGTTGCTGTTTCGACGCTGTGGGCGGTCCGCCAGGAGCGTCTGTCTTTAGTGGACAATGAAATCTTTACGAGTATAAAGTCAACACCATAAGATAAGGCAAAAGCAGCGCAGACACGACACCGGCGCGCCGGGAAACCGCTTCGATTCGTGACCCGGCCTGGACCTGTCCGCGGAGGCGCAGACAAGATGCGGGCATCGCCCACATCCCGACCAACCCATGTACGAGCAAGTCTTGCAACTGGAAGGCATCCCCAATTTCCGCGACGTCGGCGGCTGCCGCAGCCGCGACGGCCGCAGGCTGCGCCGCGGTCGCATCTTCCGCGCTCCGCTGATGGACAGCCTGGCAGGCGAAGATCTGCAGCGGCTGCAAGCCGCGCAGTTGGGCATGGTCTGCGATCTACGCGGCGTGGACGAGCGCGCACGTGCGCCTCAGGCCTGGCTGCAGGGGCTCGATCTTCACGATGCGCATGTCGACGTCAACAACCATCACCTGCGCGCTGCCACCGAGGCCATCGTCCAGCTGATCGTCGCCGAGCCCGATACCGGCAAGATGCTGGCGCTGATGGAGCACAACTACCGGCGCATGCCGGAATCCTTCCACGGACGCTGCGGCGTGGTCGTCGACTATCTGCTCGGCGATACGACGCGGCCGCTGGTGATTCACTGCGCCGCGGGCAAGGACCGCACCGGCTTTCTGGTGGCGCTGCTGCTGCTGGCGCTGGAGATCGAGGAGTCCGCGATCTACGACGATTACCTGCTGTCGGCGCAGGCGGCCAGCGTTGCCGCGATGTGGGAACACGGAAAGACGCTGCTCAACAAGGCCCTGAACCGTGAGCCCGACCCGCTGCTGATCCAGCTGGTCTGCGGCGTGCAGCGCGAGTATCTGGCGGCCGCGATCGATCAGTTGCGCATCGACTACGGCTCGGTGGACGCCTACCTGGAGCAGGCGCTCGGGCTCACGCCGGAGCGCCGCGTCCTGTTGCATCGGCGGCTGCTGGAATAAGCGATTGCCGAGCTAAAAAACCTAAGGAGAACGACGACGTGGACAAGACACTCGAACAACGCGTGCAGGCGCTGGAGGACCAGCAGGCGATCGTGCGGCTCAAGGCGCGATACGTGAACCTCAACGACGGCGGATGGGACGGCAAGGGCACGCATCGCCATGCCATTGAGGTCGCCGACCTGTTCGTCGACGACGGCGTCTGGGACGGCCGGCCCAACGCCGGCTATGCCGTAGGCCGCGAAGGCATCCGCGCCTTGTTCGAGAGCTTTGCCGCGGTGCCTTTCATCGTGCACTACGTGACCAATCCGCTGATCGAAGTCGACGGCGACATCGCGACCGGCCATTGGCATGCGCTGGTGACTGCGACGCTGCCGGATCGCCAGGGCCTTTGGACGCTGGGCCTGTACAAGGAACAGTACCTGCGCACCGCGCAGGGCTGGAAGTTCAGGACGCTGCGCTTCGAGACCGCGGCCAACACGACCTACGACCTCGGCTGGGCCAAGCAGCAGTTCGCGTTCGGCGAGCAGGGCTTCGGCGAGATCACCGGCTAGCCCTGCGTAGGGCGGGAGCATCCCGCCTTCTGCGTCTCCGGGACACGCGATAGGCGGGTTGCACCCGCCCTACAGGGCCTTGCTTTCGGTGATCTTGAGTTCCACGCGGCGGTTGAGTTCGCGGCCGTCTTCCGTCGCGTTGTCGGCCACGGGCTGTGTCTCGCCGTGGCCCTGTGCGGTCATGCGGCTCGCCGCGACGCCGCGCGAAGCCAGGTACTGCGCGACCGATTGCGCGCGCTGCTGCGACAGCCTGCGGTTGTATTCGTCGCTGCCCTTGGCATCGGTATGTCCGCCGATCTCGACGTGGATATCCGGCGCCGCCACGAGCGCGTCGGCCACCGGGTCGAGAATCGCCTTGGCGTCGGGCGTGAGCGTGGCCTTGTCGAACTCGAAGTTGACGCCATGCAGCACCAGCGTGTCGCCGGTGGCGCAGCCCGAGAGGTCCACCTTCTGTCCGGCTTCGGGCGTCTGGCAGGGCGGAGGCGGTGGAGCCAAGGGACAGCCGGCGTCGTCGACGGTGGTGCCGGCCGGCGTGCCCGGGCAGCGGTCGCGCTCGTCGGGCACGCCATCGCCGTCGCTGTCAGGCGGCGGCGCAACGGGGACCACCGCGGCTGGTTCTGCCGTGGGCGGCGTCAGCTCGGCGCTGCGTCCGAGCGGCAGCTGCAGGCCGAGATTGATCAGCACGTAGTTGAAGTTGTCGGGCGCGATCGTGGTGCCCTCGGGGCTCGAATCGCGATGGCCGTAGCGGTACAGCGCTTCGGCTCGCACGGCCAGGTCGTAGCGCCCGAAGCGCAGCGGGAACAGGTAGCCCGGCCCGGCGTTGAGAAAGGTGTTCGAGAACTGGTGAGAATCCCCGGTGCTCGGGTAGTGCCTGACCTCCAGCCCGCCGGCACCGACGAGGAAGTACAGGTTGGGCAGCGTCTTGAAAGGAAACAGTTGCGTGTTGACGCTTGCGCCGGCGAGCTGCGCCGTCTGCTCGTCGCTTTCCACGCGCTCGTATAGGCCGCTGAGTTCGATCGAATACCAACCGAAACGATAGCCAGCCGCAAACGAGCCGCCAAAACCCTGATCCAGGTGGCGGTCGTCGGTCCACACGTACGAGGCCATCGGCGCCACGTACGAACCTTCCTGCAGGCGCGAGCTGCTCGATTCCTGTGCCGTGGCGGGCGTCACCATCAGCGACAGCACGACGCCGAGGCCGGCCAGAGAACGCCGTGAGATAAGCTGATTCATGAAGGTCTCCCAAACTTTCGACGTGATGAATCAGAACGACCAGTTGACGCGCAGGCCTACCGTGAGCGGCGGCGCCAGGGGCTCCAGGCGGCCGAAGTCGGTGAGGAACTGCCCGTAGGAATGTGTCGTGTCGCCGAGGTTGTCGCCGAACAGCGTCACACGCACGTTGGCGGGTTCGTAGAGGTAGCTGATCCGCGCGCTCAGGATGGTGTAGGCACTCTCCTCGAACACCTTGGTGTTCTGCGGCAGGTAGTAGTAGCTGGAGGTGTAGTACAGGTCTCCGGCGACTTCGATGGGACCATGGCCCGTCGCGAAGGTCTTGCTCAGTCCCAGCGTGCCCGAGAACTTGGGCGTTCTCACCATGCGGTTGCCGCTATAGTCGCCGCTGCCGAAGTTGTAGAGGCCGAAGGAGTCGCTGCGCACGTTCCCGCTGGCGTCATAGGCGTTGTAGTAGCCGCTGCCGTTGGGGTAGTCGGTGTATTTGGCGTCGAGATACGCGCCCGATGCGGTGAGTACCAGGTTGTCGATCTTGCTCGGGAACAGCTGTGCCAGCATGTCGAAGTCGGCGCCGCGGATGCGCGCGCCACCAGCGTTCTCCAGCGTCACCGCGCCACCGCTGAACAGCGACAGGAACTGGACCTGCAGGTCCTCGATCTTGCTTTGGAACACCGCCGTGTTGAAGCGTATGAGCTTGTCGAACAGCTCCGTCTTCAGGCCCAGCTCGATGGCCGTGATCTGCTCCGGTTTCACATACTCCGGCTGGTTGTAGATGTTGATGACGTTGAACGTGCCGCTCTTGAAGCCCTTCTGCCAGGACAGGTAGAGCAGCGCATCGTCGGTCGCCTTGTAGTTCAGCGAAACCTTGGGCGAGACGTTGGATTCGTGCCGGCTGTCCGGGGCGAAGGAGATCAGCGTCGTTTGCCCGCCATCGAGCCCCTCCAGGCCGAAGCTGGAGTTCAGCAGCTTGCGCTTCTCGGTCTGGTAGCGCCCGCCGAGAATCAGCGACAGGCGGTCCGTGACGTAGCCGGTGCCCTGCGCGAAGACCGCCGTCGATTCCAACTCCGATATGCCGGACAGCCGGGCCAGCACGCCGCTGGGAGACGGCAGGTTGCCGAGCAGGTTCTGCAGCCCGGCGGGGAGCGCGCCGTAGAGCTCGTCGACCGCGCCCAGCGGGATGCCGAGCACGCCGGCCTGTTCGCCGCCGAGGAGTCCCAGGGACGCATGCAGCCCCTGGTGCGCCTTGATGTAATACAGCCCGGTGATCCATTCGAAATGCTCGTGCCAGGGTGTCTCCTTGTTCGACAGGATCTGCAGCTCCGCGGTATCGATGTCCGCAAACACCGGCGAGGAGAACGACGCGACCGGCTCGGGCGTGCCGTCGAAGTCGGTATAGCCCTGGTTGCGCATCTTCTGGTCGCTGCCGAGCAGCTTGGTGTCGAACCAGGGGTTGGTCCAGGCGAGCTGGCCGTAGAGCACCGTATTGTCGATCTCGAAGGAAATGGGTGCGTCGACGCTGGCCTTGAAGTCGCGCGGCTGCGGCTGCGCGCCGAGGTCGCGCATCAGCAGGCTTGGGGCGGTGTTGGGCTGCAGCGCGGTATTGAAGCCGTCCTGTTCCAGGCGAAAGTAGCCCAGCGTCAGGTCGATGTCTTCGACCGGCTGCCAGCGCGCCTTCAGACGCGCGCCGCGCGAGACTTCGCGCGGAATATGCTGCTGCGGCGAGTCGTCGCGGAATTCGTAGTAATTGTCGGAGCTGTTGTAGATGCCCGACGCGCTCACCGCCAGCGTGTCGGTCAACGGAATGCTGGTGTACAGCCGCGTCTTCCAGGTGTTGTAGCTGGCGTAGCTGCTTTCCAGTTCGGTTTCCGCGGTCTGGCTCGGCGACTTGGTGATGATGTTGATCGCGCCGCCGGTGGTGTTGCGGCCAAACAGCGTGCCCTGCGGGCCCTTCAGCACTTCGATGCGCTCCAGTGCGCCGAAGGACTGCGCGAGGCCGCTGGAGAACGGAAAGTAGATACCGTCGATGTAGGTCGCCACGCTTGGATCGGCGAGCAGGAAGGCGTCGGACCCCACGCCTCGCAGATAGGTGATAGCGAAGCCTGCATTCGAGGTCATCGTCAGCCCCGGCGTGCTGGTCTGCAGGTCGGTGGGGTCGTCGATGCCGCGCGCATCGAGCTGCTCGGCGCTGAACGCCTGCACCGAGATCGGCACGTCCTGCAGGTTCTGTTCGCGCTTCTGCGCGGTCACCACCACTTCCTCGACGAAGCGGTTACCGGGCGTTTCGCGCTTGGCCGCTTCTTCCTCGGGCGCGACAGCTGCCACCGGAATCGTGGTGGGGTAGGGCTCGACGGCCGCGTCGGCCGGCGCTGCCTCTGCGGGGAGAAAGTTCTGCTGAGCCGCCTCGTCGAGCGGGGCAGCCGGTTGCTCCTGCGCCATCGCTGCGCCCATGGCCGTATACAACAGCATGCCGCAGCCGAAAATCTCTCGGTTCATCACAGGTTGCGCTCCTCGCTGTAGCCGTCGGCGTTTCCGCTGCAGCCATTTCTTTAGTTACTGTTCAACGGACTGGCATCGGAGCCAGCTGTCATCTTTCCGGGCCGCAGTCGTCCAGACCACAGGACAGCCGGCGTCGCCGCCGGGTTGGGGCGTACGGTTTTCTCCCCCACGCCTCGTGTTTTTGCTGTGTGCCGATACTAGAACTAAATAATCGTCAGCTTCAACCGCTACCCCTGCAGGTTTGGACTCGCAGGCACACTCTCTGGACTATTGATATTGGAAGTGCTCGAATTACGCCCTCGGCATCCGAAATGTTGAACGCAAGCCCGCAATCGTCAGCCCCCATGCGGACCATCCGCGGAGAAGATGAGTAAGTTTCAGTTGTCGGATACCTCTACACGACCGGAACGGGGCTGCCATCGCGCGGCAGCCGTCCCATCGATCAGGCAAATGGAGAGTCGATGGATCTGCTCAGTGAAATCCTGTCGTCAGTGCACATTGAGAACACTTTCTTTGGCTGCCTCAAGCTCACCGCGCCCTGGGGTTTTACGATCCCGCTTAGCAGCACCGCACATTTTCTCTGCGTCACTGCTGGCCGCTGCTGGTTGAGCCGCAACGGCGAGCCACCGCGACGGCTCAACCAGGGCGACTTCGTGATGTTCACCCGCGGCGGCATGAGCAATTTCACTTCCGAGGAATACGGCAAGCCGCAGCCCGTTGTGGAGCTGATCCAGAAGCACTACCGGCCCGACTACCGCATCGACCAGCGTGACATCCGGCCGTTCGTGATTCATGAAGGCGGCGGCGGCGAAGCGACGGATATCGTCGGCGGCGCGATCGACTTGCCCGGCGGCCTCGGCGATGTGCTGGTCAATGCCTTGCCCGAGTCGATCCACCTGAGCAGCCACGACCCCTACGCGCGCCAATGGCTGGAGCCGCTCATGAACCTGATCGTCGGCGAAGTCGACATGGCCATGGCGTCGAGCGGTGCGCAGGGCCACCAGGCAATCTCCAAGCGGCTGGCCGACCTGCTGTTTCTGCGCATCATTCAGACCCACTGGCTGCAGCGGCCTGAAGACACGTCCGGCTGGCTGCGCGGCCTGGCTGATCCCAAGATCTGCAAGGTACTGCAGGCGATCCACTCGGCGCCGCAGAAGGCCTGGACCCTGGAGTCGCTGGCCGACAAGTCGGGCATGTCACGCTCGGCGCTGGCCGGGCGCTTCCTGGAGCTGATCGGCGAGCCGCCGATCCAGTACCTCACGCGCTGGCGCATGCATCTGGCTGCGATACGGCTGGCTGGCGGCGAGCGCCGCACCGCGCTGATCGCAGAGCAGCTCGGCTATCAGTCCGATATTGCTTTCTCGAAGGCTTTCAAGCGTGTGCGGGGGATCTCGCCGGGCGCCTACCGGCGCTCGCTGATGCGGGCGCAGGGTTTGCCGCGCGAGTCGGCCTAGACCTGGCCGACCACCGGGATCAGTGCGCCTGTCACGGCCTGCGATTGTGGCGACAGCAGAAAGAGAATCACGCTGGCCAGTTGCTCCGCCGTTAGCCAACGACTGAAATCCGCATCCTTCATATCGGCGCTATTGGCTGCGGTGTCGATGATGCTCGGCAGCACCGCGTTGACGGTGATGCCATTCAGGGCAAAATAGGCTGCCCCCGGCCGTCGAAGCCCGTCCGTGTCGAGATTCGTATGCGTGTACTCCTTACCGGTTCTTCGGGCTGGCTTGGCCGGTTCCTTGCCCCCCGGTTACGCGCCGCCGGCCATGGCGTGACCGGTCTCGACGTCGCGCCCGGTGCCGACACGCAGATCGTGGGTTCGGTCGCGAGCAAGGCGGTTGTCGAGCGCGTCTTCTCGGAGCATGCGATCGAAGCGGTCGTTCATGCCGCTGCGCTGCACAAGCCCGATATCGCGCACTGTCCGCCACAGGCTTTCATCGACGTCAATGTGACGGGCACCCTCAATCTGCTGGAGGCCGCTGCCGCTGCGGGGCATCAGCGTTTCATCTTCACTTCCACCACGTCGCTGATGATCTCGCAGGCGATTCGGCAGGAGGCCGGCTCCGCCGCGGTATGGCTCGACGAAAATTCGGGGCCGCTCGCGCCGCGGAACATCTACGGTGTGACCAAGCTGGCGGCCGAGGGTCTATGCAGGCTGTATCACCTGGAACGCGGCTTGAATTGCGTGATTCTGCGCACTGGCCGTTTTTTCCCTGAAGAGGACGACACGTTGCGCGATATTGCCGGACCCAATCTCAAGGCCAACGAGTTCCTGAATCGTCGCCTCACGGTGGAGGATGCCGCCGACGCGCACGTCGTCGCGCTCGAGCGGGCGCCGGCGCTGGGTTGCGACACTTTCATCATCAGCTCACCGTTTCCGTTCTCCCCGGCCGATGCTGCGGAACTGAAGCGCGACGCGGCGGCCGTGGTCGTGCGCTATTTTCCCGACGCCGTTGCAGTTTATGCGCAGCACAACTGGCGGCTGCCGACGAGCATCGGGCGCCTCTACGATGCCGGCAGGGCCGAGCGAGTGCTCGGTTTCCGCTGCAGGACGGACTTCGCGCAAGTGCTGGAATCGCTGCGCACGGCCAGTCCGCTGCCCTTCATTCACGATCCTGCCTTTACTTCGCTTCGCCGAGGGCCGCAATGTCACGGTTAAAACATCCCGCCTTGCCGTTCATGCTCGCCGTTGCCTTGCTGACGGCGACCTGGGGGCTCAGCCAGGTCTATGCCGGCTTATCCAGCCCGGAGTCGTTGACGCTGGTGCTCAGCCCGGCGCCGGACGAGGTGACCGAGCGCAACATCCAGGTATTGCAGTCGCGGTTCGGTCAGGCCGGTGCCTGGATTTCCAGTGTGGATCGGGCCGGCGGCGTGGTTCGCATCAGCTTCAGGTTTCCCGAAGGCCAGCCCTCCAAGTCGAGCATCGGGTTCCTGGCGAAATCGCCGGGATCTCTACGGGTTTTCGATGGAGCGAATACGGACGATATCTGGCTGACGGAGTCGGGTATCGGCAAGGTGGATCTGGCGGTGGATGATCCGACCGAGGATTCGGGGCTCCGGCAGACCGGACTGTTGTCGGTCGAGACCACGCCCGAGGCGGCTGCCCGTCTGCAGCGGCTTTCGACCGCCAGCAAGGGCCATCATGTCGTGATTGCCGTCGATGGCCGCACCGTGTCCGAGGCCACTGTGGCGGGCCCGTTCGGGCCGCGGGTGCAGTTGCCGATGGCCTCGGTCGACGAAGCGGCGGACATGGCGATCGTGCTGCGCTCCGGAGCGCTGCCGGCGCAGGCAGTTGCGGAAGTGCAGTACACGAATGAAACGGACCGCGGTTTTCCGTCGTTCTGAAGCAGCCTGATTCTGCGGTCTCGCCGCGGAAGCAATCCCGACACTGGCGGTCACAGCCGTGGCCAACACAACAGCATTTACCAACAGCAAATGATTTTTCAATATGGATCTCCCCAGTGTTGATTTGAACGCTACAACTAGAGCGAGCCGCAGATCTGAGTCTGAGCCCGCACGGCAAACTACTTGCTGAGACAAGTGGATGCCAGGGCTAATTCATATGGCTGGCGCTGCTCAGCTTCTCGGCCGCTGCGCTGAAGTGCGCGGCGCGCGATACCTGGATTGGCTGGGACTTCCGCTGCCAATAAGTGCGCTTGCATCTGAACGCCGTGTATCGCCAGCGCCGGAAATCACTCAGGCGCGGACGCTGCAGGCTGGGGATACTTATAGTCCCATACCTCCTCGTTTAGGCGATGAACTCACTGCGCCGGCGTTCCGTTTTGATCGCGATTTCCGCCGCGATGCTGTCGACGATTTCCGCCCACGCCGCCGAAGGCATGTGGACGATGGACCGGCTGCCGCTGAAAGCGATGCGGGCGAAATACGGTTTCGCGCCGGATCAGGCCTGGATTAATCACTCGCAGCGCTCGTCGCTGCGTCTGGCCGGTGGTTGCTCGGGCTCGTTCGTGTCGCCCGACGGACTGGTGATGACCAATCACCATTGTGTACGCGAATGCGTGCAGCAGCTGTCGACCGCGACGAAGGATTACGTCGAAGAGGGCTTCTACGCCAAGACCGGCAAGGACGAAGTGATGTGCCCGACTATCGAGCTGAACCGGCTCGATGCGATCAGCGACATCACGGCGCGCGTCAAGAAAGCCACCGCCGGTTTGAGCGGAGCCGCGTTCAGCAAGGCGCAGAAAGCCGAGAGTTCGAAGATCGAGGCCGAATGCGTGGGCGACGACGAGGCGCGCACGCGCTGCGACGTGGTCGAGCTGTATCACGGCGGCGTCTACGACCTGTACCGATATCACCGCTACCAGGACGCGCGCCTGGTGTTCGCGCCCGAGGAATCAATCGCGTTCTTCGGCGGCGATCCGGACAATTTCAACTTTCCGCGCTATGACCTCGACATCGGCCTGTTGCGTGCCTATGAGGACGGCAAGCCGGCCAAGGTCGACGATTATTTTCCGTTCAGCGCCAACGGCGCCGAAGCCGGCGAGATGACGTTCACGCTCGGCCATCCGGGCCGCACTCAGCGCCTGTTGACGGTGGCGCAGCTCGACCGTGCCCGCGACGCCGATCTGATTCCGCGCCTGCTGTCTTTGTCCGAAATCCGCGGCACGCTGAACCAGTACGCCACCGAAAGCGCGGAAGCCGCGCGCACCAGCAAAACCCAGCGTTTCGGCGTCGAAAACAGTCTGAAGGCGCTGGGCGGCCAGTTAGAGGCGCTGCTCGATCCGGCGATCTTCGCGATGAAGCGCGCGCAGGAAGCCGAGCTGCGCGCCTACGTCAGGCAGAACCCGAAGCGCCAGGCGGAATACGGCTCGGCCTGGGACGAAATCGCTGCCGCGCAGCAGACGTATCGGACGTTCGAGACGCCATACAAGCTGATCGAGAACGGCGGCGGCCTCATGTCCGACTATTTCCGCATGGCGCGCATGCTGGTGCGCGGCGCGGCCGAGCGTGCCAAACCCAATGGCGAGCGTCTGCGCGAGTACACCGATGCCGCATTGCCGACGATGACGCAGAAGCTGTTCTCCAGCGCGCCGATCTATCCGGAGTTGGAGAACGTCACGCTTGCCTACTCGCTGACCAGGATGCGTGCGACGCTGGGCGCCGACGACGCCTTCGTGCATGAATTACTCGGAAAACTGGCGCCGGAGGCGATGGCGAAGAACCGGATCGCCGGCACCAGGCTCGGTGATCCGGCGGTGCGCAAAGCGCTGTGGGACGGCGGCCAGGCGGCGATCGACGCGTCCACCGATCCGTTCATCCTGCTGGCCAGACAGGTCGATCCGCGAGCGCGCGAATTGCGCAAGCGCTACGAGGACGAAGTCGAAGCGGTCGAGCAGAAGAACACCGAGAAACTGGCGCAGGCGCGGCTCGCCAAATACGGCACCGGCGTCTACCCGGACGCGACGTTCACGCTGCGCCTGTCCTACGGCGAAGTGAAAGGCTGGGACGAGAAGGGCAAGCCGGTGCCGCCGTTCACCAACATCGCCGGCGCTTTCGACCGCGCCACTGATTTCGATCCGTTCAAGCTGCCGGCGTCGTGGACCACCGCGAAAGACCAGCTCGACGGGGAGCAGCGTTTCGACTTCGTCACCGACAACGACATCATCGGCGGCAACTCGGGCTCACCGATGATCAACCGCAAGGGCGAAGTCGTCGGCTTGGTGTTCGATGGCAACATCCGCTCGCTCGGCGGCGCTTACTGGTTCGACGAAGCGCACAACCGCACGGTCGCCGTGCACAGCGGCGCGATCCTGGAAGCGCTGAAGAAGGTCTACGGCGCGTCACGCATCGCCGATGAGATTGCGGCAGCACGCCCGTAGGTCGGCAATCCTTTGCCGACGTGCATGTTCGATGCGCAATCAAGGCCTCATGTCGGCAAAGGATTGCCGACCTACAGTGACGTAGGTCTGAGTTTGAGTTGGACTACGGCGCTATCGTCGCTGCATGCCCCGTTACCGACGCCACTACCAGCAAGGCCACACGGTCTTCGTCACCGTCGTGACGCAGGCGCGGCAGCCCTGGCTCGCGGACGCGGCCGCCGTTGAAGTGCTGCTGGGCGCCATGCGCCGGGTCAAGTCACTTTACGCGTTCCAGCATCGCGCTCATGTGGTGATGCCGGATCACTTTCACTGGATGTTCGATCCTGCCGGAGCCGATTTCTCGGCGATCGTCGGCGCCGTCAAACGGGAAGTGAGCTGGCGGGTTCGCTGGGATGCATCTGGGCGACACTCTCGACCGGCGGCGTCTCGATTGTGGCAGCCGCGGTTCTACGATCATCTGATCCGCGACGAGGCGGATTTCTTCAGGCATCTGGATTATTTGCACTTCAATCCGGTTCACCATGGCATTACGGCGAGCCCCGCAAGCTATCCGCACAGTTCCTTCGCGGCCTGGGCTGAGCGCGGTGTCTACGATCGCAACTGGGGCCAGCAGATCCCCGATACGATCCAAAATATGACCCTGGAGTAGGTCGGCAATCCTTTGCCGACGTGCGCGGTCGAGGTCCCACGTCGGCAAAGGATTGCCGACCTACGCGAGCGCCTTTGCGGCTGCGATCTTCGCTGCCAGAAATTCCGCATCGAAGCCCACGTCCGCGAACCGCCCCGAACCCCAGGTGTTTTGCCAGGGCAAGCCGAGGAAATACAGGCCCTCGACCGGCGACAGGCCGCGTTGATGCACCGGCTGCCCTCGGCCGTCGAAGACCGGCGCTTCCAGCCAGCGATAGTCGGCGGCGAAGCCGATCGACCAGATCACGCTGCGAATGCCGGCAGCCCGCAGATCCAGATTCTCGATCTCGGCATCCGGCTGCCAACACGGTGTGAACGCTGCTTCCAGCGGCGCGTCGATTCCGTTCGCCGCGATGTAGGCGTCGACCGCCGCTCGGATCGATGTGTAGCTGTCGTCGGCACGATCCAGGTTGCGCCGCAGATCGGCTTCGAAGCGGACCGTCGCGCCGCTCAAATCCTTGAATCGGCCGTACAGCTTCATGCCTTCCAGCGCGAACCGGCGCAGGTCGATCTCCTTGCCGCCGTCGCGGCCGGATAGATAGTGATTGGTTTTTTCGCGTACGGTTTCCTTCTGCGGATGCCGGTCGATGCTGATGCCGTAGTAGCCCGAATCGGTCAGCCATTCAGTGACTTCACGGCCGCGGTAGACCCGCGGCGACCTGGGTGCGGTACCGACAGCCAAATGCACCGCGCGTCCTTCGCGATGCAGATCTTCGGCGATCTGGCAGCCGGACTGGCCGGTGCCGACGACCAGCACCGCGCCGTCAGGCAGTTGCAAGGGATTGCGATAGTTCGACGAATGCAATTGCAGGATATCGGCCGGCAGGCGTTCGGCGCTGCGCGGAATCGTCGGCAGGTGATAGCCGCCGATTGCGACCACGACCTGGCTCGCGGTCCAGTCGCCGCTGCTGGTCCTGATCTCGAAGCCGCCGTTGTCGGCGCCGCGCAGACGCTGCACCGTGACGCCGGTTTCCAGCGGCGGCGAGAACGAGGCCACGTAGGCTTCGAGATAGCGAACGATCTCGTCCTTCAGCATGAAGCCTTTCGCGTCCTTGCCGCCGAATTCCTGCTCATACGAGAAACCCGGCAAGCGGCACTGCCAGTTTGGCGTCACCAGGCAGAAGCTGTCCCAGCGCGCGTGGCGCCATTCGTGCGCGACACCGTTGCGCTCGAACACGCGGTGCTCGATGCCGCGCTGCTTCAGATGCCAGCTGATCGCGAGCCCGGCCTGGCCGCCGCCGATCACGGCGACGGGTAGATGCTGTGGGGGATTGATCATGGGTCCGTTCATCAGCTGTGCTCGCGCGGCCTATTCAAAGGGTTGTTCAAGGAATCATTCAAAGGAGATAACGGTGACGCTGGCTTGAGGATCGCCGGACCATCGTTGCGCGGTGGCTTCGATCTCGCGGATCTGCGCTGCGGCATGGCCACAACCCCAGCCGTATTTCTTGGCGACGCGATCGCTGGCATGTTCCAGAGCGGCGCGGCTGGCCGCGACGAATTCATCGAGCGGGTAGGCGTATTCCAGCTTCAGCGCATCGCGCACCGTGCTCGACGGCGAATAGCACAGGCTGGTGCTGTCGTCGGGCCAGCGCACGCGGAAATGAAGTTCAGGCATCGGGTTTCTCTTTCAGTGGTGGGCCGCAGCCGATCAGGCTGCGCTCGCGGAAATCCCAGGCCAGCTGTTGATCGCCGTGCTCGTTGCGCAGCTGAAGCCGATGGCCGTCGTTGCATTTGCCGATGACGGCGCAGCCAAGTTCGCGTTCGCGGAAACGCGCAAGCACTTCAGCGACGTGCCGCTGCGGTACTGCGAGCACGAAGCCGAAGCTCGGGAAAGTCGACAACAGCCAGTGGGACAGATCGACATCGGCCGGCCGCGGCACGCGCTCGACATCGATTGTCGCACCGACACCGGAGCACTCCAGCAGCATCATCGAGGTGCCGATCAATCCGGCCTGGCTGATGTCCTTGGCGGCGGCGCAGAGGCCGGCTTCGGCCAGTTGCGGCAGCAGATCCAGATCGGCGCGCAGCCGCTCCGGCGGCGCTGTCGTGCTGGCGTTCCAGTGCGGATAGGGCGCGCGATAGGCGCCGCGCAGATCGATCGCGGCGATCAGCGCGTCGCCGGGCCTGGCATCGAAGCTGGTCAGCAGCTTGCGTGCGTGGCCGAGTATCGCCACCGACAGTTGCTCGCGATCGCAGCGGGCATTGCTGTGGCCGCCGACGACCGGCACGCCATAGGCTCTCGACGCCGCGGCCAGGCCTTCCAGCAGCTCGCGCATCTTGTCGCGACCGCGACTCCAGGCCGCATCGACGACCGCGGTCGGGCGGCCGCCCATTGCGTAGATGTCGGAGACGTTGACCATGACCCCGCACCAGCCGGCGAACCAGGGATCGTGCGCGACGAACTCGTTGATGAAGCCTTCGATCGCCAGCAGCTGATAGCCACCGTTGCCATCGGGGATCGCCGCGCAGTCATCGCCGACTGGCACTTGCGTGTGTCCGTTGCCAACGCCGAGCGTGTGCACCACGTCGGCGATATCGGCCTTGTGCGCCAGGCCGCGATTCGCGCGCAGCGCTTCGACCAGTGTGGCCAGGGCTATCATGCCGCGCGCTGCCATTGGACTTGCGCGGCGTGCTGATGCGCGGTGTACCAGGCGATCTCGTCCTGATAACGCGGCGCGTAGCAGGCGAGATCGGCTTCCATCAGTACATGCGGACGATTCTGGATCGTGCTCGCCTCGAGCGCGCGCCAGTGCAGGCGCTCGAACAGCGCGCGATTCTGCGCCTGAACCTGTGCCGTAAAGCGCCGGCAGCCACGCGCGGTGGCGGTGCTGACCGCATGCCGTATCAGCTCCGAACCCAGCCAGGCACTGCGGCGGAAATCCGGATGCACCGCAAGGCGCGATCCCGACCAGCTAGCGGACGGCGCGCCGTCGCAGTGGATGCGCACGGTGCCGACCAGTTGCTCGGGTGCGCCGGCGATGCAGGCGATCGCCGCGATCGACAGCGCATGCGCGTCGCGAGCGTCGCGGTCGTCGTCTTCGAACAGGCCCTGCTCGCGGCAGAATACTTGTCGACGCAGCGCCAGGCAGGCCGCCCGCTCCCAGGCTTCGCTCAGGTGCTTGATCCGGTATTCACCGGGCACGAACGGGAACGCGGTGCAGTCGGCCGGAGCGAACGGCAGCATGGCTCAGCCCCGGTCCCAATGGAACTTGCGCTGAGCTTCGCTAATGGCGACGTCGTTGATGCTGGCGAAACGGCGCTGCATCAGGCCGTTGTCGTCGAACTCCCAGTTCTCGTTGCCGTAGGCGCGGAACCAGTTTCCGTCCGCATCGTGGTATTCGTATTCGAAGCGCACGGCGATGCGGTTGCCAGTGAATGCCCAGAGTTCTTTCTTCAGGCGGTAGTCGAGTTCGCGTTCCCATTTTTGGGTCAGGAAAGTGCGGATCGCGTCGCGGCCGGAGAAAAAATCGGAGCGGTTGCGCCACTCGGAATCGGGCGTGTAGGCGAGCGCGACGCGCGCCGGATCGCGCGAGTTCCAGGCGTCTTCGGCGGCCTGGACTTTTTTGGCCGCGGTTTCGGCAGTGAACGGCGGGAAGGGCGGGCGGGGTTCGATGGTCATGACCAGTCTCCGTTTAATGAACTGTAGGAGCGGTCCTTGACCGCGAATGCGAGCTTGCAGCGTCAATCGCGGTCAAGGACCGCTCCTACAGGTGCGCGAATCGGCCTCAGCGTTCATACGAAGCCAGGCTGGAACACGCGCCGCAGCGGCCACAGCCGGCCTTGATGTCGGCGCTGCGCAAACCGCCGTCGACCAGCATCCTGCCCAGCGGCTGCAGCAGGCTGCGCATGAACACCGGGTCTGGCGCCGGGTGATTCGCCAGCGGCGTGCCCGACACCGGTACGAACGGCACCACGAACGGATATACGCCGAGCGCGACCAGCTGTTCGCACATGTCCAGAATCGCCTCGCGCGTATCGCCGAGGCCGGCGAGGATGTAGGTGCTGACCTGGCCGCGACCGAATACCGCGACCGCCTCTGCGAAAGCCTGCAGATACTGCTCGATGCTGACCTCGGCCTTGCCCGGCATGATGCGCTGGCGCACTTCCGGCGTGACCGCTTCCAGGTGCATGCCGAGGCTGTCGACGCCGGCGGCTTTCATCCGCGAGAACCAGATCGGATCGTCCGGCGGCTCGCACTGTGCCTGGATCGGCAGTGCAACCGCGGCCTTCACCGCGAACGCGCTTTCGCACAGCAAGGCCGCGCCGCGATCGCTGAAGTTCGGCGTGCCAGTGGTCATCACCATGTGCTGGACGCCGTCGAGCAGCACTGCGGCGCGGGCGACTTCGGCGAGTTGTTCGGGCAGCTTGCGATTGATCGTCAGCCCGTTCGCCAGCGATTCGCCGATGGCGCAGAACTGGCAGCTGGTACTGCGCCGGCCGTAGCGCACGCAGGTCTGCAGCACCGTGGTCGCGAGCACGTCGCTGCCGTGCAGCTGTGCGATCTTGGAATACGGCACGCCGTCGAAAGTCTGCATCTTGTAAAAGCGCGGCTGGCGCGGGAAGCCGATGCTGGCGATGCTCACACCGTTGAGCTTCAGCGGCACGCTGCCGTCGGCGGCCATCGCACCGGTCTCGTACGGTGAGTCCGCCGCGCTGCCGGTATGCACCGGCACCATGATCGTGCGGCCATCGACGGTGACCGCCTTGTGATCGGTCGGGCCGGCACCGCCGCGTCGGCTAGGCGCGCCGGCTTCGGGTTCAATCAGACGTAAGCCGCGGGATTGAAGGTCGGTCAGTAGCTGCTGCGTTGTCGAGTTCGGAAGCGGGGCGTTCATCAATGAGTCCTCCAACAACGGGAGCGGTGCTGTGCAGCGGCGAGGCCGCACGCGTGTCGAGATTCAGCGACAGCAATTCCGGGCGCGCGTAGTGGCCGACCGAATCCATCATGCGTTTGCGCTTGGTGATCAGCGCGAAGTCGAGGTCGGCCACGCACAGGCCTTCGCCTTCGCGCAGCGGCTCGCACAGATGCTTGCCTTCCGGCGACACGATCGCGGTATAGCAGCCGCCGTGCATCGCTTTCTGCAGCTGCGGATCGGGTGTGATGGCCACGATCTGTTCTTCGCTCAGCCAGCCGGTCGCATTGATGCCGAAACAGCCGGATTCCAGTGCGTGGTTGCGCACGCTGAGTTCCATCTGCTCGGCGAAAATCGGGCCGACCAGCGAACCCGGAAACTGGCTGCAATGGATCTGCTCGTGCTGCGCCATCAGTGCATAGCGGGCGAGCGGGTTGTAGTGCTCCCAGCAGGCGAGCGCGCCGACGCGGCCGACCGCGGTGTCGACCACTTTCAGGCCGCTGCCGTCGCCCTGACCCCAGACCATGCGCTCGTGATAGGTCGGCGTGATCTTGCGGCGTTTCAGCACGATCTCGCCGCTGGTGTCGAACACCAGCTGCGTGTTGTAGAGCGTGCCGTGATCGCGCTCGTTGACACCGAGCACGACGACGATGCCGTGCCGCTTCGCCGCCGAGCCGACGAGTTCGGTGGCGGCGCTGGGCACCGTCACTGCCTGCTCGTACAGCGCCAGATGCGCCGGGCCCATCGCCACCGCGGGCGTGATGAAGGAGAAGTACGGGTAGTAGGGCACCACCGTCTCCGGGAACACGATCAGCTGGGCGCCTTGGCGCGCCGCTGCCGCAATTGCGTCGACGACCTTGGCCAAGGTGCCCTCGCGGCTGCCCAGCACCGGCGAGAGCTGGGCGGCGGCGGCGCGGATGACGGTGCTCATCGCGCACCTCCGTCGAGACCGTAGGTTGGGCTGAGCGCAGCGATGCCCAACATGTCGAGCGCGCGATGTTGGGGTTCGCTGCGCTCACCCCAACCTACAAAAGCTACGATCGCCACGATGGCGGTACGCATGGCGATCTCAGAGCGTCCAGGTATGCATCGTGAATGCGTCGGCGTTGCGGTGGATCAGCATCAGATCCAGCACGTCGAGCGGGCTGATCGGGCGTATGCCTGGCTGCAGCGCGGCTTCGCCGTGGCCGTACAGAGCCTGCAGCGCAAAGCGGCAGGCGTAGACCTTGCCGCCTTCGTCCATGAACGCCTTCAGCTGATTGTTGAAATTCTGATGGCCGGGAAAAGCGTCGTCGCCCAGCGTCGGGAAACCGCGCTGCACGCCGAGCGTGACGCCGGGGCCGTATAGCAGTACCGAAGTTTCGAAGCCCTTGCGCTGCAGACGCTTGGCCTGGAGCAGGTTGACCAGGCCGATCGAGCCCTCGAACGCGACGGTGTGAAACGTGACCAGCGCTTTCTCGCCGGTCTTGGCTTTGACGTCTTCAAAGACTTTCTCTTCGTAATCGACGAAGAAATCACCTTTCTTGTGTGCGGGAATGTTGACGGCGGGCATCGGTGGCTCCTGTTGGTTTGCGGTTCCTGGCGCCGAAGCATCGGTGCCGGTGGCAGACGAGGCGCAACCCTTGTGCCACTTGTTGCGTGCCTGGCCGGCTGAAAATGCGATCAACGGGAGACAATATTGGAAGGCTTGGAAATTCTGCTGCCCGACTTTTGATTGATCGCGTATTGATCGCCCATTGATAGGATTCCGGGTCTTTCGGGGAGCGAGAGTCTGATCAGCCCGGCGCTGCTCCAGGCTGGGGCAAATTGTCTCAGGCTGGTGCATTGTTCGCATGGTCTGATGCATAATGCCGACATTGATCGGATAGCTGTTTCAGTTGATCGGAGATCCTCGTGTCGAATCACACCAGCCGCTGGGCCGCTGCGCTGCGCCGCAACGAGGGGCCGGCGTATAGGGTGATCGCCGATGCGATCGCGGCCGACATCCAGTCCGGGCAACTGACCGCCAACCAGAAGCTGCCGACCCTGCGGGTGCTCGCGGCGGCGCTGGATCTGAACTTCACCACCGCCGCGCGCGGTTATGCCGAGGCGCAGCGCCGCGGGCTGATCGACTCGCGGCCCGGCGTCGGCACCGTGGTACGCGAGGCAGTGCGCGCCGATCCGGTGAAGCGCCCCTTGGCGGCCTCGTTGATCGACATGACGATGAACATGCCGCCGGAGCCTGGCGATCCGGCCCTACTCGAGCGGTTTCGCGACGGCATTGCCAGCCTGCAGCGCGTCGATCCCTACGATCTGCTGCGTTACCAGGAATTCGGCGGCAGCTTTGATGACCGCGCGGCCGGTGTGCGCTGGCTGGCGCCGCGGCTGCCGGGTCTGGCGACGCAGCGCGTGCTGGTGTGCCCGGGCGTGCAGGGCGCGCTGCTGGCGCTGTTCACGGTGCTGGCACGCGCCGGCGATGCGATCGCCTGCGAGGCCGTCACCTATCCCGGCATCAAGGGCATCGCCGCGCATCTCGGCATCCGCCTGATCGGCCTGCCGATCGACGACGAGGGCATCGATCCCGAAGCTTTCGGCGCGTTGTGCGCGGCCGATCCGCCCAAGGCGCTGTATTGCAATCCGACCCTGCTGAACCCGACCACGGCGACGATGTCGCTGCAGCGCCGCCAGGCGATCACCGAGATCGCGCGGCGACACGCGGTGCCGATCATCGAGGACGATGCCTATGGTTTTTTGCCGGCGCAAAGTCCGCCGCCGCTGGCGACGCTGGCGCCCGAGCTGACGTTCTATATCACCGGCTTCGCCAAGCACCTGGGCGCCGGCCTGCGCATCGCCTACCTGTGCACGCCCAACGTGCGCTACACGGCGCGCGTGCAGGCGACCTTGCGCACCACCTCGGTGATGGCCTCGCCGCTGTCGGTGGCACTGGCGACGCGCTGGATCGACGACGGTACCGTCGTCGCGTCGACGACCGCGATCCGCGAGGAATCGAAGCTGCGCCAGAACATCGCGCGGCGCGTGCTGCGGCAGGCGCAGTACGTGGCGCATCCGGAAGCGTTCCACCTGTGGCTGAGCGTGCCCCAGCCCTGGAACCGCATCGAGTTCGCTGCGCACCTGCGTTCGCATGGCGTCGGCGTCGTGGTGTCGGACACGTTCACCGTCAGCGGCGGTGCACCGGAGGCGGTACGCGTATGCCTGGGCGGCGCGTCGAGTCGCGATGACTGCCAGCATTCGCTGGAGATCATCGAGGACGCGATCGAGCAGCACCCGGCGCTGGCGTCACGGGTGATGTGAGCCACCGCGCGTAACGCCATGCAACAAATTAGTGAGAAATCGCAATCTTCCACTGGCCGGGGCCTAGTAGGCTGTCGCGGCCCGGCTCGGAACCCGCGGGCCCAACTACCAGGAGATCAGGATGCCCAAGCCGATGAAGCGCCGAGTGATGTTGACGATGTTGGCCTGCTGCGCTGTCGCGGCCACCGCCGCGAACGCACAGGATGCGACGGGCAGCGACAAGGCCGAGAAAGCCATGGCCATGCTGCAACAGAAATTCGAGGCGGCCGACGCGAATCACGACGGCAAGCTGAGCCCGGACGAGGCCAAGGCCGGCATGCCGCGTGTGTCCGAGCACTTCTCCGAGATCGACGCGGACAAGGACGGCTACTTGACCAAGGGCGAAATCGTCTCGGCGATGGCCGCGATGAAGGCCAAGCGCGACGCCGAGAAAAGCTAAGCCTTACGGTTTTAGCTCAAGGCCCGATCGAGATCGGCCTTGAGATCCTCGACGTCTTCGATGCCCACCGACAGCCGGCACAGCGTGTCGCTGATGCCGAGCTGCGCGCGCGTCTCCGGCGGGATCGTCGCGTGGGTCATGATCGCCGGATGCTCGATCAGGCTCTCGACGCCGCCGAGACTTTCGGCGAGCGCGAACAGCTCGCAGCGTTCCAGAAAACGCCGCGCCTCCGGCAAGGCTCCCTTGAGATCGATCGAAATCATGCCGCCGTAACCGCTGCTCATCTGCCGCCGCGCGAGTTCGTGCTGGGGATGCGACGCAAGGCCGGGATAGTGGACGCGCGCAACCTTGGGATGCGCCTCCAGCCAGGCCGCGAGCGCCAGCGCATTCTCGCAGTGCCGCTGCATGCGGATCGCCAGTGTCTTGACGCCGCGCAGCGCGAGGAACGAATCGAACGGCCCGGCGATGGCGCCGACCGCGTTCTGCAGGAACGCCAGCCGTTCGGCGAGTTCGGTGTCATCACCCACGACTGCAACGCCGCCGACCATGTCGGAATGGCCGTTCAAGTACTTGGTCGCGGAATGCATCACCAGGCCGAAGCCCAGCTCCAGCGGACGCTGCAGATAAGGGCTGGCGAAGGTGTTGTCCGCCGCCGCGAGAATGCCGTGCCGTTTCGCGATGGCCGCGATTGCCGCCAGGTCGGCGAGCCGCATCATCGGGTTGGTCGGCGTCTCGACCCAGATCATTTTCGTGTTCGGCCGGATCGCGGCTTCGACGTTGCGGGCGTCGCGCATGTCGACATAGCTGAACTCCAGCCCGGCCGAGCGGGCGCGCACCCGCGCGAACAGACGATAGCTGCCGCCGTACATATCGTCGCTGGCGATCACATGCGCGCCGGGTTCGAGCAGATCGAGAATCGTCGACGTCGCCGCGAGCCCGGATGCGAAGGCATAGCCGCGCGTGCCGCTCTCCAGGTCGGCGACGCAGCGCTCGTAGGCGAAGCGCGTCGGATTCTGCGAGCGCGAATACTCATAGCCCTTGTGCACGCCGGGGCTTTCCTGCACGTAGGTGGAGGTCGCGTAGATCGGCGGCATGATCGCGCCGGTCGAGGGATCGGGCGACTGGCCGGCGTGGATGGTTCGGGTGGCGAAGTGTTTTTTCATTTTGTAGTTCGGTTGGGTCGTCGCGCCCCCACCCTAGCCCTCCCCCGCAGGCGGGGGAGGGGACTGGGCAGATGGGGACATCGGGCTTTGCTGGTCTCCTTCCCCCGCTTGCGGGGGAAGGCCGGGATGGGGGCGCAGGGACGCGGCGATCACTTCGAGTACCGCGTTGGTCTCCTTGAAAACCTGATCGTTCCAGAAACGCAGTACCCTGAATCCTCGCGCCTGAAGGTACTGCGTGCGCATTTCATCGTGCGCATTGTCGAGGTGCTGGCCCCCATCAAGCTCGACGATCAGCATCGCTTCCAGGCAGGCAAAGTCGGCGATGTAAGCTCCGACAGGCACTTGTCTTCTGAACTTGAAACCAAGCAGCTGCCGCAACTTGAGATGCCGCCACAGCCGCTGCTCTGCGTCCGTCATCCGACGACGGAGTTCGACCGCATGCGTCTGTGCCTTGCTATCCCGCACGGCTCACAACTGCTTGCGCAAATAATTCAGCAGATCGATCTTGGTGATCAGGCCGACGAACCTGCCCTGGTCCTCGACGATCGCGACACGGTCGCGCTTGAAGATCGGCACCAGCGCCGACACCGGCGCATCGCTGGCGATGGTCTCGACCTTGGCGACCATCGCCGTCGACACCGGGTCCTGAAAACGCGCCGGATCGGCCTGCACATGAAACAGCAGGTCGGACTCGTCGAGGATGCCGGCGACGCGCTCGCCCGCCATCACCGGCAGCTGCGAGACGTCGAACAGCTTCATGCGCCGATAGGCCTGCAGCAGCGTGTCGCCCGGCACCAGCGTGGCGACGCTGCCCTCGGCATAGCGGCGCACGATCAGATCGAGCAGGTTGCCCTGTTTGGGCCGCTCGAGCAGGCCCTGCTCGAACATCCAGAAGTCGTTGTACATCTTCGTCAGATACTTGTTGCCGCTGTCGCAGACGAAAGTGACGACGCGCTTGGGCGCGGTCTGTTCGCGGCAGTAGCGCAGCGCCGCGGCGAGCAGGGTGCCGGTGGACGAGCCGCCGAGGATGCCTTCGCGGCCCAGCAGCTGGCGCGCGGCATGGAAGCTTTCCGCGTCGGTGACTTCGTAGGCCTTCTTCACGTAGTCGAGCTCGCAGTTCGGCGGAATGAAATCCTCGCCGATGCCCTCGACCAGCCAGCTGCCCGGCGTGATCAATTTGCCGGTGTTGATCAGCGGCGCCAGGATCGAGCCCTTGGGGTCGGCCAGCACCATCTCCAGGTGCGGCGCG
Source organism: Hydrocarboniphaga sp. (assembly GCF_028291725.1). Classification (GTDB taxonomy): domain Bacteria; phylum Pseudomonadota; class Gammaproteobacteria; order Nevskiales; family Nevskiaceae; genus Hydrocarboniphaga. The sequence continues at coordinate 119,908 of NZ_JAQGNT010000007.1, read as the reverse complement.
ACGCGTGCGAAGTAGCGCGACAGGCCCGTGAGCGTGCCGCCGGAGCCGACGCCGACCACGACCGCGTCGCACATATGCCCGGTCTGCGCCCAGATCTCCGGGCCGGTGGTCGCCTCGTGCGCAAAGGGGTTGGCCGGGTTGGCGAACTGGTTGACGTAAAAACTGTTCGGGATCTCGTGGCTGAGCCGTTCCGCGATGTCCTGGTAATACTCGGGGTGGCCCTTGCCGACATCGCTGCGCGTGATCCGCGTGTCCGCGCCGAGCGCGCGCAGGTGCAGGATTTTCTCCTGCGACATCTTGTCGGGGATCACCAGCACCAGTTGATAGCCTTTCTGCGCGGCGACCAGTGCGAGGCCCAGGCCGGTGTTGCCGGCGGTGGCCTCGATCAAAGTGCCGCCGGGTTTGATCTGGCCGCTCTTCTCCGCGGCTTCGATCATCGACAGGCCGATGCGATCCTTGATCGAGCCGGTCGGGTTTTGATTTTCCAGCTTGACGAACAGCCGGCACAGGCCGGTGTCGAGCTGCCTGAGTTCCACCAGCGGCGTGTTGCCGATGGTGGCGAGGATATGGCCGTCGCGCGTCATCGAACTCATCCTGAGGATTCTTATGTGGATTCCTATTTAGCGCAGGTTAGCATGAGCCCCGTGAGCTGCCGGCGAGCCTTCCATCACCTTGTCGAGTACCAGGTCGCAGGCCGCGCATGACTCCCCACGATAAAGACCCCAAGCCACCGCGCATCAGCTTCTGGCAGACCGTGTCCAGCGTGCTCGCCGCGTTTTTCGGTGTGCAGAGTTCCAAGGCGAGAAAGCGTGATTTCTCCAGCGGCAATCCGCTGGCATTCGTCGTCGTCGCGCTGCTGATGACCGGCCTGTTCGTGCTGTTGCTGCTGGCGATCGTGCGCGTGATCATGCACTTCGCGGTGGCAGCATGAAGCGCATGATCCTGTTCGCCGCGATGCTTGCACTGGGCGCCGACGTATCGGCGCAGCCGGTGCCGCCTGCGCTCGACAGCATCCAGCAGCGGGTGCTGCCTTGCGCGGCCTGCCACGGTGCCGAAGGCCGCGCGGCACGCGACGGCTATTACCCGCGCATCGCCGGCAAACCGGCCGGCTATCTCTACAACCAGCTGCTGAATTTCCGCGACAACCGCCGCGTCAACGCGCAGATGACGTACCTGGTGCAGCGCCAGAGTGACGATTACCTGATGGAGATCGCCCGGCATTTCTCCGGGCAGGACCTGCCATATCCGCCGCCGAAACCGCCGCGCGCGGCGCCGACTATCCTCGAGCGCGGTATGAAGCTCGCGCGGCTCGGCGACGCGGCCCATGGGCTGCCGGCCTGCCAGTCCTGCCACGGCGAGCGGCTCAGCGGCGTCGCGCCCGCGGTGCCGGGCTTGCTCGGCCTGCCCTACGACTACATCGCCGCGCAGCTCGGCTCCTGGCGCGAACATATCCGTCGCGCGCAGGCACCGGATTGCATGGCGCAGATCGCCGAGCGCCTCAGCCCCGAGGACGTCGCTGCTGTCGCCGCCTGGCTGGCCGCGCAGCCGATGCCGGCTGATACGCACCCGGCGACGGCGTTCGCGGCACCGCCGCCGCTAGCATGCGGCGGCCTGATGCCGGCCGTTGAGCGAGCCTCATGATCAGGAAAGCCATCTTCGGCCTGGTCATGATCGTAGTGGGGATCGCCGCGCTGGCGGCCGGCGCGGTGCTGTGGCTGGGCCTGCGTCACGATCATGCGGTCGCCGGCACCAGTCCAGTGGTGATGACCGCGCAAGATCCGGTCGAGCGTGGGCGCTACCTGGCGCAGCTCGGTGACTGCCGCGCCTGTCATACCGCGCAGGGCAGCGCCGACTACGCCGGTGGCCGCGCGATCCCGACGCCCTTCGGCCGCTTCTATTCACCGAACATCACGCCCGACAATGAGACCGGAATCGGCCGCTGGAGCGCGGAGGATTTCTGGAACGCGCTGCACGAAGGCCGCGCGCGCGACGGCAAGCTGCTGTATCCGGTGTTTCCGTATACCAACTACACGCGGATGACGCGCGACGACAGCGACGCGATCTATGCCTACCTGCGCAGCGTACCGGCCGTGCATCAGGCCTCGCGCCGCCACGATCTGAGTTTTCCGTACTCATGGCGCGTGATGCTCGTGGGCTGGCGTGCGCTGTTCTTCCGCGCCGCGGTGTTCCAGCCCGAAAGCGGGCAGAGCACCGAGTGGAATCGCGGTGCCTACCTGGTGCAGGGCCTGGCGCATTGCAGTGCCTGCCACGAAGCGCGCAACGCGCTCGGCGGCGTGCAAACGCGCAACAATCCAGCCGGGGGCCTGGTGCTCGACTGGTATGCGCCGGTGCTCAGCGCGGCCGGCGAAGCCGGTGTGCAGGACTGGGCGGCGCAGGACATCGTCGATCTGCTGGCCAGCGGCAAGTCAGCGCGCGGCTCGGCGATGGGTCCGATGGCCGAAGTGGTTTACGAAAGCCTGCAGCACGGCAGCACCGCGGACATCCGGGCGATGGCGACGTACCTGAAGTCGTTGCCGCTCACCGCCCGCCCGGAACCGGAAACCCTGCCCCATGTGCTCGCCAGTGATTGGCCGAAAGTCAAAGCGAGCGGCGCGTCGATCTATACCCGGCACTGCGCGCAGTGCCATGGCGACAACGGCGAGGGCCGGTTTCCGGCGGCACCGGCCCTGGCCGGCAATCGGGCGCTGACGATGGACTCGGCGGTGAACCCGATCCGCATCGTGCTATTCGGCGGCTACACACCCGGCACGCCGGGCAACCCGCGGCCCTTCGGCATGCCGCCGTTCTCGGCTGCGCTGAGCAAGCAGGAAATCGCCGACGTGCTGAGCTATGTGCGCCAGTCCTGGGGCAACGACGCGCGGCCGCTGACCGCGGTCGAGGTCGAGCGCAATTCGGGTGGGCCGCTGTGGTGAGGGTTTTGTGCGGTCCGTCCCGCGATACGTCTCGGCTTGCGGGACTACTCGGGAGGAACGGGGTGTGGTTCTCGGTTTGATGGTGGTCATTCCGCGATCATGGCCAGGGACGACTCATCACTCTCCGTTCGTCCCGAGTAGCGGCGCAGCCGCGTATCGAGGGAGGGACGCAAGCGCGCCCTCAGCCAAACACCACCATGTTCTGCCGGCTCAGCATCGCTGGCGAGCCGTCGGGAGCCCAGATCATCGCGGTCTGGCTGGTGTAGCCGTCCGCGGCGCTGAGGACTTCGGCGTCGACGCGCCAGCCCTGCAGCGGCAGGTGATCGTAGCGCTCGGCCAGCAACTCCAGCATCCAGGTCATCGAGCTGGCCGGCGCCGGTTTCTTCAGCAGCGTGATCGCCAGCGGCGGGATCGCGTCGGCGAGGCTCGGCAGATGCAGTTCGCTCATCGTGCCGGCCTGCTTGAAGCTAACTTCGATCACCGCTTCGGCGCGAGCCGCGCCAGTGAAGGGCAGGTTGCCGCGCAGCCAGCGCATGTCGAAGTGCTGCAGGAATGCCGGCGTGATGCCCGGGATGAACGGCAGCACCAACGGCTTCCTGTCGAAGATGACCGCGGCCTGCTCGGGGCGGATCTTGATGCTCGACTCGCGCGTCACGCCGAAGATGCCGATCACCACGCACAGCGTCTGCTCGCCGTCGTACAGGCGTGCCTCGACATGCGTCGCGTTCTTGCCGGCGCGCAGCAGCCTGGCCTGCACCCGAAGCTGCCCGGCCGGCACCGGCGCCAGAAACGTCACCTGCAGCACGCGCAGCGGCTGGTCGGCGACCAGGGCGCGCATCGCCTTCACCGCGAAGCTGGCCTGCAGGCCGCCGAAAGCGCTGCGGCCCTGCAGCCAGTCGTCGCTGACGGTCGCGGTCCAGCCGTCGCCGTCGGGCTGCTGCAGCTGCATCAGTTCTTCGAAAACCATGTGGACTCCGTGGGGTCTGCGAAAACGCTGCCGGAATCTAGGCCACCCGGCGTCGGCATGGATTGGCCCGCGTGACAGCGCTTGTTACTATAGACGGGCATCAAAACGATCAATGGCCCGCGGCGCGGGCCATTCGTATTTTGACTGCCCAGGCAGTAAAGGCCCGGCGCATCCTTCTGCGCCATGCGGTAGCCGCTATCCGAGGTATTCACAATGCAGGTCACTCGCAAGACCTTCGACGAGGTCATGGTCCCCAATTACGCGCCGTCCGACATCATCCCGGTGCGTGGACTCGGCTCGCGAATCTGGGATCAGCAGGGCCGCGAATACCTGGATTTCGCCTGCGGTATCGCGGTCACCGGCCTCGGCCACTGCCACCCGAAGCTGGTCGCTGCGCTGACCGATCAGGCCGGCAAGCTCTGGCATCTGTCGAACGTGATGACCAACGAGCCGGCGCTGAAGCTGGCGAGCAAGCTGGTCGAGCTGACGTTTGCCGACCGCGTGTTCTTCTGCAACTCCGGCGCCGAGGCCAATGAGGCTGCGTTCAAGCTGGCGCGCAAGCATGCGGCGATCAAGTATGGAGCGCACAAGAACCAGATCATCTCGTTCTTCAACGCCTTCCACGGCCGCACCTTGTTCACCGTCAGTGTCGGCGGCCAGGCCAAGTACACGCAGGGCTTCGAGCCGCTGCCGGGCGGTATCACCCATCTGCCGTTCAACGATCTGGCGGCGCTGGAAGCCGCGGTCGGCGAGCAGACCTGCGCGGTGGTGCTGGAGCCGATCCAGGGCGAGGGCGGCATCCTGCCGGCGACGCCGGAGTTCCTGGCGCTGGCGCGCAAGCTTTGCGACCGCGTCGGTGCGCTGCTGATCTTCGACGAAGTGCAGACCGGCAATGGCCGCTCGGGCACGCTGTACGCGTATCAGCAGATGGGCGTGACGCCCGACGTGCTGACTACTGCCAAGGGCCTGGGCGGTGGTTTCCCGATCGGCGCGATGCTGGCGACCCAGGAGGCCGCAGCGAGCCTGGCGTTTGGTACGCACGGCTCGACCTACGGCGGCAACGCGTTGGCCTGCGCGGTCGCGCTCGCGGCGCTGGAAGAAGTGTCCAGCCCGGCGATCCTGCAGAACGTCGCGGCGCGCTCGGCGCAGCTGCGTGAAAGCCTGGGCAAACTCGCCAGTGAATACCGCATCACCACCGGCAGCCGCGGCATCGGCCTGCTGATCGGCGTGCCGCTGGCGGACGCCTGGAAAGGCCGCGCCAAGGACATCGTCAACGCGGCGATGCGCCATGGCCTGTGGACCCTGGTGGCCGGCCCCGACGTGCTGCGGCTGGCGCCGCCGCTGAACATCAGCGAGGCCGACGTGGCCGAGGGCCTGCGCCGCCTGGAACTGGCGCTGGCGGATCTGGCCAAAGCAGCCTAGCGCGGCCCCGTTGGAACTGTAGGAGCGGTCCTTGACCGCGATTGTGCCGGTGCAGTCTCAATCGCGGACAAGGTCCGCTCCTACAGTTCCGCGAATCGGGCGCCTGTGCTGATCGATCACGGTGTTGCCGGGATCTTGTTTTGTGGCTGCATGGTTCCCGTAGATCAGACCGCCGTTGCTAGCGCGGCCTAGCAGTCATCAGTCATCCCGGCTTGCCGGTGTGGCTGATTCGTACCCGATCGAGGGTGCGATCGATGGCGGCTGCTAGCATGGCCGGCAGGTTTGCTCCGACCCCCACCGGACCCCGAATGACCGATCACGACATCGCCGCCGCTGACGAGGGCCTGACGCTCGCCGCGTATGGCAGCGTGGTCGAGTCGCTGCGCGCGGTGTCCGGCCTGCGGCTCGACGACTATCGTCGCGCCAGCGTGCTGCGCCATCTGCAATCGCGGATGCGCGCGCTGCAGATCGAGGACCTCGACGGCTACGTCGCCTGCCTGATCCACGATCGCCACGAGTGCGAATCGCTGGCGCGTGAAATCCTCGAGTCGAACACCGTGCTGTTCCGCGATCCGGAGGCGTACGCGGGCCTGGCGCGGATGCTGCCCTATCTGCTCGATGTTTCGCCGGCACCGCGGATCTGGGTGCCTTGCTGCGCCAGCGGCGGCGATGTTTATTCGATCGCGATGCTGCTGGCCGAGGCGCAGGCGGCGCTGGAGGCACCGGAAAGCTTCGAGATTCTCGGCACCGACATCGATGCGCAGATGCTCGCCGCCGCCGGCAGTGGCGGTTTCAGCGCCAGCGATGCGCAGCAGGTGCCGGCGCATCTGCGCGAGCGCTACCTGAGCTTTGTCGACGGCGAATGCCGGGTGATTCCGCGGCTGGCGGCGCGCTGCGAATTCCGGCTCCGCGACGTGACCAGGGAGTTGCCGGTCGGCGGCTTCGATCTGGTCGATTGCCGCAACCTGATCGGGTCGCTGCAACTGCCGGTGCAGCGCAGCGCGCTGGAGCATTTCCGTGCGGCGCTGCGGCCCGGCGGCCTGTTGCTGGTCGGCCGCGGCGAGCTGATGGCCGCGCATGTCGATTTGTTCAGGCGCGTTGCTCCGCTGCCCGGCCTCTACCAGCGCGTCGAGCCGCAGGCCAGGCCCAGCGATCCGCCGTCCGAGGCGTATCGCACGGCACTGCTGAGTTCGACCACACCGGGCGCAGTGCTCGACGCCCAGGGGGGGCTGATCGAGATCAACCCGACGCTGCTGCGCCTGAGCGGACGCCCCGCTCCGGAACTGCTCGGCCAATCCGGCGCGGTGTTGCTGCAGGCAGCCGATGAAACCGCATTCGATGAGACGATCGCCCTGCTCGCCGATGGTCAGAAGCACGAGATCGCCGTGCCGCTGCGTACACCGACCGCGCTGCTGCCGGCGCGGCTGATGCTGAGCCGCTGGCAGTCCGGCGAGGCCGCCTTCGTGCTCGCCGAATGGCGGCTCGAGGCCTTGCCGGCGGATAACCTGGCCGCGCAGGCGGCGACGCTGCTCGCCGCGAGCCTGCGGCTGATGAGCGAGAGCCTGATCGTCACCGACACCCACGGCCGCATCGTCGAGTTCAATCGCAGTGCCGAGCGGCTGACCGGCTGGCCGCGCGCGCAGGCGATCGGTCTGGGGCACGAGAGCGTGCTGCGCCTGATCGGCGCGGCCGGAGCGGTCGAGACCAGCCCGGTATCGCTGTGCCTGCGCGATCCCAATGCGATCCGGCGCGGCGAGGAGCATCAGCTGCTCAGCCGCGACGGCCGCCGTCTGCGCGTGCGTCTGAGCTATTCGCCGCTGATCGGCGATGGCGAGATCAGCGGTGTGATCCTGATGCTGGAAGACACCACCGAACAGACGCTGCTCGCCGACGAGCTCGAGTACCGCAGCTCGCACGATGCGCTGACCGGCCTGTTCAATCGCGGCGAGTTCGAGCGCCGCGTGTCGGCGGCGCTCACCGAAGCGCGCGCCGGCGCCGCGCCGCAGATGCTGTGCTACATCGACGTCGACCAGTTCAAGGTGATCAACGACACCCTCGGCCACTATGCCGGCGACGAGCTGCTGCGTGATCTGGCGACGCTGCTGCGAGCGCATCTGCGCCCGGACGATGCGCTCGCGCGGCTCGGCGGCGACGAGTACGGCGTACTGTTGAAGGATCTCGAAGGCGAGGCCGGGCGTGCGCTGGTCGAGACGCTGCTGGCCGCAGTACGCGGCTTCCGCTTCCAGTGGGAAGCCAAGACCTACGCGATCACGGTCAGCATCGGCGTCGTCGAAATCGACCGCCGCAGCGGCGACATCGTCAGCACGCTCGCCGACGCCGACGCCGCCTGTTACGCGGCCAAGGACGGCGGCCGTGATCGCGCGCGCTGGGTGTCCGACGGCCACGATGAAATCCGTGCGCGGCATGCCGAGATGACGATGGTCGGGCGCATCGGCAAGGCGCTGGACGAGGGCCTGTTCCTGCTGTTCTACGAGGACGTGGTTGCGACCACCGCGACCACCCAGGTGTGCTACCGCGAGCTGCTGGTGCGGATGCGCGGCGACGACGGCCGGCTGGTGCAGCCGGGCGGCTTCATCGCCGCCGCCGAGCGCTACTACCTGATGGCCGCGCTAGACCGCTGGGTGCTCAGCACTGCGTTCGCCGGTATCGCCAGTTTGCCGGCCGACGGCATCATTTACGCGGTCAACGTCTCCGGCATGTCGCTGTCGGACGATCAGTTCCTGAACTACGTGGTCCGCGCGATCGAGCGCACCGGCGTCGCTCCGGAACGCATCTGCTTCGAGATCACCGAGACTTCCGCGATCTCGCATTTGTCCGAGGCGGTGCGTTTCATCAGCCACCTGGCCGAGCTCGGTTGCCGCTTCGCGCTCGACGATTTCGGCGCCGGCATGGCCTCGTTCTCGTACTTGAAAAATCTGCCGGTGCAGTTCGTCAAGATCGACGGCAGCTTCGTCCGCAACATGCAGGGCAGCACCGTGGATCGAGGCATGGTCGAGGCGATCAACCGCATCGGCCACGACATGGGTCTGTGCACGATCGCCGAGCATGTCGAGGATGCCAGCGCGCTGCAGATGCTCGCCGCGATCGGCGTCGACTGGGTGCAGGGCACGGTGATCGGCGAGGGCCGGCCGTTCGACGAGCTGCTGGCCCACGCCAACTCCTGAGTCCGTTCAGTGGTCGAGCCTCTACACTGTTGGCGTCCCAGGCTATCGCCGATCGCATGAAACGTTTTGCTGAACCCGCTCTGTTGACGATGCTGATCGCGCTGCTGCCTGCAGTCGCGGGCGCGCAGATGCTGCGGCTGGACAGCCAGCAGGGCAGTGTCGAACTGACACGCGGCAAGGAGCATCCGCTGCTGAAGGCCGATACCGCGATCCTGGCCGACGACGTGATCAAGGTCGGCGCCGATTCGTCCCTGTCGCTGCATCTGGGGCGTCACGGCATTCTTGAGATGGGGCCGGGCAGCGAACTCGAAGTCGAGCGCCTGCCGTTCGCCAGCTATGCCGACGATCTGCGCACGGTGCTGCGGCTGCGCCGCGGTTTTCTGCGCGTGATCTGGAAGCAGCCGCCGCTCGACATCAGCTGGCCGCTGTTCGTCTACATGGACAGCGACCGTGCCAGCCTGGCGACCGGCGAGTATTTCTTCGAGCTCGGTACCGAGATCAACGCGATCTGCGTGGCCGAAGGCGAACTCGCCCTGGCCGGCGGCGGCCGCGACGATGCGCAGCTGCTGCAGGCCGACACCTGCTATCGACTGGTCGCCGGCATTCCGCCGCAGCCGCGCGATCAGCAGCCGGACGACTGGATCGCGGTGCGCGAACATCTCGCGCTGGATCGCGGCATGTGGGGGGCGCCGAAAGCCGCAGCGCCGGCGGTCGTGGCCGCTGCTGCGCCGAAAGTGGACAAGGCAGCCAAACCGGCACCGACGACGCCCAATCCGGCAGAAAAGCCCGCCGTGGTTCGTGCGCCGCCGCCTGAAACCGCTGTCGCCCGCGCTGGCGCCTGGACCTTGAACCTGGCCTCGTTCCCCGACCAGGCCTCAGCCGACAAGGAACTGGCGCGGCTGAAGAAGGCCGGGTTCCCCGGCGTCGTGCAGCCGGCAGACGTCAAGGGTCGCAACTGGTACCGCGTGCAGATCCAGGGCCTGGCCAGCAAAGAGGAAGCGCAGGGCATGAGCGGGCAGCTGAAGGCCGCCGGCTTCATGCAGGCCTGGATCATGAAGCCGTAAACCGCGGCGTAGGTTGGGGTGAGCGCAGCGATCCCCAACAGTCGTCCGCGCTGATGTTGGGGATCGCTGCGCTCACCCCAACCTACGACCGCCCCGGATCAGTACTCGTAGCTCTGCGGCACACTCAACGCGGTATCGCCGACCCGCAGTGTCGCCGATTGCGACTGGCTGATCTGCAGCACCACCGCCGCCGCGAAGCCCGCGCCGTCCGCCGCCGACAGCGCCACTTCGCCAACCGCCTGGCCTTCTCCGCCGTCGTGCACCGCCGTGCCCGGCTCCGGCGGCGCACCGGTGCCGCGGCACAGGAACATGCGCCGCTTCAGCTGGCCGAGGTAATGCAGCCGCGCGACGATTTCCTGGCCGGTGTAGCAGCCCTTGTCGAAACTGATGCCGCCGAGGCGGTCGAGATTCGCCATCTGTGCGACGAAGTGGTCCTGGGTCTGCGGCAGCACCGTGGTGACGCCGGCGATCACATCGTCCAGCCGCCAGGCATCCGCGCCCAGGCGTTCGGCCGTGGCCCAGACCCTGAGCAAGGCGTCGAGCCGCTCACGTGGGGCCTGCAGCGTGTAGCGGGGCAGAACGCCGAAACGGCGCAGCACGCGCACACCGTCGGCCTCGGCCGCCTCCATCGGCTGCTGCGGCGCGGGCAGGCCGGCCGCCGCCAGGGCGGCGTCCGCGCCGCCGCCGCGCAAACCGAGCAGCGCGTCCGGGGATGGCGCGATTTTCAGCTTGGAGCGCAGTACGAACATGCGCAACCGTTTGGTGATCGCCTCGGCCAGACCCCGAGGCAACTCGATATCGACGGCATCGTTGCCGGCGCGGCTCAAAGTCATCGCCGCCAGCATCCGGCCCTTGGGGCTGCTGTAGCTGCTGATCTGCGCGCACGCTGGCGTCAGTTTGCGCAAATCATTGCCGAGCTGGCCCTGCAGGAAGGCGTCGACATCGGCGCCTTGGGCGCGCAGCAGCGCCCACTCGGGCGCGAGATCGACCAGGCTGTAGCGGGAAAGCAGGGTGCCAGACATGGATGATTACTTTTCCTGGGCGGTTTGATCGGGAAAGGCGATGGGTGCCCGGGTGCCACCGCATTGCCTTGGATTGCTTAACTTTGTCACACTATGTCGGTTGCGCTATCCAAGAACGCAATTCAAGAACGTATTTCAGACCGTCCACAACTTGTCCAGCTCCGTCGATCCTTCGGTTCAGCAGTCCCAAACGGCAAGTCCGGTAGCGGAGACGATCGTGCGTTTCGATCCCAGAGCCCAGGCTGTGCCGGCCCGGCCTGCGGAGCGCGTTGCAAAACCGGTGGCAGTGACCGGTTGGGAGCCGCCGAAGTCGGTTCCCAGTTTGCACGACGGCATCGAGGCCGTTCGCGAGATAGGCGGTCGCAAAGACGGGACCGAGCCCACGCGTTACGGCGACTGGGAAAAGAACGGGCGCTGCATCGATTTCTAAGCATCGGCATCAACGACAATTCAGTTTGGAAGTGGCAGCACCTGCGCGCGACAGCGCGTGGCTGCTTTCACGTCCCGGACCTCAAAGGGAGTCGGAATGAGCACGAACAAGGCGGTCGCCAGCAAGGCGACGAATCGACCGCTGTCACCTTTCATGATCGGGCCCTTCTACAAGCCCCAGCTGACGTCGATGCTGTCGATCACGCATCGTCTCACCGGCCTTGTGGTCACGCTCGGCTCGCTGTTCATCGCCGGCTGGCTGATCTCGCTGGCCGCCGGGCCGTATTGGTACGAAGGCTACGCCCACCACATGCTCGCCTGGTACGGCCAGGTGCTGCTGTTCCTGTGGAGCTGGTGCACGCTGTTCCATCTGTGCAATGGCGTTCGTCACCTGGGATGGGATGTGGGCTTCGGCCTGGATCTAAAGACCGCGTATCTGACGGGCTATTCCGTGGTGATCGTGTCGGCGGTGCTGACCATCGCCGTGTGGATTCTGGCCTACGCCGCCTGATTGCCCCGGAGCAATAGACAATGAGCTTACGTTCCCCGCTTTCCCGCGCCCGCGGCCTCGGCAGCGCCAAGTCCGGCGTGCATCACTTCTGGGTGCAGCGCCTGACCGCGCTGGCGCTGATCCCGCTGACCCTGTGGTTCGTGTTCTCGGTCGCGCGTCTCGCTGGCGGCAGCTACGAAGCCACCTATCTGTGGGTGCATTACCCGCCGTTCGCGGTGACGCTGGTGCTGTTCCTGGCGATCGCGTTCTGGCACGCGGCGCTGGGTGTGCAAACCGTGATCGAAGACTACGTCGGCCACGAAGGCTGGAAGCTGACGATGCTGGTCGCCGTCAAATTCGGCCTCGCGATCCTCGGCGTCGCCTGCATCTTCGCCGTGCTCAAGGTCGCGCTGTCCTAAAGCGCACCTGAATAAAAAATCCAGAGACAGACCATGGCTCAACCCGACATTCAATTCCCGAAGTCCCGTCCCGGTTACGAAATCATCCATCACGAATACGACGTGGTGGTGGTGGGCGCCGGCGGTGCCGGCCTGCGCGCCACGCTCGGCCTTGCCGAAGTCGGCCTGAAGACGGCCAACATCACCAAGGTGTTCCCGACGCGTTCGCACACGGTGGCGGCGCAGGGCGGCATTTCCGCCGCGCTCGGCAACATGGGCCAGGACGACTGGCGCTGGCACATGTACGACACCGTCAAGGGTTCCGACTGGCTCGGCGATCAGGACGCCATTCAGTACATGTGCCGTGAAGCGATCCCGGCGATCATCGAACTCGAGCATTACGGCTTGCCGTTCTCGCGCACGCTGGAAGGCAAGATCTACCAGCGTCCGTTCGGCGGCATGACCACGCATTGGGGCGAAGGCACCGCGCAGCGCACCTGCGCCGCCGCCGACCGCACTGGCCACGCGATGCTGCATACGCTGTATCAGCAGAGCCTCAAGGCGCAGGCACAGTTCTATATCGAATACTTCGCGCTCGACCTGATCATGGAAAAGGGCGAGTGCAAGGGCGTGATGGCCTGGGACATGGCCACCGGCCAGCTGCACCGCTTCCGCGCGCAGAGCGTGATTCTCGCCACCGGCGGCTACGGCCGCGCGTATTTCTCGGCGACTTCGGCGCACACCTGCACCGGCGACGGCAATGCGATGGCGCTGCGCGCCGGCGTACCGCTGCAGGACATGGAGTTCGTGCAGTTCCACCCGACCGGTATCTACGGCTCGGGCTGTTTGATCACCGAAGGCGCGCGCGGAGAAGGCGGTTATCTGACCAACTCCAAGGGCGAGCGCTTCATGGAGCGCTATGCGCCGAACCGCAAGGATCTGGCCTCGCGCGACGTGGTGTCGCGTTCGATGACGGTCGAGATCCGCGAAGGCCGCGGCGTTGGCCCGGAGGCCGACCACATCCATCTGCATCTGGAGCATCTGGGCCCGGAAGTGCTGCATGCGCGTCTGCCCGGCATCTCCGAGACGGCGAAGATTTTTGCCGGCGTCGACGTCACCAAGGAGCCGATCCCGGTGCTGCCGACGGTGCACTACAACATGGGCGGCATCCCGACCAACTTCTATGGCGAAGTGGTCACGCTGCGCGACGGCAATCCGGACAGCGTGATTCCGGGCCTGATGGCGGTCGGCGAAGCCGCCTGCGTGTCGGTGCATGGCGCCAATCGTCTCGGCAGCAACTCGCTGCTCGACCTGGTGGTGTTCGGCCGCGCCGCGGCGCACCGCGCCGCCACCGTGGTCAAGAAGGGCGCGCCGCACAGCACGATTGGAAGCAGTTCCGAAGACATGTGCCTGGACCGTCTCGACAAGCTGCGCAATGCCAAGGGCAGCCGCAAGACCGCCGACATCCGCCTCGAAATGCAGAAGACCATGCAGACCCATGCGGCGGTGTTCCGCACGCAGGAGTCGATGGACGAAGGCCTGGTCAAGCTCAAGCAGACCATAGTCTCGTTCAACGACGTACAGGTTTCGGATCGCTCGCTGATCTGGAACAGCGATCTGGTCGAGACGCTGGAGCTCGACAACCTGCTCGGCCAGGCCCTGGTTACGCTGTCCTCGGCTGCGGCACGGCATGAATCGCGCGGTGCCCATGCGCACGAAGATCATCCGGATCGCGACGACGTCAACTGGTTCAAGCACAGCCTGGCCTGGCGTACCGGCGAAACGGAAGTGAAGCTCGACGGCCGCCCGGTACACATGAACACGCTGGACGACGAGATGCAGGTCGTGCCGCCGCAGAAGCGCGTTTACTAGGCACGCGCCGATGAATGCCGCGTCGCGCAAATGGCTGTTGGTTCTGCTGGTGACGGTTTTTACCGTCGTCGCCTGCAGCAGCATCGCGCCGCTGCGCACGCTGAAGAAACTGCGCGATGCGCTGCAGGCGAGGGATGAGACCACGGTCGCCGCGCTGGTCGACTTCTCCCGCGTCAAGGCGAGTTCGCAGCTGCGCACCGAGGCCCGGCTCAAGCAGGCGAATGAAGGGCGGCCGCTGGGCGGCCTGCGCGCCGCGATCGCCGACCGCTTTGCCGATCGCGTGATCGACAAGATCGCGACGCCGCGGGGCCTGATCGGCATGGTCTGCGACGGCTCGCTCAAAGCCCCGCCGTCACCGCCGCCGCCCTGCGCGCTGAAAGGCGAGGTCAGCGATCACCACGCCGAATCCGACAGCCGTTATGTCGCCACGCTGGCGCTGCCCGACGGCAAGAAAATCACGCTGACGGTCGAGCAGCAGCCCGATTCGGCGTGGCGCGTGGTCGATATCGAGATGTCCCCCGAATCTTTTGAACAACTGCGTCAGTCCATCACGGACTGACGCGCAAAAGTCTCAAGAAGGAAGCCGAAAATGGTTCAGTTGACGCTACCCAAGAACTCGACGATCGACAAAAAGGCCGGCAAGAAATTCGCCGCGCCTGCGGGCGCCAAGAACGTCCGCAGCTTCAAGATCTATCGCTACGATCCGGACACCGGCGCGAACCCGCGCATCGACACCTACGATCTGGACATGGACGCCTGCGGCCCGATGGTCCTGGACGCGCTGATCAAGATCAAGAACGAGATCGACCCGACCTTGACCTTCCGCCGCTCCTGCCGCGAAGGCATCTGCGGCTCCTGCGCGATGAACATCGACGGCACCAATACGCTGGCCTGCACCAAGGGCTGCGAAGAGGTCAAAGGCGACGTCAAGATCTACCCGCTGCCGCACATGCCGGTGGTCAAGGATCTGGTGCCGGACCTGACGCATTTCTACGCGCAGCTGGCCTCGGTCGAGCCCTGGCTCAAAACCGACAGCCCCGCACCGACGCGCGAGCGACTGCAGAGCGAGGAGGATCGCGCCAAGCTCGACGGTCTCTACGAATGCATCCTCTGCGCCTGCTGCAGTACCTCCTGCCCGAGCTACTGGTGGAACGGTGATCGCTACCTCGGCCCGGCGGTGCTGCTGCAGGCCTACCGCTGGATCGCCGACTCGCGCGACGAGGCCACCGGCGACCGTCTCGACGCGCTGGAAGATCCGTTCAAGCTGTACCGCTGCCATACGATCATGAACTGCACCAAGACCTGCCCCAAGGGTCTGAATCCGGCAGAGGCGATCGCCAAGACCAAGAGGTTGTTGGTCGAGCGGCAAGGCTAAGCCTGTAGCGCGTAGGTTGGGGTGAGCGCAGCGAACCCCAACGTGTGTCCGCGCCGATGTTGGGGTTCGCTGCGCTCACCCCAACCTACGCTCTCAGCCACTACCGCCGTGACGACTCCCACCGAAAACCCGCGCCTGCGCTGGCTGCTCCGCCGCGGCATGAAAGAGCTGGACGTCGTCGTCACGCGCTACTACGAGCGCCATTTCGCCACTGCCAGCGAAACCGAGCGCGCCGCCTTCGTTAGCCTGATCGAGACCGCCGAAGACCCGGATATCTGGGCCTGGGTGATGGACTACCAGGCCGTGCCCGCGGAGTACGCCGATGTCGTCGAGCGGCTTCGACTCTACGCTTGACCTGAGGCTTGCGCCTTCGCAGCGGGCATTGCGCTGGCTGTACGCGATCCATTTCGTTCCGCTGGTATTGATTGCGTTCGCGATGCGGCCGGGTCCCGGGATGATCGTGATCGCAGCGGCGTTCGGCATCTCCTGGTTCCGGCTGCGCCGACATCGCGCTTTTGGTTTCGGCCCGCGTGCGCTGGTGCGTGTGCTCTGGCAGCCGGAGAGCGGCTGGCGCGTCTGGCAAAACAACGGCGCCGAGGCACCGGCCAGCCTGCAATCCCATAGCTACGTGCAGACCCGCCTGCTGGTGCTGAACTTCCGCTACACCGGCGGTGGCGCCGCGGGACGGCGCAATAGCCGCGTACTGCTCGGCGATGAATTGCCGGAGGACTCGCTGCGTCGCCTGCGCGCCTTGTTGCTGTCGACCGACACAAACGCGGCCGGTGCATCGCCGCCGGACGCATCCACTTAGGGTGGATGTTCGTAAACCATAGCGCGCAATCCGGGGTTTCACCCGGGCTAGGGGTTGATGATCGCGGCAAGTGCCTTGCGCAAATCCGGGTACCTGAACGCGTATCCAGCCTTCAGCGCCAATACCGGCAGCGCGCGCTGGCTGATCAGGAACAGCGCCGACATTTCGCCTGTCAACTTCAGTGCCGGCCTTGGTACTCGCAGCCACAACGGTCGATGCATCTCATCGGCAATCGCTCGCATCAATGCTCGCTGTGTCACCGGCTCGGGTGCCACGGCATTCAGAGGTCCGCTGATCGTGGGATGGTCCAGCAGATGCAGGATGATGCCGACTTCGTCGTCGAGATGAATCCACGGCTGCCATTGGCGGCCGTCGCCCAGCACGGCGCCCATGCCGAAGCGGCTCGACAGCAGCAACGGCGGCAGCAGGCCGCCGTTGCGACCGAACACCAGGCCGGTGCGCAAAAGGCAGACCCGTACGCCGAGCCTGCTTGCACGGAGCGCCTCGGCTTCCCACAGCACGCACAACTCGGACATGAACTCCGTGGTCGGCTCGTCATGCTCGGCCAGCGCGTGGTCGCCGCGATCGCCGTAGTAGCCCACCGCCGACCCGCTGACCAACACGTCCGGCTTCTTCTGTAGGCGCGCGATCAAGGCGACGACAGCGGCTGTGGTGTTTACGCGGCTGTCGATGAAGCGCTGCTTGCGTTGCGGGCTCCAGAGTCCGCCCGCGAGCGGTTCGCCGGCCAGGTTCACTACCGCGTCGATCACGCGCGTCGCGTCGAGAGCGTCGAGGCTATCGACGATTTCGATATTCGCGCCGAGTTTTGCTCGCGCCCTTATCGCATCGCGCGCCAGCGCAACGACCTGGTCGCCCCGAGCGAGCAGCGCGGGGATCAGCGAGCCGGCGATGAAGCCGGTCGCGCCGGTGACCAGGATGGTCCGCGGCGCGCTGTCCATGGTCTACCGTGCTCCGATGCCGAGCACGCGGCCCGGCAGGATCGTCGGCACGGCCTGGGCCAGGGTCTGCGGATAATCCAGCGTGTAATGCAGGCCGCGCGACTCGTGCCGCGCCAGCGCCGAGCGCACGATCAGATCGGCGCAGGCGGCTAGATTGCGCAACTCGATCAGGTGATGATCGACACGGTAATTGCCGTAGAAATCCTGGATTTCCTGCTGCAGCAGCGTGATGCGATTCAGTGCGCGCACCAGGCGCTTGGTGGTGCGCACGATGCCGACGTAGTCCCACATGAAGGTGCGTAGTTCGAGCCAGTTGTGCGACACAACAACGTCTTCGTCCGAGTGCGAAACCCGCGATTCGTCCCAGGGCCGCAGCTCCTGCATCGGTGGCATCACCAGCAGCGAGTCGGCGATGTTGTCGGCGACCGCTTCGCCGAACACCAGGCATTCGAGGATCGAATTCGAGGCCAGGCGATTGGCGCCATGCAAGCCGGTGCAGGCGGTTTCGCCGGCGGCATACAGGCCCTCGACGTCGGTGCGCCCGGCCAGATCGGTGAGCACGCCGCCGCAGGTGAAATGGGCCGCCGGCACCACCGGGATCGGCTGTCGGGTGATGTCCAGCCCGAGTGCGGCGCAGTGCGCGTGGATGCTCGGAAAATGCTCCTCGATGAAGCTTGCATCCTTGTGGCTGATGTCCAGGTGCACGTGCGACAGACCGAGGCGCTTCATTTCATGGTCGATCGCACGGGCAACGACGTCGCGCGGCGCCAGTTCTTCGCGCGCGTCGAAGCGCGGCATGAAGCGTTCGCCGGTGGTCGGCAGACGCAGCACTGCGCCTTCGCCGCGCAGCGCCTCGCTGATCAGGAACGAGCGCGCGCCCTGCGCCGGCACGCTGCTGCCGCCGTTGCCGCCGCTGTTGGTCAGGCCGCTGTTGGTCAGACCCGGGTTGTACAGGATCGTCGGATGGAACTGCATGAATTCCATGTTGGCGATGCGGCAACCCGCGCGCCAGGCCATGGCGATGCCGTCGCCGGAGGCGCCGAAGGGATTGCTCGAGTACAGGTAAACCTGATTCGCGCCTCCACTGGCCAGCACCACGCACTGCGCCGGTACCGCATCGACGCGCTTGGTCCTGCGGTCGTACAGATACGCGCCGATCACGCGCTTGCGCTGCTCGTCGAGAATCAGGTCCAGCGATATGGTGCGCTCGCGGACCTGGATCAGCGGATTGGCCGCGGCCAGGCCGGCGAGGGTGGTCTCCACCGCGTGGCCGGTCGAGTCGGCCGCGTGGACCACGCGGCGGTGGCTGTGGCCGCCTTCGCGGGTCAGGTGGAGCTTGCCGTCGGCACCGCTTTCGCGGGTGAAGTCGACGCCGGACTCCTGCAGCCAGCGCACCACGCCGGGGCCGCGCTCGACGGTGAAGCGCACCGCCTCGTCCTGGCACAGGCCGGCACCGGCGACCAGCGTGTCGCGCACATGGGCTTCCAGCGAGTCGTTCTCGTCGAACACTGCGGAGATGCCGCCCTGGGCCCACAGCGTGGCACCCGATTCGAGCTGGGCCTTGGAGACCACGGTGCTGGCGATCCCATGCCGCGCCAGCTTCAGCGCGCAGGTCAGGCCTGCCGCTCCGCTGCCGATGATCAGTACTTTCGGGGATGCCGCGGGTCCACTCATGGTCTGGATTCGTTAGACTAGTGTGCTGGCCGCCCGGGGCGCGCGGTCTCCAAATCTTATTTTAGCGTTATAGACAAGGCGAAGGCCGCGCGGCCGCGCATGAGCGAAGAACTAGTAGACGAACAGTTGGTCGAGCGCGCCCAGGCAGGCGACAAGCGCGCCTTCGAACTGCTGGTCCGTAAATACCAATACAAGATCATCCAACTGGTCAGCCGCCTGGTCGGCGACGCGGACGCGCCCGACGTTGCCCAGGAAACCTTCATCAAGGCGTATCGCGCCCTGAACGGTTTCCGTGGCCAGAGCGCGTTCTACACCTGGCTGTACCGCATCGGCATCAACACCGCGAAGAACTACATCGTCGCCCGTGGCCGCCGGCCGTCGAACCAGGACATCGACGTCAACGACGCCGAGCAGTACGGCCATACCGAGCAGCTGTCGGATTCGGACACGCCCGAATCCCTGCTGCTGTCCGACGAGCTCAAGCGCAAGGTCGGCGAGACCATCGCCAAGCTGCCGCCGGATCTGCGCCAGGCGATCACGCTGCGCGAGCTCGACGGCCTGTCCTATGAGGAGATCGCCGAAGTCATGAACTGCCCGATCGGCACGGTGCGCTCGCGGATCTTCCGTGCGCGTGAGGCGATCGACGCGGTGGTCCAGCCTTTGCTGGGTTGATGCTGGGCTGAAAAACAGGCCGGGCACGGGGTAAAGTTTGGCCACACGGTGCCAGTACAATTTGTAACAAGTCGGAACTAAGCTCCGTAAAAGTGGTTTAGCCTGTATCCACGCTTAATCGCGAACCGTCGTACGAGTCCCACAGGTCCCGAACCCATGTCGCAAGAATCTCTGTCTGCTCTGGTTGATGGCGAATGCAGCGATGCCGAGCTGGATCGGCTGCTGGCTTCTTTGGATCAGGACACCGATCTGGCGCGGCGCTGGAGCCGTTGGCACCTGCGCCGCGATATCGCCGAAGGCATCGGCTACCTGGCCGGGCAGCCTTGCATCTGCGCCGACGTGATGGCCGCGCTCGAAGAGCCCAAGAAAAGCGGCCGCGTGGTCGACCTGGTGGCCTTCCGCCGCCGTATCGTCGCGCTGCCGTGGAAGCCGGCTGTCGGCTTCGCCGCTGCCGCTTCCATGGGGGCTGCCGCGGTGCTGTTCCTGGCACCTCAGCAGCATGGCAACGAGTTCCGCGGTGGGTCCGGCGATAGCGAAGGCAACAGCGTCCGCGTCAGCAACCCGCTGGGCAATACGCTGAGCCTGCCGGGCACGCGTGCGATGGGGCGCCTGCAGTCGGTGTCCCTGAGCGGCGGCGACAACTCCGGGTCCACTTTCGCCGACGAAGAATACGCGGCGCTGCTGCGCGACTATGTCGCCAGCCGCAACAACGCCGCCTATGCCGATGCCAGCGGCCAGCGTTACGCCCGCTTCGACTCCTCCGCGGCGGCGGACGCCGCACCGCGCCAGTAAGGCCCTGCTGCAATCCTCGATCTGCCGCGGTTGTCGACGCCGTGGCTGATGCGGGATGGGTGGATCGCGGTCAAGGACCGCTCCTACGGGAATGTTGCGCACCCCTGGTTACGCGACCGTAGGAGCGGACCTTGTCCGCGATTGAGGGCGGTAGGCTGGGTTGAACGTAGCGAAACCCAGCTTGGCGCTCGTATGGCAGCTCTGCCGCTGGGTTTCGCTACGCTTCAACCCAGCCTACGGCAGCTTAATAAGGGCCATTCGCTTCTGAGCCCCTACCCCGGCCCGCGTTTTTGGGTCGGCGGGTTTCTTTCGTGGCCGACTCCCCTAGAATGGCGCGACATTTTGCGTTCGCCCCAAGCCGGATCCGGGAGTTTGATCCCCATGATTGAAGTTGCACGCCTGTCGCGGAGGTCGATGACCGCGACGGTCGCGTCGATGTTGCTACTCTTCGCGGTCTCCGGCTGCTCCAGGCCATCCTCGACCGGCGGTTATCCTGATTTTGCCGATCTGGTCGAACGTGCCAGTCCCTCGGTCGTCAATATCAGCACGGTCAGCGCCGCGCGTATGCCCGATCCGCTAGCGCCCGGCAGTGGCGAGACTCCGGACGGCCTGCAAAATGCGCCGGAATGGTTCCGCCGCTTCCTGGAACAGAACGGCAATCAGGGCAGCGCACCCGGCGTACCGGACAACTCCACCGACGCCGATCCGGGTGACGCGCCCGGCGACAGCCAGCAGGATGAAGGCGAGGCCGCACCCGGCGCGCCGCAACCGCTGGGCTCGGGCTTCATCCTGTGGGAAGACGGCTACATCCTGACCAATTACCACGTCGTGCAGGACGCCAAGGAAGTGATCGTGCGCCTGCTCGACCGGCGCCAGTTCACTGCCCAGGTGGTCGGCTCCGACGAGCGTGCCGATCTTGCGCTGTTGAAGATCGACGCCAAGGGCCTGCCGGCGGTCAAGCTCGGCGACTACGCCAAGCTGCGCCCGGGCCAGTGGGTGCTGGCGATCGGCTCGCCGTTCGGCTTTGATTACTCGGTGACCGCGGGCATCGTCTCGGCCAAGGGCCGCAACCTGATTTCCGAGCAGTACGTGCCGTTCGTGCAGACCGATGTCGCGATCAACCCGGGCAATTCCGGCGGCCCGCTGTTCAATCTCGAAGGCGAGGTGGTCGGCGTCAATTCGCAGATCTACTCCCAGTCCGGCGGTTATCAGGGCGTGTCGTTCTCGATCCCGATCGACGTCGCCGCCAAGGTCGCGCGCCAGCTCAAGGAGCACGGCCGCGTCACTCGCGGCTGGCTCGGTGTCGTGGTGCAGGAAGTCGATCGCAACCTCGCCCAGACTTTCGGCATGGAGCGCCCGGTCGGCGCCCTGGTCGCGCGCGTGATGCCGGGCAGCCCGGCCGAAAGCGCCGGCATCAAGGCCGGCGACGTGATTCTGAGTTTCAACGGCGAAGAGCTGCAGGTGTCGGCAGCGCTGCCGCCAATGGTCGGCAATGCCGATCCGGGTTCGATCGTGCCGCTGGTGATGCAGCGCGACGGCAAGCAGGTGACGATCAAGGTCGAAGTCGGCCAACTCGACAACCAGGACCGCGAAGTCGCCGACGGCAGCCAGGTTCAGGTGCCGCCGGCGACCAGGCCGGCGCCCGGTGCTCCATCCTTGGGCCTGACCGTCAGCGAGATTCCGGACGAGATGCGCCGCCACGCGCACCTGGTCGGGGCCGGTGTGGTGGTCGAGAGCGTCGCCGCGGGTGCGGCTCAGCAGGCCGGCATCCGCCGCGGTGACATCCTGCAGTCGATTGCCGGCCAGGAGGTCGGTACGCCGCAGCGCCTGGCCGAGATCGTCAGCCTGCTGACGCCGGGCGTGACCGTGCCGGTGCTGATCAACCGCGGTGGCGCGCCGTCGTTCCTGCCGCTCGAGGTTCCGGCGGCCGCGGTCCCTCGCTGAGCGTGGGTCTATTGCTGCTGAGCCGGCCCGGCTGCCATCTGTGCGAGCAGATGGCGATGGAGCTGCTGACCGCGTATCCGCAACTGGCCGGGCAGGTCGCCGAGGCCGATGTCGACAGCCGCGAGGACTGGCAGCGGCGATACGGGCTCAAGATCCCGGTGCTGCTGGATACCGGCGACGGCGGCGTGGTGTGCGCAACGGTGTTCGACTCCGCAGCGGTCGCGGACTGGGTCCGGGACCGCAACCTGTAGGTCGGCAATCCCTTGCCGACGTGTGGCCCGCATTGCGCATCGGACCTTACACGTCGGCAAGGGATTGCCGACCTACCCGGTATACTGAACACCATCATCTTGTCTTCATGTTCCGCTGTCCTTCGGGAGCGGGCACTCCCTAGCGGTCTATGAAACAGTCGAACATCCGCAACTTCTGCATCATCGCGCACATCGATCACGGCAAATCGACGCTGGCCGACCGCTTCATCCAGATCTGCGGCGGCCTGGAGCTGCGCGAGATGCAGGCGCAGGTGCTCGACAACAATCCGATCGAGCGCGAGCGCGGCATCACCATCAAGGCCCAGGCGGTGTCGCTGGAATACCAGGCCAAAGACGGCGAGACCTACCAGCTCAACCTGATCGACACGCCCGGCCATGTCGATTTCAGTTATGAGGTCAGCCGCTCGCTGGCGAGCTGCGAAGGCGCACTGCTGGTAGTCGATGCCAGCCAGGGTGTCGAGGCGCAGTCGGTGGCCAACTGCTACACCGCGCTGGAGCTGAACCTCGACGTGCTGCCGGTGCTGAACAAGGTCGACCTGCACAACGCCGAGCCCGAGCGCGTCGCCAAGGAGATCGAGGACGTCATCGGCATCCCGGCGCACGACGCGCTGCGCATCTCGGCCAAGACCGGCCTGAACGTGCCGGACGTGCTCGAGGCGGTGATTCACACGCTGCCGCCGCCCAAGGGCGACCCGAATGCTCCGCTGCAGGCGCTGATCGTCGACTCCTGGTTCGACAATTATCTGGGCGTGGTGTCGCTGGTGCGCGTCATCAACGGCCGCATCCGCAAGGGTCAAAAGATGCGGGTGATGTCGACCGGCAAGGATTACGAAGTCGGCTCGCTCGGCGTGCACACACCCAAGCGCCTGTTCAAGGAGGCACTGGAAACCGGCGAAGTCGGCTTCCTGATCGCCGGCATCAAGGACATTTTCGGCGCGCCGGTGGGCGACACGCTGACCGATCCGGCGCGGCCCTGCGAGCAGGCCCTGCCGGGCTTCGCGAAGGTGCAGCCGCGCGTGTTCGCCGGCATGTTCCCGATCGACGCCGACGACTTCGAAGACTTCCGCGAATCGCTGTCCAAGCTGCGCCTGAATGACTCGGCGCTGCAGTACGAACCGGAGAATTCGACCGCGCTGGGCTTCGGCTTCCGCGTCGGCTTCCTTGGCATGCTGCACATGGAGATCGTGCAGGAGCGCCTGGAGCGCGAGTACGACATCAGCATGATCACCACCGCGCCGTCGGTAGTCTACGAGATCCTCGGCAGCGACGGCGAGTTGCGCAAGATCGACAACCCGGCCGAGCTGCCCGAGGGCAGCGAGTTCTCCGACATCCGCGAGCCGATCATCAATTGCCGCGTGCTGATGCCGCAGGACTATGTCGGCCCGGTGATGCAGTTGTGCATGGAGAAGCGCGGCGTGCAGCGTAACCTCAAATACTTCGGCAACCAGGTGCAGCTCGAAGTCGAGATGCCGATGGGCGAGGTGGTGCTCGATTTCTTCGACCGGTTGAAGAGCGTCAGCCGCGGCTATGCCTCGTTCGAATACGAATTCCTGCGCTTCCAGCCGGCACCGCTGGTCAAGCTCGACGTGCTGGTCAACGGCGACCCGGTCGACGCGCTGGCCACGATCGTGCATCGCGACGCCGCCTATGCGCGCGGGCGGGATTTGTGCGAGCGTATGCAGGAGCTGATACCCCGGCAGATGTTCGACGTCGCGATCCAGGCCGCCATCGGCGCCAAGATCATTGCCCGTTCCACGGTCAAGGCCTTGCGCAAGAACGTGCTGGCCAAGTGCTACGGCGGCGATATCAGCCGTAAAAAGAAGCTGCTCGAGAAGCAGAAAGAAGGCAAGAAGCGCATGAAGCAGGTCGGCGCCGTGGAGATCCCACAGGAGGCCTTCCTGGCGGTGCTCGGGGTCGAGCGCAAGAGCAGCAAGGCCGATTAGATTAGTTGTCGTAGTTCGACGGGAGGCGGGGCAACACGATGTCCGACGTACATTTTGATTTTGCGGTGCTGTTGACGGTTCTCACTTTCGTCACCGGCCTGGGCTGGTTGATCGACAAACTATGGCTGGCCGGGCGCCGCCGCGCGCTGATCGGCGGCGACGACAAGCCGGGCTGGATCATCGATTTCTGCCGCTCGTTCTTCCCGGTGATCTTCGCGGTGCTGGTGCTGCGCTCGTTCGTCGCCGAGCCGTTCCGGATTCCGTCGGAGTCGATGCTGCCGACGCTGATCAAGGGCGATTTCATCCTGGTCAACAAGTTTACCTACGGCCTGCGCGACCCGGTGTTTCATTACCGGTTCTTCGGTGACGGCGGCCCCAAGCGCGGCGACGTGGTGGTGTTCCGCTGGCCGCGCGATCCCTCGACCGACTTCATCAAGCGCATCGTCGGCGTGCCCGGCGATCACCTGGTCTACAAGGACAAGACGCTGTACGTGAACGGCGAGGTCGCCAAGCTCGACGCCGACGGCGTCTACGCGGCCTCGGGCTCCTCGTCCGACGTGCGTTACCGGCTGCTCGAGAACCTCGGCGGAGTCGAGCACCATATCCTCACCGATCCGAACCGCCCGAGCGACGGCCTGTGCGGCCCCGGCAGTTCCGGCGCCAACGAGGCGCTGTGCTCGGGTGGTGAACTGGTGCTGCCGCCCGGCCAGTACTTCGGCATGGGCGACAACCGCGATGGCAGTTTCGACAGCCGCGGCTGGGGCACGATCCCGGAGAAGAACCTGGTCGGCCGCGCGTTCTTCATCTGGATGAGCTGGGACGCGCAGAGCAAGCGCCCGTTCTTCTCGCGCATCGGCACGCCGATCCACTGATCCGCATGCGATCCCCACGCAAACAGGCTGGCCTCACGCTGATCAGCATGCTGTTCCTGTTCGGCCTGATCGCTTTTTTTGCGACGCTGGTGATCAAGTGCCTGCCGCTGTACCTGAACCAGATGAAGATTGCACGGGCGCTCGACGGCGTGTCTGAAGATCCGGAGGTCAGCGCGTCGGATGCCGCGAATATCCGCATGCATCTGCAGCGCCGCTGGATCATCGAGAGCATCGACACGGTCAAGCCCGAAGACGTGAAGATCCGTCGCAACGACGCCGGCCGCGCGATGGTCTACGACTACGAGGCGCGCGCGCATCTGTTCTACAACATCGACATCGTCGTGCACTTTGTCGGCGACGTCCCGTTGCGCACCGCGGTCAACGACTGACGATCCGGCTTGATGACGTCCAGACTCGTCAACCATCTCTGTGCGGCACTCGGCTACGAATTCAAGGATCCGACGCTGCTGAGCCAGGCGCTGACGCACCGATCGCATGCGAGCGTCAACAATGAGCGCCTCGAATTTCTCGGCGACGGCCTGATCAATTTCATCGTCGGCGAGAGTCTCTATCGCCTGCGTCCGTCGGCGGAAGAAGGCGCGCTGTCGCGGCTGCGCGCGAGCCTGGTGCGCGAGGAGTCGCTGGCGCTGCTCGCGCGCGACCTGAAGCTCGGCGAGGCGATCAAGTTCGGCGAAGGCGAGCTCAAGAGCGGCGGCTGGCGGCGTGACTCGATCCTGGCCGATGCGTTCGAGGCGATCGTCGGCGCGATCTATCTGGACGGCGGTTTCGAGGCCGCACGCAATGTCTGCCTGCGCCGCTTCGACGAGCTGCTGAAGCAGCTGCCCGATCCTGAGACATTGAAAGACCCGAAGACGCGGCTGCAGGAATGGCTGCAGGCGCGCGGCCGGCCGCTGCCGGTCTACGAAGTGCTGTCGGAATCCGGCCCGCCGCACCGCCGCCAGTTCGTCGTGCGCAGCCGCCTGGTCGACGCCGAGCTGACCACCGAGGCCTTCTCCAACAACCGCCGCGGCGCCGAGCAGAAGGCCGCGGAACTGCTGCTGCAGCGCCTGATCGCGACCGCGTAATCGCACCCCGTAGGTCGGCAATCCTTTGCCGACGTGAGGCCTACGTTGCGCATCGACGGTACTCATGTAGGTTGGGGTGAGCGCAGCGAACCCCAACATCGGGTCGCTCGGCGCCGGGAATGTTGGGGTTCGCAAGCTCACCCCAACCTACGAGGTGGCTACCTCCGCGCTACAATCCCGCTTTGAACTTGCGTCCCATAGCTTATGCAAAGCGGCATCGTCACCATCATCGGCCGGCCCAACGTCGGCAAAAGCTCGATCCTGAATGCGCTGATCGGGCGCAAGGTCAGCATCGTCTCGCACAAGCCGCAGACCACGCGCCATCGCATCCAGGGCGTGCTGCACCACGAACGCGGCCAGATCGTATTCGTCGACACGCCCGGCCTGCATCGCGGCGAGAAGAAGGCGCTGAACAAACTGATGAACCAGGCCGCGACCGGCTCGATCCACGACGTCGACCTGGTGCTGTTCGTGGTCGAGGCCGGTGGCTTCCGTGACGAAGACCAGGCCGTGATCGAGAAGCTCAAGGACGTGAGCGGCCCGGTTGCACTGCTGGTCAACAAGATCGACCAGATGAAGACTCGCGAACAGCTGCTGCCCGAGCTCGCCAAGCTCAGCGCGCTGCGCGATTTCGCCTTCGTGATGCCGGTGTCCGCGACCAAGGGCAGCAACCTCGACGCGCTGGTCGCCGAGATCTTCACGCGCCTACCGGAAGGCCCGGAGCTGTATCCGCCCGACATGGTCACCGGCTACGACCACGGCTTCGAGGCCAGCGAGCTGATCCGCGAAAAACTGACGCGCGGCCTGCACCAGGAGCTGCCGTATTCGCTGACCGTGTCGATCGACAGCTACGAGCGCGAAGGCCGGCTGCGCCGGATCAACGCCACGATCTGGGTAGAGCGTGAAGGCCAGAAGTCGATCGTGATTGGCGAAGAGGGCGCGAACCTCAAAAGAGTCGGCACTTCCGCGCGCCGCGAGCTCGAACAGATCACCGGCGACAAGGTGTTTTTGAAGCTCTGGTGCAAGGTCAAGGAAAACTGGAGCGACGACATCAAGGCGCTGCGCCAGCTCGGCTTCGACGCCGAGTAAGCCCTCAATAATTCCCCGGCTTCATGACCCGCGCACGCATCCAGCTGGCGCCGGGCCATGTGCTGCGCACCCAGCCCTATCGCGAAACCAGCCTGCTGGTCGAGGCCTGGACGTATGAGTACGGGCGCATCGGCCTGGTCGCCCGCGGCAGCCGCGGCGCCAAATCGAAAACACGCGCGCTGCTGCAGCCGTTCCAGCCGCTGCTGCTGTCCTGGAACGAGCAGGGCGATCTCGGCGCGCTGACCAGCGTCGAAGCCGATGGTTTTGCGGCGACACTCAGCGGCGAGGCGATCTTCAGCGGCTGGTATTTGAACGAGCTGCTGCTGCGCCTGCTGCAGCGCCACGACCCGCATCCGGCGCTGTATGCCGAATACGTCAGCGCGCTGGCGCGCTTGCCGAGCGCGCTGGAACCGGCCTTGCGGATCTTCGAAAAGCATCTGCTGAGCGAACTGGGTTACGGCCTGCAGCTGCCCGATGACATCGACGCGCAAGCCGCATATCGCTACGACGTCGAGCACGGACCGATGCCAGCTGATGCCGATGCCGGCACGTTCAGTGGCGCCAGCCTGATCGCGCTGCGCGACGAGGCTTTCGATGCCGATGATGTCTCGCGACGCGCCTTGAACGATGCGCGCCGGCTGCTGCGGCTCAACCTGAAGCCGCTGCTTGGAGATCACGAGTTGCAAGCGTCACGGTTGCTGAGGGCACTCCGCGCACGCGCCAAGTAGGTCGGCAATCCCTTGCCGACGTGTACCGTCGATGCGCAACGAAGGCCTCACGTCGGCACGGGATTGCCGACCTACGAGGCCCGAACCGCCAGTTCAGCCTCCAATTTCCGCCAGCAGCGCAACATCAAGCTTGAGGATGAAGCTCGGCACGGCCGGCTGATACGGTCCGGCCATGTTCGATGATCCTTCCCGACTGCAGACCCGGAACCGTGTTCGGCCCCGGCTGCATTCAAGCCGCCCCGCTGAGCCAGGTAAAGCGATGCAGAAATTCGCGCTGATCCTGGCTGGACGTTTTAGCCAGCACCTGCCGGATCTGGCTCCTGACGGTCGCCAAGCTGACATCGCGCTTGCTGGCGATCTGCTTGGCATTGCGGCCGCTGGCGATCGCCACCGCGACGCAGGCCTCGGCCTCGGTCAGGCCGTAGACCACCATCAGCGCGTCGCGCGTGGTCGCGCTGCGCACCGGCTGCGGATCGCGGATCAGCACCAGCGCGAACCCGCCGCTGGCGTTGCCGATATCGAAAAGATCGAGCTTCTGCTCGGCCAGCGGCAGCGCCTCGATCAGCAGCGGCAGGGTCGCGTGTTGCCGTGTCACCGGTGCGAGCCCGCCGGGGCCGCCGATCAGCGCGCTGCCGATGACGGTGCGCAGTTGCTGGGCCTCGTGCGGCTGCGTCGTCGCCAGCCCGTAGCGCCCGCTGCAGGCCGTCAACCCATCCTTGCGCGACAGCAGTTCTTCACCAGCGTCGTTGACGAACGCGATGCCGCGCGGGCCGACCAAGACCAGCGGCAGCGGCATCGCCGACAGCGCGGTAAATCCCAGCGCCGCCAGCAGCCCGTTGCCGGGTATCGAAGCCGCAAGCGGCTCGATTCGTACTGTCCCCTGGCCTGACGACATGCTTCCGTCCATGTTGCCTTCCCCTGTGTTCAATCCCCGCCGCCGTCCCGGCGCTCTGCGTACCGCCAGAGGCCGTCGGCTGGAGTTGAAGTTAGGGCCGATGCCGGCTGACGTTCCTGACCTTTTCCTGATTTCGTCTGACTTTTTCGATTTTTATGATGCCACCGTCGTAAATCCACTACCCCCCGGCACCGCGACCGGCTATGGTCCCTACAGGGAGCGGCGCGGTTCTGGCCGTATGGGGACGATGGGGACTATCGAAATCGCAGAAGGAGCTGTGCCGGCGCCGGCCGTCCGCTGGCTGTTCACCGGCTTCGTGCTCGACGAATCGACTCTTGAACTGAGTCGCGACGGGCGCCTGCTGCCGATCGAGCGCAAACCGCTCGAAGCCCTGCTGTTCATGCTCCAGCACTCCGGCGAAGTGGTGACCAAGGAGGAACTGCTCGCCGCGGTCTGGCCGGGCCGCATCCTCAGCGACACCGCGCTGGCCAAATGCATCAGCCGGCTGCGCGAGGTGCTCGGGGACCAGAATCAGACGCTGATCAAGACCGCGCACGGCTATGGGTATCGGTTCGCCGGCAGCCCGCGTACAGAAGTGATCGCGCGCGAAGCGCCGCCGCTGCTGGCGGAGCTGAAGGCCGGCGATCATCCGCCGCTGCGGCCGTTGTGGACGCTGGAGGAACGTATCGGCGGCGGCGGCATGGGCGACGCCTGGCGGGTGCGTCACGACAAGACCGGCGAAGTGCGCGTCTTCAAGTTTGCCCGCGACCCTGGCCGGCTCACCGCACTCAAGCGCGAGATCACACTCTATCGGCTGATCAAGAACACGATGGAGGATGAGGCGCCGATCGTTACGCTGCTCGATTGGAACCTCGAACAGCCGCCGTACTTCATCGAGAGCCGGTTAGCGGACGGCGGGAGTCTGGCGGACTGGTGGAACAAGATTGGAGGCGCAGCGGCCGTGCCGATGGAAGAGCGCATCGAGTTGATCGCCCGCATCGCCGACGGGCTAGCTGCGATTCACTCGATCGGTGTGCTGCACAAGGATCTGAAGCCGTCGAACGTGCTGCTGGAACTGGGCGCGGACGGCCGGCCCTCGCGCGTGCTGCTGGGTGATCTCGGTAGCGGCGGAATCACCGACCCGGCGCGCATGGAGGCGATGGGCATCACCCGGTTGGGCTTTACTAGAACGATCGCGAACTTAACCGGCGCGTCGGGTACACCGATGTATCTATCGCCGGAAGTACTAAGGGGCCAGCCACCAACGATACAAGCCGATCTCTATGCGCTCGCGGTGATCCTTTATCAGATCGTGATTGGCGATCTGGCTCAGCCGCTCGCCCCGGGCTGGGAGCGTGGGGTCGCAGATCCGCTGCTGCAGGAAGATATCGCACTGGCCGCAGACGGCAATTCCGCAACACGGCTCGCCGATGCAAGCGAATTCGCACGTCGTTTGCGTGCTCGGCCCGAGCGTTTGCTCCAGCGTGAGCAGGAACTCGAGTCCCTGGAAGCGGTGGACCGCGCTCAGCGCGCTTTGGAGCGCTCGCGGGCACGCCGGGCAGGACTGACCATCGCGTTCATAGCACTGGTCGTGGGATTGATTGTCAGCACTGTGCTCTATGTCAGGGCCCGCGATGCGCGCGACGAGGCCAAAGCCCAAACCGCCCGCGCGACGTCCATCAGCCATTTCCTTGCCGGCGACGTCTTCGCCGCGATCGATGTCGGCGAGCGCCCGGTCAAGGATATGACAGTCAAGGAGCTCCTCGACCAAGCGGCCAGCAAGGTCGACCAGCGATTCGACAAGTCGCCAGCTGAAGCGGCCGAGATTCTGTCGGCGCTTGCAGGGGGCTACGATTCGCTTTCGCAGTTGGGCTCAGCCGAAAAGCTTTACGAGGAGGCCATCAAGCGCTACGACCTCGTCCGTGGCGTGGGGGATGAGCCACAGCTGGAAATCAGCTCCAAGCTCATCGTTCTCAAATATAGTCTCGGGCACCTTCCGGCCGCCTTGCCCGCCCTCGAGGATCTGGCACGGAGCGCGGGCGAACGGCTGGGGACGACGTATTCCGCAGTGGTTCAGTTGCGGCTAGCAATCGGGCGTGCCGAGGCCATCCTGGCCGATTGGCCTCGGGCACGGCTGAGTTTGGTTGCGCTGGAAACCGACATGCGGCGCTCCGGTGAAGTGCCCAAAGATGTGCAGAACACGTTAGATGCGTTTCTGGGATACACGGAAACCAGGTTGGCCCAATACGCCGATGCAGAGATGCGACTGCGCCGTTCGTTTGCCTACGTTCTGCAGGTACGCGGCCCTGAGCATATGAGCACTGCAATGGCTCGTCTGAAGCTAGCGGAATTGCTGATCGCCACCGGCCGCTATGCGGAGGCTGAAGGCCAGTTAACGCTCGCAATGCCAGTAGCTGAAAAATGGGTCGCTCAGGGGACCGGCAGTGACCAAGCGTTGGTTGAAACCTTGGGTCTGTTGAGAATTCATCAACAGCAACCCCAGGAGGCACTGGAATTATTTGATCGGGAATATTCGACTGCGCTTGATAAAGATGAGCCGGGGCCGGACGAATTTGTGCCGATGCGCTACTACCAAGGTTTGGCTTATCAGCAACTGGGCAAGCTGGATGAAGCCGAGCAGAAGATGCGCAACGCAGCGTCCATCGGTACAGCGAACTTTGGACTGCACAATCCCGATACTGAGAACGCCCGGATTGGTCTTGCGGATGTCCTTCAACAACAGGGACGGTTTGATCAGGCATGGCGAGCACTGAATGATCCCGAGCCGGTCGCAACGACATTGTTCCAATCACCTCATCCGGTGCTGGCAGAACTGGCCAGAGTGCGCGGCCTCGTCGAACTCGGCAAGGGTGATCGTAACCAAGCCTGCCGCGACCTGCGCTCGGCTGCCGAGATGCTCGGCGCGCTGGTCCCGCCGGACGATTGGCGGGCCTTAAAGGTGCAGGCAGCGCTCAAAAGTCTGGTCCAAAAACCCGAGGATCCGAAGTCCGAATGCCCATAGTCAACCGTGTTTCTTAACAAAATAGGGAGTAACGAGATGGAAAATGACAGCGGTAGCAGCAGTGAGATTCCAGGCGACGATGATTTTTTCATCCCGACGACGGGCGGGTGCAACAAATCAATCTGTACCGGGGCTGTGGGCGACGACGGCTATTTTTTAGTAACAGTTTCGGCGCGGACATGGATAGTGAAATCCACCGATGAAAGTCAGGTCTCGGCGCTGAAAGGATTGGTGAATGCGAGCGACGCGCTGCTGGGGGCCATCGAGGCGGATACTGAAACCTTGTCCAGACAGTTTTTCAGAGTGAATAGCAACTTGTATCGCGTCGGCATCAGTACAACGGCCTCTTTGGATGACACAGATCCGTTTCACGGTTCCTGCAACAAGTCGATCTGCACTCCGGGCGTCGGGGCTAATCAAACCCGGGTCTATCTATCGGCACGCAGTTGGTTCGTAAATCCAGCGCGTCAAATCGAGATGGCTGCGCTGGGTGTGTTGCAGAATCTGCTCGGGGCACTGATAGCCACTACGCTGATCCAGAATGGCTCTTGGATTGAAGTCGATGTCAGCGAAGCCACATGGCTGGTTGACAATGGCACAGCACAAG
Organism: Hydrocarboniphaga sp.; assembly: GCF_028291725.1. GTDB lineage: Bacteria > Pseudomonadota > Gammaproteobacteria > Nevskiales > Nevskiaceae > Hydrocarboniphaga. The sequence continues at coordinate 87,386 of NZ_JAQGNT010000007.1, read as the reverse complement.
ATGACCAGCTGACCGCACTAAAAAACGGGTATAGCGACTTCCTGAGAGTTCTGGATATTAATGTCGGCACCTCTGCACGGCAGAACATCCAACCGCCTAGCAGCGATGCTCCCTAATAAGTGGTGATGGTACTAGTGGGGGAGGCCACCGAAGGTAAGCGTCTGCCCTCCTCATCTACCGGCCTGTTGATCTGAGCGGCAATCTTGCCTCTTGCACAGGCGAGGAGGCGGGACGGTGAAGAGGCAGTCGAAGCAGGCGTTGTGGAGGCGGCGGGTTCGGGCGTTCGAGGGGAGTGGACAGACACGGCGGGCGTACTGCGAGCGGCGGGGTCTGGCGGTACGCTCGCTGGACTACTGGCGACGACGACTGTCGTCGGTGTCCTGCACGGCTGCGGAGGTTCCGGCGTTCGTGCCGCTGCAAGTTCGCTCGGTCGAGCGGTGTGCTGAAGCACTGCTGCTCGAGTGCGCCGGCGGAGCGCGGCTACGGCTACCGCGCGACTGCGATCCAGCCTGGCTGGCTCAGGTTCTGTCGGGGCTGCGCTGATGCTGCGCCCCTCGAGCCCCCGGCGATCATTTCATCCGCGATCTGCAGCGACTCCTGCACGGCGATCTTGGGCCGGCACGCACCGCCGCTCGCGACATCGCCGGCGACTTGGCCATCCTCATCGAGCATCGTCAGTGGGCGACCTCCGACTGCGACCAGCGCATCAAAGAGATCGCCGAACTCCTGCTCATGCTCCGCGACGACTGACCTCCGCCATCGTCTCAACACAATCCGTCGCCGAAAACCGCGCCGCACCACCGAAATGACGCGGTTCCAGACCGCCGTTAACAATTAGGCAGTGCTGGACCTGGGGCATCGTCCACGACAGCTTCAGGGGGCGAAAAGGACTGCCGTCACGCGCAGGCCCAACGGGAGATGCGACTGAGGCCCGACGTCGAGATCGATCAGTGTTTCGCGCACATCTGTGTCGCGGCGACTGGAAGGATCGGTATTGATCACCTTCTTGCGCCCCATGTCGGGCGACAGCCAGGTAACGCTGCCGCTGCCGGCGCTGGTCAGGCTGCCGTCGCCGCGATCGACGCGAATGTCGGCGCGTGCGCCAATGGCAATCCTGGCCACGTCACGCTCATCGATCTCGGCCCGCACTCGAAGCCGGCTCAGGTCCGCCAGATCCATAACCGCGGCTGGGAACGTCTCGCTGACGGCTTCGCCAGCGTGGACATGAATGCGCAGCACCGTGCCAGCACCGGGGCTGCGAAGTTCGCAGTAGAGTACCTTGGGGACAGACCACGATTAGTCTGCCCGGTTGAACATAGTGCTCAAGCTTTCACACGATCTGCTGCAGCAGCAAGGCTATCGATCCGAGCCGCGGGTTCCCACTCATGGCGCCCACACCGCTGCAGGAACGGGCGGCTCCGGAGGTTGCGCGCTGGACTTGCCGCCCAGACGCACACCCTTATGGACCCACCAGGCGCGGACTTTGGGCATGCCGTCTTCGATGCAGATGTCGCGCAGCTCGTCATCTGCGGCTTCGCGGTGAATCTGGTAGTCCAGATGCTCCATCCGCATGAGCTGATACAGCGCGTCGTGTACCAACGAACCGCGCATGAAGTTGAGCGTGTCAAAGCTCGGTCCGCTGGGGCCGTCCCAGGCGTAGTCTTTCCCGATCTTCAGAAGCCCATCTGCGGAGAGCTTGATGAACGGCGTGGCAATCGGGTTCCTTGGACGGATGCGGATCATCTGTTCGTGGTCAACGACGAGTTGGTATTTGTACTTGGGCAGCGGTCGATACTGGATTCGGGTCATGACGGCTCTTCTTGGTGGTTACGCGGCGCTCGGCGGGAGGGGCTGAGCGGGTCCGCGTCGATGCATTAGGGACCGGAGGCCACCACGACCCCGCTACTTCGCGGGGTCGCACGCCCGCAGACTGCCCGATCCGGCGTCCGATGCGTCTGGAAGCGTGAGCACACTGCTGAAGATTGCGATGACCGCCGCCCGAAACGATATGCACGCTTGTCCATGACGTTCCCGATGTGCTGCGTATCACTACCTTATTGGCCCGACCACCCTGAATTCATCATCAAGACTGATGAAGCTCAGCTCCCAAGACAGGAGTGCCGCGCCAGCGTCGGTCCAAGAGCCATAGGAGGTGCCAGGCAACGATCCAATGCCGCGAATATCACTCACTCGATTTCCTGAAGAGCCAAAAAAAATCATCATCGGCTGCTGTCCAATGCGTTGACGCTAAAACCCAACCAGCCGGCCGTGTTATCTGCGAGCCGGCCCAGTGATGCTGTCGACGGACCCCGTAGGTAGTCAGCGCCAATCCACAACGAAACCGCGTCGCTGACTTGGTATCGCAGACGCGGGCGTATCGAAAAATCTTCCGTCGCTGGAAAGTAAGCAAGGTCCGCCGCGGCCGACCAGCGCAGATCGCTGGTATTCAAAGCAAAGCCGGTGCCGAAGCCGAGTAGCGATTGCGCCGTCTCTGCGTTAACCGTGGCATTTGCGAGTGCGAGTTCTCGGAATGGTTCCTGCATCTCGTACGGATCTATGAAGTCGAATATCCGTCGATAGGTGATTTGGAAGAACGCCGATGCCTCGCCGAAACTCCGCTCGACGCCCAGTACGCCGAGCGCGAACGATTCGCGGCTGGCCAGCGGGTCGCTGTCGGAGCCGTCAACGTGGTTGTACGCGGCTTCGCCGCGCAGCACCCAGCGGCCGGCGAGAGATTCAAAGTCCAGGCCGTAGGTCGAGACGATGGGATGGTTGGTGTCGAGAATGCCTTGCGCCACCCGTGCCGGAGCGAGCGCCAGGTTCGGAGGTTTGGATGGGCCACGAAAGTACGAGAGCGACCACGCGATCGGTTCGCCGCTCACATCCAGCCGGATGCCAGCCGAGGCCTGCAGACCTTCTGGTTTGTCATCGCGGTACCGCGCGCCGCTGATCGGCGGAAGCGGAATTTCGCTGGCGCGGAAAAATGGCTGCCATAGCGTCTGTAATGACGCGGACTCCATCCGGTAGACCAGGCTCGCGGTGGGGACGCCGAGCCGCTGTTCGGCATCGTCGGGTACGAGCAGCGTGTAGTCGTAGGCCGATATGTTGTCGGTCGGGTTCACCACGTCGGCGCGGCCCCAGGGGATGATCTGCAGGCCGACGCGACCGGATGCAGCGCCGTGCTTGTAGCCGAGGTGCAACTCCCTGATCGCCGTTTGCGCGCGCGGCTTGTCCGACTGCAGGCTGTATTCGTCGCCGACATAGCCTTCGGCAAACAGGCTGACGCCGGACGGCATTTTGTGGGCGGCTTTTACGTTCACGCGGGGATAGACGACGCCGGTCTGATCGTCCAGCTTGCGATTGCCCGACCACACCGATGTAGAGACGCGTACATCGAGCTCGGACTGGCCTTTGCTCGGGGCGCTCGCCGGCTTTTCTCTGGCGGATAAGGACGCTGCCGGCGCGGCGGATGCAACGCCCAGGCTCATCGACATCTTGCCAATCAGGCAATTCCTGGGCAGCATCGAATTCAGCAGCATTGCGCAAGAGGGTTGCTGTTCGTCGCCGAACGTGTGATCGGCCTCCGGCACTGCCAGCGCTTCGCAGCGCTGCACTCCACAAGCAGTTAGCAACAGGCTCAGCAAGCCGACCTTGCGCAGTCTGCGGTCGCTGGTCATAGGCTGCGGCCTGCCAAGTGTCAGCAAAGACCGGGGATCAGGGTTCGAGCGCCAATGGCGAGAACACATCTGCACTGATGCCGACGCTCGCTTTGTACCCGTCGAAGCTCATCGTCGTACGGCTCCCGCTCTGCTGGTTGCTGGCCTCGATCCGCATGAACTGGGTCTTGCCGGGTGCGCCATCTACGGCGCGCACGTCGCTGACGGTGACGGTTTTCAGAGCCTGGCCGGCCTCGTCGAAGTAGTCCGTTCTCAGCGCCACGGCAGTGTCGGCTGCCAGCCACAGCTTGCGTAGCGAGTAGCCGGTGTTTCTGGCGACCTCCGAGTTTTTTGGCGTGGCTTCGATCACCGCTGTCGCTACGCCGTCCAGCATTTCTTCACCGACCTTTTTGAACGTCCAGTCCTGCGGCTTGTGGCCGAGGATGTCGCCAAAGCTCAGGTCGGAGCCGACGAAGCTGTCGCGCTTGTTCTGGGCGACCAGGCGGCGCACCTTTTTCAGCGCCGGCAGGTAGATCCACATGTCGTCGTCGCGCCCTGTCTGCTCGACGAGCAGCGTCGTGGTGCCCTTGACGTCGGCGGGATAGCTGAAGGTCAGCAACCGCATGTTGTCGATGCCGTCGGCCTTGAGTTTGGTAGTGGACCTGAGCTTGCGCACGCGCTGATCGCCGGCCTTGTTGGCCAGCGTCATCGTCAGATCGGCGGTCGAGTCGAGCACGCGGTTGTGCTGGTAGTTGCGTTGCGCCAGCTCATCGGCCGTTTCTGCAAACACGCTCGCGGACCAGCTCAGAGCAATCGAAAACAACACCAGCCTGCGGATATCAGCGGCCATAGACGAACTCCGGACGGAAGCGCGACAGCAACGCAGGGATCAGCGTGATGGCGGCTGTCGCACTGCAGAACATGGCCGACGCAATCAGCAACGCCATCCACTGGTGGATGTGGAACCCGGACGACAGGCCGAGCACGCCGTAACCCACGCCGACCGCGGTGGCGACGTACAGGCAAGCCTGCCCGGCCGACGTCAGCGTGGCGGTCACAGGGTCTGGCGTGCCTTTGCGCACCTCTTCGCGATAGCGCGCGATCACGTAGATCGCATAGTCGGCACCGATGCCCACGGCCATCGCCGAGATCAGCGACGTCGGCACGTTGAGCGGGATGCCGAGCCAGCCCAGCAGCCCGAAGTTCACCAGCACGGCGATGCCCAGCGGCAACAAAACCAGCAGGCCGGCAACCAGCGACCGGAACACCAGGCACGAGATCAGAAACACGACCATGCCGATCTGCGCGATGTTCAACAACTTGTCGTGTACCAGCACTTGATTCAAGGCGGCCGCCTCAGCTACGCCGCCGCCGATAGTCATCGTCACACCGGCAGGCAGTTCTCGCCGGGCCTGCGCCTGCGCGAACGTGATCAGCTGCTGGATGTAGGTGCTGCCGTCCTGTTTGACGAACACCTTTACGTTCGCGCGGCGGTAGTTGAAGTCGACGTAGCTTTCCAGATCCCGCGCATCGCCCGAGAGCGAATACAGCAGAAAATACTGGGCGACCAGGTCGCTGGACTCGGGCAGGGCATCGGCGTCGGCGCTGCCGCCCTGCATCGACTTGTTCATGCGTCTAAGCAGATCCACGATCGAAACCACTTTGCCGACGCCCGCATGCACGGCCAGCGCAGCTTGAATCCGCCCGATCGCGCGCAACACCGCCGGGTCCTTCAAGGCGTCGTCCCTGCCGCCGTCGAACATCAGGTACAGCAGCTGCGTGCCGGCGAGAGCGCTGTTGATCGCGGCGTCGTCTTTCCTGACTTGGGTCCAGTCGGCGAAGTTGGAGCTGTTGGAATTTTCCAGCTTTACCATCGTTGCTCCCGCGAGGGCCATAACGCTGACGGCGGTCCAGACCCAATAAGGATTGCTGCCGGGCAGATACGCCGCCAGCCATCGCGTCAGCCGCAGCCACAGGGACGGCTTGTTGGCGCCGATCGTGCGCGGCTTCGGCGGCGGCAGCATTGAGCGCAGCGCCGGTATGAAGGTCAGCTCGATCACCAGTGCGCTGACGATGCCCAAGCCGGTGAAGAATCCGAACGTCTTGACGGTCCTGATCTCGAACACCATCAGTGACAGAAAGCCCAGGGCCGCCACCGTGCTAGCCAGGATCATGTAGCGGCCGACTTTGTCGATCGCTGTCACGATCGCCTCGTTGTTCGCCTGGATCGGCGACAGGCCACCGATGGCCGAGAGCCGCTCGTATTCTTCGTAATAGCGCTTGAGAATTTGCACCGCATGCCCGGCCGCAACCGCCAGGATCAGGATCGGCGTCGTGGCGTTGAAGACGTCGAGCTGGATGCCGCTGGCGCCCATGATGCCCAGCACCCAGATCAAGGCCAGGTTCGCCGTTACCAGCGGCAGGATCAGGCCCTGGATACTGCGGAACGCCTCGAAGTGCACCAGCGCAATCAGCACGATCGCCAAGGGCAGCAGAAAGATGATCCGCTCGGAAAATAGTTCGATCTCGCCGAGTATCAGCACATGGCCGCCAACGCTTACATCGACACTGTCGTCGCGTATCGAATCGATGGCCGGCTGCACTCGGCGCAGAATCGCGCCGTAACCCTGCGGGTCGGCCTCGAACTGCGCGAACACCGCCAGCGTGCGAGTGTCTTCGGATGCGATGAAATCCCGGTACACCGGGTTCTGCGCCAGCAATTCCGTCAGCGGCCGGCCTTGATCCAGCGACCGGCTGAAAGGCTGTACCACCAACCCGTCCACACTGGCGTCGATCGCCTTGGTGTTGGGAGACGCTACGCTCTGCAGCGTGTGGCGAATGATGCCTTTCTGCTTCAACAGCGCATCGCTGAGTTGGGTCACCTTGTGGCGCACGGTCGCCGCATCGGCGCGGCCATCCCTGGGTGCAACGGTGACGATCAGCGCGTACTTCTCGCCGAACACATTCTCCAATACGCCCTTGGACGCAACGAACGGGTGCGACTGCGGCAGGATCGCGGCGGGATCGATCACTATGCGCAGGCTGGTGGCAAGCGCGCCCGCGCCGAGCGTGAGCAGCGCTGCTGCGGTGATGACCGCCCAGCGAAAGCGGATGACGGTGCGGACGAATTCAGTCATGGCTTGATCGATCGCGGGCCGTGGCCGCTCACATCAGCGCCCGCAGATAATTGATCGGTGCGTGATCCGCAAGGTCACGGACCGGGACGCTGAGGGGCCTCAAAGCGTGGTCGATCGGATACCGGATGCGAGCGCGCAGTCGGTCCCAGAAAGTCGCCATGGCGATGGGCCTGTCATGAACGCCACCATCGCGATCGATGTAAGTGGCAGGACCGGCGTCGGCATAGTCGAGCGCGGTCGGCGGCACCGTGGTGACGAAGTCGCAGCAGTCGACGTAGCGCGTGATGCCGCACTGAAGCGATGCGACGAAGGCCTGGTTGCCGACGCGCGGCGATCCAAAAGTTACCAGCCGCTTGAACGGCCAGCGCGCAGCGGCGAGTGTGGCCAGCGCAGCGCCGAGGCTGTGCCCGGTGACAATCAGCTCCGCGCCCTCGACATCCTTCAGCCATTGTTCGATCGGTTGCAAGACCGAGCGCAGGGCCTCGGAAAAACCTCGATGTACCTGGCCGCCGGGTATCGATTGCGGCTCCCAGTCCTCGGGCAGAAACTGGAAGTTGGTCCAGTACGCGAGCACATCATCCGACCCGCGAAAAACCAGGAAAGCGCGGCGGGTGTCGCGGCTCATCACGCCCATGGCCTGCGTCCCGGATTCGGCGTCGCACAGCAAGCGCTCGGACTTCAGCAGGCCCATCGTCTTGAGCGTGTTCTGCAGATCGCTGTCGCACTGATGGTCCAGCTCAAACTTCCGGTACACCAGCCGGGATAGTTCCGCACACAGCGCCTCGATCGACGGATTGACAGCGGCGGTAATGAAACCATTCGCCAGACCAGGGCTCAGCAAGGCGTTCAAAGATGCGTCGTACGCGATGCCGCGCGGCTTACTCATGGTGAGCCCAGGGTCTGCGCAATATCTTCGAGCTTGAAGCCGGCCAGGATGCTGATGCGGAACTCGGTGTCGCCCTTGCCGGTGACCGGCATGCTGGCGAACAGGCGCGTGGCGATCGTCGCTTTCTCGACCTGGAACAGTTCCAGCAGGCCCGAGAACACGACGCGGTCGTAGCGGTTCTTGGAATCCCCCGTCAGATCCTTGTCCCAGCGATAGTCGCGCGAGTAACCCAGGAAGATCTGCCCCAGCGAATGCTGATCGGTGTAGATCGTGCGCGTGACCAGGCCGAAGGAGACGAAGGGCTTGAAGGTATTGAGGCCGCTGCTGCCTTCCTCGGTCGGCAAGCTTTCGTAGCCGAGCCGCCCGCTCAGCCCGAGCCAGTCGTACGGAGGATCAGAAAAAGGCATCCAGTTGCCGCCGGTCTGAATGTTGACGATGCCGCCCTTGGCATCGAACGGGCTGACGAACTCCGGTGCGGTCTCGCCGGCCTCGGTTTCGGCGCCGTCGTCCGGCTCACCGTCCTCAGCCTTGGGGCCTCCGCGCGTGGTGTAGCTCAGCTGAAAGTATCCGCGGAACGCACCCTTCGGCGCGGTTTCGGAGCGGAACACCGTATCGACGCCACTGCTCCAGCTACCGTCCGGCGTCAGCGTATAAGCCGGCCCGGCATAGATGCTATAGCGCGCTCCGTCGCCGAGGAAGTTGCCGACTGTAGCGCCGGCACCGCCGGCGCTGGCTTCGGTAGACCTCGCCACCTCGGCCTTTTCGTTGGTGCTTTTTACGAAACTGTTCCCTGTAGTCGTGCCTGTAACGGCGTCTTGCGCACTCCCCACCTGCTTCAGGTCGAGGTTCCTCTTTTCCGCCTGTTTACGCTGTTTTCCCGCGCCTTTCTGGATGATCTGCAAAGCTTGATGAAGGTCTTTTGCGTCGTTCGGCGTCAGATCCAGTGAATCGACGAATGCTTGGCTGTTCAAAGGTTCGGTGAGCTTCTGAACGTCGTCCAGGCATAGCGGGTTGCCGGAATTTTGGACGTTGTAGGCGGCGGCCCGGAGGTAGCGCTTGCCCTCCTCGACGAATTTCCGCTTGCTGGTCTCATCTGCCAAAGCGGATGCGGGGTCCGGCGCCGCCACGCCGCAGGGCGTTCCTTGCGCGAACGCAGCGGGGCTGAGCAGCGCCGGTAGCAGACCGACGGTGAGCAATGAAACTTTCATGGAAGATCTCCCTGGATTAAAACGGTGGAATTGCAAACGGCCTATGACACGGCCTATGACAGAGCGAAGCCGGCCGCCGAACTTCTGGCAACGGCCTTTGCGATGGCCCGTGCTGCGGCCCGGCATTGCTCCGGTTCGTGCGCGCTCATTACCTGAAGTCGGAAGCGCGATCGATCAATCGGCACGGCGGGAAACTCAGCAAGATTTACCAGCACGCCTTCGCGTGTGGCCTCCAGCGCAGCACGCCGGCCGACGGCTTCGGTGCCGACGATCATCGGAACGATCGCATGCGGCTTGCCCAGCAGAGCGAAGCCGCAGGTGGTCAACTCGTCGCGGAGTGCGGCGACTGCCACCGATAGCCGCTTGCGCAGACCCTCGCCTTCGAGCGATCGGATGATCGCGATCGCAGTGCCGACCGCGGCGACCTGTACCGGCGACAAGGCGTTGGAGAAAACGCAGGTCGGCGCGAACGCACGCACAAATTCCTTGACTGCCGTTCTGTTCGTCGCAATGAAACCGCCATTGCTGGCAAAGGTCTTGGAGAACGAACCCATCACGATATCGACTTCGCCGAGCATGCCCTGGAGGCCGATCTCGCCAGTGCCACCGGGGCCGGTGCAGCCGAGGTCGTGCGCCACGTCAACCACCAGCGTGGCGCCGAAATGGCGGCACATCGCCTGCAGCGCACTGATGTCCGGCGCGTCCGCGTCCATCGAGAAAATGCCTTCGGTGACAACCAAAACGGTATTCGCGGCATCTTTCTCGCGGATCGACGCGAGTGTGCTGTGCACATGCGCCAGATCCAGATGCCGGGTGCGATACACGTTGCGTGTGGCGGCCATCGCGCCTTCCTGCAGGCAGTTGTGCGCCAGTGCGTCCAGCACCACATGGTCTTGCTGCCGGACCAGGCCCTTGACGATGCCGAAGCCTGCGGCCCAGCCGGTCGGGAACAGCAAGGCATGCTTCATCTGCAGCATGTCGGCAATCGACGCCTCCAGCGCCAGACTTTCATGGACGTTGCCGGCCAGCGCCATGGAACCCGCGCTGTGCACGCCGAAGCGCTCGATCGCCGCAGCGGCCGCGGCTTTTACTGCCGCATGCGTGGACAGCGACAGGTAGTCCTGCGTCGCGAAGTTGACGCCCGAGTAGCGGCTGCCGTCGGAGTGCTGCAGCGTGGTGGTCGCGCGCGGCGGTTCCACCAGGTATTTGGCATACGGCCAATAGCCCACGTTTTCCCGCGCCGAGCGCCATGCTTCAAAGTCGGCCGCGCGGTCTTCCACGCGCTGGGGGCGGGTATGGACGAAGTCGCGCAGGCTGCCTGCAGCGGGGTCGAAACCTTCCAGGCCACTGGCCGCAGCGGCGATGCCGTTGAGCACGGGTGTATTGGTTGAAGCGCTGGAGGCCATCGTGCAAGTCCCTGCGGTTGTCGTGGAGAGAGGGTCAGGGCACGCGCTTTCTGCGTGATCGACCATGCTTCAACGATGGGCGAAGCAGGCAAGCGGATCATCGTCAAGGTTGATGACGAGTCGCGGGAGTCGCTAGGGAAGCTGTGCGCCTCGGCTCTTGTAAAAAGCCGATGAGCCATTGGTTGCCGCGCACGCAAAATCCTCCCCGCGAGCGGGGAGGGAGGCCTGAAAAATCGGCGCTAGCCTGTGTTGCGCCAGCGGCTAGATCCCTTTCAGGAACGTGAGGCTCGGCGAGAAAAAGTATTCGCCGCCTTTCATTTTCACGAATCCCGAGAAGTGGATGTCGGCGCCATCCTTTTTGTCGGGCATGTCCCATTCGACAGGTATCCGTTGGCTGCCCACCACTGCCGCTTGGCCGATCACCGGGTCGATGCCGTTTGCTGCGTCGGGCTTGCCCACAGGGAAGCGGTCGGAATTCGCCCAGAACCGCTGGGCGAACTTGAACTGGTCTGCAATCACGCTGTTGTAGGCCATGAACAGAAGGCCTACGCCCCGCTCCGGCAAATGAGGCGCCACATGCTCGTCGAACTCCGCCGAGCTTTCTACTTCTGGCAATTCTTCCGGGTGCACGTCACGCGCGATGTCCTCGTACGTGATCCCTCGACGTGCCATCAGGTGCAAGCGTTCCTTTTCTTGCTGCTCCGCTCCGCCGCTGCCACGCGGGTTGGTCTTGCGAATGTGGCTGTGGAATGGGCAACGGGAGCCGTTGTCGCCGTCGTAATTGAAGTCGTTGGGTGGCGAAGTCCCCCTTGCACTGTTGGACATCGTGATCGGGGTTCCATCCTCGAACCGGCCGACGAGCATTGCACCGGGTAGTTCGCGGTTACCGCCTTTGGGGATCAGAGCGTCGGCGATGTCCTGCTCGCGCTTTTTGAACCCACGCACATTCTGCTCGAGCTTTCTGAAAATAAAGTAGCTGCCGAAACTGTAGGTGTTCTCGGGCTGAGCCAACACGCCGGGATCGGCGACCAGCGCCGTGCCGAGGCCAAAACTCGGATCCCAAAGAGCGGTGCCTGTGATTTCTGCCTCGTGCTCGATATCTTCGACCAGCATCAGCGGCTGGCTGCGACCGTCGATGTAGCCGAAGTGTTCGATACCCTCGCCAGCGGCGTTGATCAGCTGCTTGCCGCGCTGGATCTTGACGACGGTGGCATCGCCGGCTTCGACTCGGGACTTGATACGGCTGGCCAACATACCGCATGTGGCCTCGGTATCCGACGCCACCAGCACGATTGCATGCAGGGCTTGGCGGAACTCCGGTTCCCATTCACCGAGTTCGGGATCGTGAAGATCCGTTCTGCTGCCTGCCGAGCGCATGCCGTCCTGTTGTCTGAACTCTTCGTCGCCGGGTGCGCTGTCTGCAAGCCCCAGCACCACGTAGCCCTCGAATGCCAGCGCGACATGGCAGAAGTCGCCTCCCGACTTGCCGCACTTCTTGAAATCCCGCGCCGCGAGCAACTGCGAATAAGCGTCGGTGACGTGATGGTTGCCCAGGTCACGGAGCAAGCGGCGCGACTTGCCTTGATCCTTGCCGAACCTCAGGAAAATATTCGCCGTGAAGTGGCGTCCGTGACCTTTCAGGATGTTGCCCTGCAGTGCGCGCAGCATCTTCAGTTCATCAGGCTTCGCTTCGGTCCATTTCAGTGGTTTGTCGAGATCGGGCATGTTAGGTCCTCACGTGCTGTGGTTGCTTGGGAGCGGCATCGCGCTCTGCAAGCTAGGGGACCTCATCATTGGTAGCGGGCCAGTCTTGGCGCATCCTCAACAGTGAGGACGGCGCCCCGGATCAGAAAATGTGCGGTATAGCGCTGCGCCAGCTTGGGTCCTGCCGTCGGCACAGCGGCTACAATGCCGACTTACATCAGAGCCCAATTTTCATGGTCCCAGCACTGCGCCTCGGCATCAACGTCGACCACGTCGCCACCGTGCGCCAGGCGCGCGGGGCGCCGTATCCCGATCCGGTCGAGGCCGCGCTGCTGGCGGCCGAGGCTGGCGCGCATTCGATCACCGTGCATCTGCGCGAGGACCGCCGGCACATCCAGGATCACGATGTGCAGCGCCTGCTCGCGGTCAGCCGGGTGCCGGTGAACCTGGAGATGGCGGTGACCGACGAGATGGTCGCGATTGCCTGCCGGCTGAAGCCGGCCTTCGTCTGCCTGGTGCCGGAGAAACGCGAGGAGCGCACCACCGAGGGCGGGCTCGATGTCGCGGGGCAGTTGGCGCGGATCAAGGATGTCTGCGCCCGGCTGGCCGATGCGGGTATCCAGGCCAGCCTGTTCGTCGATCCGGACCCGCTGCAGCTTTCGGCCTGCGTCGCCAGCGGCGCGCCGCACCTGGAGATTCATACCGGCCGCTACGCCGATGCTTCGCATTTCGAGACCGCCGCCGGCGAGTTCGTCGTCATCGACCAGTTTGCGCGCGCCGCGCATGCCGCCGGTATCGAGGTGCATGCGGGCCATGGGCTGAATCTGCATAACGTTGGTCCAATCGCCGGCATCAGCGAGATCGTCGAGCTGAACATCGGCCACGCGGTGGTGGCGCGCGCGCTGATGGTCGGCATGCGCGAGGCGGTTGCCGAAATGCTGGCGGCGCTGCACGCGGGCCGCGGGTGAAGCGGCGATGAGCGGCGGCTCGTTTCGTCGCGGCGGCACCTATGCCGGCGGCGTGCCTCGCGCGGCGGCAACCGCAGCGCCGGCGCGCAGCGCGATCTACGGTGTCGGCATCGACCTGCTGCACATCTCGCGGATGGCCGAGGTGCATGGCCGGCATGCGGAGCGTCTTGCCCAGCGCATCCTGCATCCGCTGGAGCTGCAGCGGCTGGGCACGGTCAAAAACCCGGTCAATTACCTGGCGAAGTGCTTTGCGGTGAAAGAGGCCTTCGTCAAGGCGCTGGGTACCGGCTTTCGCGGTATCGCGCATGACGAGGTCGGCTGGACGCGCATACAGCACGGCCGCCCGGAACTCTGCGTGACACCGCGCGTGCAGGCGATGCTCGCGAGCCGCGGCATCGGCGCGATGCACCTGAGCATCACCGACGAGCTCGACCTGGTCTGCGCCGTGGTGACGCTGGAGCGCTCGACGTAGGTCGGCAATCCTTTGCCGACGTGTGGCCTTCATTGCGCATCGACGGTACACGTCGGCAAGGGATTGCCGACCTACGTCGGGTTTTCGCTGTCGGTACGGGCACCGATCACTTCGAGGGTTTCATGCAGTGCCGCGCGCAGACGCGGCAGGCCGCCGGCGACGACGCCGCTGAACGCCGAGGCCGCCAGCTGCTCCTCCATGTCGCTGGCGGCGGCCTTCAGCTGGGCCAGCTGATAGAACGCGGCGCTGCCGTTGAGCGTATGCGCCGCGGCGCGTGCTGCCACCGCATCGCCGCGCGCGAACGCGTCTTCCAGGTCCTTCAGCTGCAGCGGCAGTTCTTCGCACAGCAACTCCAGCAGCTCGGCGTCCTGGGCCAGCCGCGAAGGGCCGGGCGGCAGCAGCAACTCGCGCGCCAGCCGCGGCGTCAGCGCGCGCAGCAGCTGCGCCTCGTCGAAGGGCTTGATCAGCACCTCGTCGGCGCCGGCTTCGCGCAGTGCCTGGCGCTCGTGCGGCGCCAGGTGCGCCGAGGTCGCGACCAGACGCGTGCGCTGCTCGGCGGGCTTTTTGATCTCGGCCGAGCGGATCAAGCGCACCACACCCAGGCCGTCGAGCCCCGGCATGCGGTAGTCGATCAGCGCGAAATCGCAGCCGCGCTGGCGCCAGATGGCCATGGCCTCGTCGCCGTCGCGTGCCTCCAGCACGCTGGCGCCGAGTTCGCGGCCGAGCGCGGCGAGGTAGCGCAGGTTCGACGGATTGTTGTCGGCGATCAGCAGCGTCTGGCCTTCGAGCATCGGCTTGGTGTGGCCGCTGCGCACCAGGTCGCAAAGCTCGCGATACAGCTGCAGGCGGCCGACCGATTTCGGCAGCGCGCGAGCGGCGCCGAGGTCGATCGCCTCCTGCTGATCGGACGGCGAAGCCGAGGTCAGCAGCGCCAGCAGCGGCGGATGCGCGTCCATGCACAGGCTGCCGAGCGCCTGCATCGCTTCCAGTAGCAGATCGGCCGGCTTGACGCCGACGATCACCAGGTCCGGCCGGTTCTGCCGCGGCGCGTGGCGCAGGCGCGACACCAGCGGCGCCAGCTCGTCGAAGCTGGTGACCTCGATGCCCCAGAACTGCAGCGAATGGCTCAGCGCCAGGCCGGCGGTCGGGTGCGTCTCGCAGGTCCAGATCGTGCGGTTGCGCAGGTGCTCCCAGGTCTGTACCGGCGTCGGCGACGCGCCGAATTCCAACAGCACGCTGAAAGTGCTGCCCTGGCCGGGCTCGCTCTCCACGGTGATGCTGCCCGACATCAGGTCGACCAGCTTCTTGACGATGGTCAGGCCCAGGCCGGTGCCGGGGTGGCGGTTGCCGCCCTGGAACTGTTCGAAGGGCACGAACAGCCGCGCGCGCTGCTGTTCGGTCAGGCCGCTGCCGCTGTCGGTGACCGAGGCGCGCAGCCACACCCGCTTGCCCTGTTCGCGCTCCTTCATCACGCGCAGCACCACTTCGCCGTGCTCGGTGAACTTGATCGCGTTCGACAGCAGGTTGGTCAGGATCTGGCGCAGGCGCTGCGCGTCGCCGTCGAGTTGCAGCGGTACGTCGTGATAGATGATGTGGACCAGCTCGAGCTGCTTCTCGTAGGCCAGCGGCGCGAGCAGGGCGACCACGTCCTCGACCGCGTCGGCGAGGTCGAAACGTTCCAGGTTGAGGCTCAGCCGCCCGGCCTCGATCCGGCTCCAGTCGAGCACGTCGTTGAGCATCGACAGCAGGCCGCGCGCAGACCGGTCCAGCGTCGCCAGGTAGTCGTCCTGCAGCTCGGTGAGCCGCGTTTTGCGCAGCAGATCGGAGAAGCCGAGGATCGCGGTCAGCGGCGTGCGCAGCTCGTGGGTCATGCCGGAAAACAGCTCCGACTGCTGGCGGAAATTCTTCTGTACTCCGCCCAGATTCTGTTGCGCCAGCCGCAGCTCGCTCTTGGCCTGGTCCAGGTCCGCGCGCAGCCGGCCGACCGCGGCCTGCATGCGCCGCTCGAGCTGGTCGCGATAGCCGAGCATCTGCTGGCTGACCAGGTTCATCTGCACGCCGATCTCCTGCAGACCGGGCGGCAGCCACCCCGGCAGGCGCGCCTCGAGGCGGCCCTGGGCGATGTTGCGCAAAGCCAGTTCCAGGCTGCGCAGGAAGCCTCCCCAGCGCCTGAGCTGCAGCGCATTCAGTACCAGCATCAGCGTCGCGTTGCCGAACACGACCACGCGCATCCAGACCGGCACCGTATCCGGCGCCAGAATCCAGAACATCAACGCCACCCAGGCGGTCAGGAACGAGGGCGCCAGCCATACCGCGGCCTGGACGATCCAGCGCATCCGGCCGAGGTGCGGCGGCGGTTCCAGCAGCATCATGGGCTCGATCCTGAGCTTGGTCCTGGGCGCATCGGCTAAACTCCCGCTCCTGAAGACATGGACCCCATGAAGAGCCCCTCTCTGGCCGATTTTATCGGCAATACCCCGCTCGCCGAACTGCGCCGCCTGCCGGGCATCGGCCGCAACCGCCTGCTGGTCAAGCTCGAGGGCAACAACCCGGCGGGCTCGGTCAAGGATCGCCCAGCCTACTCGATGATCCGCCGCGCCGAAGAGCGCGGCGAGATCAAGCCCGGCGACACCCTGATCGAGGCCACCTCGGGCAATACCGGGATCGCGCTGGCAATGGCCGCGGCGATGCGCGGCTACCGCATGGTGCTGATCATGCCGGCGCACATGAGCGCCGAGCGCCGCGCTGCGATGAAGGCCTTCGGCGCCGAGATCGTGCTGGTGAGCAAGGAGCAGGGCATGGAGGGCGCCCGCGACCTGGCGGAAGCGATGCAGCGCGAGGGCCAGGGGCGCGTACTCGACCAGTTCGCCAACCCGGATAACCCGCGTGCGCACTACGAAGGTACCGGCCCGGAAATCTGGCGCGATACCCAGGGCACGATCACGCACTTCGTCGCGACCATGGGCACCACCGGTACGATCATGGGCACCGGCCGGTTTCTGAAAGAGCAGAACCCCGGCGTGCAGATCATCGGCGTGCAGCCGCAGGGCGAGAGTTCGATCCCCGGCATTCGCAAATGGCCGGAAGAATATCTGCCGAAGATCTTCGACCGCTCGCGCATCGACCGCGTGCTCGAAGTCACCGCCACCGACGCCGAGGCGACGATGCACGCGCTCGCACGTGTCGAGGGCCTATTCTGCGGCCCGTCCTCGGGCGGCTCGGTCTGGGCGGCGTTGCAGTTGTGCACGGAGTTGGAGAACGCGACCATCGCCTGCATCATCTGTGATCGTGGCGATCGGTATATTTCGACCGGCGTGTTTCCGGATTAGTCGCTGGCAGTGATGGCACGAATCCAAAATTCATTTCCCTCCCCCGCGTGCGGGGGAGGGCGTTTGGCTTATCCAGGAGTGACATTGAGTCACTCCTGGCCCTTGGCCAAACGCGGGTGGGGGCGGAAGTCGCGGAGCAACTCTTTTTTTGCGAGCGCCCCCATCCCAACCTTCCCCCGCATACGGGGGAAGGAGACAAACCCATGACCGACACCACCCTGGTCTTCGACATCGAGACCATCCCCGACATCGAGGGTGCGCGGCGCATCCACGAGCTGCCGAACGCCAGCGACGAGGAAGTCTGGCTGGCGATGCGCACGCTGCGGCTGGCCGCGCGCGGCAATGACTTCATGCCGGCGCATCTGCAGCGCATCGTCGCGATCTCCTGCGTGCTGCGCACGGCCTCCGACTTGCGCATCTGGTCGCTCGGCGACGAGAGCGCCGGCGAGGCCGAGCTGGTGCAGCGCTTCTTCGACGGCATCGAGCGCTACAAGCCGACGCTGGTGTCGTGGAACGGCGGCGGTTTCGATCTGCCGGTGCTGCATTACCGCGCGCTGGTGCACGGCGTGCAGGCCAAGGCGTATTGGGACAACGGCCTGTTCGACCGCGACAGCAAGTGGAACAACTACCTCAAGCGCTACGAGTTCAAACACACCGATCTGATGGACGTGCTGGCGCTGTACAGCGGCCGCAACAACGCGCCGCTGCACGAGATCGCGGTGCTGCTCGGCTTCCCCGGCAAGCTCGGCATGGACGGCTCGAAAGTATTCGACGCCTGGCGTGCCGGCGGCGTTGCCGACATCCGCGCGTATTGCGAAACCGACGTGCTGAACACCTGGCTGGTCTACCTGAAATTCCAGCGCATGCGCGGCATCCTCAGCGCCGAGGAACTCGACGACGAACTCGACCGCGTTCGCGATTACCTGGCCGCATCCGACGAGCCGCACTGGTCGGAATTCGCCGTCGCCTGGAACCCCGATTTTGATCATTGAGTTTGAAGGCTGATGGCGCGCCACCGCCGCAAGCCGCCGCCCGCCGGCGAATTCTTTGCCGATGTGAGCGACCTCGCCGAAGACGGCCGCGGTGTCGCGCGCATCGATGGCAAGGTGCTGTTCGTCGCCGATGCGCTGCCGGGCGAGCGCGTGCGCTTCCGCTACACGCGCATGTCGCGCGAAATGGACGAAGGCCAGACCCTCGGTGTCGAGCAGCCGTCGCCGGACCGCGTCACGCCGCTGTGCAAACACTTCGGCGTATGCGGCGGCTGCGCGCTGCAGCATCTCGCACCGCAGGCGCAGATCCGCTACAAGCAGAAGCAGCTGATCGAGGCGCTCGCGCGGATCGGCAAAGTCACGCCTGACGTGGTCGCCGAGCCGCTGACCGGGCCGATCTGGGGTTACCGGCGCCGCGCGCGGCTGGGCGCGAAGTACGTCACCCGGCACAACACCGCGCTGGTCGGTTTCCGCGAACGCGAGAGTTCGTTCCTGGCGGCGCTGGAGTCCTGCGTGGTGCTCGATCCCAGAGTCGGCGAGAAGCTGCGCGATCTCGGCAAGCTGATCGCCGGTCTCACGATCCGTTCGCAGTTGCCGCAGATCGAAGTCGCCACATCCGCCGAGACCGTCGCGCTGGTGTTGCGCGTGATGTCGCCGCCGGACGCGCAGGACCTCGAGCAGCTCCACGCGTTCGCGCGTGAACACGATGTCGATCTGTATCTGCAGCCCGGCGGCCCGGACACGGTCGCGGCGCTCGGTGTGCCACGCGAACTGAGCTATGCGCCGCTGCAGGAGCCCGATCGCCTGCATTTCCGGCCCACCGATTTCATCCAGGTCAATGCCGAATTAAGCCGCAAGGCGGTGGCGCAGGCGATGGACTGGCTGGCGCCGCAGCCCGGCGAGCACGTGCTCGAACTGTTCAGCGGCCTGGGCAATTTCTCGATTCCGTTGGCGCGCGCCGGCGCGCGGGTGCACGCGGTCGAGGGCGAGGACGCGCTGGTGCAACGCGCTCGCGACAACGCGCAGCGGCTGGGGCTCGAGATCGAATTTTCGCGCGCCAACCTGTTCGAGCCGCAGGCCGAGGCGCCGTGGGCGCATGCGCAGTACGACGCCGTACTGCTCGACCCGCCGCGCGCCGGCGCGCAGGAGATCCTGCCGCTGCTCGGCAAACTCCGGGCACCGCGCCTGCTGTACGTATCCTGCCACCCGGGCACCTTGGCGCGCGACGCTGGCCTGCTGGTGCGCGAACACGGCTACCGCCTGGTTCGCGCCGGCGTGATGGACATGTTCCCGCACACCGCGCATGTGGAAAGCATGGCGCTGTTCGAACGGGTTTGAACGCGCAAAATCCCAAATGAAATTCCCTCCCCCGCACGCGGGGGAGGGCTAGGGTGGGGGCATTCGTCGCGGCGCTGCTCTTTTTCGGCACGCCCCCATCCCGGCCTTCCGCCGCACGCGGGGGAAGGAGGCCCGCAAAGCCTTACAATGGGCTTTCGCCGCCACGATCCTTTCCCATGCCGCTTGAAATCGAACGCAAGTTCCTGGTCACCGGTGACGGCTGGCGCGCGCAGGCTCACAAGCGCATCGCCATGCGCCACGGCTACCTGACCGAACTGGATGCGCCGGCCTCGGTGCGCGTGCGCGTTGAGGGCGACATCGGCAAGCTCAACGTCAAGCAGGCGATCGTCGGCATGTCGCGCGCCGAATACGAATACACGATCCCGGCGATCGAGGCCGAGCAGATGATCAACACGCTGTGCCGCGGCCTGATTCTGAAAACGCGCCACTACGTGAACCATGCGGGCCATCTGTGGGAAGTCGACGAATTCGAAGGCGACAACGCCGGCTTGGTGGTGGCCGAGATCGAATTGGATTCCGAGGAGCAGGCTTTCGACCGGCCGGCATGGATCGGCAGCGAGGTCACGCAGGAACGCCGCTATTACAACAACGCGCTGGCCAGCCACCCGTATGCAAGCTGGCAATCCTGAGATTCATATCGACCTGAGGCGCCAGCGGCTCCGGCTGCTGCGCGAAGGCAGGACGCTGCATGACTTCGCGGTGTCCAGCGGCGCCAACGGCATCGGCGAGATCCAGGGCTCCGGCATGACACCGCGGGGCCTGCATGTGGTGCGTGCGCGTATCGGTGCCGGTGCTCCCGGCGGCAGCGTGTTTCGCGGCCGCCGCGCGACCGGCGAAGTGTGGTCGCCCGAGTTGCACGCGGCCTATCCGCAGCGCGACTGGATACTGACACGCATCCTGTGGCTGTCGGGCCTGGAGCGCGGCCGCAACCGTCTTGGCTGCGTCGATACGTTCCGCCGCTACATCTACCTTCACGGTGCACCCTCAGTCTGCGCACTGGGCACGCCGGGCTCGCATGGCTGCGTGCGCATGGCCAACGACGACATCATCGCGTTGTTCGATCAAGTGACGGTCGGAACGTGCGTGCTGCTACACGAATAACGAATCAAAACGATCACCACCGAGCCGCACTGGTATGCCCTCACAACTCATCGGCCCGATCATGGCCGACATCCCCGGCCAGGAACTCACCGCGGAGGACCGCGAGGTCTTGCGTCATCCGCTGGTCGGCGGCGTCATCCTGTTCACGCGCAATTATCGCGACCCGGTCCAGCTCGCGGCGCTGTGCAAGGACTTGCTCGCGCTGAAGTCCGCGCCGTCCGCGCCGCGCCTGCTGCTGGCGGTGGATCACGAAGGCGGGCGCGTACAGCGCTTCCGCGTCGGCTTCACCCGCGTGCCGGCGATGGCGACGCTGGGCCGCCTGTATCTGGAAGACGCACCGCGCGCCTGCATCGAGGCACAACACTGGGGCGCGACTCTTGGCCGTGAACTGGCGGGCTACGGCATCGACCTGAGTTTCGCTCCGGTGCTCGACGTCGACACCGGCATCAGCCAAGTCATCGGCGACCGTGCTTTCTCCGGCGATCCGCAGGTGGTGATTGCACTGGCGCGCGCGCTGCGCGCCGGCTTGCGCAGCGCGGGCCTGGCGTCCACCGGCAAGCACTTTCCGGGGCATGGCAATGTCGTCGCCGACTCGCATCTGGAGCTGCCGGTCGACCGTCGTGCGATGAAGCTGATCGAGGCTCTGGATCTGGTGCCGTTCAAGGCGCTGATCGACGACGGCATCGAGTCGCTGATGATGGCGCACGTGCGCTACACCGCGCTGGATGCGACGCCGGCCTCGCTGTCGCGCAAGTGGATCATGAGCGTGCTGCGCCGCAAGCTGGCTTTTCGCGGCGCGATTTTTTGCGACGACCTGTCGATGAACGGCGCTGCCGTCGTCGGCAACATGGAGGAGCGTGCGCGACTGGCGCTGCATGCTGGCTGCGACATGCTGCCGGTATGCAACGACCGCGCGGCCTGCGTCGCGCTGCTCGACGCATTGAAGGATGTGAAATCGAGGCGCAGCAGTTCGCAGAGACTGGCCGCGCTGTATCGACAGGAGACTGGCAGCACATGAAACCCAAAACCCCGCATGTCGATCTGCAGAAGCAGACCGAGGCCAATCTCGCAGAAGCGCGCGCGGTACTCGCCGAAGCCGATTGCCTGCAAAGCGCCGCCGCGGTACAGGCCGCGTACGACCGCCTCGGCCACGAGATCAGCGCCAAATATGCCGAGCACAATCCGCTGATCCTGACAGTGATGAATGGCGGCCTGATCCCGACCGCGGAGATCGTCAGCCGCCTGAATTTCGCGTTCGAGCAGGACTATCTGCATGCCACGCGCTATCGCGGCGCGACCACCGGCGGCGGCCTGGTGTGGAAGCGCCAGCCCGAGGCCAAGCGCCTCAGCGGCCGCCACGTGCTGGTGATCGACGACATTCTCGACGAGGGCTATACGCTGGTCGCGATTCGCAAGGCTCTGCTCGAATTCCAGCCCGCGAGTTTTTCGGTCGCGGTCACCTGCGAGAAGCTCCACAACCGGCGCGCGCCCGGCGCGGTCGCGGAGTTCGTCGGCGTGACCGTCGAGGATCGTTACGTGTTCGGCTGCGGTATGGACTACAAGGAATACTGGCGCCAATTGCCGGCGATTTATGCGGTCAAGGGCATGTAGCGAGGGAACTCGCTATCCCAACTGTAGGAGCGGTCCTTGACCGCGATCGAGGCTTCACCGACACAATCGCGGTCAAGGACCGCTCCCACAGGTCCGGAAGTTTTTTTGAGGCAGGACTCATGAGCGAACCCCGCAACAACCCCCGCATCGCCGTCATCGGCGGCACCGGCATGAACCAGTGGCCGGGCCTGGAGATCGACCAGCGCATCCAGGCGACAACGCCCTACGGCCCGCCGTCCGCGCCGCTGCTGTTCGGCCGCGTCTACGGCGTGCGCGCCTGTTTTCTGGCGCGGCACGGCGAGGGCCACAAGATCCCGCCGCACCGGATCAACTACCGGGCCAACCTGTGGGCGCTGCGCGAGGCCGGCATCACCGACATCATCGCGATCGCCGCGGTCGGTGGCATCACGCATTGGTATCCGCCGGCCGCGGTCGGCGTGCCGGACGACGCGATCGACTACACCTCGGGCCGTGAGCACACCTATTCCGACGGCGGCGACGGTTGGGAACTGCATCATGTCGAAATGAACGAGCCCTACAGTGCGCGGTTGCGCAAGCATCTGATCGATGCCGCGCGTACCTCGAACCTGGACGTCGCCGAGCGCGGCGTGATGGGCGTGACGCAGGGGCCGCGGCTCGAGACACCGGCGGAAATCCGGCGGCTGCAGCACGAGGGCTGCGACATGGTTGGCATGACCAGCTTCCCCGAAGCCCCGCTGGCGCGCGAACTCGGGCTGGACTACGCCTGCCTGGCCGTGTCGGTGAACTGGGGTGCCGGCATTGGCGAGGGCGGCATCCATGCCGAGATCGAGAAGTCGGTGGAGCAGGGCATGTCGAAAGTGCGGATGATCCTGTCACGCGCCTTGCCGGCGATCGTCGGCGTGCGCGCCTGATGAAGCGGCTGCGCCGCCTGCTGGTGATCGGCGCCTTGCTGGCTTGCAGCGCCTGCGCGACGCGGCCTGCTGTGCCGGTCGATCGCGCTGCGCTGCAGGCCGAGGTTTTCGCCAGCGAGCGAGCCTTCGCCAAGACCATGGCGGATCGTGATCACGCCGCGTTCACGGTCTTTCTCGCCGACGATGCGGTGTTCTTTTCGGGTGACGAAGTGCTGCGCGGCAAGGCCGCGGTTGCGGCAGCATGGAAGCCGCTGTACACCAAGCCGAACGCGCCGTTCTCATGGGAGCCAAAGCGCGTGGAAGTGCTGGATTCGGGTGACTTGGCGCTGAGCACGGGGCCGGTCATCGGCGCAGACGGCAAGACCGTCGCCACTTTCAATTCGATATGGCGCCGCGAAGCACCGGGCCGCTGGCGCGTGGTGTTCGACAAGGGCAGCGACGTCTGTCAGGGCGAGAAGTAGAACCAAGGTTGGGGGTAGGTTGGGGTGAGCGCAGCGAACCCCAACGATCACCACCAGCGCCGCGACCATGTTGGGGTTCGCTGCGCTCACCCCAACCTACACGCTTAGGGGATCGCGTTCACTGCAGCGAGTACAGCACCCGCGAGCCGCGATATTCCAGCACCAGGCCGTCTTGCGCGATTTCAGCCAGACGCGGGCCTTGTGCCAGCGTTTCGCCTTCCGAATAGCGCCGGCCGTTGACCAGCACGAAGCGCTTGGCCGGATCGCTGTCCCATACGTGCACCTCCACCGTCAGCGCCGGGAAATCGGCGCGATAAGCGGGCGGCATTTCCAATAGCGGGGTCGCGCCGGAGTCCGACGACCCTTCGGTCAACGAGGAAAGCCGCGTCGGCGCCGGCGTCGAGGGCAGGGGCCGTGGCACCACCACCGGATCGATCTCGCTGCTGGATTCCGCGGTCGCCGGCCGCGCGATGAAATCCTGCTCGCGGACGATGTGGCTGCTTTCGTCTGTGGCAGCCGGCTGCTTGCCGCGCGGGGTCTGTGACAGGTCGTCCAGCGAACTCAGGTCCTCGTCGGCAGCCAGAGCCGGCGGGGCGGTATCTTCGGGTTCGGCCGCCGCCGCGGGAGGCGGCGCTTCGACGCGCGCCGGGCCGCGCACGGTGGCGTTGACGACGCCGACCGGCGCCTGCGCAATAGTCGCCGCGGGCTTGGGCCTGCGCAGCAGCAGCATCGTCAGCAGCGCCGCGATCGACACCAGCAACACCAGGCCGACGATCCGCAGCCAGCGCCGCGATCCGGTGCCCGCGTTCGGTGCGCCGCGTTCCTGCGCCAGCGCCACGTCTTCGATACGCGGCGCCTGGCCGAGATTGCGGTCGCGTTCGGCCTTGCGCAGCGCGTCGAGAATGAAGCTCATCGCGGCGCCGCCAGGGTCGGCGTGCCGCTGCTGCGCTCACCCAGCGCGATCAGCGTGCGCGTGCCGATCACGCCATCGGAGTCGAGCCCGCGCTGAGTCTGGAAGTGCTTGATCTGATCGACCAGCGACTGATCGTAGTGATCGGAGACCGGCTCGGAGGCCGGCTCATTGTTGAACTCGGCGAGCCGGCGGCGCACCCAGGTCACCGAGCTGCCGTGCGCTCCGGGTGTCAGGTAGGTCTCTGCGGTTTCGCGCTTCCACAGCAGCAGGAATTCACCGCTCCACAGCGCGTCGAGCTGGTCGAGCGGGACGCCGATCGTGCCGCGCGCGGTGTCCAGCGTCGCGAACGTGGCGGTCAGCCCGCGCAGCAGCACATGCTGGACTTCGCCGCGCCCGGTGGTGAGCGACAGCACGGCCGGGCGGTTCATGTTGCGCAGATCGGCCCATTCGCCATTGGATTTGTAGCACTCGAGCCCACGCGCCGACAGCTCGCGGCAAACGTTGGCGCCCTTGTCGATGACGATGTCGCGATTCCACAGCCGGATCAGTCGGCTAACGACGGTCGGCAGCGGCTGCGTCGATTGCAGCAGCGTGGTCAGATCGGCGTTCGCGGGCAGTGGCGGCAGTGGCGCGGCGGTCTCGATGTCCGTGGCGGCCGCCGGCGTTGTCGCCGCCGCTGTGGCCGGCGGCGTGGTCTTGCTGTTCGGCTTCGCCGGTGGCGGCGTCGCCGCGGCTTTCGGTTTCTCGGCCTTCGGCGAGGGGCTGCCTGCGACGGTGGCAGCCGGCGGCGCTGCAGGTGGCGCGGCTTCCTGCTTCTTGGGTTCCGCGGGTGCCGGGCTGTGGGTTGCGGCGTTGGCCGCTTCTGCCGGCGGCGGTACTGCGGCTTGCTTTGGTTCGGGTGCTTTCTGCGGCTCGGCGGCCGCGACCTGAACGGCTGGCGGGTTCGCGTCGCGCGGGAAGAAGGTTTCGTACAGCAGCAATCCCGCGATGATCAGCGCGACCACGGCCAGCGTTGCCTCCAGCTGCGCCAGTGTCGGCCGCCACGTCAGCCACGCCGGCAGCCTGCGCGGCGCTTGCGTGCTGCCGGTTTCAGCGCTGGCCGTGCCGATCGATTCGACCGCCGCCTTGCGCACGATCTCCGGTGTCACGCGGCGCGTGCCCTGCGCGTAGGCGCCGAGCAGCGAGCGGTCGCAGAGGATGTTGATCAGGCGCGGTACACCGCGTGCGGCGCGGTGGATCTCGCGGATCGCGGCCGGCGCGAACACGTCCTCATTGGAGCCGGCGACACGCAGGCGGTGGCGGATGTATTCGCCGGTCTCGGGCTCGGACAGCGGCATCAGGTGATAGCGCGCAGTGATGCGGCTGGCGAGCTGGCGCAGATCCGGCCGCGCCAGCAGCTCGGCGAGCTCGGGCTGGCCGATCAGCATGATGCGCAGCAGTTTTTCCTTGTGCGTCTCGAGGTTGGTGAGCAGGCGCACCTGCTCGAGCACGTCGCGCGGCAGGTTCTGCGCCTCGTCGATGATCAGCACCGTGCGCCGGCCCGCGGCATGCACCTTGAGCAGATGCGCATTGAGCGCGTCGACCAGGGTTTTCAGCGTGAGATTGGCACGCTCGTAGACCACGCCCAGCTCGTCGCAGATCGATTGCACG
Organism: Hydrocarboniphaga sp.; assembly: GCF_028291725.1. Lineage (GTDB taxonomy): Bacteria > Pseudomonadota > Gammaproteobacteria > Nevskiales > Nevskiaceae > Hydrocarboniphaga. The sequence continues at coordinate 61,643 of NZ_JAQGNT010000007.1, read as the reverse complement.
AACTGCAGCTCGTTCTGGCTGGGGTTGTGGATCATCGCCACGTCCACGTCGACCAGCTTCTGCTCGAGCAGCGTGCGCACGACAGTGGTCTTGCCGGTGCCGACTTCGCCGGTCAGCTGGACGAAGCCGCCGTACTGGCCGGTGCCATACAGCAGGTGCCCGAGTGCCTCCTGGTGCCGTGGCGACAGGTACAGATAGGACGGGTCCGGGGTGATGGTGAAGGGCATCTCCCGGAGATTGAAGAACTGTGCGTACAAGTTGGGACTTACCAGGACCGGATAAAAACGGGGCATGCAGGCAACCGCAATAATCTTTATCCGCCATGCACGGTATGAGAAGGGTGTCGGCGGACAAAGCGGGTTTCTCAGTTCTCCCCGGCGTCGGCCGTCACGATCCGCATGGGCGGTGCCACGCCTGCATCGCGAGCCGCCTTGCAGAAGCCACGGTCGAAGCTGTACATCATGGCGGTGCCGCATACCGACAGGTGCAAAGCGTCGGCAAAGTCCGCGCCCAACGCATACCAGTTCAACGCATGCAGAACATTGTCGCTGCTCCCGATCTCGGTGTCATTACCGGCGGCGCGCCGTCGGATTTGAGATAGCCGATCAGATCGACAAGCTTGCGAACCCGTCTTGGCGGCTTGGATTGGATCGTCACACCGGAGGCATGCTTGATCAGCGTCAATTCCTCGCCGGCCTCCCAGTGCAGCTCCTCGCGGATATCGCGCGGGATTACCAGCTGCCCCTTACTGGAAAGCCTGATCGTGTAGGCGGGCACCGGCGGCTCCGTAAGACAAAAAGTAAGTCCATTTTCAGTCGGTAGCGGCTACAGCACAAGCATCAGGCGTGTCGGCTCATGTCCACGTGCCAGATGCCGTCTTCCAGATACGGCGGACTTTGCGTTACAAAACCCAGTGAGGCGTAGAAGCGCTCAAGGTGCTGCTGCCCCGACAGCGCGACCGGCTGGCCCGGGTAATGCTCGCCGCAATATTCCAGCGCGCGGACCATCAGCTGCCGCCCCAGGCCGGTTCCGCGCCATTGACTTGCGACCACCACTCGCCCTACGGCCGGACCGGCCGCCGCCGGCGATTCGCTGTGCGGCCGTTTGACGCCGGGCGGTACCAGGCGCAGATACGCCATCAGCTGTCCGTCCGGGCTGCTGGCGCTCAGGTGCTCGCAGAGCGGGTCGATCCCGTCCATCTCCGGGAACACGCAGTTCTGCTCGACGACGAAAATGTCGGAGCGCAGCTTCAGGAAGGCGTAGAGCCGATCCGGCGTCAGTTCCGCCCAGCGATGCCAGGTGTAGAGGGTGTCCATCAATTCACCGAGGCCGGCGCGACGGGTTCTTTTTTCACGCGCGCACTCATCGTTGAAACTGGTAAACGCTGCCCAAACCCAGGATCTGCGTCAGACGGTCCAGCGCGGTGCGGCTTTCGTCCAGCAGCTGCGGATCGGCCAGATCCTTCAGTACCAGCCGATCCCGGTAATGCTGTTTGACCCAGGCCACCAGCTCGCCGTGCCGCTCCGGTGTCAGCCAGCTCTGCGGATTGACCGCCGCCCGCTCGGCTTCGGTCAGCACCACGCGCAGCCGCAGGCAGGCCGGGCCGCCGCCGTTGCGCATCGACTGGCGCAGATCGAACACCTGCACCTGGGTCAGAGGATTGCGCTCGTCCGCCAGCAACTGCTGAATCTCGGCCCAGACCCGCGGCTGCTCCTGGCATTCGCTGGACACCACCAGATGCATGCCGCCGCCCGGCGGGCAGATCAGCTGGCTGTTGAACAGGTAGGAACTCACCGCTTCTTCGACGCTGACGCGCTCGCGCGGCACCTCCAGAAATACCGGCGCGCGGCTGCCGCGCCACTGCGTCTGTATCCAGAGCCGCAGGCCGTCGGTGTCGGCGAATGCGTCCTGGTGATAGAGCAGCACCTCGCGGTTGCCGACGGCGATCACGTCGTTGTGAAACACGCCGGCGTCGATCACCGCCGGATTCTGCAACTGGTGGCGTGTGCGCTCGGGTGCAAGCTCGTGCAGCCGCGCCAGGGCTTCGCAGGCGGCTCGCGTCTGGCGCGCGGGAAATGTGGTCGGCGTCGGCTCGTCGGGGCCGCCGCGGCCGTAGACGAACAGCTCCAGGCCCGCCTCACCGTATTCGCTGCACAGGCGCGTGTGGTTCGCCGCGCCTTCGTCGCTCATCGCCGGCGTGGCCGGCAGGGCCTCGTGATGAGCGAAATATTGGGGATCGCGGAACGTCGCGGCCAATACGCGGCCGCTGGTTTCGGGCTCGAAGGAGCGGTGAAGATTGCTGCACAGATTGGCCGGCGTGAAATGCACGCGGCCATCGAGCGTGTCGGCGCTGGGCGAGACCGTGCCGGCATTCGCGGTCCACATGCTCGAAGCGGAACTGACCGCGGCCAGCAGGCCCGGCGCTTCGCGCGAGACTTTGTCCAGCACCGCGCGATCATGCCCGCTGTAACCCAGGCGCCGCAGCGCATGAACGTTGGGCCGCTCCTGCGGCGGCAGCACGCCCTGCGGCAGGCCGATGTCGTGCAGCGCGCGCATCTTGGCAAGGCCCTGCAGGGCCGCGGCACGGGGATTGGACGGCAGATCGGCATTCTTCGCCGCCGCCAGGTTGCCCCGCGCCAGGCCGGAATAGTTGTGAGTCGGACCTACCAGCCCGTCGAAATTCGACTCCAGGTTCACTAGTAAAACGCTCCTTCATTTCGTGGCGCTAGTCTAATGCGGTTCGTCACCAGGCTTTGAATGCGCCATCGCCGCACTGTAGGAGCGGTCCTTGACCGCGATTGAGGCTTCAACAGCACAATCGCGGTCAAGGACCGCTCCTACAGGTGCAGCCAGCCCCCATATCACTCGCGTATGCGCAGAAACCTTGCGAATCTCGGAACGCCATCTTCGGTGGTGCCGGTATAAGCGTAGGTGATCGTGCTGCCGATGGCGGGCGGATGGCGGCGTTGCTCGTCGCTCAGGCCGCTACCGATGGCGAAGCGCAGTCCGTCGGGGCGTTGCACGCGCAGCGCGCCGAGCATGCCGGTGTACTTGCCCTGGCCGGGCAGGTGCTCCACGACCACCGCCTCGGCATCGTCGTAGGGCTTGAGCTTGAGCAGATCGCTGCCGCGGCCGGCGGCGTACAGCGAGTCGCGGCGATGCAGCATCAGGCCTTCACCGCCGGCGGCGACGATCGCGTCGAGGCGTCGGCGCAGCTCGTCCATCGTGGCGACTGGCGTTTGTGGCACCGCTTGCAGCCAGGGATCGCCGGCGCTGCCGACCAGTGTTTTTATTGCCTCGGCCCGTTCGGCAAAGCGGCCCGGATGCTGGGGCAGATCGAAGACCATGTATCGCAGTTTCCGCCACTCGGCATCGTCGGGACTGTTTTTGCGGACGGTGCCGGATGTCGCTTCGAACTGGCCGCGGCCTGCCCAGAGTTCGCCTTCCAGCGTCGTCGAAGGCAGATGCGCGGTGAACCAGCGTGGTGATGCGATGATCTGCCCGCTGCGGGTGAGCAGTTGTTTGCCGTCCCACCAGGCGCGGACGCCGTCGTATTTTTCGCTGACCAGGTAGGCGTCCAGGTCGATTGTCTCGCCAAGGTGATAGACCTTGGCGAGCTGGACGGGTGGGGGTTCACTTGCCGGCGATGTGGAGCTTGAAATCGCCAGCAGTGCGACAGCCAATACAAGGGATCGGGACATGGTGTTCTACGAGTGGGGAGCCTGTGCGCAGTGAAGCCTGTGCTGCTCGCCGAGTCTGCGACGCAGGTCTCGCTGCGCACTCGCGAGAAACGTCCTGTCGATGGAGCGGTAGGAGCGGGTCATACCCGCGACTCAGGCCTTGAAGGGCACAGTCGCGGGTATGACCCGCTCCTACAGTTGCGGTTTGAAGTTCTGTCGTGATCGGAATCTGGGTGGAATACCAGCGCCGGCATGAGGAGAAATCGGGGGGCCATGCCGGGCTGCAGCGAATAAACTGCGCTGCGGTCATCGAGCCGCCGACATCGGGGGCACGACATGCAGGCCTGTTTCAAAAACCCGGCAAAATCTTTCGTAATCTGCAGCGCGCTCTGCCTGTTCGCGTCTACCGCACAGGCGGTGGACTACGACTACCTGAGCCTGCATGTCGAAGGCGGCCTGTCGACTCAGGCGACGGGCATCAACGAAGCGGGCGCCATCGTCGGCAGTTACCAGCAGCCGCAGGGCAAGAGCGTGCTGCTCCGCCCCTTCGTCTACAAGGACGGCGTCTACCAGACCTACACGCCGGCCGAGCCGGCCGTGTTCACGTTCGACGACATCAACGATGCAGGGCATGTCGTCACCAACGTTACGCATCGCAATATGACCGAGGTCGCTTCGCTGGTTAAGGGCTCGAAGAAAATCACGCTCGCGGTGCCGGGCGCCGTGACGACCTACGCCTACGCACTCGACGATTCGGATCGCGTAGCGGGCGCCTACAACCACGATCCCAACGAACTCGGCATCCTGACGACCTCGGGCTATCTGTGGGATGCGTCTACCGGTTACACCGGCTTCGATGCGCCCGGCGCGGCGGGGCTGACCGTGGCCTGGGGTCTGAACAGCGCGCAGGATACGGTGGGTGTTTATGCGGATGCGGACTACGTCTACCACGGCTTCGTGCGGCACGGCGACGGCAGCATCGTCACGCTGGATTATCCGGGCTCGCCCTATACGCAGCTGATGGGTATCAACGACGGCGGTGACATCGTCGGCTTCTACCAGGACCCGGTGGACTACAGCATGAAGGGCTTCCTGTACCGCGCGGGCGAGTTTCAACTGATCACGCCACCGGATGCGGTGTACGGCTCCTACCCTTATCGCGTCACCGCTGACGGACGGATCGTCGGCTGGTACATCAACGGCGACGGCCTGGTCCGCAGCTTCCTGGCGACGCCGAAGGCATCGCCGGCAAAGTCAGCCAAGCGCGGTTAAGCCGCTCAGAGTTCGATGCCGGGGGTCAGCGTGTTCGGCAGCTCGGCTTTCGGCGCGGCCATCATCGCTACCGGATACGCGCAATAGTCCGCAGCGTAGTACGCGCTCGGGCGGTGGTTGCCGGATTGGCCGATGCCGCCGAACGGCGCGGCGCTGGAGGCCCCGGTGGTCTGGCGGTTCCAGTTGACGATGCCGGCGCGGATCTGCGTCGAGAATTGCTGCCACTGCGTCTCGCTGTCCGATAGCAGTGCGGCCGACAGGCCGTAGCGCGTGCGGTTGGCGAGTTTGATCGCCTGCTCGAAACTGTCGTAGCGGACCAGCTGCAGCAGCGGGCCGAAGTATTCGTCGTCGGGCAGATGCTCGATCGCGCTCACGTCGAGCAGCGCCGGCGACACGTAGGCGGCGCCCAGAGGCAGGCGCTTCATCGTCACCAGCGGCTTGGCGCCGAGCGCGATGAGCTGGGTCTGCGCGGCGAGCAACTGCTCGGCGGCGCGCACCGAAATCAGCGGGCCCATGAACGGCTGCGGATCGGCGTCGGGCGCCGCGATGCGGATCTTGGCAATCGCCGCCATCAGCGCCGCGATCAGCGCGTCGCCGCGTGGGCCGGCCGGCACATACAGCCGCCGCGCACAGGTGCAGCGCTGGCCGCTCGACAGATACGCGCTCTGGATAATGTCGTACACCGCCGGCTTGAGGTCGGCGATCTCGCCGATCACCAGCGGATTATTGCCGCCCATTTCCAGCGCCAGGATCTTGCCTGGATGCGCGGCGAACTGCTGTTGCAGCAGCAGGCCGGTGCGCGAGCTGCCGGTGAAGAACAGGCCGTCGAGATCCGCATGCTGCGCCAGCGCTTCGCCGGTCGCGCGCTCGCCTTGCAGCAGTTGCAGCACGCCGGCCGGAATGCCGGCTTCTTCCCAGATACGAACGGTTTCTTCGGCGGTGCGCGGTGTCAGTTCACTGGGCTTGAACAGCACGCAGTTGCCGGCCAGCAGTGCCGGCACGATATGCCCGTTCGGCAGATGGCCTGGAAAGTTGTAAGGGCCGAACACCGCGACGACGCCGTGCGGACGATGGCGCAGCATCAGCCTGATGCCGGCGTTGTCGCTGTCGCTCTCGCCGGTGCGCTCGCGATTGGCTTTCACCGAGATGTCGACCTTGTTGATCATCGTCGCCACTTCGATGCGCGTTTCCCACAGCGGCTTGCCGGTCTCCTGGCTGATGGTCACAGCCAGCGCCTCCTTGTTCGCCTCGAGCCTGGCAGCAAAGCGGCGCACCACGGCTTCGCGCTCGACGAAAGGCAGCGAGCCCCAGCTGCCGAACGCGGCGCGGGCGGCCTCCATCGCGCGCTGCACGTCGGCGCCGCTGGCGGCATTGCCTTCCCAGACCGCGTCGGCGCTCGCCGGGTCCAGGCTGACGAACTCGGCGCCGGTGCCCATCTGGCGCGCGCCGTTGATATACAGCCAGCCGCTGCTCATAGCGCCACCACGCGGACCGGGTCGCCGGAAATCAGGTGCAGCGCTTCGGCGATGTCGGCGCTGATCGCGACATGGTCCTCGCCGGGCGTCAGCGCCGACAGCGTGCAGCGGAAGTCCTGCAGCTGCGTGTTCGCCAGCAAGTGCGTGCCGCCACCCGGCGTCTCACCATCGGCGGTGACTCGGCAGGGCAGTACTTGCGATTTTCGATTCGAGCGGATGTCCATCAGCGGTGCCTCGACGGTGGGGCCACCATCGAAGATATCGATGTAGCCCTGATAACGGAACCCTTCCTGCTCGAGCAGGTGCAGCGCCGGCGCGGTATGCGGATGCACCCGGCCCATCACCTCCTGTGCTTCCTTGGGCAACAGTACCGAATAGATCGGATGCGGCGGCATCAGTTCGGCGATCACCGCCTTGTTGCCCATGCCGACGATATGCTCGGCCTCGCCGTAGTCGATGCTGAAGAAGTGCCGGCCCAGGCCCTCCCAGAACGGCGAGCGGCCGGCCTCGTCGGAGACACCGCGCATTTCCGCGATGACTTTCTCCGCGAAGCGGCTCGGGAAATTGCCCATGAACAGAAAGCGGCATTTCGACAGCAGGCGCCCGGCGCCGCCGGAGCGGAATTCCGGCCGCAGGTACAGCGAGCACAGCACCGAAGTCGCGGTGTAGTCGTTGCTCAGGTGCAGCGTCGGGATGCGGTTGTAGACCTTCAGCTCGCGGTTGGCGTGGACGGTGACGCCGACGTGATAGTTGTAGAACGGCTCGTCCAGACCGCAGGCGGCCTCGATCGCGCAGCAGCCGCCGATTTCGCCGCTGCTGCTGTCCTCGAGCACGAACAGGTAGCGCTCGTGGCCGGGCGTCACCACGGTATGCGCGAAGCTATGCAGCGACAGCTCGATCTTCTGTCGCAGAAAATCCGGATACGGCGGCAGCGAGGTGAAGCCGGCGCCGGCGGTCTCGGCCATGTGCACGAGCGCGTCGAGGTCATCGAGGCGAATGGGTCGGATGACTTTCATGAGTCTCTATTGATCGAGCTGCGGATCGACGGTTTCGTAGCTGAGGCTTGAGAAGGCGAGTATCGGTGACGGTTGCGCCGGCAGACTTCCAAGTGCAAGTTGATACCAGCCGACGTCGCGCCAGGCGCCGAGCTTGAAGCCGACATTCCGGTAAACGCCGATCGGCTTGAAACCCAGCGCTTCATGCAGTGCGATGCTCGCCTGATTCGGCAGCGCGATGCCGGCGTAGGCATTGACGAAACCCTGCACGCGCAGGATACCGAACAGCGCCCGATACAGCCGGCGGCCGGTGCCGAGCCGGTGCGCGCCGGCAGCGACGTAGACGCTGACGTCGACGCTCCATTGATAAGCCTCGCGGGCGCGATGGGCACCGGCGTAGGCATAGCCAAGCAGCTGATCCCGGTCATCAATGGCGACGAGCCAGGGATAGTGGGCTAGCGTGGTGGCGATGCGCTTTTGCATTTCCTCAATGCTGGGCGCGCGCGTCTCGAAACTGATGCCGGTGGATGCCACGAGCGGCGCATAGATCGCGTGAATCGCGGCGGCGTCGCCGGGGGAGGCGATGCGGATCATCGGGTAATCCACGGAGAGCTGAGCTTGATGCCGCCACTGTAGGAGCGGTCCTTGACCGCGATTGAGTCTGCATCGGCGCCATCGCGGTCAAGGACCGCTCCTACAGTTGGGGTAGCGGGAGCGCTCGTGAACTTCACGGCCAGCTCAGCTCGCCGCTCGCCAGACGCAGCAGCAGCAGCGCCGACAGCTTGCCGCGCTCGGCCAGGCTGCTTACGCGCATCCACTCGCGCTCGGAATGAATCTCGCTGCCGACCACGCCGAGGTTGTCGACATTGGCCAGGCCGTGCGCGGCGAGGTTGTTGCCGTCGCAGCAGCCGCCGGTGGGCTTGAACTGCAGATCCAGATCCAACGCGCGGCCGCAGTCGCCGATCATCGCGGCGAGGCGCTGGTGCTTCTCGTCGAACAGCTTCGGCGGCCGGGTGAAGCCGCCGCGCAGTTCCACCGCGTAGCCGTCCCGCGCATTGACGCGCGCCAGCAGCAAGTCGAGCTGATCATGCAGCCAGCCTTCGTCTGCAGGCTGCGAGGTGCGCACGTTGAACTTGAACACGCACAGATCCGGCACGATGTTCAGCGCGCCGCCGCCGCGGACGTAGCCGGGATTCAGCGTCAGCCCCTCGCGCCGGCCGTTGAGCGCGTTCAGCGCGCTGATCAGTTCCGAGGCCGCGGCAATCGCATTGCGGCCGTCTTCGGGATTGCGCCCGGCATGCGCGGCGCGGCCCTTGATTACCAGGTCGAAGTTGCCGCTGCCTTTGCGTGCGGACGCCAGGTTGCCGTCGGCGTAGGCGGGCTCGTAGATCAGCCCGAGGTGGTTGCGCCCGGCGGCTTCGGCCAGCAGCTGCGCCGAGCCGCGGCTGCCGATCTCCTCATCGGGATTGAACAGCACTTCCCATCCGATGCGCTCGCGATGCGCAGAGCGCTCCAGCGCCGACAGCGCCAGCCACATCACCAGCAGCCCGCCCTTCAGGTCGGCGACGCCGGGGCCGTTGAGCCGGTCGGCGTCGAGTTCGCGCACTTGCTGGAACGGGCTGTCGATCGCGTAGACGGTGTCCATGTGGCCGCAGAAGAAGATCTGCAGCGGCGCGTCCGGCCGCTGGCGCAGGCGCAGCGCCGAGCCGAGCGAGCGTTCTTTGACCGTGCCGTCGTCGGCCGTCGAGCGGAACGGCTCCAGCGCAATGCGCTCGGAGGCCGCGCCCAGCGGAGCAAACAGCGTGTCGAGTCGTGCGGCGACCGCGTCGACGCCGGCAGCATTGAAGCTGCCGGAATTGATCTGCGCCAGCTGCAGCAGTTCGCCGCGCATCGCCGGCAACTGGCTCTCGATCCACAGCAGCTCGGGACGGTGGTCCGCCATCGGCAGCGTCTTCTTCACAAAGGTGATCAGGGCCCCATCGTAGACCCCGTAGGTTGGGGTGAGCAAAGCGAACCCCAACATCGCGCCAACCAAAGTTGGGGCAGCCCCTCATGCCGATACGGCACGGCCGATGCTAGGCTGTTGAACGGACTAGACGGGGGCTGCATGGGCGTATCGAGCGGATGGTTGCGGAAGCTTGGGCTGGCGGGCGTACTTGCCTTGTGTACGATACCGGCGCAGGCCGCCGACGCCCCCGAAAGCCTGCTCAAGCAGATCCGCGAACGCGGTGAACTGCGCGTCGGCCTCGAGGCCGGCTACATGCCGTTCGAGATGCGCGACAAGCGCGGCGGCATCATCGGCTTCGACGTCGACATGGCCAAGCTGATGGCGCGCAAGCTCGGCGTGAAAGTCACCCTGGTCAACACGCAGTGGGACGGCATCATCCCGGCACTGCTGACCAGCAAATTCGACGTGCTGATGTCGGGCATGACGATCACCGAGGAGCGCGCCCAGCAGGTGGACTTCTCCGAGCCCTACATCGTGATCGGCCAGAGCATCATCATGCAGCCCAAGCTCGCGGCGAGCGTCAAGAGCTATGCGGATCTGAACGATCCGAAGTACATCATCGCGACCAAGCTCGGCACCACCGGCGACATGGCGGCGGCCGAATATCTGCCCAAGGCGCAGCTGATGAAGTTCGAGACCGAGGCCGAAGCGCTGCTGCAGGTGCGCAGCGGGCGGGCGGCCGCGTTCGTCTACGACCTGCCGTACAACGCGGTTTACGCAGCACGCAACCCGGGCCAGCTGGTGCTGCTGCCCAAACCCTTCACGCGCGAAGAACTCGGCTGGGCAATCCGCAAGGGCGATCCGGAGTGGCGCGCCTGGCTCAACGAGTTCCTGGCCGGCGTGCGCCAGGACAAGGCCTACGATGCGCTCTACGGCAAGTGGTTCGAGCGCACCGCCTGGCTGAAGCTGATCAATTGAGGACGATGCGATGAGACAACAGAAATCGCGCGGCTTCTGGTACGGCGTCTATGCGCTGGTGCTGCTGGCTCTGGTCGCCGGCATCTGGGGCATGTCGGCACGCGTGCACTACGACTGGAACTGGAAAGACGTCCCGCGCTATCTGGTCAGCACCAGTGGCCAGGAGCTGCTGGCGCCGTTCGACGCCTACGTGTCGATCACGCCGGACGGCAAGACGCTGTCGCTGAAGGAGTACGGCGGCGAGCGCAGCGCCTCCTACACCGACTTCGCCCAGGCCTATGCGGAAAGCGGCGACCTGGTGTTCCGCGATGATTTGCTCGCCTACCAGGCCGGTTTGAAGCCCGGCATTCTGCTGGTCGGTTTGTGGATGACGCTGAAGCTGTCGGCGGTGTCGCTGGTGTTCGCGCTGCTTCTCGGCCTGGTCGCCGGCCTAGGCCGCGTCGCCGACAATCCGGCCGCCAAGCAGCTGTCGAGCAACTATGTCGAGCTGATCCGCGGCACGCCGCTGCTGGTGCAGATCTTCATCGTCTATTTCTTCATCGGCACGGTGCTGCAGCTGTCGGCCTTCACGGCCGGCGTGGTCGCGCTGGCGGTGTTCACCGGCGCCTATATCGCCGAGATCATCCGCAGCGGTATCGAGTCGGTGCCCAAAGGCCAGATGGAGGCCGCGCGCAGCCTCGGCATGAACTACACGCAGACCATGCGCTACGTGATCCTGCCGCAGGCGCTGAAGAAGACGCTGCCGTCGCTGGCGGGCCAGTTCATCAACCTGATCAAGGACTCGTCATTGGTATCGGTGATGGCGCTGACCGACCTGACCAAGGCCGGCCGCGAAATCATCAGCTCCAATTTCCGGCCGTTTGAAGTCTGGTTCACGATCGCGCTGATGTACCTGTTGCTGACCGGGACGCTGTCGTACCTGGTGCGTCGCCTGGAAAAGAGACTGGCCCATGACTGATGCCCCGCTGATCCACGCCACCGGCGTCGAGAAGTGTTATCCCAACGGCACCCAGGCGCTGAAGGGCGTCGATCTGAAGGTGGCGAGGGGTGAAGTCGTCTGCATCATCGGGCCTAGCGGCTCGGGCAAGTCGACCTTGCTGCGCGCGCTCAACGCGATGGAGACGATTACCGGCGGCGAGGTCGTCGTCGACGGTATTTCGGTGCACGCCCGCGGCACCGATCTGAACAAGCTGCGCACGCACGTCGGCATGGTGTTCCAGCAGTTCAACCTGTTCCCGCACATGACCGCGCTGGAGAACGTAATGCTGGCGCCGACGCGCGTGCTGAAGCGCCCGCCGGAGGAAGCGCGCTCGCGCGCCGAAAAGCTGCTGGCCAAAGTCGGCCTCGCCGACAAGGCCAACGTGCATCCGGGCCAGCTGTCCGGCGGCCAGCAGCAGCGCGTTGCGATCGCCCGCGCTCTGGCGATGCAGCCGAGCATCATGCTGTTCGACGAACCCACCAGCGCGCTCGATCCCGAGATGGTCGGTGAAGTGCTGGAGGTGATGAAGAACCTCGCTCGCGAGGGCATGACCATGTGCGTGGTCACGCACGAAATGGGCTTTGCCCGCGCGGTAGCCAACCGCGTGATCTTCATGGATGCCGGCCTGATCCAGTACCAGAACGCGCCGCAGGCGTTCTTCGACGCGCCGGAAAGCGAGCGCCTGAAGCTGTTCCTGGGCCAGGTGCTGAAGTAGGGCGGCAATCCCTTGCCGCCGTGCGGCCTCCATTGCGCATCGGGCCTTACTACGGCCTCGGTACACAACCTGTAGGAGCGGTCCTTGACCGCGATTGAGGCTGCACCGACTCAATCGCGGTCAAGGACCGCTCCTACAGCGCGGGCGTCAACTGTCCGTCGGCCCTGGAGCCTCGAACGTCGCCGTCAACCGCTTCTTGGTCCGCACCACCACCGTCCCGGCCAGCTTGTCGTGCCAGCCCTGCTTGCGCGGGTCCCAGCCGACCCAGGCGAAACCCAGAAAGCACCCGAGGATCGAAACGTAGTAGCCGAAATAGCGCCCGACCATCTGCCCGGCGCTCGGCTTGCCGCCGGTGCGCGCATCGACGATACGCGCCGAGATCGCCATCTTCCCCGGCGTGGCCTGGCGCGCGATCCAGAACAGCAGCACCGCGCCAATCGGGAACACGTAGGAAATCAGCAGATCCGCCGGCCCTCTGACGAACGCGGTGCCGAACGCGGTGCTCGACCAGTAATCGTCGCCGTAGAACAGGTGGATCAGCGGCAGCGTGACGATGATCATCAGCACCGTGTCGATGATAGACGCGCCGACCCGGGCCCAGAAGCCGACGTATTCCAGTTCGGGTGCGGCTTCAGCTTCGCTCATGGCCAGCGCCTCAGTGCTGCGTCTTGGACAGGAACAGCTCCGGCAGCCAGTCGCGGACCACGTTGGCGGCGCCGGCCTTGTAGGTCATGCGGATATACGCGGCGCTGCGCGCGGCCGCGCCGTCGAGCACGAACTGGATGTTGCTGAACGAGCAGCCGGTGAACTGCGGCAGCTCGCCGCCGGCATAGACCAGAGTGCAGCCCTCGAACACGCAGCCCTCGAACAGCGTGCCATCGAGTTTGACTTTGCTGCCCTTGAAAGTCTGCGAAACGATTTTGCTCATGGGTGTTCTGTGGTGGGTGTCGCCGGCAGCCCCCAGCCTAGCACCCGGATGCCGCCTTGCCCGAATGCGCGACCGGTAGCGGCCCCGCTCGGCGCCGCTCGTCCGCAGTTCGACACATATGCCGCCGGCATCCGCGAGGCTATGACTGGCGCGGTGAGTAAATGAAGGGTGCAGCCTGAGATGGAGTGGTGCCCCTGGCAGGAATCGAACCTGCGACCCTCCGCTTAGGAGGGCATAGACTAAGGGCCGCTGGAGTCCTTGAAAAATAAAGTGTTTTACGAAGTGAACCGGACTCCGATCTGCACTTAATCTGCACGGAGGCGATTATGGCTTCATTTCGTAAGCGGATGGTAAACGGAAAAGCACGCTGGGACGTAACCGTCACGAAGCAAGGTGTCCCCCGGCAGACCAGGACATTTGCGACGCGGGGTATCGCTGACCGGTGGGCTACCGAGCAGGAGCGCTTTATCGATCAGGGCGCGGATGTTGCCGGCATTGAGCGCGCAAAAAATGACCCCCTTGAGACGATCATCGAGCGCTACCTTCGGGAGGAGGTCATCAAGCTCGGTTCGCCACAGCACGCCCGTTCTTGCTCGATGCCGCTAACCCGTGATCTGGGACGGATCGCGATCGGGCGGCTGACGCCGGAACGGGTCGTGCAATATCGAGAGGACCGACTCAAACAGCGAGCTCTGCGCGGCGGCGGGCGTAAAGGGCAGAATTCCATTGTGCTGAATCGTCTTGTCAGCACTTCAACCATCAAAAAAGAGATGGCGTTCCTGGCTCGCATCGTCGATTTCGCCACAAAGAACTGGGGCTACCGGCTGCCGTTCGGGAATCCTGCTCGTGGCGTCGATCGTCCGCCTGAAGGTCCGGGCCGAGATCGGCGGCTGGTTGGGGACGAAGCCAGGCGACTGCTGGGAGCGACCGCCGCAAACCACATCGTCAGCAACGTGATCACTCTGGCTATCGAAACCGCGGCCCGGCGCGGCGAGCTATGCGCGATGGACTGGCGGGATATCGATTACGAGGCGAGGACGGCAACGATCCGTGCTGAAGAACTGGGAGCCATGAAAACGGGCATTGCCCGTGTTGTTCCTCTCAGTCTTTTGGCGGTTGAAACCTTGCAGAAAATGCGCCGGCCGGCGACGGGCGGGCGCATTATTGGTCTCACTCCGGATGCCCTCAGCAGCGCCTTCGAAAGGGCCTGTGCGCGCGCCGGCATTTCCGGGCTGCGATTTCACGACCTACGGCACGAAGGCACGTCCCGGCTTTTCGAGCTGGGCCTGTCGATGATGGAGGTCGCCGCGATCACCGGGCACAAGACACTCGATATGCTCAAACGATACACTCAGCTCCGCGCGGAACAGATCGCCAAGCGCATGGATGTCCTGACTCAGGCCGCAACCCAACAGGGTGATCTCGGCGTCCAGATCACGGCGCTGTTGCAAGAAGTGCAGATGCTCCGGCGTACTGCCTAGTTCGTTTCGCCTCGGTAGCTCAGTGGATAGAGCATCTTCCTCCTAAGAAGAGGGTCGCAGGTTCGATTCCTGCTCGGGGCACCATTTCTTCGCTGTCGCAGTGCCTACGGTTTCCATGACGCCTGTGTTTTCGGGAGTTTGTTGTCTGGATCGTAAACCCGCACGCGACGCTTTTCGCTTCCATCCAACAGCCCTGTGTAGACGACCAGATTAAGGCCGCCAGGATTGCGCGTTGATGGGAACAGCAGGCCCGGACTTCCGGCCTCCAGCACCAAGTCGCCGATATCCCAGCTGGGCGGCGTGATCCCGCTGAGAAACCGCAGTCCGCGCCAGTTGCAGTTCCAATCCTCCCAGATCGGTGCCCATTCATCCGGCGCAAAACCCGCGCTGAAATCGACCACCTGATCCAGAGCGACATGGTAGGCGGCGATGGTGCCCGGCGGCATGATCGCCTCGTCCTGCTGGTATTCCCGAAGCGCCGTCGTCTCATCGGATGACAAGTACAGCGCTTCGATGTTGGCCCGATTGAAGCGTCCGCCCTCAATCGCAGCGCCGGCACCGCTAGTAGGCATCGAGGCCCACTTTGGGGTGTTCACCCGACAGAAAATTCGCTCCGGCAGCAGCTGGACTAACTTCAACCGGTGGCACCCGCTTCCAGGGTGCGCAGATAACGCAGAACCGCGTCTGATTTTCCTTCGGCAACCAGTCGGTCTGCTGTCTTGCGATCAAAGTCCCGGATCGGATGGTTCTTGAACCAAAACAACGCATCGTCGACATCCCCTCGTAAATCGGTCGCAGCTTGCAGAACCCGAACTGCGTCGCGCATGTAGCCCTGCAAGTCGGCCGAGTACGGATTGTTGCGCACCGTGTTCCTGTGAACATGGGCCAATTCGGCGACGATCTGAAGGGGGTAATCCAGAGCCGCCGCAAACTTGGCCGGGGAAATATTCGCTGGCCGGGCATCGTCCTTGAGCTTGCTCAACAAAGCGTCAAAAGACGTGGAATCCACCTGTAGTGTCGCTTCGCTCATGCTCAGCTCTGTTCGCTGTTCGCACATTATAAGCACAAAATGCGCACACAGCGGGCCTTCTCCGCAAATGCTGGTCGGTCCCTCGGTGGGTACGCTGGTCAATCCAACGTAAGCAGCAACGCTCCGACCTACTGATTACGAATTATGAATCGAAATCTCATTAAGTCTTTCTTAAACAACACACTATCCTTGATTCACGCTTCGGCTGAACAGCATTTCGGTACGTTTCGGATCAATAGCTTACAGCGCTATTTCGTCAGGAAAGAGGTCACAAGCTCGTAAGAGATTGGCGGATGTCAGAGGTTTGGGCGAGCCGCGATGAGTCCATTTAAACATCGTCGGCAATGTGATATTACTGGCGATATGAGATTTGTTCTGGACACGGACGTCATAGTCGCCGCGATGCGCAGTCCTCTTGGAGCGTCGGCAGCGTTGCTCGTGGCGGCGCGCGAGGGTCGTGTAACGATGCTGGCCAGTGTCGCCTTGGCACTGGAATACGAAGCAACGTGCAAACGGCTGGAGCATGGCGTTGCCGCCGGCCTCAGCCAAAGCGAGGTCACGACCTTTCTTGATGCTGTAATCGGTATGGCGGAACCGGTGAAAAGCCACTTCCTATGGCGACCGCAGTTGCGGGATCCGGGCGACGAGCTTGTTCTTGAAGCTGCAGCCAACGGGCGGGCCGCGGCGATTGTGACGTTTAACCTACGAGATTACGGCAACATCCCGCAGCGATTTGGGATCGAAGTTTTGAACCCAGGCACGGCCTTAAGGAGGATCAGAGTATGAAAAGCCCGCAGAGTACCTACCCGCTTCGTCTGCCGCGTTCGGTCAAGGCAGAGGTTGAGCGCCGCGCCAAGGAAGACGGCACGAGCGTCAATCAGTTTGTGGCAACGGCGGTTGCTGAAAAGCTTTCCGCGATGAATACCGAGGCGTTTTTCGCGGAGCGTCGCGGGCGGGCGAATTTCGCAGCTTTCGATTTGATGATGCGCCGCCCGGGCGGCGAGTTGCCGCGGCCGGATGACGTTGTCGCGTGAGATGTCGATCTTAGCCTGGCCCAAGAGCCCGCTGTAGTTCAGTTGAGGCACGACGGCCCTACCGTCTGCAGCACGCCAAGCCCCGAGTCGATGACTTCCACCGCTGGCTGGTGGCACCGCGATAAACCGTCCTCGGCGGGAGCGGCCTGGCCAAAGCAGTCGACTACAGCCTCAAGCTCTGGAGCGCGCTGACGCGCTACCTGGATGATGGGCACTATCCGATTGATAACAACCGGTTTGAAAACGCGATCCGGCCGATCGCCGAACCTCTTTCATTGTGCACCTCATTTTCAAGTGGCTGGAAACAAAGCGGTTTGATTTTCGCTCACGACCCGACACGGGCGACCTTTGCGGGAGAGCGCAGCCGTGACTTGCTCACTTTGGAGATCGCTGGCGCGGATTTGGTACGGCGCGTCAAACACGACCTGCTCCGCCGGTAAGACGCCCTCTTTTATGAGGCGGCGGATTTTGTGATTGGTGACGCCAAGCTTTACTGCGGCCTCGGACATGGTGAGCCATTCGCCATCTTTTTCAGCCGAACGATAGGCATGGATTCCGTGCACGGTCCGGAGCGACCCGACACGGGTCGCATTCCAAGTTTTTCCTTGTCCGGTGGGGATGCCCATTCGATTCAACGAGGCCGCGATATCCGTATCGCACCATCGCCCTGCCATGCGACGCATCACTGCGAGCGCCTCATCGGGCGTGCGGCAACCGTGCTCCCCAGTCTTTGGTTTTTTGACTTGGAGCTGGGAGTGCTGGCCTCCACGCCAGTGGATTGTCAGAGTGATGTCGCGATTGGTCTCATCGTAGTCAGCGCCGATGTCGACGATCAGCGCGCGCAGCAATTGCTGGCGTGCTCGCATCGTGACACCCGGCGCGCTCCAAGCAGCCATCAAGTCGTCGGCGATCCCTGTGAAATCGGGAGTATCAATGGTAGGGCTGGGTTTCTTTGCAGTGGTCAGCCTTGCCTCGCAGGCCTGGACGCGCTGCAGTGCTGCTTCCCAGCTTTTTTCAAGCTGTGCGGCGATCAGTCGATTCTCTGGATCGCATGCCGCGTAACGGCGCTCAGCGAGCGAGGATTCGTATCATGCCTGCTGCAAATCCAGCTCCGCGATCCGTCGTTCTTCGCCTTGAATTTCCATGTATCTATGCGCGGCTTGCTGGGCCGCTTCGATTGCCATCGGCTCGACCGCGCGCAGCAACTCGCGGGCGATAGCCGCGTCGAGGCGCACAGCACCGAACGTCATGCACCGCCGGCTGCCAAATGTCAGATTGGGTCGGTCGCAACGATAAACGGGCTGGCCGGGTCCGCGCCCCGAGTAGCTGACCATCAAGCGCCTCCCGCACTGACCACACCGCAAAAGCCGTGGCAACAGCGCGCGTCCGCCGCGCCCCGATTTGAGCCCGCCGGCCTGACCGTAGGCATTGGCCGCGAGCAGTTTTTGATTGCGCTCGAACTCTTCCCACTCGATATATCCGGCGTGGTGATCCTTGATCATAACCTCCCATTGATCGAATGTTTTTCCATGTCCGTAGGTCTTGCGAACACGACCGTCAGTAATGGTCGAACGCTTTTCGCTCTTGCCATAAATGTAAGCCCCCGCATAGAACGGATTTTTCAGTACCGAGATGACGTTGCGGTAGCGGATCGGCGTCCAATCAAAGCTCACCATCTTCTTTCCGTCGGACGGCCGCGGAAAGAAAAACTTTTCGGCAGCCATCGACAGCAACACCTGGCGCGCACTGCCCACTTTGCGAAAGCGGGCAAAAATCAGACGGATCGCCTCCTGAAGGCGCAGATCCGGATCGAACCCAAGCCCAACTTCGCGGTGCCAGAGATATCCGATCGGTACGCTGATGCGCAGCTCGCCGCGACGCGCTTTTGCACGGGCCGCATCGAGCATTCGAGAACTCAGGATGCCCAACTCGAACTCGCTGATACTGCCCTTCATGCCGAGCAGCAATCGATCGTTCGGCCGGCACGGATTATAGATACCGTCCATGTCGATCACGCGAGCCTCGACCAGGCCACACAGCTCGAGCAGATGATGCCAATCGCGGCCATTGCGAGCGAGCCGCGACGCGTCGAAGCAAAGCACGGCTCCGACCTCACCTGCACACAGCCACGCAACCAAACGATCAAATCCTGGCCGGGCCACGGTGCCGCTGGCCGAGCGTCCAAGATCATCGTCAATCACCTCAACTTTAGTGAAGCCGCGGCGGCGCGCTTCTTCGACCAGATCGTATTGCCGCCGCCGGCTTTCCAGATTCATCTGCACCTGCGATTGGGTCGACTGTCGAACATAGACGACGGCTTTCCGGCTAAGAACGGTCGCCGGCAGCGAATCAGCGCTCGTCATCGTGGCGCTCCTGGGTCGCAACGCCGGCGGCCTCTAGCAGTAGAGTGGCGAAATGCGTGAGAGCCTTCTTGCGCTCCGTCGCACTCAGCCCCTGAAGCCACCGCGACTCGAACGCGATGCGGAACTGCTGCATCGATTGAAGTCCCGCCTTCGGCAGGATCCTTTTGGGTTTGATCATCTTGCTCCTCCTGGACGATGTCGATATCGCCCTCGGAGCTTCGTCGAAATCCGCGCTCCGCAAGTAACCTGTGCAAGTCCGTCAACGCATCGATTGAGGCGCGCGGTGCGCCGAGTGTCATGCCGGCGCATATGCTGGCATCGGCCATCCAATCCGGCACTGTCGTTACGACCCCAGGAGCACTTTCGACGTGATACACACCGCCGCCACGACGCTGCTCGCTGTACTGAAGGCGCAATCGATGCCCATAAAGCGGGTGCCAACGGTAGTGAACTTCAATCTCTCGCCCGATATGGGCAGAATGACCATGCGCTTGCGCTCGGACGCCGGAACTGGCTCTTCGTCGGATCAGAATCGGCGGGGCGGCGCGCCGCCGCGATCATGAGTCTGCTCGCGACGGCCAAAGCCAACGGTCATGAGCCACACGCTTGGCTGCTCGATGTGCTCACCCGGCTGCCGACTACGTTCAATCGCGACATCGGGCAACTGCTCCCGCATCGCTGGCTGCCGCCTGCTGATCAACGCAGGACGGTGTCAAGGTGGCGTGGCCGCACGCTTACCCCAGAAGTGGAAAGGCGCACGCTTAACAAAATCGAAGATTAATTTTCTAACAAGGACAGCAACTCATTGCTTCGGAGCAGAGCCAGGAGTGTGATCGTCTCGAAACTTTCCGTCGAAGGATTCAAAAGAAAGCTGCTTTAACTCAGAAATTCGAAGCGAGATAGCCGCCAGTAACTCCACGCAAAGGGGAGGAGTTGCATTACCAATCACCGTTTGATAACGTGCTACCGCAGTCGGCTCCTGTGGGTCTGGATAATTATCGACAAGCGACCGATTGAATATCGAGCCGGGAAAGTCTGGAATGCGCAAGCGCGAATCCAGATTCCTAAATCTGGCCATCAACGTGAGGAGAGCGCGGTGACGCGAAAGCAGCTTGCGGCCTTGTATCTGTTTCTTGTGAGCGGAGCGGCACTTGCGCAAGAGCAAATATCTGTAGCCCAACCCAGTCAACCTGTGCCATCGATTGAACCGGAGCCTGCATCAGGCGCCGACTCTGAAGCGCCACAAGAACTACCTGCCGCCGCCCCGGATGGAGCGACTACGCCCGCTCCAACCTCCGATGTGGCGCCTTCCGCAAGTGGAGATCTGGCGGTCATTCCAGTGGCAGAAGCCCCGACTACTGCTGCCGAGGTACCGTCTCGAGAACGAAACAGTGGTGGTATCGGCATCGAAGAAATCATTGTCACAGCGCAAAAACGAGAAGAGAACGCCAACAGCGTTCCAGTGGCGATAAGTGCTTTTACTGGAGAGCAGTTGCAAGCGCTCGGCGTCACTGACACTCGCAACTTGTCAAGCATTGTCCCCGGCTTTACGGCTGCGGACAATGGATATAACACTCCAGTTTACACGCTGCGGGGTATCGGCTATGCCGACACGACCTATACGGCCACATCGACAGTCGGTGTCTACGTAGATGAAGTGAGCCTTCCCTACGCGATTATGACAAAAGGGGCAAACCTGGACATTAAGCGTGTCGAGGTGTTGAAGGGCCCGCAGGGAACTCTTTACGGTAGAAATACCACCGGCGGCGCAATTAACTACATCGCCAACAAGCCGACTGATGACTTCCAGTATGGTGTCACGGCGGGGTACGGCAGCTACAGCACGGAAGAGGCCGAAGGTTTCGTCAGCGGTCCCATTTCCGACTCACTGAAGGGACGGGTAGCCCTGAAGGGCATTTTGTCCCAGGACGGTTGGCAATATAGCCAGACACGCCCAGACGACACACTGGGTAAGAAAAGGAAAATGTCCGGGCGAGGTCTTCTGGAATGGTCCCCCGACGCGGACCTCGTCTTCCGCCTTTCTGTTGACGGATGGCTGGACAAAAGCGATGCGCAGGCTGCTCAAGCCATCGCTTTCTCGCCTCAGAATCCTTTTATTCCCAACACACCCTTCGGCGCACAGTTTCCGATCCTCGGCCCGATTATCGGTGTAAACCCGATCCTGGCGCCTCAAGTTCGAAACTACCCGTTGATTCCTCAGAATTCCGACAACACTCGTGTTGCCGACTGGCCGGAAGGCGGCCCTTGGCAACTCAATGACAGTTTCTATGGCACGTCGCTGCGCACGAACTGGTCATTGACTGATACCAAACAGTTGACCGGCATCCTGTCATACGGTTACGTCCAGTCCGATGGCTCGGGCATACCCAATACCGGCCTGAACGTTTATAACGTTGAGCAACAAATTTACGCGCACATTGCGACCTACAACGCAGAGCTTCGCTTTAGCGACACGATCGGCGATTCGATTCATTACTTGACAGGCATCAGTGCTGCGCATGACGACGGCGTCGAGAATCACCACGTCCGCACGGATACCAACAGCGCAGTGTTCCCGAATCCCTTAACCGGACAAGCACTGATCGCCAACAAGGCCATCACGTTCGGGGCTACCAAAGCGACCTCGCTCGGAGTCTTTGCGAACGCTGACTGGAGCTTCACCGATACGCTCAAGGCAACCCTCGGCGCCCGCTATGGTGATGACAGGAGAACGTACCACGGATGCACGATTGAGCCCGAGGATTCTCAAGGCATCAGTTTTGGTCCAATTATCGACCTCGTCGCATTGATACAATACGGAGCGATCAACGATGTGCGTCGAGGGGAGTGCTTCATACTCGATGATAATGGAAAAGCGGGCGAATATTCTGGCGAGCTGCACGAGGCCAATATATCTGGCCGGGCGTCACTGGACTGGACACCGATCGAGCGCACACTTCTCTACACCTCCTATTCTCGCGGCTTCAAAGCGGGCGGGTTTCCCGTTGTCAATTCCATATCGCAGAGTCAACTAGCGCCTACGACGCAGGAAAAACTGCAGGCTTGGGAGATCGGAGCGAAATCCTCACTGATTGATCACATTCTGCACGCCAATGCCGCTACGTTCTATTACGACTACACGAACAAGCAGCTATTGACCTTCTTCAAGGACCCTCTCTTCGGCGTATTGCCAATTTTGGACAATGTCCCAAAGTCCAAGGTCTATGGCGCCGAAACTGACATACAGTACACGCCGGTGCAAGGACTCTTCCTGTCAGTGGCGGGTTCATATATCAAAACTCGCATCGATGAGTATACGGGGACGAACTCCAAAGGCGAGCAAGAAGATTTCGCAGGCCGCCCATTCAACTTCACGCCGGTATGGCAGTACACCGTGCTCGGAGACTACACGTTTCCTATTGTCAGTACGCTGAATCTTGGATTTGGTGCCGATTACACGTACACCGGGAAAACCAACGCAACCCTTGAAGGTAACCCCGACTACGATATGCGCTCCTATGGCTTGGTGAATGCCAGGATCCATTTGGCTCCTGAGGATGGCAAATGGAACGCGACCGTATGGGGGCGAAATATCTTCGACGAGTTCTCGACTATCGGCGTCTTCAGGACTGGCGACACCGTGGCAAGAACCACGGGCATGCCTCGGACCTTCGGGCTCACTTTCACCTACAACGGCTTCTAACGAACTTGGTCGAGCGAAGGTGATTGGCGCGGAGTCGGCAATTGACGATGAGATCGAAATCTCTAATCACTCGAATGCCTGGCATCTGAGTGGGCGTTGGAGTTCAACCTGTGAGAAAACCTCAACTCGAACTGTTGAATGGGCCCCTGCAGCGGCGGACGCATTGCCGAATTTGCGAGCCACAGTGCGCTTTGCTGGCAACTGTTGAAGGCGGCGAGATCACCAAGATCGAAGGAAACCGTCAACACGTCTTTTCCGAGGGGCACTTGTGCGTGAAGGCTGCTGCCGCCGCTGACGTGATCAAGGATCCAGACCGGGTTGTTACGCCACTGAAACGGGTTGGCGCTCCCGGACAGTTTGAAGCAGTGAGCTGGGACGAAGCTTTGGATGAGATTGTCGAGCGGCTAGGCCGCGTGCGCCAACAATACGGCAACCACGCCTTCGCGAGTTTCATGGGCAACCCACCTGCATTCGGAATGGGTGTCGCTTTTTTTCTGAGTGGGTTTCAGGATGCGTTCCAGATCAAGTGGCGATACGGCGTCAACGCCGACGACGCGGCGGCGCGGCAGGTGGCCAACTTCTTCCTGTACGGGTCGCCGGCCATTCTTCTAAAGCCGGATTTATGGCGCACGAAATTCGTTCTGATGCTCGGCGCAAATCCATTCGTATCACACGGCTCTACGTTTTCCGAGCCAAAAGTCCGCGAAGCCTTGCACAGCGTCGTAGAGCGAGGCGGTCGTGTCGTAGTCGTCGATCCGAGGCGCTCCGAGACCGCTCGGGCATTCGAGCACTTGCCCGTTCGCGCCGGCAGTGACACCTGGTTTCTGATTGGCTTGATTCGCACGCTTCAGGAAGAAGATCTCGTTGCGCGGGAGTTTGTCCGGAAACACGTTTCAGGGGCCGAACGGATGGAAGCGCTGTTGCAATCCTTCTCCGTCGAAGAATGCGCGATACGCAGCGGTGTCGATGCCGCAGTCTTGCGACAGCTTGCCCGGGACTTTGCGGCTGCCGAATCTGGTGTTGTTTACGGGCGCACCGGAACCTGCACTCAACGTTTCGGTACACTCAATAATTTGTTGCAGGACTTCGTCAACGCACTGACAGGCAACATCGAACGACCCGGCGGCTACGTCTTTGGCTGGGCCGCAGTGGATCTTGAGAAGTTTGCCGAAGCCGGAGGCTTCGCGACCTATTCCAAACAGCGCACACGCGTCTTCGGCCACCCTGACGTATTTGGGATGTTGCCGTCGACATCGCTGGTTCCGGATATCACGACGGAAGGTCCGGGGCAGGTCCGCGCTCTTGTCACTGTTGGAACCAACGCGGTGCATAGCAGCGCCGGTGGCGGTAAGGCGATGGAGGATGCTCTGGAGCAGCTTGATCTTCATTTCTCGCTGGACCTCTATGTCAATGAGACGAACAAGCACGCACATTTCATCCTTCCTGTGACCAGCTTCTACGAACGAGAGGATCTGCCGATAGCGGCGCTCGGCTTGATGCTGCGGCCGGCCCTCTGGTGGAGTCCGGCCGTAGTGCCGCCGCGAGGCGAGGTTCGCGAGGAGTGGAAGATTCTGCAGGAAATTGCCCGACGTTCTGGCCTGGGCGGCGCTTACAGTGTTCGAGCCCTGCGCTGGCTGGCCCGGATCGGCTTGCATGTAACCCCATCAATGATCGCAGACCTGCTGGTCCGAACCGGACCTGCCGGCGACTGGTTCGGATTGAAGCGAGGAGGCTACAGCCTGAAAAAGCTGCGTGAGCATCATCCCGATGGTGTGCTCCTCAAGCATGAGCTGCCGACCCGTCCACTCCGGCAAAGGCTGCATACGCCAGACAAGCGGATCAATGTATGTCCGCCGATCCTTGAAGATGAATTAAACCGGCTCCGCGGGCATCTGGATGACCCGGCGTTCCCGCTGCGCCTGATCGGCATGCGTGAGATTCGCTCACAGAACTCCTGGTTGCACAACATTCCGCGCGTGATGCCTTCAGCGCGACGGCACGTGGCGCATCTCAATCCGATCGACGCGACGGCCCACGGCATTACAGCAGACGATGCCATCACGATCACCTCCAAGAGCGGCAGCATTCGTACCGCAGTGAAGCTAACTGCCGATATTTTTCCTGGCACCGTCGCGCTACCTCATGGATGGGGTCATAGCGGTGGGTGGAAGATTGCCAACCGCTCCGGTGGCGTCAATTCCAACATCCTGGCCAGCGGTGCGCTTGAGGACATCGAGCCGATCGCGGGGATGTCAATACTGACCGGAATTCCGATTCGCATTTCAAGAGCCGCAGAGATGACCGAGTCGGCTTTACTGGGTGCGAACATGCCTCATGAGTCCGCAACTTCTTAGGCTTTGTCAGTCAGGAGATTAAAAATGGATCGAAATGAAGTAGAGGATGTCAAGGATCTGATCCTTCGCTATGCGGACATGATCAATCTATACGATCTCGAGGGCTTTGCCGATACCTTCGCAGAGCACGGAATCTGGGATGTGACTGGATACTTCAAGGCGATCGGCCGTCAAGAGGTCCGAGATGCCTTTTCCCAGCAACGCAACGCCTTCGACTGGGTTCTACAGGTTGTACACGGCACGCGTGTGCTTGCGCTCGACAACTCCGTAGCGAAGGCACGCAGCTATATCGCAGAGCAGGGTAACCGGAATGGCGGCGGCTATTATCTGCTCGGCGTTTACCACGATGAGTGCGTGAAGGACGACAAGGTGTGGCGATTTTCTAGCAGGACGTTTCATCCGCTCTACCTGGGTCCGCCGGATCTTTCAGCACCGCTCAAGCACTATCCGGCGCCCCGCCTTTTCTAGTTATTCATTGCAGATCGGACTCTCCTGAGAGCCGTCCTGTCCCTTGATCGATCAAGCTTGAGTGGCACCGCTCATGGATACTGAATGCGGCGTGGTCGCCGACAAGGAAAGGGGTTGCCGAACTTGTCCAAGAGTACATAACGCCTGTGAGTCCACAGACGCTGTACCGGATCGGCAATCTGGCTCAGGGCCGTTGCCGTTGCCTTAAGCGCAACATGTTCCGACATTGTCTGCAGCGCCCGTTCACCACTCAAGACGGGTTGGCAGACAGCAGTCCTCTAGAGTAACCAAGCGTTGTTTGATAATGTAGCGCCAACGAGACTATTTGCGAACCAGGACCGAAAGCCATGACCATTACTGCTAGCCAGATCATGAAGCCGATTGACGATGTCACCGATCTGGAGGCGGCCGTTCATCCTGTTCTGGAGATCTGTCGAGTCGCCAACGGACGAGCCATGCTCAAAGGCCAGGGAACTCGCTTTGAGGCTTTGGTCCTGCCCAATTTCTTCGGGCATCACGACGACGTGCCATCGTTTGCGGCGCTGTCCTTTGACGCAGCACGGCAGGTGTTGATCGATACCGAGAACTTCTCATCCGACTTGTATCGGGAGACGCTGGAAAGAGCCGTGGGACGCGGCTTGTTCGGCATGGACCCCCCAGAGCATTCGCGCTATCGGGCGCTGCTTCAGATGGGGTTCAATCCTCGCATCGTCGCGGCATGGGATGCCGAGATCATTCGTCCCGTGATTGAGCGCACGATTGTCGCCGTCAAACATCAGGGCCGTGCAGACTTGGCACATGAGGTCACACTTTTGTTTCCTTACGAAATCATCTGCAGAATTCTGGGGTTTCCCACGGAAGATGTGCAGTACGTTAGCGATCGCATCACCAAAATGACGCGTGCGACTTACGACTTCGACGCGGCAATGAAAGCGTCGGCCGAGATGAACGTCTATGTCGATAAGTACATTGCCGAGCGTCGCAAGATTGCACGCGACGACTTTATTTCGGTCCTGATGGTCGCCGAAGTCGATGGGGTACGACTTAGCGATGAGAACCTCAAAGCCTTCATCTTCCATCTGTTCCCGGCCGGAATGGAAACAACGTTTCGCGGGGCGTCTAACCTGACGCATTTGTTACTCAGCCACCCCGAGCAGCTCGAACGTCTCAGGACGAATCCTGCATTGATCGGTCCCAGCATCGAGGAAACGCTTCGGTTCGAAGGCCCAGCGTCAATGTTTCCGCGCCGGGCCAAGCACGACACTAGCGTCGGAGGCATTTCAGTTCCGGCGGGGTCCATGGTCTACGTCATGATGGCTGCGGCCAATCGTGATCCAAGCCGCTGGGACAGGCCGCACGAATTCGATATCTCGCGCGAGTCCAAGGCGCATCTCGGTTTTGGTTACGGCGCTCACGCCTGTATCGGACTTCACTTAGCCCGTAAAGAATTGCAGATCTATATGGAGCAGGTGCTTGAGCATCTGCCCGGTGTTCGATGGGATCCTGCAACAAACGGTACGCCGCCGCCTATTCTGGGCTGGACCCTGCGATCCGCTTTGTCGCTGCCTGTCGTCTGGGATGCCCCCTGAGACCGAACGACTCTGTGGATCGAGAGCGACCAGAATCGACGCAAAAATGAGCCAGTGGAAGCAGCTCGAAGTGCTGCGAGTCAATTAGATCCAATAGTGATTCTGCAAGTAACCCGGTACTCGGGAATATGGAGCGATCATGCAATTTGATACTGATTTCACGATGACGATTGATGGGCGCAAGGTCGAAGTGTCATCTTCTCTGTCGATTTTGAATCCTGCTACGGAGCAGCTTGTGGCGCAGGCTCCCGACGCTTCCGCAGCGCACCTGGATGCAGCGGTAACCTCGGCTCGACGCGCTTTTCCAGCGTGGTCAAGCACTTCGCTAGTTGAGCGCAAGCGTTTGCTGGGCAAGATTGCAGAGTGCCTGCAGGCCAATGCTGAGGGATTCAAAAATCTACTGACTCTGGAGCAGGGCAAGCCGCACGCGGACTCGTTCATGGAGGTCATGTACTCGTCGATGTGGTTTGGCCTGGTCGCACAGCTGGACATCCCTATCGAGGTGCGCGAAGACAGCGCTGACCGCAGGGCCGAGGTTCATCATGTTCCGCTCGGTGTTGTCGGCGCGATTGTCCCCTGGAACTTTCCGATATTGCTGGCCGTAATGAAGATTGCGCCGGCACTATTGGCGGGCAACACGGTAGTGCTCAAGCCAGCACCGACCACCCCGCTGACGGCCCTCAAGCTTGGCGAGCTTCTGCGTGACGTGCTTCCGCCCGGCGTGCTCAATGTGATCTCCGGTGGCGATTCACTGGGCCCGGCGATGACCGCGCATGGCGGCATCGACAAGATATCATTCACGGGCTCGACGCAAACCGGGCGCAAGGTGATGCAGAGTGCCGCTGCGACGCTGAAGCGTGTGACGCTTGAACTGGGCGGCAACGATCCGGCGATTGTCATGCCGGATGTGGACGTAGGAAAGGCGGCACCTGAACTGTTCTGGGCGGCATTCCGCAACAACTCGCAATTTTGCCTGGCGACCAAGCGGATGTTCATTCACGAAGACATCTATGAGCCGATGAAGAGGGCGCTCACGGAGATTGCCCAGTCTGTCAAGATCGGCAACGGCGCAGAGGAAGGCGTCCAGCTTGGTCCCATCCAGAATCGATTGCAGTTCGAACGGGTCAAGAAGCTCATTGAAGAGGCTCGATCGTCCGGGCTCACGCTGATCGCCAGCGATTGCCCGGTGGGCAAGGGCTACTTCGTGCCGGTGACCCTGGTCGATAATCCTCCAGATGATTCGCGCGTGGTTGTCGAGGAAGCCTTCGGCCCGGTGCTACCGCTGCTAAAGTTTAAAACCGTCGACGAGGTCGTCGAACGCGCCAATGCCAGTGAGTACGGCCTCGGAGCGTCGATCTGGTCTGCCAACGTCGAACAGGCGTATGCAATCGGGCAGCGGCTGCACTGCGGCACGGTCTGGATCAACGAAATTCACTACCAGTCTCCGTTCGTCCCATTTGGCGGCCACAAGCAGTCCGGAATCGGTGCCGAAAACGGCGTTGAAGGTCTGCTGGAATATACGAACGCTCAGACGATCTATATTCGCAAGACCTCGTCGATTTTGTGACTGGCGTCGAATTCGTGAGCACTGATGTTTTGCAAGCGAGGGATCGTCATCCGCTGGAGCGCCTGTTTCGACCTGCGTCGATCGTACTGGTGGGGGCCACCGAACGTTCGTTGTGGAGCAATATGGTGTTTGGGAATCTGACGCGCTTTGCGTTTCCAGGCAAGATCCATCTGGTCAATCGCAACGGCGGAACGGTCTACGAGCGAAGCGCGGCGACCAGTTGCGTGGCGATCGGAGAGCCTATCGACCTGGCGCTGGTGATGGTGCCGGGCAGTGCGATAGACGAGGTCTTCTCCGATTTGTCCGAAGCGGGCATTGCAAACGCTGTAGTGCTGACCTCCGGCTTTGCCGAACTGGGTGCCGACGGCGCGCTGGCTCAGGCCGCGCTTGCAAAGCGTGCGCAGCAGCTTGGAATCCGATTGTTGGGGCCCAACTGCCTGGGCTTCATCAATTTCATTGACCATGTGCCGCTATTCACGAGTCAGAGGCGCGCTCAGCGTGAGGTCGGGGCGGTAGCGATCGTCTCTCAAAGTGGAGCCGTCGGCACCATTTTGGCGGATGTGGCGTTTCATCAAAATGTTTCGCTGAGCTACCTGGTTTCCACGGGCAACGAAGTAGACGTCAACGTCGCGGACGTGATCGACTATCTGGCCGACGAGCCTCATACCAAGGTAATAGGGGTCTTTCTGGAGACGGTTCGCGATGGCCAGCGGTTTCAGCAAGCCGCATTGAAGGCACGATCGGCTGGCAAGCCCATCATCGTTCTCAAGGTGGGATCGAGCGAGATTAGTGCAAAGGCCGCTCGGGCTCACACGGGCTCTCTCGTCGGTGACGATCGCGTTTTCGATGCGGCCTGCCGACGTCTGGGCATGGTGCGTGTGGCGTCGCCGGAAGAGCTGATCGCCACAACAGCCGTTCTGGCTCGGCTTGGGCGTATCAATGGCGGCTTCGCCTTGGCTGCCATGTCAGGCGGCATGTGCGAGATCGCTGCTGATCGTGCTGCAAACGTGGCTCTCAGGATGCCAGCGCTATCGGAAGAGACCGTGACGGCTCTGCGGCAGGTGATGCCTGCCTATGGCACGCCCCACAACCCGCTCGACTTCACCGGCGCGGCAATGTTGAAGCCCGAATCGATCGAGGCCATGCTGAAGGTGCTGGCGAGCGACCCAGCAGTTGGGGTCGTTGCTTGTATTTTTGATGCGCCGGAGGTGGAGGATCGCACTGGTTTTGTGGCGAAAGTGTTCCAGTCGATAGACCGTGGATTCTCCGGAACCGGGAAGCCCGTCCTGATACTGAGCAATGTGTCGGCTACCGTGGCTAAGGCCGGGCGCGACATGACGCAGGGGCTTCGCGCTCCCTATTTCGGGGTTGGCGTCGATCGTGGTCTCCTGGCGATCGCAAACGCATGCGATTGGTGGGCTCATCATCCCGGAGTCGGTCGAAGTTCCCCGCCGATTGCAAGGAACGCTGAGTCGACCCCTGCGCAACGGCCGGGAGGCGAGCGTGAGGTGTTGGACTATCTCTCCAGCCACGGTGTGCCCGTGATTCCGGCGATGATCGCGACATCGGCATTGCAGGCAGAGGAGATTGCGCGAAAACTTGGCGGTTCTCTGGCGTTCAAGATCCTGTCGGCGCAAATTGCTCACAAGAGTGACGTAGGCGGCGTTGCTCTTAACGTAACAGCAGAGACCGCAGCAGCGGTATACGACGCGATGCTTGAAAAGGTCGCTTCGGCACGACCCGATGCCATCATTGATGGTGTCATTGTCTCGCCAATGCGGCGAGGCGGGGTGGAGCTGTTCGTCGGCACGATGCGCGATCCCGTATGGGGGGCGGTGGTCGCCGTGGGTCTCGGCGGTGTATGGGTCGAAGCGCTAAAGGACACCAGCTTGCGTCTGCTGCCCGTTGCGGAGGAAGACGTACTGGAGATGCTCGGTGAGTTGCGCGGCACCATGCTGCTGAGCGGCTTCCGTGGCGCACCGGCAGTCGATCGCCGCGCGCTGGCTCAGTCCATCGTCCGAATCGGTGATGCCGCCCTGGCGCTCGGCCCCGACTTAATTTCATTGGAAGTTAATCCGCTGCTGGCAACACATCATGGCGTCGAAGCACTTGACGGTCTTGTTGTCTGGACGTGATCTGATACGTCCCGCAAAACATACTTTCCACAATGGGAAGTATGTGTCGAAGTCGTCCTTGGTGAGCCAATCGCAAGGACCGAACTCGCAGGGCAGGCCTGTAGCGGACAGGATCCCGATCGAACCAGGTGTGACGAATCCGCCGCTGTCCTTGACTGCCAACAGGGTGGAACCTTATTCTCCATAACCAAACATTGTTTGATACAGATATCGACACGCTGAACGGTTGGCATGTAAGACGATCGGATCCACCAGTACTCAAGGAGAGCTGCAATGAAGTTCGGACTATTTTTCGAGATCCAGTGTCCGAAGCCATGGGACGAAGGATCGGAGCATCGCGTGTTCCATGAGGCCCTTGAGCAGGCCGTTCTGGCCGACAAGCTCGGCTTTGATTGCGTTTGGCACGCGGAGCATCACTTTCTCGAGGAATACAGCCACAGCTCGGCGCCCGAGCTTATGCTTGCCGCCATCGCCGCCAGGACGAAGAACATCCGGATCGGACACGGCATTAAGCATGTAACAACCAACCATCCGCTGCGGATTGCCGAGCAGGTCGGCACGCTCGACATCATCTCGAATGGGCGTTTGGAACTGGGGCTGGGAGAAGGCTCCAACACGACGGAGCTGCACCCCTTCGAAGTGAGATTCAGGGAAAAGCGTGAGCATTTTGAAGATGCAGTCAAGTGCTTCATGCCGATGTTGTGGAATGAAAGCTGGTCGTACGAGAGTGAACGTTTCAAGGTGCCGCCTCGGAATGTTTTACCCAAGCCATTGCAAAAGCCCCATCCGCCGTTGTGGGTCGCCTGCTCTCAAACCGAGACCATTCGCCAAGCAGGGGCCTGGGGCATGGGCGCGATGGGTTTTGCATTCGTGGATCCGACAGGAGCCGAAGCCTGGGTGCATGCGTATTACAATGCGTTCCTGAACCACCAGCAGCCCATCACGAACTATCAGCCGCAGGCCAACCTGACTTCGAGTTACTACTTTCTCTGCGCGCCGACTGACGAACTGGCGTTTGAGCGAGCGCAGGGCGCGACATTCTTTGAGTTCTCGCTAGGCTACTATCAGAAGTTCGGTCCGTTCGAGGCGGGCAAGACAGATTTCTGGGCCGAATACCTGAAATGGCGCGAGACGGATAAGGCACGGATCAAAGAGGCATTTCTGCGTGAACACATGATGGTGGGTTCGCCAGCGACGTTGAGGCCGCGCGTGAAAAAACTTCATGATCTCCACGTTGACCAAGTACTACTGATCGCACAAACCGGAAAGACCACACACGAGCAGATCTGCGAAAGTATGGAGATCTTTGCCCGCGAGGTGATGCCCGAATTCCATGATCTCGATGACAAGCATCAGGATTGGAAGCGCAAGGTTCTTTCGCGCGAGATCGTGCTGAGCGATATCGACACGACAGGTCGTGATCTGCGCCAGGCCGAGGACCAGAGTATCGATCAGTCAGTGAAAAAAGACCCAGCAGAAAAAGCATTCGCCCAAAACCTGTAGAACAGGTCCGATACGAGATTTCAGAGGAGAGCCCCATGTCAGAAGAGCTAGTTGACCTCGTTACCGAAAGCAATACGAAGTATCACTCGCACATCCTCCCGTATCAGCTTCGGTTTCCAAAAGGCACGGCCTTCTACGAAGATCTCGCTATCGATGAAAAGTATCGCCGGCTGCCGAAGAAAAACTATATCGCTCCGGAGCGTCTAAAGGACGAACTTCAGCATATTTGGAAGCGCACTTGGCAGTTCGCCGGTACCGAACAAGAACTCGCCAAGCCCGGCGACTTCGTCACGTATGACATCGCCGACCAAGGCTACCTCGTCGTCCGGCAAAACGATGGTGGCCTGAAGGCATACCACAATACGTGTCAGCATCGCGGCAATCGCCTGGCCGAGGGCTGTGGGAGTGCCAAGAGTATTCGGTGTCCCTTCCATGGCTGGACCTGGAAACTCGACGGAGCCCTTCAGGTCATACCGGACCGGCACACCTTTGATTCCCTTGACGGCGACCTGTCGTTGCGTTCAGTGCAATGCGAGACCTGGGCAGGGCTTGTTTTTATCAATCCCAATTCCGCCAATGCGATCAGTCTAAAAGAATTTCTGGGGCCGGTCGTCGATCAACTGGAGCCCTATCGGCTTCAGGACATGAACCTCGTGGTGAACGTCATCCATCCGCTGTCCGCGAACTGGAAGACTACAGTCGAGGCCTTTGTCGAGATCTATCACGTCAACGGCGTCCACCCACAATTTCTGGCGGCCTCGGACGATGTCAATACGGCCATGGAAGTGGTTAGCAAGCGATTCGGACATAGCCGGGCGATCATTCCATTCGGTGTGCCTAGCCCCAGGCTTGCTTCATACACTGAACACGATGTCGTACGCGAGTTTATCCACTCCGGTGGAATCCTGCGCGGGAGTGAAATCGATCTTTCCCGAGTCGCTTTCGACTGGGACACGGCAAAGGGCAACAATCCAACCAAGGGCGAAATCGCAGAGCAGCACAAAAACGGTCGTGAATTTCTGATCTCCAAAATGGAGAAGATCATCCAAGATCGCGAAATCAATGTGAGCGGATTGTCGCGCGCTCAGTACATTGACGACTGGCACTACTACTTATTCCCGGGCTTGGTCTTCAATATTACCGCCGGCGGCTTCTTGCTCCTGTCGATGCGGCCGCATGCGAGTGACCCGGATCGAATGACCATTCAGACAATGATTTTTCAGAAGATGAGTGAGGCACAACGCAAGCTCGTGCCTCCGGCTGCGCGCACTTACGCGGACGAAGGCACGCGCAGCTATGGAATGATCTTGGATCAGGACTACGCGAACGTGGTGCTGACCCAACGCGGGATACACAGCGATGGATTCGAAGCGTCTCGCTTGTCCCGTCAAGAAGTACGCATCGCGACGATGGCAAAAGTGATCGATCGTCTCATTGATGAAGGGAAGCGTACCTCGACTGCTGAGTAACGATTAATCGATTCTGCCGACCGGCCGCGATCTCAAGCGCAATATGTGCCGTAGTTGACCCGTAGATGTTCGAGACGCGCGTTAGTGTCCCGGAGAATACATGACCAAGCTGATATTCTGTCTACATCGGCTGCCGGAGCTGAGCGCACTACAATTTCAGGATTACTGGAAGCACCAGCACGCCCCGCTAGTGCGTGAGCTTGCTCCGATCCTAAAAATTCGCCGTTACATTCAGACTTACCCGTTCTTCGATGAAAAGCTTTACACCGCCTCTAAAGTACGGGGCGGTGCGGCGGGCTACGACGGCGTTGCCGAGTTGTATTGGGAAAGCATTGACGATCTGAGGTCGACGGCGACGGATCTCGACGCCATCAAAGCCGGCCGACGCTTGCTGGAAGACGAGCGCAAATTCATTGATCTGCCGCGCTCGCCGCTCCTTTTTGCCGACGAAGTCGTTGTCGTCGGTTCTGATGCGGCAGAGTCGCTGTAGGAGCCGACGATCTTGCGATTTAAGGATTTTCGGTGGTGTTGATCACTGGCGCTGCCCGCAAGCACGGTATTGGGCGCGCCACGGCGTTGCGACTGGCAGCGGAAGGCGCTGCATCACCACGTAATAAATGCCTGAGACGGAGACAGCCATGCTGATTAATGCCGGACAGCTGCTTATCGAGCGCGCCAAGACGAGCCCCGGGCTGGATGCAGTGGTCGATGCTGAAACAGGGCTACGTCTAACATTCTCTGAACTCAATGGATCGACCAACCAGGTCGCGCATGCACTTGTCTCACTAGGCGTCCAGCCCGGTGAGCGAGTGGGCGTATTGATGTCGAACGGCGTCGCCTACGTGCAGGTTTATTTTGCGCTGTTGAAGATCGGAGCCATTGCTGTCTTGTTGAATTGGCGCCTTACCGTCGAGGAGCTGTCTGCGCAAATTGAGGATTCGCAGACCGGAATGCTTCTCTACAGCATTGATCACCATGCGCTGGCAGAGCCGCTCAAGTGCCGCATTCCGGGGCTGGCAATCATTCCGAGCACCCGCCATGGAGCTGAAGCGTCGGCTGCACTGGATGCCGTCGCCGCATCAATGCCGAACAGCGAACCGCCGATCTCCGGTCAAGGGGACGATGTATCGTTCTTGATCTACACCTCGGGTACGACGGGCAAGCCCAAGGGTGCAATGCATACACACGGATCCACGATCAATTGGAGCCAGTGTGCCCTCGCGACGGTTGAGATGCGCCTGGCTGATCGAGGACTGATTCTCGCGCCGCTATTTCATGTTGGCGGCTTGGCCCTTCTCATCAACTATATCCATCGGGGATGCACCAGCGTCATTGCCAAGGCATTCGATGCCGAACAGATCTGGCAGCTGATCGAGTCTGAGCGGATCAATCACAGCTTCGCCGTTCCCGCGATGATGAGCCTGATGTACCGGCACCCATCCCGAGCGTCATGCAATCATGCCTCGCTTCGCTGGATCATGGTCGGCGCAGCACCGCTGCCGGTGTCGATCATCGAAGAATATGCCGGCATCGGGATCGACCTGCATCAGGTTTATGGATCGACCGAAACTCACGGCGGTATCTGCATCATTGAACCCCAGTACGCGCGCAGCAAGGCGGGCTCAACGGGGAAGGCCTACTTCGGACTGGAGGTCCGTGTCGTCGACTCCGAAGGCCGAGATGTAGAGCCCGGTATTCCCGGTGAAGTCATTACGCGTGGACCGCATTTGATCAGGGGTTACTGGAATCAGAAGGAGGCGACTGAGAAGGCGTTTAAGGATGGCTGGTTCTATCTTGGTGATATCGCCGTCATCGACAAGGACGGATTCATTTACATTAAGGACCGGTCGAAAGATGTCATCATTTCCGGAGGTGAAAACATCTATCCTGCCGAGATTGAGAGCGCCCTCATCCGTCATCCCGCGGTTCTGGATGTCGCCGTGATTGCACAGCGAAGCGAGCGCTGGGGCGAGAGTCCATTGGCAGTCGTGGTTGCCGATCCCGAAGTCCTTGCAGCGGACGTTGAAGTGTTAAAGCAAGAGATACTGGATCTTTGCAGGCTCCATCTGGCTCGTTATAAACATCCACGCGCTATCGAATTCGTCGAAGCACTGCCGCGCAATCCTACGGGAAAAGTTCTCAAGCATCTGCTACGAGAACGCTTTACTCAGTCCCTAAGCTAACGCCGACGGCATTGGTGGCTCCGCAGGAGAGTCACAGTGCAATAGGCAATCGGAGTACGGCCGGCTCGAACATTGGCAGGTAGACATCCTCGATCGCCACAAATCGTACCTGCACCACTAACCCGATATGAACCTTGTCAGCGTCGCACCCGATGATGTTGGTGGTGAGGCGAAGATCGGACTGCTCAGCCAGTGAGACGATCGCAATTACATAGGGATCCTTGAGATCGGGACGCCATGGCTGATGGTTGATCGTAAAACTTTCCACGACACCGCGACCTGAGATCACCTCCCAAGTGAGTTCACGTGAATAGCAATTTATGCAGATCGGGCGCGGCGGGTGCATGAAGCGCTGGCAGGCGGCGCAGCGCTGGAGGCGCAGCTGGCCGTCCGCGCCGCCTTTCCAGAACGGCTCGGTTAAGGGAGTGAGCTGCGGTAGCGCGCGAGTCATGCTGTTCTCAAGGTTAAGCAGTAGTCATCGGGATTGGTGCGGAATTGTATAGATCACCGTTCTGAAGTTATGATATTACCAAACGATGTTTGAAAATATATAGAAGCAGAACTGCAGCGGACATGCTGCTGCCAGCCATGCGCCAGGTGCGTCCGAGTCAATCCATGTCCGTCGCGTGAAGTGTCGTGGCTGATCCTGCAGTCGGATCCAGCCGAATTTCGTAGCTGGCCGCGAAGTGGCACACCGGCTGTCAAATGGAGGAAGAGCATGACGAAACACAATTTTGAATGGGGAATGGACGTCGCCGTGGAGGCTGCCGGGCCTTTTCGATTCAAGATGTACACGCAGCGGCGCCGGCATGTCGCCGAGATCCTCACTGACGCCGCAAAGTGGGGTAGCCGCACCTATCTGGTTCAGGGTGATCGAAGAATCTCCTTTAGCGACCATCAGGTCTATGTAACGCGCCTGGCGGCTCTGCTACATGCCCGAGGTATCGGTCCCGGTGACCGCGTCATGCTGCTGGCCGCTAACAGCGCCGAATGGGTCTGCGCTTTCTGGGCGGTCCTGCAGGTGGGCGGGGTTGTTGTTTCTGCCAATGGCTGGTGGAGTCAGCCGGAAGTCGAGCATGCGATCGCGCTCTCGCAGCCGGCATTGGTGATCGCCGATGCGCGTCAGAAAGAAAAGCTTGCAGTGAGCGTTCCGGTCTTGCTCGTGAACGACATCAAACGGTCTATCGAGTCCGATAGCGACCTGCAGGCCCCCGATAGACCGGCAGCTGACGAGAACGACCCCGCCATCATCCTGTTCACGTCTGGCGCCACGGGTGCACCCAAGGGGGCAGTCCTATCGCATCGCTCACAAGTCGCCAATCTTCAGAACCTGCTGGTGTCGTCGGGGCGCTTGCCCCATACCTTGTCTGACACATCGCCAATAGCTAAAACCCTGCTCGCGTCGCCCCTGTTCCACATTGCCGGCATCCAGGTGGTCATGATGTTCGCCGTGATCGGCGGCTGCATTGTCATGACCGAGGGCCGGTTTGACGCACAGCAGGTGCTGGTATTGTTGGAGCGAGAGAAGATCACTCGATGGGCTGGTACACCGACGATGCTGTTGCGAGTGCTGGATCAGCCTGACTTGAAGCGCTTCGATACGAGCAGCCTGCAGTTTCTCAGCACTGGAGGCACCTTCATTTCAACGGACCTGGTGAACCGTATGCGCGAAGCATTTCCCTCGATCAAGGGAAATGCCGCGGTGGTCTATGGACTCAGTGAGGCGGGCGGGACACTTTGCCAACTGGGTGGGCCGGAATACGCTCAGCGGCCGACAGCGGCCGGCAGACCGTTTCCCACCGTAGAACTGCGCATCGACCACGCTGACGGCGAAGGCTGCGGCGAAATTCTGGCGCGTTCTCCGACCAACATGACGGGCTACCTTGGGCTGCCCGACGACCACACCGTCGACAGTGACGGTTGGCTTCACA
Source organism: Hydrocarboniphaga sp. (assembly GCF_028291725.1). Lineage (GTDB taxonomy): Bacteria > Pseudomonadota > Gammaproteobacteria > Nevskiales > Nevskiaceae > Hydrocarboniphaga. The sequence continues at coordinate 23,863 of NZ_JAQGNT010000007.1, read as the reverse complement.
CCGGCGATCTGGGACGTATCGACGACGAGGGATACCTGCACGTCACCGGGCGCAAGAAGGAAGTGATCATCCGGGGCGGAGAGAATATCTCTGCCGCACACGTTGAGACCTGCCTGCTGGAACTCCGCGAAGTGCATGAAGTGGCCGTCATCGGCCTCGACTCGCCAATTTGGGGCGAGGAGGTTGCGGCCGCCGTGGTATTTAAGCAAGGCGTATCGCTAAGCACAGAGGCGCTCGAAGCGCATTGTCGCCAGCGCCTGGCGCACTTTCAGGTCCCGAGTCAGTGGTGGATCCGCACGGAGCCGCTGCCCTCGACCGAGTCAGGAAAAATTCGAAAGCCCGCTCTGAAGAAAGAGTGGCTCGACCAAAGCGGAGCGGGGTGATGTCGCACCGATTGGCTTGCCGGATCGGCTGCACGTTTCTGGCGCTGTGAAAATGAGCATGCGCACCCCGGTGATGATTGGTAGCGGGCAGCTCGTCTATCGCGGCGAGGCAAGTCAAGCGCATGGACTGTCCCCGGTTACGCTCGCTGCACAAGCCGCGATGAGAGCAATCGTGGATGCCGGTCTTCCGCCGGAAAGCGCCGCCATCATCGATGTGATCGCCGCTGTGCGCCTGTTTTCCGATTCCTATGTGGGCGGCGAACATCCCTTTGGACGGGCGAGCAAATTTCCGCGCGCCGTGGCGGCCCGAATCGGGGCCAAGCCGGTGCGAACGATTTACGGTGAAGTCGGAGGACATACACCGCAACGGCTGGTGAACGAGTTGTGCGATGCCATCGCCGAAGGTACTCACGATATGGCGCTGGTGGTCGGTGCCGAAGCCACGGGGCTTCTCAAGGCGGCCCGACGTAGCGGCCTGGTGCTGGATTGGAGCGACGAGACCGATGGCGAGATGGAGGACCGCGGGCTTGGAAAGCCACTGGTCAATAGGGCCGAAGCTCGGCATCGCCTGTTTGCGCCGGTTAATGTTTACGCCCTGATTGAGCATGCGCAGCGTGTCCGCTACGGCCGAAGTCGCGCCGAGCATCAGCGCGTGATGGCCGCGCTGTTTTCAGGATTCTCGGCTGTGGCTTCGGGAAATCCCTACGCTCAGTTTCCAACAGTGCGCGACCAGACGTTTTTGTCGACCGTGTCAGCGGACAACTACCTGGTCAGCGATCCGTTTACAAAATGGTTGGTTGCTCAGGATGCGGTAAATCAAGGGGCAGCGGTGCTAATCACCAGCCAGGCGATGGCCGACCAGCTTGGCGTCGCGTCTGATCGCCGCGTGTACCTGCATGGCTATGCCGACGCTGACGATGTCTGCGTTTCCGAGCGCCCCTCTATTGGTGAATCACGGGCTCTGAAATGGGCTGCCCGCAAAGCGTTCGAGGCCGCTCAAGCAAGCGCAGCCAAGACTCGACACTTCGACTTTTACAGTTGCTTTCCCTGCGCGGTATCGGCCGCCTGCGAGGCCTTCGAGGTCGAAGCCAGCCCAGGAAGACCACTGACCGTCACGGGTGGTCTGCCGTTCTTTGGCGGTGCTGGCAACTCCTACAGCCTCTTCGCGATAGCCGAGATGGTGACAACCCTGCGACGGGACCGTGGCAGCCAGGGCGTGGTATCCGCCAATGGAGGCTATCTGTCCAAGCAATCAGTCGGCATCTATGGGACGACAGCACCAAGCCGCCTTTGGCAGCGGGTCGAAGGCGAGGACTTGACGCAACAGCTTCGGCGTGACGCCGTCAGCGTCGCAGCAATATCCAGCGGGCACGGCATCATCGAGACCTTCACGGTCGATTTCCAAAACGGCAAGCCAGCGATTGGCTGGGCGCTGGGCCGCCTTCACGACGCTGATCAACGCTTCATAGCGCAGGTTTCCCGCGGCGATAACGACACCTTGGCGGGGCTGTTGACGGGGGAGCCGATCGGCCGCCAAGTCATCGTCGACGCCGGCGAGAAATTCAACAGCTTCCGCTTCACTGATTGACCTCCAATAAACTGCAGCAGCTACGGACAGGATGTCGATGATGGGCTACGAATTCATCCAGGTGGAGCGCGACGGGCCACTGACCCTGGTGACCTTGAACCGGCCCGAGCGCATGAACGCACTGCACGCGCCGGCGCACGAGGAACTGGGCGCCGCATTTGACGAGTTTTCCAAGGACCCGGACCAATGGGTGGCGATCATCACCGGCGCAGGCGACAAGGCCTTTTGCGCAGGGAACGATTTAAAATATCAGGCATCGGGTGGCGGCTTGGGGTGGCCATCCACCGGCTTCGCCGGTCTCACCTCACGTCTGGACCTGAACAAACCGATCATCGCTGCCGTGAATGGGGTTTGCATGGGTGGCGGCTTCGAAATCGCTCTGGCTTGCGACCTTGTCGTCGCGGCCGAACATGCGAGTTTTGCGCTACCCGAGGTCCGAGTGGGCCTGGCTGCGGTCGCGGGTGGCCTGCAACGTTTGCCTCGACAAATTGGCGTTAAGCCGGCCATGGGTATCATCTTGACCGGCCGTACCGTTTCCGCTCAGGAAGGCTGCAGCCTGGGCTTCGTCAACGAGGTCGTGGCGGCGACGGATCTGCTGGCTGCAGCGCGGCGATGGGCGAATCAAATTCTGAGTGCCAGCCCTATGTCGGTGCGCGCCTCTAAGGAGGCTGTCAGCAAGGGCCTCAATGAGCCCAGCCTTGAGGCGGCCCTGCAAAATCAACTGCGCTACCCGGCTCTGCGAGAAATGTTTAAGTCTGAGGACTTTATTGAAGGGCCGCGTGCGTTCGCCCAGAAACGACGCCCGCAATGGAAGGGCCAGTAAACCGTCGAAGTGTCGCTGTGTAGCGCTCTCGATTACGTGATCCTGAGCGGCCAGCCAAAATGACCAGCGTCGTCAGCAGCACTCTGATCAGTAGCGCCGGACCGCTACCCCGGTACCACGAAATGGCTGAGCACTAGAGGGGTGGGCATCAGTGACGAGGAGAGTCAAATGACGACCCAGAAGCCAAATCCTCCTATCGGCACCGATGGCAACCACGCTACATTTTGTCGGCTTTGTGAAGCACATTGCGGAATTGTTGCCTCTGTTCGCGAAGGGCGAGTGGTCAAACTCACTCCTGATAAGCGCAACCCGCATTCGTTGGGCCATGTCTGCCTTAAAGGTACGTCGGCGGCAGAGATCACCTATGACCCCGATCGCGTCCTCCGGCCGCTCAAGCGAGTTGGCGGGCCCGGCGAGTTTGCGCCGGTGAGCTGGGACGAGGCGCTCGATGACATTGGCTCCAGGCTCAAGACAATCCGCAAGCAGCATGGCCCGGACGCCATCGCCTCCTATCTTGGCAATCCGACGGCGTTCGCCAGCGAAAACTTCGTGGTCCAGTTGGAACTGCTGGCGTCGATGGGCAGCACTCGGCAGCACGGCGCGAGTTCCCAAGATACCAATGCCCGCTTGCTCGCTAACTACGTGGCTTACGGCGCACCGTGGACGACCGGAATTCCCGATCTGCCGAGTTGCGATTACCTGATCGTGATGGGCGGGAATCCCATGATCTCCAACGGCTCTCTTATGTGGGCGCCGCGTATACGGCATGATTTCGATGAAATCGCCGAGCGGGGGCGAGTACTGGTCGTGGACCCGCGGCGCTCGGAAACTGCGGCGCGCTATGAGCACCTGCCCATTCTTCCTAACGGAGATGTCTGGATGCTGCTCGGCATGTTCCGAGTCCTGCAGGACGAGAACCTGATCGACCCGGACGTTCTGTCTCGTGACGTCGTCGGTTGGGATTCATTGCGCCTCCAGGTGCTGCGAAACGACGTGGGAGCTTGCGCGCGCGGGTGTGGAGTGGCTGCAGAAACCATTCGCGATGTTGCCCGCGGTTTCGTACGCGCCAAGCGCTCGACCATCTATAGCCGAATCGGCATCTGCCGCGGGCCATACGCGACGCTGACCAATTTCCTCGTCACAGCATTCAACGCGGCCACTGGCACCTATAACCTCGAAGGCGGGACCATGTTCGGCCGCGAGGTGTTTCCGTCTCAAAAATCCACCGTGGGTGGCTATGGCGAATCCAGGAGCCGCCATGGCGATTCGCCCTCCGTTGCCGGCTTTCTTCCGAGTGCCATGATGCCCGACGATATCCTCATCGACGGGCCGGGCAAGGTCCGCGCGCTGCTTGTGAGCTGTGGCAATCCGCTGCTCAGTGCGCCGGGCGGCGCTCGGCTGGAAGAGGCTCTGAAGGCCCTGGACTTCATGGTGTCCTTCGATCTGTATGTCAATGAAACCAACCGGCACGCGCATTACATTTTGCCGGGTACCACTTTTCTAGAGCGACCGGATCTTCCGATCGTCGGACTGGGTTTCATGATCCGTCCATTCATCCAGTTCACCGACGCCGTGATCCATCCCTTGGGCGAAGCGCGTGATGGATTCGACATTTATCTGGCGATCGTGCGCCGGATGGGCCTCGGCGCACCATCCGCTTCAAAGCTCAAGCGCTTCATTGGCAAACTGGGTCTCGCGCTGCGCCCGATGACGATGTTCGATATTGGGCTCCGCCTGGGCCCGGTCGGTGACCGCTTCGGACTGCGCAAAAACGGCTGGTCTGTGAAGAAGCTGCGCCAGTACCCGCATGGTGTGATGGTTGATGTGCCGCACACTTATCTCACCTGGAGAAAACGAATTGCCTATCCGGATCAAAAAATTCACCTTTGGCAACCAGCGGTGGAATCTGAGTTGGCACGTCTATTTGCAGAGCGGAGGCCACAGCCGCGTTTCCGTCTATTGAGCGTACGCAGAATCGGCTCGCTCAATTCCTGGATGCACAACGTCGATCGACTCGTGCGCTCGCAAAAGCCTGCGCTCACGATCCACCCTCACGACGCTGCCGAACTTGACGTAGCCGATGGAGATTTCGTGTACATCCGCACCTCGGCAGATCGCTTGAAGGTCCCTGTTCGGCTCTCCAACGAAGTTGTGCGTGGCGCGGTCGCCTATCCGCATGGTTGGGGTCACAGCGGCGGCAGTTGGCGACGGGCCAACAATACCAACGGGGTGAACATCAATCGTTTGCTGGGTCTCGGACTGCAATCTATTGAATTCGTTTCGGGGACTACTCTGATCGATGGAATTGAGGTTGCGCTTGAAAAGGCCTCGGCTACAGAGATGAACGCGACCGAATCTGCGCCCACCGCTGAATCAGTCGCAGCCTAAGAATATTGCCCTGATTCAGGTGGTCCGGATGACTGCATTCAATGCCAGTACGCATCATAGGTCCGGAATACCTACTGCCGCAGGGGAAGTCCGGATTGCGCGGAGGCTCGTCCGATGAAGCGAGGCAGTTTGTGTTGGTGCTTGCTGAACAGATAGCGGGTAATAGGTGCTAACTCTGCTGGCTGGCCGGAATACGAACGACCAGACCGTCCAGGTCGTCCGTCACAGCAATCTGGCAGGAGAGGCGCGAATTCGGTTGAACGCCACTGGCAAATTCGAGAAGGGAAGCCTCCAGAGGCCCCGGGGCGCCGGTCTTCGACACCCACTGGTGATCAACGTAGACGTGACATGTGGCGCAGGAGCAAGCCCCGCCGCAGTCCGCGTCGACGCCACGGATGACGTTCTGTATCGCCCCCTCCATCACCGACAGGCCCGACGTTACTTCAACCACGTGTTCGGTCCCGCTGAATTCAACATAAGTGATTCGTGCCATTGTAATAATCAGATTTCCTAATAACCAAACCGTGTTTGATTCATGAGAATTTACTCGCTGCGAAAATACCCGTCAAGCCGGATCGCTCCCAGATAATAAGCCTTGAATCCTACGTACGCGGCTAGCACGCCCCGCTCGCTGGCCTCGCATCAATCACGCACGAGCAGGGCGCAGCTTGCAAGCGGGCCGGCGCCGTTTGCGACCGCCGCAACGCGGGCCGGACGCGCGATCTGGCGCGCTCCCGCATCACCCCTCAGTTGAGTGACCGCCTCGTGTAGAAGCCCCAGGCCGTGCAGTCGACCACCGGATAACTGCCCGCCGCTGGTGTTGAGAGGTAGTGCGCCGTCAAGGGCAATTCGTCGCCCGCCCTCGACGAACGTACCCGATTCTCCTCGCCCACAGAAGCCCAGCGCCTCGAGCCAGTTCAGGGTGACGATACTGAAACCATCATAGAGCTGTGCCACATCCACGTTGCCCGGCTTGAGGTCGGTCATATTCCACAAATGCTTTGCAGCGTCAAAAGCCGCGGGGGCCGTCAAGTCGCCTTGGTCCCAGAGGCTGCTTCGCTGCAGGGCGCCACTGATGGCTTCAACCCAAATCGGTGGCCGGGGCCGGTCCCGCGCCGGCGCGGCAGCGCTGACGACAAACGCCACTGCGCCGTTTACTGGAACGTCGCAGTCGTAGAGGCAAAGCGGCGAGGATACGAACCGCGCCGCCAGATAGGCATCCAGCGTTAAGGGGTCTTTGTAAACCGCGATGGGGTTGAGGGCCGCATTGCGACGAGCATTGATTGCGACCCATGCCAGCTGCTCTCGTGTGGTGCCATAGTCGAAGAAGTGGCGCTGTGCGCTGAGGGCCACCCAATTTGCGGTCGACAAAGCATCGAACGGCAAGAGCCATTGCTGCCAGCCATTCACGCGGGGAACGGCCTCATTCCTTACCCCGGCGTGGCGGTTCGAAGATGGGGCTTCGGTTGTGGCACGGAAACAAAGCACGTGGCGCGCATATCCGGCTGCAATAGCCGCGCAGGCATTCAATAGCGACGATAGCTGGGCGGGGCCCTCCGCTCCGCCGCCGTACCAAGTCAAATTCAGCCCCAGCGCATCCTTGATCTCCCACGCCGATACCGGCGAAGCACCGGGCATCTCGACTACTCGTCCGGGCCAGCATGCGAGACCGTCGATTTCGGCTGGGACAAGTCCCGCATCGGCAATAGCCGCAAGCGATGCCTGCAGTGCAAGGTCCACGCCCTCTCGTTCGACGCGGCGCCCGATTTCCGAAAGACCGATTCCGGTAATGGCAGCACTACGAGGACGCAGAACAGGGCTCAAGGAACTCATCTGATCCGGTGCCCGATTCGCTTACTGCGGGAACGTCAGGGTGTCAGCGCCGTCGGCCAGCAGTTCTGCGCCATTGATGCGCTTGGCCTCATCCGATGCCAGGAAAACGATGGCGGCCGCGACGGTCTCCGGCTCGGCGAGCTGGCTGGCAGCGGCTCGGCCTTCCGGCGAATCGGAGTTGATGTCAATGTTTGCCATCTGAAGAAAAGCCTCACGGGCCATTTTCGAGCGGGTTCCGCCCGGTATAACGGTATTGCAGCGAATAGGAATATTGCCGAGCTTGCAGTGAGCCGCGACCGCTCGTGTTAAAGAATTGACCGCACCTTTCGAAGAGCCGTACACCGGCACACCACGCATGCCCACTACCGAAGAATTGGATGACACGTTCACGATAGCGCCACCTTTAGATTGCATTTCAAGGATGGCGTATTTGCAGCCGAGAAAAACCCCGCCTGCGTTGACCCGGAAAACATGGAGCCACTCGCTCATGCTGGTCTGATCGATTGGCTTCAACAGTGAAACCGCCGCATTATTCACGACAATGTCGAGCCGACCGAATTGAGATCTGACCTGCGCCATCAGCTCCACCCAGCTCGCCTCATCGCCGGTGTCCAGGCGCCAGAAGTGCGCGCCTTCGCCGATTTCAGAGGCCGTTTGCGCACCAGATGGACAATCGATATCGGCGACTACCACGGATGCTCCAAGCTTCACCAACTGCTGCGCGGTGGCCCGGCCGATGCCATGCGCCGCGCCGGTAACAATGGCGACTTTACCCTTCATAAGCTTCTCCTGTTGTCCGCCTTTGTAATTTGGATGGCAATGCTTGTCGTCCTCGCCACAAAGCATTGCAATTAACCGACCAGTGTTTGATTATAGATTAAGTCGCCAAGCTGCGCTCGAAAGCAGTCAGCGCGCCGTTTCCGCCAGCAAGCCGACGTATAGGCGCGGGGTCCTATCCCAATTCCATGATGTATTTCGACTACCGCGACAAGCGCGTGCTGGTTGCCGGCGGGGGGAGCGGCATTGGTTACGCGATTGCGACGGCGTTCGCCGATGCTGGCGCAGACGTTCACGTAACTGGTACTCGCGCCGCCAGCCACGATTGCGCCCGCGATCTATCGAGCTTCCGGTTTCATCTCTCGTTAAAACGCTCTCGCGGTACGATCGTAAATGTCACGTCCGTGGCGAGTTTCATCTCGCTGCGGCCGTGCTCTTAGGGCCGTCCGATGGGCCGGGCGTTAGAGGTGACCAGCTTGATCCATCAACGTCAGAGACGTGCAATGGCAGGTAGCTGTGCGCTTCCTATGTTGCGATCGTCTGCCGTACGACAACCGATGTTCTCACTGACGCGATACTGTGTTCTGGAGCGTTCCGCATGGACTTCGATCTGACCACCGAGCAGAACCTTCTGCGCGACAACCTGCGCTCCCTCCTGCTGCGAAACTATCGCTTTGAAGACCGCGCGGCGGCTATACGCTCGGCGAGCGGCTGGAGGCCTGAGATTTGGCGGCAATTCAGTAAACTCGGCCTGCTCGGTGCCGCCCTGCCCGAGCGCATCGGCGGGAGTGGTGGCGGTGCCGTTGAAACCATGATAATCATGGAGGAATTTGGCCGCGCCCTGGTGATCGAGCCCTTTATGGAATCAATGGTCTGCGTTGCGGGCCTGCTGGCGCGAGTTGGCAGTGAGCTGGCAGATCGCCTGGCCGCAGAAATCATCGCTGGTGAATCTCTGGCAGCTTTCGCCTGGAGCGAACCCTCTTCACGTTATGGCTTCTCTAGGGTTGCGACTACAGCAACCCCGGCAAAGGGGGGCTGGTATCTCAACGGTGTCAAGTCAATGGTGGTTGGCGCTCCCTGGGCATCCGTACTGTTGGTGAGCGCGACGATCAAAGGGAGTGGTCCCGCCTTGTTCATCGTCGACAAGCAAGTGGATGGGCTCCGTACTTTTGACTACCCGACCATCGACGGCCGTTACGCCGCTGACTTGCATCTGGACAACGTTTTCCTGGCGGGCAGGGGCCTTATAGCCGATGCGGAGCTTGCCCTGCCTTTGATGGAGAGGCTTGGCGATGATGCGGTCGCAGCTCAATCTTCGGAGGCGGTCGGACTTCTCCGGCGCATGCATCAAGATACGACGGACTACACGCGGCAGCGCAGCCAATTTGGGCAAACTCTATCGAGTTTTCAGGTAATTCAACATCGCCTCGTCGATATGTACCTCCAAATTGAAATAGCGGAATCTGCCAGTCATCTGGCAACGCTCTCACTTGAGGACGCTGATACCGCGCGAGCGATGGCCGTGTCGGCCGCCAAGTTTTCGACCGCTGGAGCCTGTCGCTTCGTCGGTCAGAATGCGGTACAGCTCCACGGCGGCATCGGTATGACCGAGGAGTTGCCGCTGGGCAGTTACTTCAAGCGCGCAACCGTGATCGAGTCCGAATTCGGGAGTATCGACTATCACCTGGCACGTCACGCTCGACTTGAACGGACCCTCGCATAATCAGACGGTGAACGCTTACGGCCTGGCGGGGCCTCAGGCTAATACCAATATCCTCCCAACGAGCAAAGGATCGGACCTCAGACTCCCAATGCTGCCTTGGCGAGAATATTTCTCTGGATCTCATTTGAACCGGCAAAGATAGATCCGGAACGATCGTTCAGATACCGCAACGGAGCCAGCGCCGCGTCCAGCGGGCCGATGGTTGCCGTCGAGGCATGCGGCAGGTGAATATCTCCGCCCGGACGCAGCTCCTGAGGTTGATACGCACGCCCATAGTGTCCTGCCGCCTCCAGAGCCAGCTCGGTGACATGCTGGCTCAGTTCGGTTCCGAGAATTTTTAGGACCGAGGCAGCGAGTCCTGGCGACCCACCCGACGAGAGTGCGGAGAGCGTCCGCAGTTCGTATAGTTCGAGCGCCGAGGCACGGGCGCGCGCGGCAGCGAGCTTTCGGGAAAATGCAGGTTCATCCAGCAGGCTGCTGCAAGTATCACCCGGTATGTTCGCGGCGAATGACCGCAAGTGATTGATGTGCAGATGCAGCTCAGGTGCGGATGCAAGATTACTGCGTTCAAACTCAAGCTGAAATTTCGCCACCGACCAGCCACCACCGATCTCGCCCAGAACATTCTCCTTGGGGACGCGGACGCCGTCAAAGAAGACCTCGTTCTGGATATGTTCACCGGAAGACATCACGATCGGCCGCACACTAATGCCCGGACTACTCATGTCGATCAGCACGAATGTAAGCCCCTGTTGCTTCTTCTGCTCGCGTGAAGAGCGAACCAAAGCGAACATCCAATTTGCTACATGAGCGTGAGACGTCCAGATCTTGGAACCCGTACAGACCAGATCGCTACCATCATCCATCGCGCTGGTCTTCAAGGAGGCGAGATCGGAACCGGACTGCGGCTCCGAATAGCCTTGACACCAGTAAATATCGCCGGAAAGCGTGCCCGGCAGGAAGAGCTTCTTTTGCGATGACGTGCCGAACGCGATGATGGCCGGGCCAACAAGATTAATTCCAAGCGGCGGTGGCGGTGCGCCTGCAGCCAAGCGTTCTTGAGCGAAGATGTAGCGCTGCACGGCATTCCAGTCACATCCGCCGAAGACCCTGTCCCATGACGGCGCGCCCCAGCCTCTCAAGGCAAGCTGCTTTTGAAAAGCGAGGGACGCCCCATGATCGGAGTAGACACTGGTCATGTAGCGCGCGGCATGACGCATGTCGTCGGTCAACGCTCCACTAAAAAATGCGCGAACTTCATTTCGGAAAGCGAGCTCGGCATCGGTCCATTGTAGATTCACATTTTTACCTCGCAATCGTTAGGGAGCGCGGCTGTATATTTGCACGTTGCGGTTAATCAACTTATGTTTGATAATAATATACACGGGCCTGTCCTGCTTCAACCGACATCCCGACAATCACGTGAATCGGCGCGAGTCCGAGGTTGTGAGAGGGGACGAAAGTGTCATACAGAGCGCTCACGTATGAAATATCCGACGGAATCGCCACGCTTACGCTGAGTCGTCCGGATCGACTCAATGCGTTCACGGTGCCGATGATGCTTGAGCTTCTAGACGTATTTGACCGTGTTGATCACGACGATGCCGTTCGGGCGCTCGTCGTGACCGGTGCTGGTCGAGCCTTCTGTGCTGGTGCCGACATATCAACTGGAATCGATGGGTTCCTCGTCGAACCCGGTGGGGGGCAGCTCCATCACGATGAGGGGGGCTTGGCTATTCAAACCCAAAGATTCGTGATGGCGGCGGTCGCGTAACACTACGCATTTTCGAGTGCTTGAAGCCTGTCATCGCAGCCATCAACGGCCCGGCAACCGGCCTCGGCGCAACGATGACCCTGCCAATGGACGTGAGAATCTGCAGCGATCAGGCACGGTTTGGATTCGTGTTCTCTCGTCGCGGGATCGTGCCCGAGGCGGCATCGTCCTTCTTTCTTCCGAAAATTGTTGGGATCTCACAAGCCTTGCAGTGGTGCTACAGCGGCCGCGTGTTCGATGCTCCAGAAGCTTTGAAAGGGGGCTTGGTCCAAGCCATCGTCGAACCGAGTCTGCTGTTGCCAACGGCGTATGAAATAGCGAGGGAACTGGTGGAGCACTCGGCACCGGTATCCATCGCTTTGACGCGCCAGATGATGTGGCGGGGGCTGACCATGGACCATCCCATGCAGGCCCACCGTATCGACAGCCGTGCGGTGCTGTCCCGGAGCCGGAGCCGGGACGCGGCCGAAGGTGTTGACTCGTTCCTTAAGAAGCGGTCTGCCAAGTTTCCTGACCGAGTCTCGCAAGACATGCCGGACTTCTTTCCTTGGTGGAGCGAAGCGATATACCAGTAGCACGAAGTGGTCGCAATAGCCGCCAGGACCTCCATGACGGCTAACCCAGCATTGCTTTATAAAGTTGCCGACGGCTACAAGAAAGATTGCTTTCTGAGCGCCTTTTGAAGGTTCGTGCAGTCGTGATGCTGCCGCAACTTGTACAACGAGACAGGCCAAAAGATGCTTGTCCACCAATTGTTGAGGAGAGTAAATGATTGCCAGGATGCGACAGCACGGGGAAGTCACGCCGGCCCAAAATTACTCATCAAAAATTATAACCCGCGTGGCGATAATATGCGCTATGTTGCTCGATAGTGCCGCGCAAGCTGCCGACGCTGACGACTCTCAGCCATCCGTGCTCCAAACGGTTTTGGTCAGCGTTGCTCAGCCTGCCGCCGAGCCGCAAGCTTCTGGAGTTTTCAATTCAGCAAACGAGCAGATTGGGCGAGCGGCGGATCAAGTAGCAGCGGAAACAGCCCTCCAAATAGACGCCTCGCCAGAGCAGAGTCAAGACCTTCCTGTTATTCCGGTTGGCGGCAACGAGCCAGCAACCAGTGAAGAAGCGGCAAGTAGTCACCGATCGAATAACCGATTCATAGAAGAAATCGTGGTAACGGCTCAAAAACGTGTTGAGAACATCCAAGACGTTCCGCTGTCGGTTACGGCATTCAGCGCCGACAGTCTGGACGCGGCTGGAGTGGGCAATGTGCAGGACTTGCAAAAAGTCGTACCGGGACTCAATTATGGCGGCACTGGCGGATATGCCGTGGTCTTTATCCGTGGACTCGGAACAGATGCCTTCCTGTTCGCAGATCCGAGTGTCGCCCTGTATGTTGATGGCGTCTATTTCCCGTTTTCGCGCGGGACGGCCCAGTCCTTCGGAGCTGTTGAGCGAGTAGAGGTTCTTAAGGGGCCGCAGGGAACCTTGTTCGGACGCAACGCGGTGGGTGGTGCCATCAACGTCATCACCAAGGATCCGGGACCTGTGGCCGAGACGTCGATTCAGACCAGTTACGGAAAGTACGATCAGAGCTATAGCCGCATATACACCAGTATCCCGGTTCTAGATAGCGTGGCGGTGAGTCTCTCGGCCTACTACAACACCGAGGAGAACTATTACAGTGGCTCGATTAATAACGGGCAACCCCTGCCTCGCGAGGAATCGAAAGGTGTCCGTCTAAAACTCAAATGGAGTCCGGCTGACAATGTTGATCTTGTCCTTTCCGGTCAGATTACCGAGGGTAGCGGCACCGGAACCATGCTCGAGGTCAATAACGAGAGCTTCCCGCTGGGAACCGCGTTGGGTATCACGCCGCAGAAGCCATATCATGCCGACCTAGATGGCGGAGTGTTCAGCACGTTATTTGACCGAGCTTATTACGGGCGACTCGAAAGTCGGTTTGAAGAGTTCGATCTCAAACTTCTCGGCAGCTATGAGTATGTGACGACCGGCGGCTTGTTTGACTTTGACGGCTCGCCAAGACCGATTGCCAACTTTTCAAACGACATCAACAATCTCTATACGCGGGCCAGAAGCGGCGAGCTACAGGTAACGTCCAATGCGAATAGCTGGAGTTCGAGTTGGCTAAAGTGGATCGGCGGTCTCTATTACTTTCATAACATCGGGGCTCAGAGTCCTGCTACGTTTGACATAGGCAATCTCAGTGCATTGGTGTCGGATCCAGCTATTCTGCAGCAGCTGAATATTTCGCTACCCTCTACTGCGGCAAATATCGATATTTACGGCGCCCTCAAAACCAACGCCTACGCTGGATTTGTCCAGACGACGGTGAGTTTCACCGATTGGCTCTCGTTGACCTTGGGCGGACGATATTCCGATGAGACTCGTTCGGTCGAATATTCCTACAATCAAGTCACGTTAGCCGGTCTTCCGCCGGACCCGCTATTGACGTTTCCGACCGCGTCTGTGTCGACTCGATCGTTCGCGCCTAAGGTTTCTGTCGAAGTCCGTCCTGCAACAGACATCCTGTTCTATGCGTCTTGGCAAAAGGCGGTCAAGAACGGCACGTTTAATGTGCTGACACTGTACACACCACCTTCGGAGGTCAAGCCGGAGACCGTCAAAGCTTATGAGGTAGGAGCGAAGACGACCTTGCTCAATGGCCTCGTACGCTTCAATGCGGCGAGCTTCTACTATGACGACAGGAACCTGCAAGTACAGTTTGTTTCGCTTCTTAACAAGGGTGCGGTATCGTTCGAAAATGCTGCGGCAGCCAAGATATACGGTATTGACGCAGACGCGGTGGTTCAGTTGTTTCCGGACCTGTTAGATGACGTTGTTATTACCGCAAGCGCTGAGTATCTGCACGCTCGATACACCGACTACACCGGTGCCAGCCAGTTCTCGCCAACGACGGGAATCTATAACAGGAACGGAAACTTCGATGGCAATCAGATTGTCCGTAGCCCTACTTATTCCGGTAATGTCGGCATCAGCAAAACATTCAATCTGGATTCTGGGTCTTTAGAGTTAGCCACCGACGTCTACTTCACATCACGCTATTTCTTTCTTTCACAGAACTCACCAATCTCCCAGCAAGACAGTTATCGATTATTCAATGCTCACGTGAGCTATTTGTATCAGCGGTGGAATACACGTCTTACCTTGTTCGGGCAAAACCTGGCCAATGCCGAATACTCGCTGGGGCCCCTGTTCACCGATTTTGGGCGGCTTGATCATTTGGCGGCTCCTAGGACCTATGGTTTGCGTGTGAACGTCGATTTTTAGGCTCTTCTAAAGTCGTCTGAGGTCGAAATCCCTGTTGAAGTGGGATAGCCACACCCGGCAGGTCCCGGTAAAACAAGGTTTGGTGACCTGCCTTTTCTTGCGCTACACCGCGCCGCTCAACATTCTTGCAGGAAATCTCAGTGGGCAAGTGCTGGTTTTGGGAATATGATTGGACGCTTCCACTCATTTTCATTTGGCAGCGAGGCTGGCGCTAGCCACTTATGCTGCATCCGTTTAGAAAGGATGGTTGCTAATGCTGAAAATTCACCACTTGGCCATGTCCCGCTCCGATCGCATCGTCTGGCTCGCAGAGGAGCTTGGACTCCAATATGAGCTGGTGCGGCATGCTCGCGACCCGAAAACGTTTCTTGCCACTGAAACCCTGAAGGCCGTATCGCCGGTAGGAAAATCTCCTGCGATTGAGGATGGCAATAGGGTCATTCACGAATCAGCAGTGATCGTCGAATATCTTCTGGACGCCTACGGGAAGGGTCGGCTTCGCCCTCAGCCGGGCACCGCAGAGCTTGATCAGTACCGATACTGGCTACATTGTTCCGAGTCAACGCTGATGCTGCCTGTGCTGTTAGATATGATGACAGGAATGGCACAAATCTCTTCGGCGGCGATGGACTTCTTTATGACGCGTGAGTACTCCACTATGTTTGGTTATGTGGAGCAGACGCTTCAACGTCACGACTATATTGCTGGTCCAGAATTTACTGCAGCTGACATCATGGTCGGCTATACATTGCGGTTGGGCGCTGGCACTGCAGTTCCTGGCGGCAAGATGCGTTCCCCGGTTGAGAAAATGCCAGGGATTCAAGCCTACCTAGGAAAATTGCAGCATCGGGCGGCGTTCATACGAACGCAAGAGATTTTGAGCGCTTGATGATGGTGAATCAAATCCCGCCCTCGATCCCGAGATTGCGCCAGTTCGGATGGATGGATTTCATACTCCAGAGAATCGTTGGCAGGCCTTTTCTGAAGCCGTGCCGCGATCTCAGCCCGGAGCTGATCCAACTTCTTGTCCGCCCAGAACGGTGATGCGCCACGGCTTCGGGTTGCCGCCAGATGGCGCCCGAGCCGCCAGTTCGATCAGTTTTCGTAGCAGTGGGGGATCAGCGCGCGTGGCCAGAAAGGAGGACCGGATACTCCGACGCGACTTCACGGCATCGCTCACGGATAGCGCAGCGAGTGCGGCGGTCGCAAGCAACGGATCCGCGAAAAATGTGAAACGGCAATATGGTTTGGCGCGCGATTTACATTCTTCTCCCGCTTGAGACCGCCCGTCTTAACTTATCGCCTCACGTATAACCCAATCGGGCGCCAATGCCCGCGGGGGCGCGGTTAGCTCCGTTTCCGGTCGTCGCATCACTCGAGGATCAGATCAGATCATGGCTCGGAAAGAGCCTGCCCAAAACGGATGCAGAATCGTGCAGCATCGGCACCGTTGATCACGCGATGATCGTAGGAAAGCGACAGCGGCACCGTGTTCTTCCAGACCAGCTGGCCGTCGACGTTGACCGGTTTAAGAAATGCCTTGGTGATCCCCATGATCGCCACTTCCGGTGCGTTGATGATCGGCGTGAAGCTGGTGCCGCCAATGGAGCCCAGCGAGCTGATGCTAAAGCAGCCGCCGGACATCCGATCCATCGGTAAGCCCTTGGTTCGCGCCATCGCGGAGACCTCCGAAATCTCCTGCGCGATTTCCGGCAGGCTCTTGCGATCCGCATCGCGAATTACCGGCACCAGCAAGCCACCGGGCGTGTCGACCGCGATGCCGATATGGAAGTATTTCTTGAAGACGAGATTTTTGCCGCTGCCGTCGATCGAGGCGTTGAACTGCGGATAAGCCTTCAACGCTGCGACCGCCGCCTTCACCATGAACGCCAGTGGCGTGATCTTGATCCCGCTGCCGGCAGTGAGCGCTTTGCGTGCGATCTCCATCGCGCCGATGTCGGCCTCGTCCTGATGCGTGACATGCGGAATCATCACCCAGTTGCGCGACAGGAAACTGCCGACAAGCTTTTGGATGCGCGACAGTGGCCTGACCTGGACTTCGCCAAACGCGGCGAAGTCCACCTGCGGCCATGGCGCAAGCTCCAACCCGGCCGGCGGATTGGGCGCTTCGCTCAAGCGATCTCCCCTATGACGGTACCGACCGGATAACTCTCGCCGGTTCCCTTGAGGATCTTCAGCGTGCCGGAAACAGGGGCTTCGATCTCCTGCACGGACTTCTCGGATTCCAGCGAATAGAGCGGCTGGCCTTTTTCGACGCTCGCGCCGTCGGCCGCCATCCATTCAGCGATAGTGCCTTCGTCCATCGAGAAGCCGATTTTGGGCAGGATAATTTCAGTGCTCATGCTTGCGTCTCTGCAGTCTGGGGAGTGGAATTCAGGCGAGGGTCCTGCGGATTGCGGCTTCGATGTCCGCGTGGCTATAAAGAAAGGCGGCTTCCAGCGGCGGCGCATACGGCACCGGGCTGTCGTTGCTGGCCACGCGCTGCACGGGTGCCTTCAGCTCCTTGAACAAGGCCTCGTGAATGCGCGCGGAAATCTCCGCCCCCACACCAAAGGACTTCACCGCCTCGTGCACCACCACGACGCGACCCGTCTTCTTGACCGAGGTGAGAATGGTCTCCATGTCCAGCGGGGACACCGTGCGCAGATCGATGACTTCGCAGCTGATGCCTTCGGCTTGCAGTTTCGCTGCTACCGGCGGGATATCGAGCATCGAGCGGCTGTATCCAATCACGGTAACGTCGGTACCAGCCTTGTGAATACGTGCTTTGCCTAGCGGGATCTTGGAGCCGCGCTCCGGTGCGATGCCCGGCGCGAAATAGCTTTTCAGATGCTCGACGAACAGAACAGGGTCCGGATCATCGATGGCTGACCGCAGCAGACCATAGCCATCGACCGGGTTGCTGGGCATCACGACCTTGATGCCCGGCGTATGGCAGAACCAGGCTTCGAGGAAGTCCGAGTGCTGGCCACCATTCTGGATGCCCGAGCCGGTCATTGTGCGGATGACCATCGGCACATGCGTTTGGCCACCGGACATGAAGCGCAACTTCGCAGCATGGTTCGTGATCTGGTCCATGCACACCGCGACGAAGTTCATCAGCATGATCTCCACCACCGGCTTCATCCCGACGACCGCGGCGCCGACCGCAGCGCCCATGAAGCCCATCTCTGAAATCGGCGTGGAGCGCACGCGACTGCCGTACTTGGTCGACAGGCCGGAGCTGATCTTCACCACGCCACCGCCTTCTGGATCAGCGACTTCTTCGCCAAAGACGATCACGTTCTCATCGGCCTCCATCGCGTCATGCAGCGCCCAGTTCAGAGCCTGAATCAAGTTGATGTTGGCCGGAGCCTTGGTTTCGGTACTCATGCTCTGGGCCTCCTCAGGCGATTTCGTAGGCGTAAACGTCGCGCTTGACTTCAATCGCGTCCGGCGGCGGGCTGCTCATCGCGAAGGCTTCGGCTTCATCGATTTCGGCCCTGATCGCCAGATCGATCGCATCCAGATCGGCCTCGCTGGCCTGCTTGGTCTCGAGCAACCAACTGCGGTACTTCGGATAGGGGTCGGCAGCGACCGCAGCAGCGTACTCGGCTTTCGGAATGTACTCGCCCATGTCGCCAATCAGATGTCCGTTGAAGCGGAACGTCATCGCCTCTATCAGGGTCGGGCCCTCACCGGAACGAGCCCGTTCAATCGCGGTCTTCGCGGCGCTATACATGGCGATGGGATCGTTTCCATCGACATGCAGACCAGGGATGCAATAACTGACGGCACGGTCGGAGATCTTCGCCACCGACGTGCCCTTCGAATAGGACGTGTGCTCGGCGTACTGATTGTTCTGACAAACGAAGATCACCGGCAGCTTCCACACGGCAGCGAGATTCAACGATTCGTGAAACGCCCCGATATTGCTGGCTCCGTCACCGAAGTTCGCGATGGTCACGCGCTTCTCGCCGCGGAGCTGCGACGCCAGCCCCAGGCCGCAGGCGATGGGCATGCTGGAGCCGACGATGCCGGTGGTCACCATGCAGCCCTTGGAGGGGTAGGTCAGATGCATCGGGCCGCCCTTGCCCTTGCAACTACCGGTGGCCTTACCGGCCAGCTCGGCCCACAAGAGCTTGGCTGGCAAACCCTTGGCGAGCATGTCGTGAACGCCGCGATAAATCGTCACGAGATAGTCCTCATCGGTCAGCAGTACGCTGATCGCCGCCGGTATGCATTCCTGCCCGCGCGCCGAGTAATACGGCATGCGCATGCGTCCCGCCTTCATCGCGCCGATCACTCGATCATCACTTTGTTTGATCAGCGTCATCTTTCTATAAATGTCCACCAGCGTCTCACTGTCAGGTTGATAGGTGTTCATCGCCGCACCTCGATTGATGTCAATAAAAAAATGTAGTCGTTGATCGTCGACCCCACAACAACTACGTCTGAAGTGTGGGCCGCTATATGGGTCTGGCGCCGCTATGCTCAGTGATCGTCAACTCGATAAGCCGAATCTGGTCATGTCTTTCATCGCGACTATTCATGGTCATCGCCTGCGTCACGCCACATCTGGCTGTAGTCACTGGACAGCAGTCGATACAAGAAAAAAAACATCACGCTGACAGGTCGCACTAGTGCTAATGCATGCAGCGGCATGGACACCTGATGCTCGAAATGAAGAACTTGCAGTAGAGCCTGCCCGCATGATTTGACATTGTTACACTATTGCAATCGAGGCCTGTCCAGAGCATCATATCAAACAATGTTTGTTATGTGGCAAGCTTGGAGGCTCTTCCTGTGCTTGTTGGCGACCGATAAGCAGGGCGGCCTCAAATCTGAAGTGCAACACCTTCTAGTTTAAGGTGATTGCATGCAAGAGCGAACGCGGTGCGAACAGCGTCAGCCCGATGAACGGATGATGATGGCGAGTACGGAGTTGCAAGGCTCCAACATGAGGGCGATGGGTCGGTTGCTGGGACGCTCGGCTTCGACGATCAGCCGCGAGTTGGGGCGCAATAACCCAGGGACCATGGATTACACACCTCGCACACGGCGCAGCTGCGCTGCGGTGAGTGTCGTCGGGCCGGGCGCTCGATCGCCAAGCCCGATGCCCGGAGCGTGGGCTGGGGCGCGGTCCTGATGATGCTCGATTGGAAGTGGTCGCCGCGGCAGAGAGAAATAAGAAGCCGTAAATGATGGACGCCATCATCACTTTACCGCTCGACGTGAGATCCGATGGATGCCGCAAGTCTGGTGCTACGAGATTTGCTGAATTGTCTTTTGACGTTCGTTTGTAAAAAGGCGAACGAGCAGTAAATCCATACGCCATCCTGCAAGCTAGCGAAGGCCCACACATGAGCGCTACCGACTCTTTTCCGGCTTATTCCGAACTGTCATCAACGATGGACCCTGATGGCGAAGCGCTTCAGTGCCATCCTGACGATACTGCCGAGCTTGATCGCCTCGACGATACAGTGCGCGAGCTGTCATCATTGCAGCAGATCGGACCCGTCGTCAAAGGAGTAGGGACAGCTTTTGGGCGCTTTGTCCTGCCTAGCATCATGGTGAGCCCAGCGCACGACTCGAAGTCTTCGTTCGCAGCGACGACGTGGGAGGCCGGCCGGGTGGTCTATATGAATCCGGAAGTCTTTTCTTCCAGCGTCTTCGGGGAGACCACCGGACAATTTTGGGGGCCAGGCATCTTTATGATGGATCCGCCTGAGCACACGAAGTTTCGCTCTCATATGCAACTCGGCTTTGTGCCCAAGCTCGTTGCCTCCTGGGATGAAAAGATTATTCGGCCATGCTTGGCTCGACGGTTCGCTAACCTCAAGCAGAAAGGCCGCGCCGATTTGGTCCGGGAACTGACCCCGTATTTTCCATACGACATCGTGGGTGCGGTAGTCGGTTTCGATCCGTCCGACATTGTCTATGTGGCGCAGTGCTTCAAGAAGATTCAGCAATTCAATCTTGATCCAATGGGGGCCTTTGAAGCAGGGCAGGGAATGAAAGCGTATTCCTTGCGCCTGATCGAAGAGCGCCGACGAGCACCCAAAGACGATTTGGTGTCTGCAATGACTCAAGCCGAAGTCAACGGTGAGCCGATTCCGATCGAAAACTTCGTCGCAATGATCACGCACCTCATGCAGGGCGGTATCGATACCGTTTATAAAATGTCGAGCAACATTGTTCAGTTGCTATTGGCGCATCCAGTCGAGTTCGAAAAGCTCAAGGCGGACCGTGGGCTGATCCCGGCCGCGATCGAAGAGGCCCTACGTTACGAGGGCGTCGCTTCGATGATGCCCCGTATCGCTACCCGTGACAGCGAACTTCTGGGGGTGCCAATCCCGAAGGGATCGATCGTCTATGTCCTTCACGCGGTCATCAATCGAGATCCTTCTCGTTGGCTGGATCCTCATGTCTTCAATATTACCCGCCAGAGACCGATGGCCCATATGGCGTTTGGCAATGGAGCACATACCTGTATTGGTATGCACTTGGCTCGCTTGGAGATAGCGCGCTTCTTAGAGCGGATGCTTGACGATCTGCCAAACTTGCGGTGGGATCCATCAGTCCCAACTCCCAAAATCACCGGCTGGACGATACGCGGCGTACTCTCACTGCCGGTGAGATGGGATGTGGCGGCGTAGTCATCTGGTGATGCAATCATCAAAAGCTTAGTACGTATAGCTCAAACCAGATTGCGTGGCGCCGCCGCTTTCTCGTCCGGTTGAGGGCGGCTCGGGCCCGCGCCGGAAGGGGTGCTCCGGGGACGCAACAGCTCAGGTCTTCTTTCGCTTGCTATCAGCCTTCGCCGATCGCCGTGACTGGACTCTGCTCTTCGCGGGATTGGCGATCTCAGTAACGGCCGACTGCCGTCTGGACATCGATTTTGATCGCAGCGCCGTCTGGTCCTGGTCAACCTTAAGGCCCAACATCATCAGGTAGCACATTTCCTTAAAGGCAGAGCGAAGTTGCAGCTTTGGGCCCTGGGAAATCTTGTAAAGAATCGGATATTTATTGGGATCAACCGGCGCAAACTGAGTTTCTGGGCCCATTGTCGCTTCCTCGATGGCGCTGCCGGTGGCTAGCATTTCCAGAGAGATCATGGCCAGTAGTGCGCGCTCAGGAGGGAAGCCAGCGTCACAGAGCTTCGAGAGGAGCTCCTCGTAGTTCTGATGCGCCACGGCAGGTCTGTGTCCTGCCCGACGGCCTACCACCAGCAAGGTGACATTTGGCTGCGCTACGATAAGCGAGCGGTAAGCAGTAGCAAGGTCAATTGCGATATCGTCCCAAGTAGCGATCGTTTTCTTCTTCGGAAGCTTCGCCGAACGCATCACGTGATCGGCGACGGCATCGAGAATTTCGTTCTTGTCCTTGAAATGATGGTACAGGGAAGCGGGGTTGACGCCGAGTTCTTTTCCCAAAGCTCGCATGTTAAGACCGTCGGGGCCATTCTTCTCGACCAGCTTAAGCGCGATCTGAATGACCTTATTAAATTCGATCAGTGGTTTGAGAGGTCGGCCCATGATTTTTGACACGCTAAGGTGGAGGTAGCCGCCACTATAATTGAAAGCGTTGAGCGGGCGTCAGAAAGCGCGACTCCGGATACTCGGGCGCCTCGCTTCCAGTCTGCTCCACAAGGCGCGCGGTGTCGTCGAGGGTGCCGATGGTTTGAACCCGGGGCTCTCTTCCTTGAACCAAACAAAGATTGGATGTTATTGTCAGCAACGCAGTGTTGCGAAGCGGCCCGTGTCCGCGCTTTCATACCGGACCTGATGGGTCGGTTTCTTCTCTCTGCCGGCACGGAATAGACCGGTAGGAATAACAATACCTGGAGCCCTGAGAATGTCGGACCTGCAAGCAATCACGGATGACTTTCGGACGCATCTTGGTGACGAACCCGGGCCGGGGGTGACCATCAAGATCCTTTTCAATGAAGGTGGTGTTCTTTTTATCAATGCCGCCGTCACACCCATCCAGGTCACGAATGAGGACCAGGCAGCCGACTGCACGGTAAATGTAGACATCGCCGACTTTGCAAGCCTGCGTGATGGAAGCTTGAGTCCAATTCGCGCGATGATGACTGGCAAGCTAAAGGTAACCGGCAATATGAGTGCCGCGATGAAATTGCAGTCCCTTTTCTGACGGACTGGATCTGGCGCAGCCATAAAAGGTGCGATGTAACTATTCAGATGTTCTTCAAAGCTATTGTACTACATGAAGTTGCGATGCATAGCTAATGTATGAAGGAGTTTCCGGAGCTGGGTCAGCTGACGCACGAGCAGAAAGACGCTCTGATTGTGGCGCTGTGGCATCACATAGCCGTCTTGCAGCAGCAGGTGCTGACGTTGGGCGCTCGGGTGGCGGAGTTGGAAGCCCGATTGTCCAAGGACAGTCACAACTCCAGCAAGCCGCCGTCGTCGGATGGGCTGGCGAAGAAGCTCCAGAGTTTGCGGCAAGCCAGCGGTCAGCGGCCCGGCGGCCAGCCGGGCCACAAAGGGACAACGCTCAAGCGGGTTGCCGTCCCGGACCGCGTGGTTCGGCATGACCCGCCGGCGTCCTGTGATCGATGCGGCCAGACACTGGCGCTGGCGGACGCGGTGTTGAGCCCGGATCGACGTCAGGTGTTTGATCTGCCGCCGCTGCGTTTGGAGGTCACCGAGCATCAGGTGTCGTCCGTGCGCTGTGCTTGAGGCCGGACGCATCGCGGCACGTTTCCGGAAGGTGTAGACCAGCCGGTGCAATGCGGGCCGACGATCAAGGCGGCGGCGGTGTATCTAACCCAGTATCAGTTGCTGCCGATCGAGCGCAACCGTGCGGTGCTGGGCGATCTGTGCGGATGGGCGATGTCGCCGGGGACGATCCAGGTGTGCATCGCGGCGGCTCAGCGCACGTTCGCCCCCGCGGGGGATCAGATCGCCGCGGCCGTGACGGCCGCGCCGGTGGCGCACTTCGATGAAACCGGACAGCGCGTGGCCGGACGCCTGCACTGGCTGCACGCGCGGCCAGCACCGCCACCCTCTCTTGGTACGGGCGCACACGCCAAGCACGGGCGCCAAGCGATGGACGCCTTCGGCATCTTGCCGGGCTTCTCGGGGATCGCTGTGCACGACGGCTGGGCCTCCTACAAGGACTTCAGGCGCGCGACGATGTAGCTCTCGTACGGCGTCAGCTTGCCGACCGCTTCGGCGGCGCCGATCTGGGTTTTGGCTTCGGCGTAGTTCTTGGCTTGGAGTGCGGTCTGGGCGGCTTGCAG
>NZ_JAQGNT010000081.1 GCF_028291725.1 Hydrocarboniphaga sp. | reverse complement strand
CATTGGCACATAACGCGGGGAATGCGCGCCATTGGTCCGCGGCACTGTCGCTACGCTCCGCGCCACGGCCCAACGGTGCGGGCTGTCGCCCCGCGCATTCCGCGCTATGTCAAATGCCCGCCGACAGGGGCCTGTGGCCCCTGCAAGGCCGCTCCGCGGGTGCGCTTGCTCGCCGCTGTGCGGCGAGGCGCTGCAGCCGACGTCCTTGCCTTCGGCAAGGCCCGCGGCTGAGCTTTGAACATCAACAGCCAAAGCCACAGCGGGGCCGGCTCGTGCTGAGAGAGAAAGCTCCTGCTGTATGCCTTCAGAGATTAGCGCCGTGCTCGGCTTGTCCAGGGCTACGCAAGTCGCGCGATGAAGCCGCGCGACCCTGGACAAGCCTGCGACTCGGCACTGGGAGGGACCGGCAAACAGCACTCGCTCCGAGTGCTGCGTAACCGGAGAACACCATGCACATTCCCAACGTCAACGAAGTCATCGAGGCCATCCAGAACCACAGCGCGCTGAAGCTGGCCGGCATCCGGTTTCCGGAACGCCTGGGCGAGCTGGAGCGCCGCTGCCAGCAGCTCGGCGGGATGATCGAGATCACGCGCCGGCTCAAGCTCGACCGGCGCCTGGAGCGCGCGCTGGAGGCGCACCGGGGGGCGCTCAAGCGCGAGATCGAGGGCTAGTGAAGCTGCACAGCAGAGGCGGCTGGCGCCGCCTCTGTTTTAGCCGCTGCGCGGCTCGCGGCTAAACGAAGCAGCCGGGCGGCAGCGGACCAGGGCGGAAAGCGGGTCAAAAGAGTGAGGGCACGGATTCGCAAAGTGTGGGACATTTTGCGGGAGGGTCCGTGCCCTCGGACGCTGCGCTGGCCGCCGGCGCGGTGCGCCGAGGCGGGCCGGCTTCGCCGGCGCAGGGCGAGCGGCTAAACTGAAAACTGCACCCGAGGACATCACCATGCCGACCCCCAACACCGCCGCTACGCTCAAGCAGAAGGCGCACGCGCTGATCGAACATCTGCCCGAGAATGCGACCTGGCGCGATGTCGCTTACCAGGCGGCGGTGCGCGCGGAAGCCGAGGAAGGCTTGGCCGACATCGCGGCTGGCCGTGTCATCGACGGTGATGAGATGCTGCGCTGGATCGATAGCTGGGGCACCGACCACGAACTCGAAGCGCCGCAGCTCCCGCGGTGAGGCTGCGCTTTACCTATCGCGCGGCGACCGACCTACAACGGCTGCGCGCTTTCATCGCCAACGACAATCCGCTGGCGGCGCGCCGCAAGATCGATACGCTGCGCCGCTCGATCCGGCTTCTGCTCGATCAAACCCACCTCGGCCGGGAGATCGACGAGGCCAGCGGCATGCGTCAGTGGATCGCCGACGACTACGTCGTCCGCTATTTCGTCGACGATCAAGTCCTGACCGTCAATCGCATCTGGCACGGCAAGGAAGACCGGCCCGCGCCTTGATAGGCGCGCGCCTGCAGGCCAAAAACCGCACATCGGGGGTCTGACCAACATTTCCGCCTTAGCTGCCATCGAAGTCCCGCGTAAGCGCCGGAGAATGCGCAGGAAAAGTGCGCATGGCTACGATTTCCGCGTCCGGTGCATTGTTTTTGGCAATGCGCTCGGGAATTCCATCGTGGGGGCGATGCAGCAGACGGCGGCCGAGAATCTGACGGCCGAAATCGAACAGAACCTCGACCAGGAAAGGCAGCAGTCCTACTCGCAGATCAACGAAGCCATCGCTCAGTCACAGCAGGAATTCAGTGATCAGGTCGCCACTGATTTCGATGCGGGTGTCGATCACGATCTTGATCTTTTTGCTGCGCAGCAGACCGAACGCGGCCTGGTTTCCGGTGCAGAAGGCGGCTTTAGTTCGCCGAACCTGAGTGGTTTGGCTGCTCAAGCCGCGAACGTGAAGTTCAATGTCGCGGACCCGGCGGAGTTTAATTTCCTGCAAGCTTCGCAGGCTCTGCGTCGGCAACAGGATGCTCAAGCAGCAGCGGCTACGGGAGCGAAGAGTGCCGAAGTTCAGGCAGCTTTGGAGCGAGGGAATTACAGCGAAGTGGTCCGCTTGACCGATGAATCACTTCGACTGAATGACCCGGTTGGGTATGCACTTGCCAACCAATCTCAGCTTGCACCGTCTGCAACAACTCGGGCATTGGGCGCTGTGCAGCTAACCTTCGGAGCGGTTGATATCGGGGTGGGCGCGGCACTATCAGCGACGGGCGCCGGAGCAATTTTGGGTGTTCCGCTGGCGATCTACGGAGCCGATCAGTACATCGCGGGCTCTCGCTCCTTGAGCACAGGATATGGTGCTGACTCGGGTCTATATCAGGCTGCCGTGTTTGCAGGGGTGTCGCCTACGGTTGCACGAGACATTGAATTCGGGATGGGGTACGTCGTTGGTTTCGGGGGTGTTAGCGCACTCTTGTCGGCATCTCGAGCCGAATCGGCGATAACGACCTCGGTCTTGGACGATAGCGTCGGCGCAATGCGACGACGTGAGTTTGAGGGAGCTGACTACCATGGCAAGGTGGGCAATGACGTCAAGAGTAGAGGTCCAGTAAACGGCCAGGATGCGCTAGACAATTCAGTTGTAGTGAAGCCTACCTCTCCTCGTCGTGTAGGCATCGACTACGAGACTGGCGATTTTGTGGTTCTTGATCGGACGATAAACAATACCTATCATGGGCATGTCCGTGATTTCCAACAGCTGCATCCCGACATGCAGCGAGCATTGATCAATGCAGGAATGGTAAACAAGCACGGCAGCATTACCGGTGGCTCGCAATGACTTTATTTACCAATCCGTCTCCAGTCACTAAAGAGTCGGCTGAAAAGACTTTTTCGTCCAGAGATCCGATGGCTATTTGCACAGCTTTAGTCTCCCTTGCATTTCATGAGGAGGACTGGAGATGGGTGCAAAAAAGGTGCTTATATTTTCTTGAGAGCGATGATGAAGACATAAGCGGCCTTGCAGCCACCTGCCTGGGTCATATCGCGAGAATTCACAGACAGCTCGACAAGGACGTCGTGGTACATGCGCTCAGATCGAAACTATCGAATGCAAAAATTGCAGGTCGGATAGAGGATGCTCTGGACGATATCGATACGTTTATCTGATCACGTCATGCTGGCAGAGAACCAAAACCTGCCAAGCTACGACACTGGGACAAGAAGCCCGGCTTTCGCCGGGCTTCTTCGTTTTAGCCGCTGCGTTTCTTACCGCTGCTGCCGGCGCCGCCCCCTCTTCGTTACGCCGGACGATCTCGACATAGTCGTGCGCATCGCCGAATACCGCTACGACTACGATGCGGACAACCGGGTAGTGACGGAAGCCAAGATCGACTTCGAGACTCGAGGGACAACGACCTACCGTAAGCGTCTGCCGATCTCACCTTGACGCTCGCTGATCAAATCAGTGTGGCGTCAAGGTGAGATCGGCAGACGCTTACTTTAGGGGCAGCCACTGTAGTAAACGAGTGCCACAGGATCACCAAAATTTCCGCAATAAGTTGAGGTGCAAGCGCGGACTTTGAAGTTACTCGAAACAGTGCTTGAGGAAGCTGTAACCGTTGTGCTGACCCCGGTTACCGTCTTCGACAGATAGTACGGATATGATGTGCCAAGCGATTGCCACACCTCATAACTATTTGCTCCACTAACGGACGTCCATCCCAATCTGTATTTGCCGTTGCAGGAGAGGAGGCTCGCCTCGGTAACTTGAGGGACGCCAAGCGATGCTCCTGGACCCATTATCAGCGATACGTTGTATTGAGACAGAGTGCTTGAGATAGGATAGAAATAGCTGTAATCATCGCTATCAGCGCAAGTCTTTGTCGACCCGCCACTTAGTACGCCCTGCGCTTGGGTATCCCAGATAAATGGGCCGCCCGAGTCTCCAGGTTCAGAGCAAGCGGAGGCTTTCGTCATCCCCGTGACAGTCTGGCCTGAACTGTAGTTCACGGTGACATTCTTACTTTGCACCGTACCGCAATGCGGTCCTCCTGTCGTCCGCCCGTATCTGCAAACCGTTGCACCGATGGCAGCTTCTTGCGATCCGAGGATCGTTACGTTTCCAGAAGCGCTGCAACTTCTGTCAGAAACCGAACCAACGCAAGGTTGAGGGGTCCAACTACTGTTAACTTGAACCAGGGCGTCGTCCGGTCCAGGAAATCGGCTTCCAGTGACGGTTCCTTGAGAAACCCCATTATACCCACTGATGCTATCGCCAGTTGTGCCCCCTGTGCAGTGTCCCGCCGTGACAAATCCACCGGTCACGGAGAAGCCTACAGAGCAGAGCAGGCCGTCAGTTAAGTTGTGAATTTCGTCTCCACCACGCACATCGTAGAGGAGCACTGGTCTATCAGCAGTGGTTTCAACAATCGCGACAATGCGGCTATTAAGCCCCGCCGCTACAACCAGATTTCTTGCATTCTCGGCGGCCGACGCGTTCCCCGCGGGAATAGTTAGATAGACCGAATTGTTGGGCTCGTCGATACCCCATTCCCAGATAGTATCGAACTGTTCTTTCGGCAATCCCGCGGCGACCAAATTCAGCTTCGAAACTCCAATCTCCAGTTCGCGATAGCTGTGCCGAACCAACCTTGGCTCCGCTCCGGCCGATTTGATTTTATCGATGGTTTTCGGGCTCGTTGTGGCGACAACCAATTTAGCACTGCTGGAATCGAACCAAGCACCGGCATATGTATCCCCGAGCTCATTTCTAAGTCTCGGATACAACTTAGTCATCGAAGCCTGCTCAGCAGCAAGTCGCATGTCCGCTGCACTTTCAGATATTCGTAGATCGCGCGCGACGGCAGAAGCTAAGTTGGACTCCGAAGCACTAGCGACTGAACTAGTTGCTTGTACTGCTAGAAAAAAGATAAGTGACGGCCACGAAGCTGAGATACTCCGGTGGTTACTCATAGTTGAACGATGCATGAGATAAACTCCCCTTGGCAGACGTTGGAAACAGCGCGACAAGTGCAAATCCACTTACGAGAGCGCGACCGTTGCCATGCGACAAAAAGCGCTTCGACTGATCCGGGCGCGGCGTAGGCCGACGCCATATGAAGCGCCGCGACTAGCGATACCGCCCCTCACGATCGACTCCCTGTATACCGGCCCCTCGTCGACTATTCGATGGTAGCAGGACGGCATCGGGGGAGACTGAGACGTGCTTCACTATTTGCGAGGTGCGCGTCCATAGCTACAGTGCTTTTGGACGTGTCTCTTCGACCTTGACCTGGCACAAGATCACCTGAGCGCGAAGCTTCAGACGAAATGCGCATTCGAGGCCTGCAAGTCATCCGATTCGTCCGCCTGCCGCCACTGACGCTGGCCCAGGCTCGATTCCCGTTGCTGTCGTACGCAAGCGTCGTGCCGCCACTGTTGGCGCTGGAGCCTTGCGCGCGCGTGATCCGATTGAGTTGGTCATAGCCGTACCAATAGTTCTGGGTGGATGACGCCGGATCGCTCGTACCGTTGGTCAGGAACCGGGAATAAATCCGCCGTCGATTGCCGGTTGCCAGATTGATATCACCACCATTGGTGAAGTCGTAGGCCGAGCGCTCACCCGGCATGCGGATCGTTCCCGAAGGCTTGTGCGTATTCCGCGCGAAGCCGGTCCGCGATTCCGCGGCATGTCGGTCCAGGATTCCGCGGCATGCCGGTCCACGATTCCGCGTGATGTCGGTCCAGTGAGGTGAGGCGGGATAACCCCGCTACCGTGGCCCCCATTTCTTTGAAAAGGGGTCGCTGGTGGCGCAATCGAGGTTATCCGTGCGCAAGATTCGAGAAGTTCTTCGCCTCAAGTTCGAGGCAGGTGTAGGCGAGCGGCAGATTGCCGACGCGGCGGGGAACTCGGTGGCGACATATTTGTGCATGGCAGCAGAGCGGCCGGAACGGCACGGGTTGATTCAGACATAGATATAGGAATTCGCTTAGGTGCAGCTGAGTTTGACGATTTCTTAATGAATCAGTCGCGTCTTGGCAAGGCAAATCCAGGATCGGCTGCCGAGCGAACATTGACTTATGCACAAGAGAATGGACTGTAAGCGTCTGCCCGCCTCATCTACCGACCGGTTGATCTGATCGGCAATCTTGCCTCACGCACAGGCGAGGAGGCGGGAGGGTGAAGAGGAAGTCGAAGCAGGCGTTGTGGACGCGCCGCATACGGGCGTTTGAGGCGAGGGGACAGACCCGGGCGGCGTACTGCCGGCAGCACGGTCTGGCGGTACGCTCGCTGGACTACTGGCGGCGACGGCTGTCGTCGGTGTCGGAGGCGGCGGCAGCGGCAGCAGTGCCTGCGTTTGTTCCATTGCGCGTGAGTTCGCCCGCGCCATTGACTGAAGCACTGCTGCTCGAGTGCAGCGGAGGAGCCCGGCTACGGTTACCGCGTGATTGCGATCCGGCGTGGCTGGCGCAGCTGCTGACGGGGCTGCGCTGATGCTGCGGCCATCGAGCTGGTGGCTGGCGATCGAGCCGATCGATCTGCGCTGCGGTATCGACCGTTTGCTGGTGCTGGTACAGGCCGTGTTCGGGCGCGATGCCTTCGATGGCGCGGCTTACGTGTTCCGAAATCGATCGGGGAAGCTTGTTTCATTGTGCATCTCTCCTTTCAGAATCCAGGTAGTTTCAGCGTCTTCCCATCCTGCAGCACGGGGAAATTTTGTGGCCGGCGATCCATCACGCTTCGGACACCTATCTTCACGGCCTGGGTATCAAGCGCCGCCAAAGGTATCTGCCACGGAGCTGAGGGCATGATCTGGGAGGCTGGCAATACGCCCTCTCGAATCAGGCGGTGGACGGAGCCGGCGCAGATCTGAAGGCGACGCGCGGTTTCGCCGACGCTGATCATTTTGTCGGTGGGCACCGCTGGATCGAAAGCTGCGATGTCCAGTCGCTCGCGCATCTGGCGCACCCGCACCGTCGTCCATGACTGGCCGTCGCTCGATTTGCAGCGCATTCGGTTCATCGTGACGGCCAGCTCCCGATCAGACCACTGCCCGCCGAGTTTTCGCAGGACCTCCACCGCCGACGGATAGCGGTCCTCCGGATAGCGGCCGCAGCGTACGCGCGCGACGCGTATTTCCGTATGGCGACCGCCGACCCAGTGCACGGTGACGACCGCTTCGTTTGAAGCATCGTCGAGGTCGATAACGACCTCCTGGACCAGGATGCGCGTGAGTCGCTGTTTGGTGCGCGGATCGGTGCCCGGCGCATTCCATACGGACGGCAGGTCATAGGCGAGCGCCATCAGAGCTTGACGGTCGATCTTGGGACGGGACGTCGCGCCGGCGTCCAGATCCACGATGCGCTGTTCCAATTGCGCGACATGCTCAAGCGCGGCGTTCCAGCGCGCCTCCAGCTCACGCGCGACCAGTCGCTTCGCGGGATCGACAGCCTCGTGGCGGCGAGCGGCAAGCGAGGCCTGGTAGCGTGCCTCTTCGAGTTCTCGCAGGAGAGCCAGCCTGATGTCGTCGTCTGCTCTTGACACCTGTTCGACGGCGTGGATCGCCGCCTCGACCGCGACGTTCGACACCGCATCGAGAATCTGGCTGGCGACAGCACGATCGATACGCATGCCGCCGATTCCGATGCACAGTCCAGTGGCGCCATGCTCGATATCGCCGCGGCACTGGTAGCGATGCGCATGGCCAGACTGCATGGAGTACAGAACGCGCATCATCCGGCCGCAGCGACCGCATCGCACGAGGCCCGTTAGCAATGCCTTGCCGCCGCGCGCGGACTTGCGCGACGTACGGCTTTGCATGTGCGCGTTCTCCGAAATCATCGTCTGGTTTTCCTCAAATTCCTGCCAGCTGATGTACCCCGGATGGTGGTCTTGCAGCAAGACGCTCCAGGCTTGTATCGGTCTCTTGTGGCCGACGGTTTTCCGCGCTCGGCCGTCGACGACGTGCGTTCGTTGGGCGGTTCTGCCAAAAACGTAAGCCCCGGCATACACCGGGTGTTGGAGCAGCTCGATCACCGTGTGATACGCAGGTGACTTCCATTCGATACCGCTGTGTCCGCCTCGGCGCTGCCGCAGAACAGGGAAATCGATCTGAGCTTGCTTGGCCCATAGCAGAACCTGACGCGCGCTACCCAATTCCCGAAACTTTCGGAAGACGAGTTGAATCGCTTCAGCGACACGCTCGTCCGGATCCTTTTCGATCTGCCCCAGTTCGTTCCAGCAATAACCCGGCGGCAATGCAAAACGAAGTTCGCCACGCTTGGCCTTCGAGTCGCGCGCGGCCAGTCCGCGTTGCTGCAGCAGATTCAGCTCGTACTCGGACATCGTTCCCTTGAGGCCGAGCAACAAGCGATCGTTGATCAGCCGCGGATCATAGACACCGTCGGGATCGATCACGAGTGCGCCGACCAAGGCGCAGAGATCGATCAGGTGATGCCAGTCGCGGCCATTGCGCGCCAGACGAGAGGCCTCGATGCAGTACACCGCGCCGACCAGGCCGCCGCATACCGAAGCCACCAGTTTCTGAAAACCGGGCCGCTCGACCAAGCCTGACCCGGAGCGCCCCAGATCATCATCGATGATCGTGACCGATGCGAAGTTCTGCTGGCGCGCGGTTTCGGCCAGCGCATACTGCCGTCGCTGGCTCTCCGTGTGTTCGATGACTTGTCCCGCGCTCGACTGTCGCACATAGACAACCGCTCCCCGGCTGAGATGATCAGGCGTGATCTTCAGGCTCATGGCCGACCCCCGGTTGGCTTTCCCGATCGCTTGTGCCGTTGCCCATCGCTTCGAGGAGCAGGTCCGCCAGCACCTGCACCAGAGCTGCGCGAAGATCTTCGGCGGGTTCGTACTGCGCCTTGTGCTCGAAGCTGAGACGAAGTTGTCTCTTCGATCGGTATGCTGGCTGTTTCATCGGATGGACCCTCCCGCCGTGGAAGATCCAATGATCGGCCTGCGGCCGACTTCGTCGACAGAGACATCAGCACACGGTGCAGCTCTGTCAGCGCTCCGATTGTGACCTGCGGGGTTCCCAGGGACATCGCGCCGCACACCGTCGCATCCACCATCCACGCCGGCAATTCCCGCGACATTCCCTTCGGAACCTCGACATGGATCATCGATCCGCGACGGGTAGAGGTCCGCCACAGTTGGACGCGCTGACCGTGCAAGGGATGCCACGGGTACTCGATGACGACAAAGCCCGATCGGTATGCGGAATGTCGGTCGCTTCGGCACGCGCATCAAACTCGTGCTGGGTGACGCCACCGGCGTTTGGCTGTGCGTGCGCCGTTTGCAGGAAGGCCGTTTCCGCTGGCCGCGTCCTGGAGAAACACTGTGCGAGATCGACGCGCAGCAGTTCGAGTGGCTGTGTAAGGGCGTGGATTGGCAGCGGCTTTCCGCGAGCACAAAAGGCTTGGCGCATGCGCTGTAATCGGCGAAAATATCGGCATGGATTTGAGCGCCCTACACACGACTTCGGACATCGAATCGCTGCGCAGTCTGGCCCTTCAAATCATCGAATCACGCGACGCCGAGATTCAAGCGCATCGCCGCGAAAACCACTATAAGCAAACCAAGATCGACGCGCTCACCGCCGAGATCGCGCGCCTGCGCCGGGTGCAGTTCTCGGCGCGCTCGGAGGCAATGAATCCGGAGCAGCGGGCGCTGTTCGACGACGCCATCGCCTCCGATATCGCGGCGGTGGAAACCGAGATCGAAGCGCTGCAGTCGCCGGCCGTGCGCAGTGCCCGGCAGACGCCGAAACGCGTGCCGCTGCCGGCCCATCTCCCGCGGGTGGAAACCCGCCATGAGCCGGAATCCTGCACATGCGGAAGCTGCGGCAGCGCCCTGACGCTGATCGGCGAGCACGTCAGCGAGAAGCTCGACTGCAAGCCGCTCGAGTTTTTCGTGCGTCGCGACGTGCACCCGCAGTACGCCTGCCGGGCCTGCGAGACGGTGACGGCGGTGCCGGTGGCCCCGGCG
>NZ_JAQGNT010000073.1 GCF_028291725.1 Hydrocarboniphaga sp. | reverse complement strand
CGGTGCGGGTATAGAACGCCGGGATGCCGGCGCCGCCGGCGCGGATACGCTCGGCCAGCGTGCCCTGCGGGTTGAACTCGATTTCGATCTCGCCGCTCATGTAGCGCTGCTCGAGAATCTTGTTCTCACCGACGTAGGAGGCAAGCACCTTGCGGATCTGGTTGTTGGCCAGCACCTGCCACATGCCGTGGCCGTCGCAGCCGACGTTGTTGCCGATCACCGTCAGGTGCTTCGCGCCGCTATCGCGCAGCGCGCTGACCAGGTGCTCGGGCACGCCGCACAGGCCGAAGCCGCCGGCCATGATCGTCATGCCGTCGCTGACCAGGCCGGCCAGTGCGGCATGGGCGTCTGGGTAAACTTTGGATTTCATGCTTGCCCCGTTTGCGGAGTCATCGTGGGTTGCCGCGCTTTTCGCGACGGTTCCGTTGTTGGGCAGATGCCCTGGATCGGCGGGTCACCCCCTGCTGCGCGCGACCCCGCCGAGTCACCTCCATAACGTATGCTGCCATACTTTATTGCAGGGCGCCAAACGATTCTGAGACTGGTTCACGGCGCCAGCCTCCGGGCCGCCTCCGCGGCTCTATTCGGTGTCCGATGACTTGGCAAACTGCTGCAGCGACTCCTTCACCAGCGACAGCAGCCTGATCAGATTCGCACGGTCGACGCTATTGAGGTTCACCAGGATGCGCTTGTTGAATTCATCTTCTTCTAGCGTCATCTTCTTGATGAACGGCTGGGCGGAACGGGTCAGATAGACGCGCTTGGCGCGCTTGTCGCTCGGGTCCGAGCGGCGTTCGAGCCAGCCGTCGGACTCCAACTGTTCGACGACCGAGCCGAGGCTGGCCTTGCCGACCTCGAGTACGTCGGCGAGTTGCGACTGCATCATGCCGTCGTGACGTGAAAGGTGTGCCAGAACCCACCAGCGTGCGCGCGTGAAGTTGAGCGGCTTCATCAGCTGGTCGTAGGCTGCCCGGCGTATGCGCGACACGTCGTGGACCAGAAACGCCAGGCGGATCGCCTGGCGTGAAACGTCGTCGGTCGCGGGAATGCCGTCAAGCAGCGCGGCGGAGGAAGGCTCGGTTTCGGTCGCGACGGCCTTGCCGTTCTTGGGGGCGGCCTTGGCCGGGCTCTTGGATTTCACGGCCGGCGTTTCAACCGGCGCGGTTTTCTTCTTGACGGCCGAGACTCGAGACGACGGCTTCTTGGTAGACATGATGGGTCCTTCCCTGCAGCTGCTTGGGCAACGGCGATGGTATTCCACAAAACCAATAATATAAGGAAATCACTGCGGATCGCACCCACCTGTTCCAGGGACGCGTCCGGATCGCCGTCCGGTTTCGGGGCCCAGTAAGGCTGCCGCCGCCGGCAGGGCTGCTCAGTTCGCGGATACCTGCGCGGCGCCGCGGTCGAGTACCACCCGGTTGCGCTCGACGCTGATGCAGCGGAATTGTAGCGCGCCGGCTTCACCCGTCCACCGCTGCGTACGCAAGGTTTCGCCCGGATACACCGGGCGCGTGAAGCGCGCTCCCATTGCCGCTAGTGGCGTCGTAGTGGCCGGGCCCGCGAATCAGCGCCTGGCAGGCGACACCGTAAGTGCACAGCCCGTGCAGGATAGGCCGATCGAAGCCGGCCCTGCTCGCCACGGCCGGATCGGCGTGCAGCGGGTTATCGTCGCCGTTGAGCCGGTACAGCCGCGCGGCGGAATCGGCCAGCCATGATGATCTCGGTGTAATAATATGGATCAATACCAACAAATGAGAATTCGGCGATGGCGGGTGTGTACTTTGACGATTTGAAACTCGGGCAGGTTTTCATCCACCCGATCCGGCGCACGATCACCGAGTCGGACAACGTGTGGTTTACCGCGATCACCCACAATCCGGCTTACCTGCATCTCGACGAGGAATACTGCCGGCAGCACACCGAGTTCGGCACGCGCATCGTCAACAGTGCGTTCACGCTCGGGTTGATGGTCGGCATCTCGGTCAACGAGACCACACATGGCACCGCGGTCGCCAATCTCGGCTGGGACGAGGTGCGCTTTCCCAAGCCGCTGTTTCACGGCGACACCCTGCGGGTAGAGACCGAGGTACTGCAGCTGCGCGAGAGCAAGTCCAGGCCAGGCGCCGGTATCGTCGAGTTCCTGCATCGTGGCTACAACCAGAAGAACGAACTGGTTGCGCATTGCCGGCGCAGTGCGCTGCAGCTGAAAAAGCCGGTGGAGTGAGAGGCTGTGACTTCCGGAATGCGAAGTGCGATCAGGCAGACAAAATTCGTCGCGCCGCCTTCAGGTGCGGGATGTCATACATCTTGCCGTCGATCGACACTGCGCCGGCACCGGATGAAAACGCATCGACGATCTTCTGTGCCATCGCTTTTTCATTCGCGGTCGGCGTGAACGCTTCGTTGATCACCGGCACCTGGTCGGGATGGATCGCGATGCGGCCGGTGAAGCCGTCGTAGCGTGAAGCCTGACAGGCGAGGCGCAGGCCCTCGGTGTTCTTGAAGTCCACGTACACGGTATCGAGCGCTTCGACGCTGAGCGCGTGCGCGGTCAGCAGGCATTGCGAACGCGCGTATTCGTAAGTCGGCCGCCAGCCGCCGGCGGGCAGGCGCGGATCGCCAGCGCCCATCGCCGAACTCAGGTCTTCGCCGCCCCAGGTGATGACCTGGATGCGCGGATGCGCCAGCTTCACCAACTCGCCCAGTCGCAATACCGACGACGGTGTTTCGGTGACGATCGCGGTGATGCGGATCTGGCCCGTGGTCAGGCCGTGCTCGCTTTCGAGCGCGTCCAGGTAATGGCCGACGACGCTGACGTCCTCGGGGCCGCGGATTTTCGGCAGCAGGATGCCGGCCGGGCGGGCGGGGACCACGGCCGCGAGATCCCTGAGCAATTCACCCGAGGCCAGATCGTTGACCCGTACCCAGAGCCGGTCCCGCGATGCGGCACCGCCCAGGTATTCGCACATCATGCTACGCGCCAGCGGCTTGCGCTCCGGCAGCACGGCGTCTTCCAGATCGAGCACCAGCGCATCGGCACCGGCACCGGCCGCCCTGGCCATTTTCTTTTCACTGTCCGCGGGCACGAACAAGGCTGAGCGAATCATCGGGTCTCCTGGTTTTGTGATCGGTGTGCCGAGTTCCGTGGCGGAACCTGGGAACGCAGGAGTGTAATGCGGCTGGCGGTCCCGCGGCATCGTCAGGCGCGCGCACCGCGCTTTGTTCTGCGCTGGATTTATTTCCAGTTGCGCGAATATAGTATGATACCATACAGTAATACGCGGCCCGCTGATTGCAAGTGCGCGTCGTCACCCTGGTGCTCTGGAGTCGCTCGTGTCATCCGCAAATTCAGGAATCAATGCCGCGGGCATCAAATCCTTCGGTGCCTATATTCCAAGGCGCCGCATGCCGCGCGCCGTCATCGCGGCGGCGCACGCCTGGTCGTTTCCGTCGCTGAAGAGTCTCGCGAAAGGCGAGCGCTCGATGTGCTCCTGGGACGAAGACGTGATCACGATGGCAGTCGAAGCCGGGCGCGATTGTCTACAAGGCTCTCAGGGCGCCATCGGCAGTGTAAGTCTGGCCAGCACTACCGCACCGTACGACGATTTGAATAATTCGGTTTTCGTCTCTTCCGCTCTGCAGCTGAGCGAGACGGTTTCCGGCCGCGATCTCGCTGGCTCGACTCGCGTGGGCTTGACCTCGGTGATCGACGCCTGCCTTGCGAGCGGTACTGGCGATCGGCTGGTGATCGCGTCCGAAAGGCGCGTCGCCAAACCCGGTAGCGCGCTCGAGATGCAATACGGTTGCGGCGCGGCCGCGCTGACGATCGGTGTGGGCGACGATCTGATCGCTGGCTTCCTCGGCTCCGAGTCGGTGTCGGTTCCATTCTTCGATCACTTCCGCAAGGCGGATCGCGAGTTCGACTACATCTGGGAAGAGCGCTGGATCCGGGATGAAGGCGTGTCCAAGCTCGTGCCGCGCGCGATCAACGCGCTGATGTCCTCGCTGCAATTGAGCAGCGAGCGCATCGCCTGGTTCGGTTTGGCAGGCGGCCCGAATGGCAGCGACAAGCTGGTCGCCAAGCTGCTCGAGATTGCACCCGAGCGCGTGCTGCCGGATCTACAGGCGCAGGTCGGCGAGACCGGCGCAGCCCATTCGCCGTTGCTGCTGATCTCTGCGCTGGAACGCGCCAAGCCGGGCGACATCATCGTGATTGCGTCCTTTGCCCAGGGCTGCGAAGTGCTCGCTTTCGAGATGCTGCGCGAAGCGCCGAACGCCGGGCGCCGCGGTCTGTCAGGCTCGATCGCGAATCGCATCGAAGAAAGTGCCTATCTGAAGCTGTTGTCCTTTGATGGCCACGTGCAGCTCGACTGGGGCATGCGCACCGAGGTCGACAACAAGACCGCGATGACGCAGCTGTATCGCTCCTCGGACCAGATTCTCGGCTTCGTCGGCGGCCGCTGCTCGGCCTGCTCGGCCGTTCAGTTCCCACGTCTTCCGTCCTGCGTCAATTGCGGCGAAATAGACCGGCAGATTCCTTATCCGCTAGCCGGCGAGAGCGCGAGGATCGCCACGTACACCGCCGACTGGCTGCAGTATTCGCCGTCGCCGCCGCTGTACATGGGCCTTGTGCAGTTCGACTGCGGCGCGCGCGTACTGATGGAAATCGTCGATGTTGGCGCTGGAGCCCTCGCTGTCGGCACCGCGCTGACAATGGCTTTCCGCATCAAGGAACGCGATCGGCTGCGCGGCTACGACCGCTATTTCTGGAAAGCGGCGCCGGCGATGCCGGCGTCGGTCTGAGCCCAAGGAACACACATGGCCAGCGGCATCAAGGACAAGGTTGCGATCATCGGCATGGGCTGCTCGCGCTTCGGTGAGCGCTGGGATTGCGGCACCGAACAACTCGTGACCGAGGCTTTCGTCGAAGCGCTGAAAGACGCGGGCATCGGCAAAAAGCAGATCGGGGCGGCTTGGTATGGCTCGGCGCTCGACAGCGTCAATGTCGGCAACTCGGCGATCCCGCTGTCGACCGCATTACGGCTCGAAGGCATCCCGGTGTCGCGCGTCGAGAACATGTGCGCGACCGGCACCGAGGCGCTGCGCGGCGCGGTGTATGCTGTTGCTGCGGGCGCCGTCGATATCGCACTCGCGATCGGCGCCGAGAAGCTCAAGGACACTGGCTACGGCGGCCTGCCGGTGCCGAGCAAGGGCACGCTGAATAATCTTTGGATTCCGTACGGCTCCGCGCCGGCGGGGTTTGCGCAGCTGGCTTCGGGTTATCGCGCGAAGTACGGAATTTCGCGCGAAGATCTGAAGAAGGCGATGGCGCACGTGTCATGGAAGAGCCATCAGAACGGCGCCAAGAATCCGAAGGCGCATCTGCGCAAAGCGGTCACAATGGAGACGATTCTGGCCGCTCCGCTGATTGCCGAACCGCTGGGAATTTTCGACTGTTGCGGCGTTTCCGATGGCGCGGCCTGCGCGATCGTGACGACGCCGGAAATCGCGCGCGCTCTCGGCAAGCGCGGCGAGCTGGTGACGGTCAAGGCGCTGCAGCTGTCGGCTAGCGCCGGCCGTGAAATGGGCACTGATCAGTGGGATGGCAGCTATGTACCGAACACGCGCATGGCCGCAGCCGCGGCGTATCGCGAGGCTGGCATCCGCAATCCGCGCAAGGAACTTTCCGCGCTGGAAGTGCATGACTGTTTCTCGATCACCGAGCTGGTGACGATGGAGGACCTCGGTGTTTCAGCCGACGGGCAGGCCTGGCGGGATGTGCTCGAGGGCGTGTTCGATGGCGAGGGGGAAATCCCCTGCCAGATCGACGGCGGCCTGAAGTGCTTCGGGCATCCGGTAGGTGCATCCGGTCTGCGCATGGTCTACGAACATTATCTGCAGCTCACCGGCCGTGCCGGTTCGCGGCAATTGAAGAATCCGCAACTGGGTCTGAGCCACAATCTTGGTGGTGTGCCTTACAACGGTGTCTGCGCGATCAGCATCGTCGGATTGGAAAGCCGGTAGCGACGCTTGGCTCCGGGCGTATGTTTGCGACGACCCTTAGATAGGTAGCAGATAGGTGGCGTTTATCTGGAAGAGGAGCATTAAAGCGAAGACCAACGGAAAAGTAGTATTGGTCAATACAAACTGATATTGTTCCATACAAAATACGCATACGCCCGTTAGAGGTGTATGGCTACCAAAGTAGTCGCCGCAGGCGAACCGTGCGAGGAGGCTAGAAAGATGGAATTTGGCAAACGCCAGGATCCGAAGAGACGCGTGATCGGCATCACCGGCGTTGTGATTTTTCACATTTTGCTGGTGTACGGTCTGGTGAACGGTCTGGCGCGCAAGGCGATCGAGCTGCTGCCGCCGCCGATCGAGACCAAGATTCTGGATGAAGTGAAGACCGACGAAGAACCGCCGCCGCCGCCGCCGCCGCCGAAGCTGGATGTGCCGCCGCCGCCGTTCATTCCGCCGCCGGAGATCAGCATCGCCTCGGCGCCGGCGCCGAAGAATGCGATTACCTCGTCGACCAAGCCGGCGCCGCCGGCACCGCCGAAACCCGCCGGTGTCAGCAAGGCGCCGGTGGTGAAAGCCAAGCTGTGCAGGGAGCCGGATTATCCGGCGGTATCGGAGCGTCTGGGCGAAACCGGCACGGTGCTGCTGCAGTTGCTGGTGGACGTCGACGGCAAAGTCAGCGACAGCAAGATTCAGGCATCGAGCGGTTTTGAGCGTCTGGACAAGGCAGCACAGCAGGCGCTTTCACGTTGCAAGTTTGAACCCGGCACCGTCAATGGAGCGCCGGCACCCGCATGGGCACAGTTGAAGTACACGTTCCGTAAGCAGAAGTGAACATACGCAGAATCTGGAGGAGACGAGAGATGGTTTCAATCAAGCAGTTGATGTCCGCGCTGGCCGGAGCCGCCCTGGTGGTGTTGTCGAGCACGGTATTCGCACAGGACCCGGCACCCGCAGCGCCGACGGCCGAGGCGACAACAGCGGCGGAAGCGCCGCTGGCGGAAGCCAAGACCGAATCGGTCGAGAACCCCTACGGTATCGGCGCGTTATGGGCGCAGGGCGATTTCGTCGCGCGCTTCGTGCTGGTGGCGATGCTGATCATGTCGGGCGCGACCTGGTACATCATGGTCGTGAAGTACATCGACCAATCGAAGCTGATGCGCCAGTCCAAGGCGGCGAACGCGACGTTCTGGAAGAGCCGCTCGGTGCAGGACGGCATCGGTTCGCTGAGCGCCGGCAGCCCGTTCTGGTACATCGCCGATCGCGGCGTGTCGGCGCAGAACCACCACGAAGGCACGCTCGTCGAACAGATCGATCTGAGCAGCTGGGTGACGATGAGCGTCAACCGCGCGGTCGACGAAATCCAGAGCCGTCTGCAGGGCGGCCTGGCGGTACTCGCCACGGTGGGTTCCACCGCTCCCTTCGTCGGCCTGTTCGGCACGGTCTGGGGCATCTACCACGCGCTGACGGCGATCGGCATCTCCGGCCAGGCGAGCATCGACAAGGTCGCCGGCCCGGTCGGCGAAGCTTTGATCATGACCGCCATCGGTCTGGCGGTCGCGGTCCCCGCGGTGATGGGCTACAACTGGCTGGTGCGCCGCAACAAGGCCGGCATGGAAGCGGTCAGAGCGTTCTCGGCCGACCTGCACAGCGTGCTGCTGTCCGGCTCGCGCGTCGGCGACAAGGCCTGACGCCATGGGCATGAACATCGGCAGTGAAGGCGGAGGCGACGAAGACGAAGTCGTCTCGGCGATCAACACCACCCCGCTGGTGGACGTGATGCTGGTG
>NZ_JAQGNT010000072.1 GCF_028291725.1 Hydrocarboniphaga sp. | reverse complement strand
GCGCGGAAGAAAGCTCGGTTCTGCCATCACGCCCCCTCCCGCGGTTGGCTTGGGCCGGGAGTGACTCAATGTCACTCCCGGCTAGGCCAACCGCCCTCCCCCGCACGCGGGGGAGGGAGCCCAATCTCTGTTTCCAAACTTATGAGTCATCGCGCTAGTGTCCCGAGTCAGATGAGGGACTTGGAGTTCGCGCGAAAGTCGAGTCCCTCAGCCCTGCCCCTCTCCCGGAGGGAGAGGGGATTTCTCGTTAAGTTAGTAGCATTCGCCTTAACACGCCTACAACTTAAAGACGAAGGTCGCGCCGAAGAAGCGGGGCGGGGCCTCGATGGCAACGATCGAGGGGCCAGAGCTGATGCCGCCGCTCATGTAGTACTCCTCGAACAGATTGTTTGCCCACAGCGAGACGTTCCACTTGTCGCCCGGAGCAAAATAGGTCGTCCTCAGGTTCACCACAGTGTAGGCGTCGTCGCCGATTCCGCCCGAGCCTACCGACTCGCTCGTGTCGAAGAATACGCCGCTGTTGTAACTGACATTCACGCTCGATCCGATACGACCTGCGCCCGCGGGGATTTCGTGACGCAGCCCTAAAAGCGCCATCGCTTTAGGTGCACCCGCAATGGTGTTCCCCGATGCCTCGATGGCTGGAAAGTCGCTGTTGGCCGGCACGCTGAAGCGATCGTAGGTGCGATCGAACAAATAGGTGATGCCACCGTTGACGGAGAAGCTTTCGGTCAGGATACCGTCGAACTCCATTTCCGCGCCGCGGATCGTGGCTTTTTGGCCGGCGACCAGGTTGGTGAGGCCGGTGGCACCATTGACCGTCTGCGCATGGATGTTTTCGTAGCCATAGTCGAAGACGGCGCCATTGAGGCGAAGGCGTCCATTCGCCAGCATCGACTTGATACCCACTTCGTTGGCCACCAGGGTTTCAGGCTCCACCACGTCGCCGGCCGGATTCTGAACGTTCAGCGTGCCGCTGACGAAACCCTTGGAATGGCTGATGTACGCCATGTTTTTGCCGAAATGCGTGTCGAGCACCACTCGGTATGTCGGCTCGTTCCAGGTCTTCTCCTTGTCCGGCACAGGGACGTCCGAGAAGCCGATGGCGGTGAAGAAAGCCCCGTCGCGATTGTCCGATAGGCTGAATTTCTCCCAGGTATCACGCACTCCAGCGGTAAGATTGATGCGATCGGTTACGGCGTAGACAACTTCGCCGAACGCCGCATAGGACTCGGACTTCCAATCCGAATCACCCAGCGGATGGTCAGCGTCCGGCGACAGCAGTGCCTGGCCGGTAGGAGACAGCGCGGGCGCCAGAGCCCCCCATATCCGCGACTTGCTGCTGCCTTCATTGAAGTACTGCAGTCCAACCAGCCAGCTCAACGGCCCTGCGGTTTGCGAATGCAGCCGGAACTCCTGGCTGAACGTCTTCGAAGGCCAGTCCACCGCGAAACCCGCCAGCGGGATTGGCAATGCATACACCTCGGTATCGGCACGGAGATAGTTGTCGAGATAGCCGCTGATCGAGATCAGGTACATGTCGTCGAAGTCGATCCTGCTCGTGAGATTGACGGTCGTATCATGACCATCGCGGTAACCCCATGGCGCATAGGTCTGCCATTTCTTCGACGGCAGCGCGGCGATCAGGCCATCGCGCACCTCCTGGGGAATCGGCGCCTCGGGCGTACCGGCAAAGAAGGCATTGATGACCGCCTCGCCATTGAACTGCCGATAGCTGAACGCGCTGGTATCGTCGAAGGTCCGATAGGAGGCGGACAAAACGAATTCGCTATTCTCGGTGGGAGCATAGGTGAGCTTGCCGTTGATCGTCTTTTCGTTTTCGCTGTTGACGTCATCCGTGGTGCTCGCCCCGCCGAAGTAGGTCTGGCTGGCAAGGTTGTCGACATAGCCGTCACGGCTGACCACTGCACCCGTCAGACTCGCGGCGAGCTTATCGGCGATCCCGCCCGCGATCGTGCCGCTGATCCGGTTTTGGCCGAAATTGCCGGTCGTCGCGCTGAATTTTCCGCTGACCGGATCACCCGGCTTCGGCGTCGCCGTTGTAATGGTGATCGCTCCGCCGGTTGCGTTGCGGCCATACAGCGTCGACTGCGGCCCTTTCAGCACTTCAATCTGTTGCACGTTGTCGAGCGTGAACGCCAGTGCGCCCGAACGCGGCGT
Source organism: Hydrocarboniphaga sp. (assembly GCF_028291725.1). Classification (GTDB taxonomy): domain Bacteria; phylum Pseudomonadota; class Gammaproteobacteria; order Nevskiales; family Nevskiaceae; genus Hydrocarboniphaga. Next base: position 60,608 of record NZ_JAQGNT010000072.1, on the reverse strand, counting down.
GTACAAACCGTCGACGTAGATGGCGACGCTGGAAGAAGTTGCCGCCCCGGCATTGAAAGCGCCGACCCCGCGAATAAATGGCAGTAGCAAGGAATTGGCGTTGTTGATGACCAGCCCAGGCACCGCCTGCGACAGGGCTTCGACTGAACGCACGCCGGAGCTCTCGAGGTTGTCCGCCGTGATGGCGGTGACGGCCAAGGGCACGTCCTGCAAGCGCTGCTCGCGTTTCTGGGCCGTCACGATGACTTCTTCGACCCTTAGTCCGTCGTCGGCAGCTGCCGCCGCTGCCGCAGCTTCGGCACGCATCGGCTTCTGCGCCGCTTCCGGAGATGCCGGAGCGGGGGCGCCCGGAGCTTCGGCCGGACCAGCGGATTCGTCAGTCGTGGGGGACGGCGGCGGCGCGAGCTGATCCTGCGCCGACGATGGCGCTGCCAGCAAGGCAATCGCGACGGAAAATGCGGTCCTGAACAACCTCTGCTTGACTCGATCCATGGGTTCTCCTCCCAGTTTTTCTAGATGTCAACGGCACGAAGTCGTGCGTGACTCCGACAAAATGTATACGCTTTAATATATATTAACAACTAGTTCATTCATACTAATACATCAGTCGAACCAGCATCGAGATATGAGGGAAAGTTCATGAGAATCGAAGCCGTTGCAATCGATGAATATCCGATCACCGAGATCCCCTCCACAGCGCAGTGGAGCGAGAACTACGCGCTGATGTTCGGCGATCCGATCAGTCGAACATCCGTCTACTACAGCATCGGCCGCTGCCTCGCCGACCCCACAATCTGGCGCGAACTGATCGGTTTCGTGTTGCCGGATCGCAAAGTACTGTTCTCCAAGAACTATGCTCGCGGCGGCTCGGCGACCGGCCCTGGAGGTGGCCTGTCCAGGCTTGATGTACTGGTGCCTGCACGCAAGCTACGGCTGAGCTTTGAAGGGCCGGTAACCGAAAGCACGCAAGAAGAGTTGATCGACCGCGGCTATCGCGACGGCCCCAAGGGTTTTTGCAAGGCCGAGGTGATCTTCGATGCGCGCATGCCGATATGGAACATGAAGGGTGACTCTCGCGAGGCCGGCACGATCGCCGGATCGATGCATATCGAACAGATCGGTACGGCGAATGGCGTGATCCGGTTCGGCGGCAATACCTACCCGCTGACCGATGGTTACGCCGTCCGCGATCACAGCCGTGGTGTTCGCGACGTTTCGCAATACCGGATGCATGGCTGGATCAACGGCAGCTTCGATGATGGCCGTGCATTCGCGGTCTATGCGATGCAACTCCAGGGCTCCGATACTTTTGGCATGTCCAACGCCGCGGTGTTCAAGAACGGTGAACAATATCCGGCGGAGCTGCTGCGCACCGATATGGCGGTCGGCACCGAGGACCCGGGACGGCTGCATACCCTGGTGCTGGGCAGCGCACTCGGCGAGATGGAGATATCCGTCGTCGAAGTGCTTACCAGCTTTGCGAACAGCATGGTCAGACCTTTCGACATGTGCCCCGGCAAACTGGACCACACCAGTTCGGCGTTCATGCTGGATCAACTGGTGAGGTTCGAGTGCGATGGCCACAAGGGTGTCGGCTGGACTGAGCGCGGACTCGCCCGGCAGGCCTTGACGTGAGCACCGGATCCGCAGCAAGCATCGGCGGCGACGCTCGGCACTGGGACATACTGTCAGAACCGCCGGTCTCGCGGTTTCTGAACGTGATCCGCCACGAGTTGGAGACGGTCGTCGCGCCCGATCTGCGCTCCGAACGCGGCCGCAGCGTCGTTGCGATGATGCAATCGGTACTCGATCACCTCATCGTCCGACTGGATGGTCTTGAACCACTGCGCAGCTCGCTGGATCAGGCCTCGGCGGCGGCGCTGCAGGCACTGCAGGCCATTCTCGAAGCCACCGCGCCGACGATGCCCCTTCGCGACCTGCCGGCCGGGAACGCGCTCGAGAACACGATCGCCGAGTTGATGCGGCGCCTGCCTGATCTGCCCGAGTCCTCGCGCCGCGCCGCTTGGGAAGTGGTTCGCAGCGTCACCACCTCTGAGCGTGCCTTGCATGACGCAGTCGAGCGGCAGGAGCAGGCGGTGACAGCAGCCACGGCGGCGCTAGCCCCGCCAGCGCTCGTACCTGCCGAGCTTCAGGTTTATCTGAACGCACGCGCTCCCGCCGGCAGCGCCATCGAAGTGGACAGCATTACGACGCCGCTGGGCGGCTACTCGAAGGATACGTTCATCGTCAGCCTGCGGGGTGCCGGCCGGCCGGCCGACGGAATCGTCATCCGCTGCGATGTACCAAACGGCCCCCTCGAAGGCTCGGTGCGCGGCGAGTTCGCCGTCATCGAGGCCATGTTCGAAGCCGGCGTTCCGGTCGCCGAGCCGCTGTGGCTGGAGGCGGATTCCGCTGCGATGGGACGGCCGTTCATCGTCGTCCGTCAGGTGCCCGGCGAGCAGCTTCTGGACATGAAGCTCGATGTCGTCGGCAAAGGCGCCGTGGACTGCGTGCGCCAGCTCGCGCGCGTGCTGGCGCAGATTCACCGCGTCGATCCGAAAACTGCGGGGCTTGGCGACGCAGAACTCAGCCAGCCGGCAAGCGCCCCCATTTTGCGTCTGCTCGACCAGTTCGAAGCGCAATGGCATCGCCGGCGAATGGGCCCCAGCTCCACGATCGCCGCCGGCCTGGCCTGGATGAGAAACAATATTCCCGGCACATTGCCGAGCCCGCGCATCGTCCATGGCGACGCCACCTTGCGCAACATGTTGTTCGCCGACGGGCGGGTCACGGCGATGCTCGACTGGGAAACCTGGCATCTCGGCGACCCGGGCGAAGACTTGGCTTATTGCCGCAGCGAGGTCGAGCGCTTCATGCCCTGGGATGAATTCGTCGCCGAATACAGCGCGGGCGGCGGCGTCCGTCCGAGCCCGGAAAGCGAGCGCTATTGGGGCATGTGGATGTATCTGCGCGGCGCCATCACCAGCGTCACGATGATGGACCGGTTGATGCTCCAGCCTCCAGCGGACATCCGCCCGGCGTTCGGCGGGCCGCACTTCACGCGCTTCTGCATTCGCAAAGTGGCGGATTATCTGCAGACCGTCTGATCGGCAGCATCGACCACAGGAAATCGTTTCCGCCTATTTTTTCCGTGGTTTCGCTACCGCTTTCCGGGTTCCAGGCAGGGATTCTGCCGGTGGTTCGATCGAGCGGATAAAACCGGCCATGCTCGCCTTGAACGCCCGGCAGGCCTGGTCCGCATTCCGCGCGCGTAGCGATCGAGTCACCTCGGCGTATATCGAGGCCGACATTGCGAGGTCGGAGAACTGGATCGCATCGAAGACATGCCGGCTGTAGTGATGGAAGTGCACGCGGCGATTCATATCCTGCAGATAAGCGTTATCAGAGCCTTCGATGATCGTCTCGTGATAGCGGACCATGGCAGCCAGCAGGCCGCGGCCGTCCTTTGCCACGATATTGCGTTTGATATCGGCCGCCTGCACGGTCAATTCCTTGACGATCTGCGCATGTGCCGGGCCTGACGCCACCTCGTCGATCCCGACGCACAGCAAGCCCACCAGCACCTTGAGCATCTCCGCAACCTGCCGCGGACTGATCGTGCGGATTCGGGCACCGCGATTGGGTATCAGCTCGACGATGCCGTCACCCGCCAGAATCCGCAGGGCCTCGCGGATCGGCATGCGTCCCACGCCCAGCTCGCTGATCAGATCGGACTCTATCAGGCGCTGGCCGGGAGCCAGCTGACCTGAGCCGATGAGACGATCGATGTAATCCACAGCGCTGGTAACCAGGTCGGTAGTACGCAATTTTCGAGATCGTTCAGAAATTTTTTTCATGTTGCTCGTTAAGTCGGGCAGCGACTTTGCACCGTGAGCATACCCGACCAAGCTGGCGGGCCGCCAAACATTGACGCGCTGTTGCTCCCATGATTCTATATACAAAATCGTAGACATAAACGATGTGTTTCACGAGGAGCGACAGTGCACTTTCCCACCGAACCGATCGTCACGACGGTCATCCAGGCGCTCGACGAGATCGTTGCGCCCAGCGTGCGCTCGGAGGAAGCCAAGATCGCGGTCGATCTGTGCCTGAGACTGCTGCGGCTGATCGGCGCGGAAGCACGGCAGCCCCCCGATCTTCAAACCCAGCGCGATCGGAAGGGGGTCGCGATCCTTCAGTCGCTGGAACCCCTGGGTGTAGCCGGCGCCACGGCGCAGGCGGGGGATACGCGCCTGCGTTTGGAAACTGCGTTTACCGAAATGCTGCAGCGACGCAGCAGCGACGCGTCGCTGCGCACACGGCAGGCGGACGCCTTCGAGACGCTGCTAAACGAGGAGAAGCGTTTTTTGGTGGCGCTCGATCCGGAAGCCGCCGACGGGATCGCTTCGGTTTACCAGCGCGGACACTTGTCGCGCGATGCTGCCAGCGCGGTACCCGAACCGGCCGTCCACAGGTTCACCGCCGATCTGCTGCAGTCCTATTTCCGCAGCCACGGCGATAGCGGGGAGCAGGTCACGGTCGAGCATCTGCACCTGGTCTCCGGTGGTTTCAACAAGGAAACCCTGCTCGTCGACGTGGTCCGCGGCGCAACGACCGAAGCGCTGGTGATCCGGCGCGATCTTCCGGTGGCCGCAACCGACATGTCGGTCGTCGACGAGTTTCCACTGCTGCGCGCGGTCTTCGAAGCCGGCCTCAAGGTTGCGGAACCGCTGTGGCTCGAAACCAGCCGGCAAGTGATCGGCCAGCCGTTCCTGGTGGCGCGCAAAGTCGCCGGCAACACCGACATCGCTGGCTGGAGAAACCGGGCCGAGTGCCTTGCCATGTTCGCCGACGACCTGGCGGCGCAACTGGCTCTACTCCACCGCGTCGACGTCGGCTCACTGCTGCCTGCCGACGCGCCGATCTGCCCCCCGGTGCCAGAACTGGTCGGGACGGAAATCGAGCGCTGGTGGTCGCTATACCGGCGGCGGCGCGAGCCGGATGAATCCAGCCCGCTATTTGCCTCCGAACATGCCTGGCTGCTGGCGAATATTCCGGGCGACGACACCCGTCCGGTCATCGTTCATGCCGACATCGGCTTTCACAACCTGTTGACCGTGGACGGCCGCATTGAGGCCATCCTCGATTGGGAGTTCGCCCACCTCGGCGACCCGCAGGAAGATCTGAACTACATTCGACCGTTCCTGGAGCCGCTGGGTATCTGGGAAGCATTCGTAGCGGGCTACCGTGAGCATGGCGGCTGCGCCTATCGCGAAGACCAGGCAGGCTTTTGGGCGGTGTGGCAGAGCTTCCGCAACGGGCTGGGCTGCGTCGGCGCGCTGGCGGCCTTCCGCAGCGGTCGCTGCGTCAGCCCCGACGCGGCGCTGAAGCTGGCCGTGGCCGGCCTGAATTTCGGGCCGCGCTATGCGGTCGAGGCGGCCGAACAGGTTCTGAAGGAACTGCGCCGACGATCGGCAACGCCCGCTGCAAGCAGCGGCGTGCTCCCGTCATGAACGACGACCAGGCAGGCAAGCTGCTGCACATCATCATCCGGGATATCGCGACCGTGCTGTCACCGGAGCTGAGCTCGCCCAGGGCGCAGTTCACCGCAGGTGCGGTGACGAGCTTGCTGCAGGCGATTGCGGCAGCCGGTACCGAGCCCAACATCTCGAATACCCGCACCGAAGGCGCAGGCGCCGATCTGGCCGCGTTGCTCGCAGTCGCCGAAGCACGGCGCGGCCACGATGCCGCAGGCGACCGCGACAGCGCCTACTCGGAATCCGGCTCCGGCCTGCAGCGCAGCGTGGCGGCAGCGTCCGGAACACTGCCACCGATACAGGCGGATGAACTGATCGCCTATCTGAAGGCGCGCAATGCAAATGACCACTGGCCGGATCGGGCAGAGATCCGGCAAGTGGCCGGCGGCTTTTCCAAACAGACCTTTCTGGTGGAGCTATCCGGCGCCGGACATCCGGCTCAATCGATCGTGCTGCGCCGGGACCTGCCGTTCGCGCCGCTGCGCTCTTCGGTGACCGACGAGTACCGAATCCTGAAAGCCGTCGGCGAGCGCGGCCTCGCAGTCCCCCGTGTGCTGTGGTGCGAAGCCGATGCCGGTGCGCTCGGCGCAGCGACGCTGGCCGTTGAACGCGTCGCCGGAACCTGCGATGCCACGACCTGGTCGGCCGACCCCGCAATCGCCGCTGGCGTCATCCGTCAGACCGCGCAGTTGCTGGCGTCCCTGCATCAACTGCCGGTCGATGAACTGCCGGCGACGGTCTCACGCGTCCCCGGCGCCGTCGGCACGACGCCGCCGGAAATGGTCGCGGATATTCAAAGCTACTGGAATCAGGTTCGCTTCGAACCCAACGCGCTGGTCGATGGCTTATTCGACTGGCTCCACGCTCACGCACCTGCAGGCTTCGTGCGTCGCGCCCTGGTGCATGGTGACTTCGGCTTCCACAATCTGCTGATCGCGGATGGCCGGATCCAGGCCCTGCTCGACTGGGAGTTCGTGCACGTCGGCGACGCGGCGGAAGACCTGGCCTATGCCCGGCCCTTCGTCGAAAAGCTGGTGGCCTGGGATGACTTCCGCGCGCTGTACCGGCAGTACGGAGGCGTTGACGTCGACGCCGGAACGATGCGCTTCTACGCCGTACTCGGCACCTTGCGAGTCGCGATCGGCTGCTTCGCAATCCTCGACGAGCTTTACCGCGGAGATGCCCGTCTCGATTCAAAACTGGTCTACGTCGGCCACAGCTTCGGCGAACAGTTCGCCATCGACGCAGCCCGAACGGCGCTGTCGCCGTCGGACTAATCCGCCGAATCATCGACGAATCATCCGGCCAACTGCGCGGCCACCTTGTCCAGGAACACGTTGTGGTAGTGGGTCGTGGCGAACATCAGGGGCAATTCGGGATGTTCGCTCCAATGGCTTCCATAGCCGGATTGCGCCGCAAACACGACGACGCGCAGGTTGGACAGCACGCTGTAGAAGCTCTCGTACTCCGGGCGGTATTCGACTCCGCCGTGGCGATAGTAAATCTCCAGAAACTCGCTCCAGGGCAGCGCCTGATCGACCCAGGTGCGACAGTAGGCCAGGTCCTCCACCGGATCCCCCATGTGGCTGAGCTCCCAGTCGAGCATGACGCTTACCCTGCCCGCATCCATCATCAGGTTGTGCAACCCGGCGTCGCCGTGAACGATGCAGGGTCGCCCCGCCGACGGCGGCAGATTCGCGCGCAGCCAGGCGAAGGCGGCCGACATCGTCGGCGAAGGCTGGTGAGTGCGGCTGAACCAGCCCCGCTCGTAGGCTTCGACCTGCCGCCGTACGCAGTCGGCCATGGACAGGTCGGCATCGAAGAAACTCCTGGGCAGGTTCATGGCGCTGGCGTCGAGCCGATGCAGACGCCCCAGCACCTCGGCGAGCGCTCGGGCCGCATTCTCCTGCCCACCACCCATGTCGAGTCCATGAACGTTGGAGAACGCCGTTTCGCCAGCCGCTTTGGGAGCGATGAAGAACGCCTCACCGAAGACCGAGCGATCAGCCTCCACCAGCAGCGGCCGGGGCACCGGCATGCTCTGCGCATGAAGCGCCCGCAGCAATGGAACCTCGTCGGCGACCGAGCCAGCGACAGGCCCCAAGGCGATATCACGACGCATCACCAGCGGCATCGCATTCCCGTCTGCCTGCGCATCGATGATGAAAGTCTCCTTGGAAAATCCACCGAGCAGCTTGTGGACTTTCGTAACCTGCACACTGCCGAAACCGGGCAGCTTGGTTGCCAGATACGGCCTCAGCCGCTCCGGCGTCACATCCAGCAGCGCGGCACGCTCGGATGAATGCTGCAGCGACGGCGCTTCACGCTCTGCGCTGGATCGTGCGGCAAGATGATTGCGTTCCGCCGTCACGGCGCGGCGGCACCATGGGTCGGTCAATCCAGCACCGGTGTCGCTCACGGAATGGGCGGCGATCCGGGCCGACAGATCGGCAACCGCCGCGGTCACGCGACGATTGCGTTCGAAAGCACCGCCCTCGCCCGGATCGAACGCGGCACCGGCTTCGCTCAGCAGTGCCTGCTGCTGGCGAGTCCACTCGTCGAGCAGGTCCGGCAGCTGCGTTTCGCGTAGCGCCAGATGACGCAGCAACTGCGCGAGCATGCCGGCGGTCGAACGGGCGCGGTCGGACTGCAGCTCGGGCACCAGCACTTGCTCGAGTTCCCGCAGGATGAGCTTGAGCGCGCGCGCCAGGCCCGGCTGCATTCCTTGCGGAACGGAAAAGCTGGCTTCGTGTTGCAAGCTCAGTTCGATCTCTCCTTAGAACACTAAAAACAAGCGACGTCAGTTGCGGCGTGCCGCCGCGCTCAGCCGCGGATCGTCCGGCGCGATGGCCAAGGACTTGAGGCTGGGAATGGGGACCTCGCGGCTGGGACAGGCGTAGGCTGTCCCCTTGCCGCAAATCTCCATGCGCAGATACGAGGGAAGTTCGGGATAGCTGTCCGCCTTGAGCGCAAACCAGGTATAGGGAACGAAGAAGCCGAAGAACACCAGAATGTGGACGGCGCCAACCAGGGCCAGCCATGACAGGAGCTTCTTGGCCGGTGCCGGCAGCCTTAAGCTCTGTACGCCCTTCTCGACAAACGAGCGTCCGTGATCATCACGGAAATAGCGCAGCGCGGTCATGCCTAAGCACACCGTCGCGATGCCCGATGACTCATACAGCGGGAACTGATACGGCGTACCCGCCCACAGCGTCAGCGAGTGGTAGGAACCGCCGTACGCGAAAATGCCGGTGCGGCACAGCAGAGACTCGAACACCAGGTCGAAGACAAAGAACACCACGAGCAGCAGGGCCAGATGGCCGAGTACGCTCATGGATGGAAACCACTTCTTGCTGTTCCTCAGGAACCAGCAGCCGATCACCGACATTGCGAAGAAAGTAAAGAAGAACAGCGAGCCCATCATGAACACCGGCTCGGCAAAATTCTCCTGCCTCGGCGACTCCCAGCCGGGCAGGTGCGGAGCCCAGGACGACCAGTTGACCATCAGCGCGTTGTAGCTGAAGGTGAAGTTGAAATAGTTGTCCACCGGGTCCTGCAGCCAGATGGTGAAGCAGGCCAGCATGAACATTCCGTCCCACGACAGCTTGCGGTCACGCAGCACGGGCCTGGCAATGAACAGCCAGCCGTAGACCAGAGCGCCGAGACTGAAGCCGACCTGCAGAAAAATGATCCATGCCCACAGTATCGGCGACGCTGCGTCGGCGCCCGTGGGCGCGGGCTTGAAGCCCGGTGAGCCGATCCATTGGACCGCGCAGGAAATCGCGATCAATACGACGATCAGGCCGATGCAAGCCCACCACAGCACAGGGGCTCCCGGCTTCCCTGCTATCGACGCGGCTTCCGCCTGCGCGCGACTCCGAGTTGCTGCCACCATCTCCAATTCCTCCAGTGCCTTGGAATATCGACCAAGGTGCGTGCCATGCACGAATTTAAATACGCGCCCACTTGCATCGATTTATCAATGTCCTAGTATAGTCACACTATTGTTATAGTATAAAGCACCTATTACCGTATCGTCAGAATCGCCGGCACAGGCGAGCCGCTGCAGAGTGCGGCGACGGTATCGATCGGCATTCCGGCTCATGCCGATGGCCGATGCCGCGTTACAAGAATGCAGGAGGAGAAGATGCGATCGATCGAGTTCATGCGGCGACGGAAACACCCATTTCGCGTATTGCCTACGGGATTTCGTTCCATCGGGTCTGGTCGGATGCGTCCGCGGCTGCCCCTGAATTCGATTCCGCTGTTCAGCGCCGTCTACGCACCGCCGGTCAATTGCGGCCTGCGCATCAACTGGGATTTCTGAGTTCCTGCCGTTCCCAACCACTTCCGCTACGCCGGCCGCGCGTAGCTCATCAGGAGAGTTTCGATGTCCGACGATCAATCGTTCTTGCACCACCAGGCCGCCCTTGGATTCGGGCCCTATGGTCCGGAGGACGAACTGCTGCACCCGGCCGCGAAGAACGACATTCAGCACGATGCGCTGACCGAAACCCAATACTTCGGTTTCAGCGTGCCCGAAGCCCGGATCCACGGCTTTTCCTACTTATGGCACCACCCCAACCTGGGGACCTTGAGCAGCGGCGTCGCCGCCTGGCAGGGCATCAAGCCGCATCACCTGGCGGCGGAGCTTTACGATTTCCGCATGTTCATGAGCGAGCAGACGATCGCCGCCGGCATCGATCATTACAAAACCGATGTCGGCTATCAGGTGGACGTGATCGAGCCGTTCAAACTGATCCGCATCCGCTACGAGGACGCAAGCCGGGGCAATGCTCTCGACATCAGCTATACCGCGCTGACACCGCCGGCGATGCTGCCGAATCGCAAGCATTTCGAGCAGACGATGAAGACCAAGGGCTTTCTGAGCCTGCGCGGCAAACGCTACGAGGTCGACGGCTACAACGTCCGCGATCGCTCCTGGGGCGAAGCACGTCGCGAAGAGCCGACGCCATTTCCACCGATCGCCTGGCTCACCGGTGTGTTCGGCGAGGACTTCTCGTTCAACTGCACGCTGACCGATCATCCCCGGCGCTCGCCGGAATGGCTGGGGCTGTATCAGGTTCCCGACGAGCAGGTTCTGAAGGGCGGCTGGATCTACCGCAACGGCGAACACAAGCGCGTGGTCGAAGGCATCAAGCTGACCAGGCGCGATCCGCTCAGCCTGTGCCCGCTGTCGCACGAGCTGGAACTGGTCGATCAGGACGGCGAACGCCTGCGCATCACCGGCACCGTCGAATCGTCCAGCCCCTCGGGCTTCTGGCCAAACGTCAGCATCCACATCGGCCTGGTGCGCTGGCAGTGCGAGAACCGCGTCGGCTGGGGAGATTCGCAGGAATGCCAGTGGACGGACTTCGTTCACCGCATGAATTCACGCCGCTGATCGCCGATGACCACGAACACACGGCGGGCTGCCGTCATCGGCGCCGGCATCTCCGGGATGACGGCAGCCTACCGCCTGCAGCTGGCGGGCTTCGACGTCCGGGTTTTCGAAGCGTCCGATCGTGCAGGCGGACGCGTGAGCACGCTGCGCAGGAACGGCTATCTGATGGAGCAAGGCGCAGACCTGTTCACGCACGGCTATACGCGCTATCTCCAGCTAGCGGAAGAACTCGGCCTGACGCAGCAAATTGTCAAGATTCCCTCGCTCATGGGCACGCTGAGGGACGGCCGCATCGAGACCATGGACAGCGCAAGCCCATGGTCCATGGCCACCACGCGGGCGCTGTCACTTTCGGCCAAGCTGCGCATGATCTCCGGCATGCGCAAGCTCAAGCCGCTGCTGGCCGGCATGAACCCGGCGTTCATGCATGAGCACGCGCACCTGGACCACGAGCATTCGACGGCGGAAGCGTTCGGCCTGCGCCACTTCGGCGCCGAGGTAACCGATTATGTGATCGATCCGCTCTCGCGAATGCTCGGCGGCGCCAGCGCGGGCTACGCCTCCCCGCTCAACCTGCTCTCCGAACTGGTGCTCGCCGGTGGCGGTGCCATGTACAGCTTCCGCGACGGCCAGTCGACCCTGACCGACGCACTGGCGGCGAAACTCGACGTCCGGCTCCGCAGCCGCGCAACGGCGGTCGTGGAGGACGCGGATGGCGTGCAGGTCAGCGTCGAGGACTCCACCGGTGCTCGATCCACCGAGCGTTTCGACGTGGCGGTGATTGCGGTTCCTTATCATCAGGCTATCGAGATCTACGGCTATCTCAAGCAAATCTCCGCCGGCCTGAAAGCACAGCTGCGCTTCATCAAGATGATCAAGATCTATCTTGGCTATCGCGCGCGGACTCATCTGGGTGCCTATATCGTGCAGGTGCCTCGAGTCGAAGACGCGGAGCTGATGCTGATCTTCCTGGACCATAACAAGGCGCCCCATCGCGCACCGGCCGGGCATAGCCTGCTGCAACTCGCGTCCGACACGCAGGCCACTGAAAAAATGCTCGACTGGCCCGACGCGGAACTCGAGCAATGGGCCAGGGCCAGAGCCGAAAAGCTGTTTCCGGAGCTGTCGGGCTCGTTCGAGTTCTCGCAGGTCGCACGCTGGCCGCGCATGTCCAATTACAACGGACCGGGCTATTTCAAGCATGTCGCCGAAATCATCGAGCACCTGCCTGCGTCGGCGCGGGTGCAGATCGCCGGCGATCTGTTCACCAAGACCAACCAGGAGGGCGCGATGGTCTGGGGCGAACGCGCCGCCGGAAACCTCGCGCATCACTATGGACACCGAAAGAACTGAGGCTATGGATATTCCGAATGCGAGCCCACTGACACACGAGCCGCTGGCTGCGCGCGGCGTCCTGCTATCGATTGCTGAATTCCTGCACAAATCGGTGGCACCGCAGGTACAGGGAGAACTTGCAACCCGCGCGGCCGAATGCGTTGCGCTACTGCTGCGAATGGGCCAGGAAATCGCGCCGGCCGATGCGGTGACCACGGCATTGCAGGCCCTGAATGCGGTTCCGACCGGGCCCGATGCCCTTCGCCCTCCGATCGAGCTTGCGCGGCTGGAGGCCGCCGTGCTGGCGGCAGCCGATATCGATTTGGAGCTTGCCGAGCGGCGGCTCACAGAAGCCGGTACCGCCGCGCGCCATTTCGACGCCGCCGGCTTCGAGCGCTATCTGCAGGCGCAGCCACGCGGCGGCCCGGGCCTGCGCATCACCCAGGTACGGCAACTCGCCGGGGGACGCTCCAAGATCACGATCCTGGCGCAGCAGCAGGGCGCAGTCGATCTGCCGGCCGATCTGGTCGTGCGCCAGGACTGGATCGGCGGCGGGGTCCAGGGCACGACCGTGGTTTCGGAATACGCGCTGCTCAAGAGCGTCTTCGCCGCCGGAATCAAGGTACCGGAACCATTCCTGATCGAGCCGTCCATGGTACTGGGCGCCCCTTTTCTGGTCGTCTCGCGCATGGCGGGGCGGCAGCAGGGCGGCTATTTCAACCCGCCGCACTCGGAACGCATGGTGCTGGATCTCGCCGAACAACTGGCGAGGCTGCATCGCCTCCCGGTTGCCGCATTCGTCGAAGCCGGCGTTGCGCCGGGCGCCCGCACACCGCATCAAATGAAGGCGGTGCTCGACGGCTTTCGCGCCGTGCAGTCACGCTACGGAGTCCCGGCGCACTGCATCGGCCTTGCCCTGGGCTGGCTGGAACGCAATTGCCACCGCATCGACGGTGGCCTGGAAGCGCTGGTTCACAACGATATCGGCGCGCATAACCTGCTCATGGATGGCGAAGGACTCACTGCCATTCTCGACTGGGAGTTGGCGGGCATCGATCATCCCGCGATCGACTTCGGCTACGCCCGCGAGTGGATCAGCCAGATCGTACCCTGGGATCGCTTCATGCAACGGTACCAAGCCGCTGGCGGGCCGGAGATCGATCCGCTGACCCAGGATTTCTACACGCTGTGGAGCGCATTGCGGGTTTACGTACTGCTGATAAACGCGCGGGCCGCGATTGCGATGGGACTGATCCGCGACATGGAAGTGGTGCATACCGCGATCGATGCGATACCGCGGATGGTGCGACGCATTTCGCGCGAGCTATGCGCGGTGCTGGAGCGGTATCCCGCATGAACGCCGCCCGGCACAGCGGGGCCGGTCCATACCGGAGCCCAAGGATCACCGCATCCTCGACGCCCCGGCTCGAGCGTGGCCATCATCGCAAGCGACCGAGATGGGTCGATGCCGTCTAAACGAGTGATCGTGGTGGGAGCCGGGCTCTCCGGGCTGGCGGCTGCATTCACTCTCCAGCAGGCAGGCTTCAAAGTGCTGGTGCTGGAACGGCTGAACCGCCCCGGCGGTCGCGTCCAGACGGTCCGCAAGCAGGCTTACGTGATCGACACCGGTCCCGATGCGATGACGCTCGGGTATCGGGAATACCTGTCGCTGATCGACGCGCTGGACCTCCGTGATCGCATCGTTCTTTCGAGCCCGGTGATGGGCGTGATGCGCGGGGACAGTATCCACGACATCGATCCGCGGCGGCCTTTCACCGCTGCTTTCACGCAGGCACTTTCGTGGCGGGGCAAGCTCGGCCTGGTTGCCGGCGCCATGAAGCTGAGGCCCCGGCTTCAGGGCATCGATTCGTTCGAACTGGTCGAGTCGGCAGATCGGGAAGATCCGACAAGCAATGCCTGGGACTATTCGCAAAGCCTGTTCGGCGCTGAATCGACCGCTTATCTGATCGATCCCGCGATCCGGCTGACCACTGGCAGCGGGGCGCGGGAATCTTCGATGCTGGGAGTGCTGGGAGCGCTTGCGAACTGGACCGCTCCGATGATCAACCTCAAAGGCGGGCTCGATGTCCTGCCGCGTGCGATTGCAGAGCGCGTTCCGATCATTTACGGCGCGGAAGTGACACGGGTCGTCGACACTGCCACTGGAGCAACAATCGAATACCGCGATGCACAGAATCTGACTCATACCGAGGAAGGCGACTATTGCGTCATCGGCGCCATGTATGACGTGGGCTGCAGGATATGGGAACCGCTGGCGAATCTGGCTCCGGACTTCGGCCCCAGGCTCAAGAGCGTGAAGCTGATCAGCGTTTCGCTGGGTTACAACGCGCTGTGCCGTTCCAAGGCCTACGCCATCGCGATTCCCAGCAGGGAATATCCCGACCTCCTGCTGGGTTTCCTGCAACACAACAAGGCGCCCGATCGCGCGCCGCCGGGCTGCAGCCTCATCACGTTTTATACCGATACACTGGCCTTCGACGTTTATGCCGAAAAGACCGACGCCGAGATTGAAGCCTGGGCGGCCGGCCATGCCGAAACACTGTTCCCCGAACTGAAAGGGCATCGTGAGATTTGCGAAGTCACCCGATGGCCCAAGGCAGGCTATCTGGCGACGCCCGGGTTCTGGCAACGCTCGCGCGGCTTGCTGAGGGCTCTGCCGGATCAAACTCGCGTGCAGCTCGCGGGCGATCTGTTCGGAGCCGGGTCCATGGAGTCCGCGGTCCGATGGGGCAAGCGAGCAGCGGACCGAATCATCGCCAACGTCGCACAGCAGGACGCGATCATTCTCGGCGGAGATGCCCCCGACCTATAGTCTTGTCATTACGTCCATGGACCAGCGGTGCATTTTCGGCGACCAGAAGCCCTATCGCATAGCAGACCATCAAACCGCAACAGATCGTTATCAGGGCAGCCAAGTGCGTTGTCGCAATGCCTACATCAGCGTGTATGGCGACCCAAACAGGGGCACCCACCAAGCCGTTGGTCGCCGCACCCAGCATCCACATCAACGGAATAACCAGAAGGCGGCGAGGTCCAAGCAATAAGGAATCCAGCCGAAAAACGACTGCTGCCATCATCATCGGCATCAGGGAATTCACGAACGGCCACCATAGGGGAAAGTTCATGAAAACGAGCGGCTGCGTATCACCGTAGTAGACATACAGCCCCAGATTCAGGGCCGGGATCTCAAACGCACAATCGGTCAGCATGAACAAAAGGTAGACCAGAAAAAGGCCCCGCATCGAGATGCCCTTCTCGTACAGCCGATACGCGAGGAACGCCTGGCCGCCCATGTACCACATGTAAACCGGCATGCCGAACATCGGAAGGTGAATTCCGAATATGACAGCGTATGTCCAGATGCCGAACGCCGGATGCCAGCATTTTCCGAGCGTATCGACTATCGGTTCATTGAAATACGTCCATGCACCACCCAGAAGAAAGAGCAGCCCAATGGGTGAACCGCTCGACCGCCAGTATCGAAGCGCGAAAAAGAGCGCGACTACCACCGGAACGCACATCGCCACAAAAAACCAACTTTGTCCGAGCGCCGGCATCACCATGTCATAGGGAGGTTCAGCGGCTAGTGCATTACCGAAGATCATCTTGTTTCCCAATCGTCACGAACATCGAACGTCGCACGTCGCACGTCGCCGGACGCGACCCTGTTACGGCGAGTAGCGCATCCCAGAGCACTTAGGCGTGCAGCTTCTCGACGACTCGTTTGGCCGCTCTCTCGCCGCTGACTACCGCCGTGTTGACGGATGAGAAGGGAGCAAAGTCCCCGGCGATTTGAACTCTGGCCTGCGGATCGATCGCGCGGTTGTATTCGCTCATCAGCCGCGCGTTTCCCGGTTTTACTTTTAACGCACAGTAGTCCCAGCGCTGCACCATGGATTCTTCGACGGAAGAGCTGATATCCCCGAAAAACGGCCTCAGCTTGGCTATGACTTCCTTCAAAACGACATTGTCCTCGGTGTCGAACCTCTCGTCGCACCAATCCGATCGCAGAAAAACGCTGATCATGCCCTTTCCGGGAGGCGCGCGATCCGGCGCCTTCAGGTGATCAAGAAAAACGGTCGTGATGTCCGGGCATTCGCGCTTGGGCATCATGATGTACATTTCCGGGTGATCCGGCTTGGCAGACAAGCCGAAATGTACGTTGACACTCCGCGAATATTCGATCGTATTCAGGTACGTTTTCTGGCCTTCTATCATCTGCGGAAAAATTTTCGTCGCTGGCTTTGGCTCGGTGGCGATAACGCAGGCTTCGAAGGGACGCGTCGTTTCGCCCGATTGATTCACGTACGTTACGCTGACTCCCTGCTTGCCCTCATGCACATCGACGACATGCGTGTTAAGCAATACTTCGGTTCCCTTCAATAGGGTCTCCGGCAGTGAACTCATACCTCCCATCAATGAGTACATGTGCGGCGTGAAGTTCTTGGCCGTCCAGAAGAACTGAATGACCGACGCCTGATCAGCCGCCGCGAGCCAGGCACCGCGTGTCAGCGTGCCGGTCAGATACTCGTAGATTTCTTCGTTGAGCTCTCTGAGAGAGTATTCCTCCACCGACTCGACGTCATGCGGAATCAGAGCGTCTATCTGCTCATAGTCGAGATTGTTTCGAAGCTTCACGACATCGCGAACCATTTTCAGCATCTTGAATTTACTGCGGACGGAGAAAAGCTCACTCGACAGAAAACTGCGGATGGGTCTCGCCATATCGAGGTACCGGAGTACACCATCTCTGGGTATGGCTCCAACCGGTTTGATAGTCAGAAACTGGGAACCCATCCCGATTTCTCGCGCCACGTCCCGGGTTCTGTTGTAGCTGCCCAGCAGACCCACTGCGCCGGTGTCAAAGATGAAGCCGCTTTTACGCAGTGTTCTTGCCCGGCCACCAATGTAGTCGCCAGCCTCAAACACAAGGGGCTTGAGACCCGCCGCTTTGAGTCGATAGGCTGCCATCGCGCCGGCTACGCCGGCTCCTACCACCGCCACCGTTGGTACGCTCACGCCAAGACTCGCTGATTCAGGGGCACCCATTACAACGCGGATTGCCGTCGAATTCTCGACTATTCGAGCAACACGTTTCGACTAAACAAGAAGAAAGATAGGGTTCGTCAAGTATCGAGCCTAATTGAAGGCTAACGCGCGGCCGGAGGCTCGCTCCTCGCTGGGAGCAATACCAAAGCGCCTCCGGTAAGCGCGGCCGAAATGTGAAGGATCAACAAAGCCCCAACGGCAAGCGATTTCGATAATGGACTGGTGAGCCATTGCTGGATCGTGCAACGCGCGCCGGCATTGCTGGAGGCGAGATTCCCGGATGTGTCCGGAGACACTCAGCGAACGCCGAGCGAAAATCGTGTGCAGGTAGCGCGATGAGACATGGCAATGATTGGCCACCAATTCCGTGTCCAGGTTGGAGGCCGACAGATAACACTCGATAAACAACATGGCTCTATCGAACACTGCGTCGGTGGAGACGGCATCCTCGCGCAAGAACGCTTCCTTACCTTCGATGTCATCGAAACATCCAGCGATCAGGTGTGTCAAAGCGCGTCCGTGATGCTGCCCCTGGATAGGAGTGAGACCGCTGGCGCGTTGCAGCAAAGCCATTAGCGTGGTCCGCAGCATGGAGCCGGCACTGGTCGACAGCGGAAATGCCCGATTGCATAACTGATCTACCTGAGGCGCATGGCTGCGCAGCAGTGAACCAGGCACTCGAACCTGAATCGACGAATGTCGTCCATCGGTCGAGGAGCCCGATACGTAGGCCTCAAAGGGTCGTTGCGCTGTCAGCAGAACTGCCGAACCCGCCGAAAATTCCGAACACAATCCCGCGTGGTCGATCTGGAAGCGCGCGTGCAGAGGCATGCAAAGAATGAAGGAATCGACCGGGTTGGCACGGACATGCTCAGGGGTCCGAACACCATGCTCAAGCCCCTGACTCTCGTACCGCGTTAGGTTGACCGCACCAATCTGACAGCCTCTGAAGCTCGTCGGAAATGAAGCCGACGGATCGGACATCTCGTAGCGCATCGAGCAAACAAGCTTAGATATGTCGCCGTACTGCTCGAGCGCAATGGGGCGAAACCTTGGTCTGGTCGCGGAACTGGTCACGTTACTCCCCTCCGAAGTCACGCTAGCTCACGATGATAGGTACTGTGGTAGTAAGTTAGCACCATTGTCCTAGAGAGTCAGCCGCCCGCCGCCCCACCCAGATCGCGGGACATCAAGGCCTCACCAGCCGGGCGCAACGACTTTTCCGATTCGGTCGATATGCCGTGCGAAATTAGTCGAGACAGCGGAATCATCTCGAACTCAAAATCCGTCACGCAGCCGCACATCCACTATTAGAACGGCGAATCGGAGACTCATTCAATGACTACAGGAAAAACGCTGGCCCTCTGCCTGGCCGGGGGAACGATCGTCGCCGCTTCTCAGCTCGCTTGGTCGCAAACCGATCCCTCACTGGGCACAGAGACCCCGCAGGAACCTACTGCCACCGAATCGCCTGCTTTAAGCGATGTCGCCACGATCCCGGTCGACCCGCCGACTGATCCGGCCGATTCAGCGGACGAACGACGCCGCCCGGCAAATCGCGCTATCGAAGAAGTCATCGTCACCTCGGAGCGCCGCGAGGCCAATCTTCAGGAAGTGCCGCTGTCGGTTTCGGCCTTCTCGGGTGATGCCCTGGAAGCGCGTGGCGTAGTCGATACCAAAAGCCTGGGCAAGATCACCCCTGGCCTGCAATTCACCTCGCAGCTTGGCTATCTTTTCCCGTACATCCGCGGCATCGGCAGCGATGCCTTCGTACCGGCGGTAGACCCCGCGGTCGTAACTTATCTTGACGGCGTGTATCTGCTCTCTGGTCAGGGCATCGCATTGGCTTTTGGCGGCATTCAACGCGTGGAGGTGCTCAAGGGGCCGCAAGGCACGCTGTTCGGTCGCAATGCAGTCGGTGGAGCCATCAGCGTCTATACCAAGCAGCCGGGGGATGTTTGGGAAGGGTCTATTTCGCAGGAGCTTTCCAACTTTGATGGTCGTCGGACCAAGGCTTTTACCGCAGGGCCGGTGACGGACTGGTTCGGTATCGCAGCGGATCTCAACATCGGCACCAACGACAACCAATACACCGATCTCTATTACGAGGTACCACGGAACCGCGACTACTCCGGGCGCGTGACCTTGGCTTTTAAAGCCCTGGACGACCTGGACATCAATCTCAACTACTTGGGTTCGTATCTGGTCGGCGCTGGCAGCACGATCCAAAAGAACATCTATCCAAGCCCGCTGGCGCAGTCGCTCGGGATCACGCCACAGGAAGACAATTACACCGCCGAGCAGGATTTCCCGGCCGATGGCGGCGGTCGGCAATGGGTGGTATATGGCTCGGGCAACTATCGCGCGGAGCCTTTCGACACCAAGCTGACACTGAGCACGCAGAAGGTCTTCGCCGATCGCCAGGCACTGGATTACGACGGCTCGCGCCTGCCGCTGGTGAGCGCTACTGCGCATTCGAAGGGCCAGATCGACGAGGCCAAGAGCGTCGAGCTGCAATTCCTGTCGAACGATTCCAGCTGGGGGCACGAGCACTTCCAGTGGGTCCTGGGCGGCTTCTACTTCGACGAAACCGGCGGCTACGATCCGGTAACGCTTGCCGCCGCACCCAATCTGCTGCTGGCGCTGAGCTCCGGCGCACTCACCCCCGGCCTGACGATTCCCACCGGTCTAACCGATCTGATTGGGCGTCTTGATGGACTGGGACTGCTCGGCACCAATACCGGCGGTGTTCAGCTACCGCTCTACGGCATGCTCAATACCCAATCCAGATCGGCATTTTCGCAGGCCACCTGGTTCATCAATGAGGTCTTCAATCTGACGGTCGGCGCCCGCTATCAGGACGAAGAACGGAAGGTCTTTGACTCGCGCTCCACAGTACGGCTGCCCGATGGCACCAGCCAAACGCTGCTGCCGTTAATTCCCGGCCAGTGGGACGACGAGCGCAGAACCAAGAACTTCTCGCCGAAGGCCACGCTGAGCGCGCAAACCGATGGCATTCTCTACTACGCCGGCTGGGGCAAGGCTTTCAAGGGCGGCACCTTCAACACGGTGAACGTTTACACGCCGCCCAGCTACGTCAAACCCCAGGAAGTCACCAGCTATGAACTGGGTATCAAAAGCGAATTTCCAAAATACGGCCTGCGCCTGAATGCAGCGGCGTTCTACAACGACATCCGGGATCCGCAGGTCCTGTACGTCTCAGTGCTGACCGGCGGTGCTGTCGTACTCGAAAACGCGCAGAAGGCCAGAACCAAGGGCTTCGAGCTTGAAGGCTCGCTGCTTCCGCTGATGGATCTCGATCCAGGTCTCGTCCTGACCGGCAACCTGACGTATGTGGACGCGCGCTACACCGAGTTCACCAATGGCAGTGGCTATAACCCCAATCTGCTGTATCTGTCGGCGTCCAATCTCGACTTCGCCGGTAACCGGATTCCGAGAACTGCAAAGTGGACGGGGTCGTTCGGCTTCGTCCAGACCATTGAAGCCGGCAACTCCGGTGAAATCGAGCTGGCGGCCGATGCGACTTACAACTCCGGCTTCTACTGGAATGCGCAGAACACGCCGTTCGTGAAAGAAGATGCGTATACCCTGATCGACGCCCGTCTGAGCTATCTCTATCGGCCATGGAATGTCCGCGTGACCGCATTTGGTTCGAACCTCACCGATGAGCGTTATCACGAGGCGCAGTTCCAAACCGACTTCGGCGATACCGTGACACTGGCTTATCCGCGGCAGTACGGTTTGCGAGTCGGACTGACGTTCTGATGGGGGCCGGTCGCGCCGCTCCCGCCCCAGCAGAGCATCCAGACAATATCTCTCCAAAGCACCATCACGACCATGATCGAACGACATCAACGCTTCTGCGTTTGGGCCGGCTTCGCTTTCGCGCCGACGCTTCTGATCGGCCTTGCGATCGCTGGATTTCTTCAGCCTCCCTCCCCCGCTCTCGATGCGGCCAGCATCGCTCAAATGTTCGCGGAGGATAGGACCAGAATCCGGATCGGCATTTGGATTGCAACGGCCGGCTCGCCTCTGCTCGCGTTCTATGTCGCTGCCCTCTCACACCTGATTCGCCAGATCACACAAGGCCATTCTCCGCTTATCACTGCACAGGCAGTTGCCGGCAACTGCCTGCTACTCGAGTTCATCTTCCCCCAGATGCTCTGGCAAGCCGCCGCCTATCGACCCGAGCGCGGTGCAGACTTCCTTCTCATGCTCAACGACGTTGCCTGGCTATGTTATGTCGGCATCGTCGGCACAGCGATCGTGCAAATGCTCATACTCGCGATCGCGATCCTTCAGGATCAGCGGCCCGAGCCGCTGGTACCGCGTTGGTGCGCCTTCCTGTGTCTCTGGTGTGCCTTTGGCGTCGCCGGCGGCAGTCTTTGCATCTTCTTCACGACGGGCCCCTTCGCCTGGAACGGCATAATCGCCTGGTGGGTGCTGGTGTTCTCGTTCTTCATCTGGATGGTCACGATGGCGTACTACATGTCGCGGGTATGCAGCGTCGCGCTACTGGGATTTCCCAGCAACCTGATGGTGAACTCGCAATGAAACCATTCTCTGCGGCAGAGCGGCTGCGGACGGCAGTTGAAGTTCAGGCGCTCAACACATCCGACAGATGCAGCGTGTCCATGTATTCACGTACCGAAACTATCAGACCATCGCGTATTTTCAGCAGTATGTGATAGTGGTTGTGATACGTCTGGCCGTTCGCACAGGCGCCCTCGGCCTCGATCTCGACAGCAACGCGTTCGCCTTCGGCTGTGATGCCGGTTACCACCATCTGCATTCCGCCCGGAACCATTCGTTCCAGACCCTTGAGCAGCCGCTCGATCTGAGAGCGTGTCTTGGTCCCAGCGACTTTCAATCGGTCCGGCTCACCGAGCACCCACCAGGTCGCAACCGGCGAGAGTCGGGACAGGGCATCGTCGACGCGGTTGGCGAATGCCAGTTCGAGGAACTCCAGCGCCAGTGCCTTGTTTGTTTCGATTGGGTTCACAAATGGATCCGCTGGTTGAAGGTGAGTGATCTGGGCGGGCGTATCGCTTAGCTCATGGAATCGACGAGGCGCTTCGCTGCCGTTTGCGGATCGCAGCGCCGCGCGACGACGTCGTCGATCGTGTCATCGAAAATATCATGCTGCTCATCGTCCCCCCGGCGTGCACGCAACGCGGCCGCCATGCACTCAACCAGGCGGGCACGAGCCTGTGAACGCCGCCGCGCCGCGAACTGCTTCGGGTGATCACGAAAATGCTGATGATGAGCATCGATCGCTTGCAGTAGTTCGCGTATACCGACTCCGCCGGCCGCTTCGGTCTTCAGCACCGGCGGCTGCCAGGCCTCCGCGCCGAGCGCATGTGTGCGGAACTCCACCGCCTCGCGCAAGGCCGCGACGGTGCGATCGGCGCCGGCGGTGTCGGCCTTGTTGACCACGAACAGATCGCCGACTTCGAGGATGCCGGCCTTGACCGCCTGCACGGCGTCGCCGCCGGCCGGCGTCTGCACGATAATCACGGTATCGGCATGGCGCAGGATTTCGATCTCGTTCTGACCGACACCAACGGTCTCGATCAGTATCCGGTCCCAGCCCATGGCATCGAGCACGGTCAACGCGTCCGCGGCGGCCAGCGCCAGGCCGCCGAGACGGCCACGCGCGGCCATGCTGCGGATGAACACGCCAGGGTCGGTGTTGTGCCGGCCCATGCGCACGCGATCACCCAGAATGGCGCCGCCGCTGAACGGGCTCGAAGGATCGACCGCCAACACCGCAACGCGCTCTCCGGCAGCGCGGTACTGCGCCAGCATCTGATCGACCAGCGTGCTCTTGCCTGCACCGGGCGGGCCGGTGAGCCCGACGATCGGCGTGCTGCCGCCGCGCGCATACAACTGCGCCAGCACCGGCGCGGCCGCCTCGTCCGCGGCTTCGATGCGCGTGATCAGGCGCGCGGCACTGCGCAGGTCACCACCCGAGATCGCGGCAGTGATCTGCGCCGCGCCGCGGACATCGGCCGCCGCGCTCATGTCGACGACGAAGCGTCACCGGTCAGCGATTTTCCGGTGACGTCCTGCAGGAAGGCGGCAATCTGATCCATGCCCGATCCTGGGCCGAAGATGCCCTTGACGCCCATTTCGCGCAGCGCTGGTTCGTCGTCGGCATGGATCAGTCCGCCCAGCATCACGGGCACATCGGCGACGCCGGCCTTGCGCATCTTGTCGAGCAGGTCGTGCGTGTAATGCAGATAGGTGGCGGTGCTGTAGCTCAGGCCGAGCACGTCGGCGTCTTCCGCGATCAGCGCGTTGATCACGCCGTCGGCGGTGTTGTGCTCGCCGAGGTAGACCACTTCGACACCGCGATCGCGCAGCAGCTGCGCGAGCGTGCGGATGCCCTTGCTGTGCACGTCGGTGCCGAGCATTGCCAGCAGACAGCGGATTTTTTCTTGCGCCATCAGATTTCGGGGTAGGCAAAAGGAGATTCGACGACCCGGAACGGATCGTAGGACAGCCCGCTGGCCACGCGCACCGTGCCCCAGACTTCGCCGATGCTGGCGTCGGCGATCAGCGCGTCGATCATCGCCGGGTGGGCGTTCTCGCCACTCCGGGCGACCCGGTAGAGCTGGCCGATTTTGTCCTTGAGCAGAGTCTGGTCGCGCTCCAATTTAAGGGCGCGGAAACGCTCCATGTGCGCAACCATGCCCTTGGGGTCAAAGCTGAAGCGCTTGGGCGAGGGCTCGGGCTTAGGGATGAACTTGTTGACGCCGACGACGATGCGTTCGCCCCGATCCATCTCTTTCTTGAACTGGTAGTTGTAATCGTCCATCAGGCCCTCGATGGTGCCGTCCTCGATCGCCTTGATCAGGCCGATGGCCTCGATCCGATCCAGAAGCCCGAGCGCGTCGGCCTCGACCTGGTTGGTCAGGCTCTCGACGTAGTAGCTGCCGCCCAGCGGATCAGCTGTACGCGCCGCCCCAACTTCGTTGGCCAGGATCTGCTGGGTGCGCGTCGCGAGTTCGCGCGCTGCTTCGGTGGGGATGCAGATCGGCTCGTCATAGGTACAGGTTTCCAGCGACTGCACGCCGCCCAGCAGCGCGGCCAGTGTCTGCACCGTCGCGCGCGCTAGGTTGTTCAGCGGCTGCGGATAGACCAGTGCGCGGCCCGAGGTATGGCAGGCGATGCGCAGGCGTTGGCTGCGCGCGTCCTGCGAGCCGAACTGCTCCTTCATGGTCCGCGCCCAGATACGGCGCAGCGCGCGGAACTTGGCAACCTCTTCGAAAAAATCGATATCCGAACCCGAAACCCAGGCCATGCTCGGTGCGACCTGGTCGACGCCGACACCACGCGCCGCGAGGTCGCGCAGCGTGAGCTTGACGATCGCCATGCCCAGCGCGATCTCGCCCGAGGCCGGCACGCCGCGCTCGCGCAGGTTGTAGGCCTGAGGACAGCCCAGCGACCAGCGCGGCGTGTGCCGCGAGCTGTATTCCAGGCAGTCGACCGTCGTGCGGTGACCCAGCACCGTGGGTACGGTGATCTCGTTGCCCACCGACAGCCGCAGCTGCAGATGATCGGGCATATGCGAGCCCAGCAGCTTGGACAGATCCCGCCCCTGCTTCTTGGCCATCGCCACGACCAGCGGATAGATCATCATCGTGGTGTGCCAGGCGACCCCGGTGCGCGTGACGTCGATGCCGCTCAGCAGCACCTCCAGGTCGCGCACGGTCGGCAGGGAGCAGCCCTCCTGGCCGGCGTCCGGCGAGAAGGCCGGATGGTCGGGGTCGACCGCCTCCTGGCTCAGCGTGTCGAGCACGATGTTGATGCCGGCCGTGCCCAGTTTCAGCGCGTTCTCGATGCCTTCGCGCGTGTCCTCCGGCGCGCCGTAGCCGACGATGTTGCGCAGCGTCCACATGCGGCTGCGGTACATCTCGGGGAAGGAGCCGCGCGTGTAGGGATACTCGCCGGGCTCGCCAAGATCGCGCGCATAGTCCATGCCTTCGACATCGGCCGGCCCGTACGAGTTTTTTGTTTCGATGCCGCTCCAGGTCGCGGTGCGCGAGAGCTTCACCGACACGTCTTCGAGATGCGCTTTGATGTCGGCCGCGCGGCTCACGTCTTCCGGTACAGGGGGCTTGTTCACGGGGCGCTGGGGCTGGCGTACTGGTCCCGCAGTATGAACTTCTGAATCTTGCCAGAGGCGTTCACCGGCAGCGACTCGACGAAGTGCCAGCGCTTCGGCATCTTGTGGCGGGCGATGCGCGACTGCAGGAATGCGATCAGCTCGTCGGCCGACGCATTCAGGCCAGGCCTGAAGATCACGGCGGCGGCCACCTCCTCGCCCCACTTCGCGTCCGGCACGCCGAAGACCGCGGACTGGGCGATCGCCGGGTGTTCGGCAAGGCGATCTTCGATCTCACGCGGATAGATGTTCTCGCCACCACGGATGATCATGTCCTTGAGGCGGCCGGTGACCTGCAGATAGCCATCGGGCCGCATCACGCCCAGATCGCCGGTATGCACCCAGCCCTCGGCGTCGAGCGTCTCTGCGGTTTTCTCAGGCATGCCGAAATATTCGAGCATGCGGCAACGCGTGAGGATGCAGATTTCGCCGACCACTCCGATCGGCACGATACCGCCGGTGTCCGACACGATCTTGGCTTCGGACAGCGGCAGCGGCGCGCCGACGCTCTGCGTCACACGTTTGATATCGTCGCCGCGGCGCGTCACGCACATCGCGCCTCCGGCTTCGGTCTGGCCGAACAGCGTCATCACTTCCGCACCGGTGCGCGACTGCACTTCGCGTACGAGTTCCGGTGCGACGACGGTGCCGCCGGTGACGATGACCTCGAGCCTGGACAGATCGGTGTTCGCCAGCCGCTCGCTGTGCAGCATTGCCACCAGCATCGTCGGCACCGCCATCGTGATCCGCACCGCGTAGCGCTGCAGCGCATCGAGCATCGCATCGGCATGGAAGTCCGGTACCAGCACTTGCGTGCCGAGATTGGAGATGCAACCCAGCGTCATCGTCACACTGCCGCCGACATGGAACATCGGCAGCAGATTGAGCCACACCGAACCGGTCGGTACATCGATGCGGCCAGCAGTCAGGCGCGCGTTGTTGACGATGCCGGCATGGCGCAGAATCGCGCCCTTGGGCCTGCCGGTGGTACCCGAGGTGAACAGGATCATCGCCGGCGCATCGTGCGACACCGCAGGCAGCGGTGCATCCGTCGCTGCGTCGACGAAGTCAGGCCACTGGTCGAGGTAGACGATGGTCTGCAGCGCCGACAGCGAAGGCCATAGTTGCTCGATCACCGACTCGTTGTCGTGCTTGCGCCAGATTCGATCGAGCACCAGGCCTCGCGCCTGGCTCTGATGCAGCAGGTATTCCAGTTCGACTGAGCGATTCGCCGGATTGAGCGTGACCAGCACGATGCCGGCGAGTGCGGCACCCAGATGCAGCAGCACGATCTCGGCGCTGCCGCCCGCCCAGGTCGCGACACGATCACCGGGCCTGAAACACCGCAGCAGCGCGCGCGCCGTGCGTTCGGCATCAGTCAGCAGTTCGCGATACGTCCACTGCCGTGGCGGCTGATCGGCCCGCGGCACGATCAGCGCGAGCCGCTCGGGCTGCCGCTGCGCCGCATCGCGCAGCAGCTGCCCGACCGACCAGTCGAGAAAGTCGACGTTGGTCTCGGCCTGGAAACGGGATTGATGGAGCGCTGCGATACCGGCGGGCATCTGCAGACTGCGTCAGGTCGACGGCTCGGACGGTAAGCGCCCGATGAGCCGGTCGATCTCCGCCAGATAATGCCGGATACGGATTTCGGATTCCGACAGCCGCGTGCCCTTGAAGCATTCCGATTCCAGGCCTTTCTGCACTTCGGGAATGCGCCGCACATCCTGCGCCAGCAGATAGCCGAATTCGGAAAGCTCCTTGGGTATATAGCGCGCAGGCCGCTGCTCACCCTTCCAGCCCGCAGGGCCGAAAGCCTCGGGTCCGAAGGAGTTCAGATCCAGCACCTGCGTGGTGTCGTCGCTGACCGGCAGACACAGGGTGATCGCGTTGTACCAGCTCTTGCGCGGGTCGGTCGCATGCGGGCGGAAGATCTGCAGCAGCACCGAATCGGCAAAGACATTGATCGTCATCGCCGGGAACGGCGAGTAATTCCAGTCATCGACGACCTGATCGTCGCTGAGCTTGTCGAAGAAATCATAGCCGTGCTTCTTGCCCCACTTGCGCTTGGTATCGGTCATCGCCTGCTTGTACTCGTAACCCTTGAGGTGCTGGTAGTCCTCGGGATTGCCGCCGTAGACCGTGATGAACATCTTCAGCGCTTCGTTGACGGTGTCGCGATCCTCGTGCCGGCTGGTGACATAGCCGATCGGGATGATCATGCGCGACAGGCCGTGTCCGTACAGGTCGTACTGGCACTCGAGCATTTCGGAAACCGGGATCGCTTCCGGATGCACGTCGTCAGCGTGGTAGAACTCGATGAAAGCATCGAGCGCGGTCTTCCAGTTCGCGTCCCAGCAGAACTCCAGGTCGCGCAGCACGCGCAGCCGGCCAAAGTCGTAGTCCTTGAGGTGCCCGGGCATCACGTCGAGGTGCTCGAGCAGTGTCAGGCGCGGATTCGGGTCGGGATTGACGAAGATCAGGCTGTTCCAGACACCGACGCTGACCGCGGTCATGCCCGGACGGTCGCAGACCACTTCGGGGCGGAAGATCAGCTCGTCGCGGATTTCCTTGTTGCTGCCGTCGAGGTTGTACTTCCAGCCGTGAAAGTCGCAGGTGAAACAGGCATTGCCGGTGTGGCCGAAGTCGTTGTGTACCAGGCGATTGCCACGGTGCGGGCAGACGTTGTAGTACGCGCGCAGGCCGTCGTCGCCGGGCTGGGCGCGGACGACGATGAACGATTCCTTGCCGAGGTTGTAGCGCAGGTAGTCGCCGACGTCCGCAAGATCCTGCGTCAGGCCCGCGAACGCCCAGCTCTTCATCCAGACGTGCTTCCACTCCAGGTCCGCTTCCTCCTTGGAGTAGTAGCGGCTCTTGTCGGGGCGGCCGGTGCCGTAATCGACGTAGGGTGCCTTGTCTCCCGAAGGGCCGGAACGCCCGCCCGGATAGGCCTGAAAACCCTGCTTGAAATCGAACTGGATCTTGCCCATGGCCTTTCCTGATCAGTGAGATGATTTGCGACAGCGGAAACTTGAGCGCCGCCCAAGCTCTCCATGCGTCGAATGCGTCGAATGCGTACCGTACGCTAGCGACCCAGACTACCAGTAACCATACAAGTTTGCAGGCAGCATCATCGAAGGCTGCCGAACCTGAAATCCCTGCCACCTTACCCAGACCGCTAGACCCACCGCCGGGTCAGCAACAGGCCGCAGATCCAGACCAGCAACAACGCCATCGCGATCGTGGCGACACCCGACAACTCGAGCACCCAGTGCGGCCAGTCCGTATTCATCGCGTTGTACATCGGGAACCCGGCACCCGCATGTCCCATCAACGCGCCCATCGGCCCCATCGGGACGATCAGAATCTGCTTCCAGCCTTTCAGGTGAGGAAGCGTCACATACATCAGCGTGGCGCCCATCAACATGCAGCAGCTGTTCAGGATGTTCCACGTCAGCGGTGCCGTCCCATGCCAGAGCCACAATGGCTGGTAGTCGTAATAAATCCAGAGTCCGTGCGACACCGGATAGGCTTCACCGAGGAAGTAGCAGACCGCTGTGATCAGTACCGTTTTCCAAATGTAGGGGCGGGTCAGCGACTGCCCCACCATCTTCGGATACAGCGTCAGATAAAAGATGCCGAAGCCCGCGGTGTAGCCCAACGCGATGTGCCAGGGAATCGCCCGGTCGACCGCCTGGAACAGCGTGATCTGCCCAGGCGCCGGATGGATCGCATGGCCGAGAAAGGTCACGATCGTCTCCAGCAGGATAGCGGCGAAGCCGGCCACGACCATCAGTACCGGCACCGCGGAGCGATAGCGCCGCGCCATGACCATCGCCGCGATCAGCACGCCCACGACCGCAAAGATCGTGGCATACAGGAAGACCGTCTGCAGCCCCTGGGGAATACTGGCTTCCGGCGGCACCGGAAAATTGACGCTGAGCTGTGCCATCGACATGGTTTCCGATTTTTGAACGCACTACTTTCGCTTCGGAATCGGCAGGAAGCTGCTGGTCTCGCTGATGACCTTCTGATAGGCCGGGCGCGAGCCCATGAACTTGTCCTGGAAGGCCTTGCCGAGGATGCCGGTCAGCATGATGGTGTTGAACGCCGGGCCGGCGATGGTCCACCAGATCTCGGGATGCGCCGACACGGCGACGATATAGATGCCCCACCAGACGACGGTGTTGCCGAAATAGTTCGGATGCCGCGTATAGGTCCATACCCCGGTCCGCAGATAGCGGCCCTTGTTGTTGGCATCCGCCTTGAACGCCTGCAACTGACCGTCCGCCACGGTTTCGAAGTAGTAGCCGTAACCGAACACGGCCATACCGACCAGCGACAGCCAGTTCAGCTCGCCACCCATTGCATCCTTGGCCGCGAGCACACCGAAGACGGCCGGCAGGCCGATGACGGCGATGACGATGGCCTGCGGCTCCATGACGACGAAGAAGCTCTTCCACCAGTAGCCTGGCGAGAATTTCTTGACGAAGCCCAGATAGCGCTGATCCCCGCCGCCGGTGGTGCGTTGATAGCCCAGCCAGCGCTTCGACAGGTAGAGGCCCAGCCGGCCGCCGTGCAGCGAACACATCAGCAGCAGCACCGCAGCAGTCTGCGATTTGGCGTCGCAGAGAAAAAACGCGATCAAGGTCGGGATCGCGTAGCCGAAACCGTAATAGCCGTCCATCATCGAATGATCGGTCTGGAACAGTCCGATGACCCAGATGAGAGTGACGACGAAGAAGGTGTAGGCGGTGCACGTCCAGAAAATCCCCCAGTTGGTCGTTGCGTCCAGACCCAGTCCCGTAAGCAATCCAGTAAGCAGTTCAGTCATTACCGCTGTCCCCTAAAAAGTGGTGCGTGGTGCGAATGGTCTACGACCGGATCAGGACCGCAGATCCGGCTTCCAATGGATCTCCGGCATTTCCGGAAGCAGGAGCCCGGCAGGCGCATCGATGACGCGCGGAATCGCCTGAACCAGGGTGACGATCGTCATGATGTATCCCGCCGGCGACGGCTCTTCGGGTGCAATCGTGATGTTTTTGACAAACGACGCCTGCGACGCGACCGTCACCTGCAACGACGGCCGCCCTTCGATTGCGATCGTCCAGAAATCATCGCCCTTGGCCGTATCGGGGCGCATCACGTCGCCCAGATACCAGTACACCTCGGTGGTGTAGAACGGCTTGCCGTTGGCATAGGCAGTCCATGCGTAGGACACCAGGCCGACCGTACCCTTGGCGACGGTCGTGGCAGGCGTCACGATGTCCTGCGGCGCGTTCCTGAGCTGCGCCGTGCGCTCGATGCGGTCGAGCTTGATGCCAAGCCGGTCGGCTACGTACAGGATCGGCTGCTTCAGGTAGTTCTCCGCCATCATCGCCACAGCGACGTTCTGTTCCGCCGCCGCTTTGTCGGCGCCGAATCCGAACAGCTGCAGCGTCTCCAGCGCACCAGCCAGAGGCTCCGCATTGAAGAACTCCTGGAACTTGATCGACTCGACGTCGTTGGTCAGGCCGGTCAGCAGCGTCAGCAGCCGCTCGTTGAAGAAGCCCGGCGTGATGCCTGAGCCGTGCAAAGTCGCTCCACCCTTTTCAGCCGCAGCCCTGAAGCGCTGCTCGACTTCTTCGCCGCGCGCCTTCAGATAGTGATACGGCAGCGGCGTAATGACGTTTTTGCCACTCTCCAGTAGCGCGATGATCTCACGGTCGGAACGCCAGTCGCCGAAGTCACGAGCGGTATACAACACGCATTCGGCATCGATCTTCAGGAATGCGTCGAAATCGGTCGTCGCACTGACCCCGATCGGGCCAATACCCACGAGCTCGCCCGCGTCCACACCGTTCTTCTGCGGCGAGTAGGCCAGCACGCCGACGAGTTGCATTTCCGGCAGGCGCTGCACTTCGCGGATCGCACAGGCGCCGAGGCCACCGGGACCTGCGACCGCAACTCGATAGGGCTTTCTCATGTTTCTCCTCGGGCCTGGCCGATTTCACTTTCTAGTACATTTATACTAACTACAGTCATACCGCGGGTCAACGGACGACGGCCGGTCTGGCGAAGTTCGCTGTGATTCTCGCCGCCGCGCGGGCACCCATCTCCACCGCGGTGTTCTGGCCGGCGGCCGACATGTAGTCCGCCGCGAACTGCAGCCGGGACTTCGGGTCGAGCGCCGCGTTGAATTCGCCGATGCGCCGGTAAGCCCCGACGCCGGTCAGGGGCAGGGCCGCAGCCCAGCGCGTTACCTGCGTGAACTCGATCTGATCGCCGAGTTCTGGAAACACCTTGATTACGCTTTTCAGCGTATGGGCAACGATGTCCTCGTCCGATGCGTCGAAGAAGCGCTCCGAGGCGGTGGCCTCCCAGTCCACGCCGATCAGGCCACGGCCCGGCGGCGCCCGATCCGCACACTTGTTGTGCTCGACGAACATCAGCGCGATATCCGGGTCTTCGCAGGAAGGCAGCTGCACCAGGAAGGCGGGACATGAAGGGCGGATACGAGTCGCCACGGCAACGGTGATCGCCTTCGTATAACGCAGCGCGCTACTCAAAGGCTGCAGCAGCGCCTGCAGATCCGGGCAGATCTTCACCGCTTCGAACAAGGGGCAACACACCACGCAGGCGTCGAAGCGCTGCACCGCCGAATCAGTGGCGCCGCTCGGCCGGTATTCGACTTCTACATGATCGTCGCTGCCCGTGACTCGTAACACCGGGCACTCCAGCTGCGGTTTTACCAGCGCTGCGAGCATTTCCGGCAGCCGGCCCTGCCCGCCTCGCATCGCCAGGATGCGCGTGCTCATGATGTTGGCGAGGCCGGAAAACAGCTCGACCTTGCTGATCTTGTCCGTGTCGGTGATCAGCATCGTCCGGGCGATGGGATCGCCCAGGTAGGAGTCGATCTCGCCGTTGAGCACACGCAAGGCGTAGTCGCGGGCACTCTCGGTATCGAGAGGCGCGGCACGGCGCATGTCGGCATAGTCGAGACGGCCGCGCAGCTTGGCATGCACGATATCGAAGCCAAGCCGCAGCAACTTGATTTTCGACGTCCACGACAGCAAACCTGTCGTGATCCCGGTTCGCATCATCCGGTTCGTACGCAACAGGTGGATCGTGCCATCGCGGACGATGCCGATCGCCGGCATGGCGGGCTCTATCTCGGCCCCCAGGCCCAGCTCACGAGCCAGTTGCAGATACCCGCGATAGCTTTCCGCCAGCGCGCTGGCGCCGGTATCGATCACATAGCCCTCGTAATGCACGGTCTGCACACGCCCGCCGGCCAAGCCGGATGACTCGAACACGCCGACTTTCCAGCCTTGCTTGCGCAAGCGATAGGCGGCGCTCAAACCTGAGAGGCCGGCACCGATGATCGCGACCGAGGGCGCCCGGTCGTTTATCAGGGTTCCATCCATGCCATGTTGTCTTTTGTTCTAGTATGAAAATACTATAGTATGAATATACTATAACTGCACGGAAGCGAGCGTCGAACCGCTCGGCTTGAGGCAGGCGCATCCACAACGAACACGAGGAGATCGTGCGATGTCCACCCGGAGCGCCGTGGTCGTCGGCGGCGGTTTCGCAGGCCTGACTTCTGCTTACTACCTGCGCAGGGCCGGCTGGCAGGTAAGGCTGATAGAGGCGTCCGGTCTCGTCGGCGGTCGCGTGGCCACCGTGCGCAGGCAGGGCTATACGATGGACACCGGAGCCACCCAGATATCCACCGGCTACACCGAATATCTCGCGCTTTGTGCAGAATTGGGGCTCAGCCAGGAGATCGTCGCGTCTAGCCAGGCGATCGGCTTCATCCGGCACGGCAGGATTCACGTGATCGACGCCCGCCGGCCGATCACTGCGGGCTTTACGCCGCTGCTGAGCTGGTCCGCCAAACTCAGCACGCTGAAGACGCTGAAGGACTATAGGTCCCTGCGCCCGTCGATCGACGTGAGGGACGTCAGCGCCCACTATGCGAAAGACACGATGTCCGCGAAAACCTATGCTGAAAAGCGGCTTAATCGCGAGGTATACGACGCACTGATCGATCCCCTGCTGCGGGCGTACGTGATGAATCGCGCGAGCAATGTCTCGGTGCTCGAATGGTTTTCGACACTCGGTAATCTGGCCGGGCGCAACATGATCAGCATCAATGGCGGCAATGATCGCTTGCCGCTGGCGCTCGCCAACGGACTCGACCTGCGGCTGAGCACCTCCGCTCAGTCGGTTCGAAAAATAGACCGGGGCGTCGAGATCGTCATCCGCACCGCCAGCGGCGCTCAGGACGTGCTGACCGCCGATACCTGCGTGCTGGCGACGCGACTGCCCGAGGCTCTGGCGATCTACCCGCCGGCCCGTGAGCTGGCCGGCAGCCTGACGCAGACGCTGACCTACAACCGTGGCCTGTGCATCGACGTGGGCTACCGGCTGCGCCCGCGGAACCTGGCGATCGGCCTCTTGCTGGGTGCGGTGGAGCACCAGCAGATCGGCTTGATCTGGGCCCAGCACAACAAGAATCCGGACCGCGTGCCGGCGGGGCACAGCCTGTTCACGGTCTATTTCGACGAGGCGATCAACGATCAGTATTTCAATGCCGGCGACGAGTCGCTGGTCGATATCGCCAGCACCTATGTCGAACGACTGTTCCCGGAACTCGGAGGGCAGCGCGATCTGAGCCACGTCACGCGCTGGCCGCTGGCGATTCCCAATCCGGCACCCGGTTATTACCGGCAGATCCACGAGATGAAGGCCCGCATCGATCCAGCCGATCGCCTGCAACTCGCCGGCGACTACTTCACCTGCGTCGGCCAGAACTCGGCGATCTACTACGGCAAACAGAGCGCCGAGCGGCTGATACGGCACCACGGACAATCGCGATGAACGCTCTCGATCTCAATCCGATATCGCGGCCGGCGAGCGCGGTGATGCCGGCCTTGCCGCAGGACGTCATGGTGCTGTTGTTCGGCGCACTGATCGTCGCAGCGCTGACGTGGGCGCTGCGTCTGGCGCTGGGCAGAGGCGACGACCGGCTGCTAATCCTGAGCGGCTGCGGCGCCATGGCGGCACTGCTCGAAGGCTTCGCCTGCTACCTGATCCAGTGCTATCACGCCCCGGTCGGCGAGTACCGCGTCTATCGCGCATTCGACACCGACGTGCCGCTGTGGCTGGCGGAAGTCTACGTGCTGTTCTTCGGCGCCGCGGTGCATTTGTTTCTGCGGACATTTTCGAAGAAGCCGACGGCCGCGACGTTCTGGTCCGGCTTTGCCGTGATCGGCATCGGCGAGGGCCTCTTCGAGATGTACGGCATCCACCAGGGGATGTTCCTGTACTACGGCACGCAACCGCTGCCCATCCTCGGATTCCCGCTGCATCTGGGCTTCGTCAATCCCGCCTTGGCCATGACGTTCGCTGCCATCGCCGGCACCTGGTTCCGGTTTGCCCGCGGCGGCGCCCGCTATCTGTTGATTCCGCTGACGCCGCTCCTGCTCTGCGGCCTGTATGCAAGCGTGATCACTCCGGTCGCAGCGGGCTTGCATCGCGCCAGTGCCACACTCGCGCTCGAGGGTGCGGTATGCACCATCGCGGCTGCGCTGGCGATGTCCTTGCTGGCTTACTGGACGCTGCAACGCTTGCAGGCTACTGCTTCCGGAAACCCCTTGCGTGGCTGAGGCCGTGTCGGACTTCGTCATCGTTGGCGCCGGCCAGAACACACTGACCGCCGCCGCGTACCTCGCGGCGGCCGGCAACAGCGTCACCGTACTGGAGCGCCATCCCTACTGGGGCGGCGGCTGCATCACTCATGAAGTCACCCTGCCCGGCTTCCGCCACGATCTGCACGCCACCAACGTATTCATGGCCCGGGCCAATCCACTGGTGCGCCTCGACGAGCTCGGACTGCTGTCGCAGTTCGGATTGCGATACGCCGATCGTGAGGCCGCTTCGCACGGCACGGTGTTCGACGACGGCTCGGCCATCGCGCTGTACAAGGACCTCGAGCGCAGTTGCGACAGCATCGGCCGCTACTCCTCCAGCGATGCCAAAGCCTATCGCGAGTTCATGCTGCGCACTTTGAAATACATCCCGCTGTTTAGCATGGCGCTGTTCCTGCCGCCGGCCAACGGTGCGACGTTCAGGAAGCTGCTGGCTGCGAGCGCGGAGGGCCGCTATCTTCTGGACTTCTTCAACGCCAGCACGATTGATGTGATCGACCAGAATTTCACGCACGAGCGCACCAAGGTGCACATGCTGCGGCTGGCCACCGAAATGATGATGCGCGCCGACGCGCCCGGCAGCGCGTTCGGGCTGATGTTCATGGCGGGGCTCTATCACAGCTATCCGCCCGGCTTCGTCGTCGGGGGATCGCAGGGCTTCTCCGACGCGCTGGTACGCTGCCTGCAACATCACGGCGGCGAGATCGTGACGGGAGCCGAAGTCAACCAGGTCACGACCGACCGGGGCCGCGCGACGGGCGTGACGACGACGGACGGACGCCGCTACTCGGCGCGCCTGGCGGTAATCGCCGGCTTGGTACCTTGGAAGCTCTCCGACTACGTCGCCGGCACCGAGGCGCTGACCGAGCGATGCAAACAGGTCCCGACCAGCGACTACACCTGCTTCCTGACCCATCTGGCACTCGACGAGGCGCCACTGCCGGCAACACCCCCGGAGTTCCAGTCGATGGGATTCACCGTCGTCGCGCCGATTGACTACGACGCGATGGTCCGCATGACCTACGACGCCCAGCAAGGTCATGTACCGCGTGACTTCTCGGCATCGTATGTCTGCGCAAGTAACGGCGACCCGAGCCGCGCGCCCGCCGGCAAGTCGACCCTGTACCTGTATCGCACCGTCCCGACTCTGCTTGCAGGCCAGCCGCTGGAAGCCTGGGATTCGATCGCGGAAGCCACCGGCGACGATCTCGTCATCCAGACCGCCCGCTACATTCCGAATCTCACGCCCAGGACGATCCTGGGGCGGCGCTACGAATCACCGCTCGACATCCAGCGTGAGTCACCGTCCTATCAGAACGGCGACGTCGCTTCGCTGGCGATGACGCCCGACCAGTTCATGGGCGGCCGACCGATCCCGGAATTGGCCGACTATCGTGTACCCGGCGTGAATGGACTCTATCTCTGCGGCCCGTTCATGCACCCCGGTGGCGGCGCCAATGGCGGGGGCCGGCCGGTTGCCATCAAGGTCATGATGGATCTGGGGATGAAACTGGACAAGGTATTCCAGCTCTAGCCGATCGGCTCTTGCACGAGCCATCGCCCGGTCGACTGTGGGATTCCTGCCGAATTATCTGATCCATCACATCACGTCCACTGCAAAACCAACATCTAGTAGACTCAACCTATTCATGATAGTAATATCATACTAGAAAATTTTTTAGCTGAATAACAATATTGGATCGAATCCGGCCTCTCGCAGCCCGGCTTACAAATCCATTCACTGCGAAACGGGGAGATCAAAGGAGATGAGATCGTCTTTTTTTTGCAGCGCGTGGGTACTGACCGCGCTATCGGCGACCATCGTCGCCGAAGCCGCGCAAGCTGAAGGGTTTTACGCCGCAGGTTCAGCCGCCATCGGCCAGCTGACGGCTCCCGATAGCGGTGAGGCGGCAGCCGCTCGGGACTTCCCTGCACTGCAGGCTGACTTCGGCTCGGGCGGGGTCTTCAATCTGGCGGCCGGTTATGCGGGGGACCAGATTCGGCTGGAGTTGGCCTATGTCGGCCTGAAGAACAGTATCGGCGGCGCAGGAGCGACGACGGCTGATACTGACGAGGTCACCGCCACCGGCCCCTTCGTCAATGTGGCCTACCAGTTCTTCCCCGAACGCCGCTGGCATCCCTACTTGGGAGCCGGGCTTGGCTACCTCAAGATCGACCTGCAAAGCACGAGCGAGAGCAAGGTGTCGTTGCAGGGCTCACTGGGCGTGGAGTACGACATCTTCAAGCGTCTGTCGGTAGGTGCCGGCCTGCAATTGATATCTGCCGGCAACACCCAGTTCAACAAAAACACCGGCAACGAATTCGCGTTCGACTACACCAATACGTCGTACGGCCTGAACCTTCGCTACAACTTCGGCAGCTAAAGAATGGATTCAAGAATCGCAGTGGCAGCGGTATTGACCGCCATCGGAATGACGACGCAGGTGTCAGCTCGATCCGCTACCGATACCGGCGCTGCAACGCCTCCCGCCAGCGAATTGCCGTTACAACAAGCGGCACCGGTCGATACCATCCCGGTGCAAGGCCCGCCTGCGGATGAGCCGGGCGCAGCTTCGGGTCGCCAAAGCCGTTTGATCGAAGAGGTCATCGTCACATCGCAGAAGCGCGAAGAAAATCTTCGCGATGTCCCGATCTCGATCTCGGCCTTCACCGCCGACACGCTGGAAGCCAAGGGCGTGACGACGGTCAAGGATCTGACGCAGATCACGCCGGGCTTGCAATACGACGAAGTCGCGTCTTTCTCGACGATCTTTCTTCGCGGCGTCGGCACCGATGCCTTCATTCCCACCGCCGATGCCAGCGTCGCAACCTACATCGACGGCATCTACTACCCGTCGTCGAACAGTCTGGCGCAGGATCTTGGTTCGCTCGAACGCATCGAGGTACTGAAGGGCCCGCAAGGAACGCTGTTCGGCCGCAACTCGACCGGCGGCGCGATCAGCATCATCACCAGGAAGCCGTCGTTCACCCCCGAATTCACCACTCGCCTGACTCTCGGTAACTTCAACGAGCAGCAAGCGCGTGTTTTCGTTACCGGGCCGGTATCCGATACGGTCGCGGCCAGCTCGTCGATCATCCGCAATACCGCGGATTCGTACTATTCCCTCACTGCCGACTCGCCGCTGCAGTCGCTCGTCGGCACTCGCAATCTCGGCGTGCAGACCAAGTTGCTGTGGAAACCGGTCGACGATTTCGACTTGCTGCTCAATGCCACCAAGGTGCAATTGCGCGCGGCCGGCACCAGCCTGTTCCGCGCCAACGAAGACGTCAAACCCCTGGGCTACATCCTCGGCGTGCGGCCGGATACCGGCAATCCCTATGAGGTGGCGCTCAGCGCAGAGCCGTTCAACTTCACCAACAACAACGTCGGCTCGCTGGAGGCGAACTATCGGCCGGCGTGGTTCGACGTCAAGCTGCTGGCGAGCTACCAGCAGATTTCCAGCGATTCGCAGAATGACTACGACGGCTCGCCCGTCGACCTGGTCACCTTCCGCTCGTCGAATCTCTTTTCCAAGGTTTTCACCAGCGAAATCCAGCTGATTTCGAACAACGACGGCTGGATGGCCGACAAACTCAAGTGGATCGTGGGCGGCTATTTCATCAAGAGCCGGGCTGGCTTCGACCCGGTCGATGTCGTTGTCGGAAACAATACGATTCCCCGGCTGGGCGACATCAGCGCTCCCGTTATATCGCAGCTGGGCCTACCCCTCGTCCAGCAGGTGCTGGATCAGGCAAATGCGATTCTGGGCCCGACACAGGGGCTGCTGGGTACGATCGCGGGCATCCCGATCCCCCCCGGCGCGATCGGCGTGCCCAATGGCACTGCCGTCCGCATCAGTGCTTACATGGATACGCTGTCGCCTTCGATCTTCGCCCAGAGCACTTACAACTTCACCGAGCAGCTAGCCCTGACCTTGGGCGGGCGCTACCAGACAGAGAAGCGCACGCTCGTCCAGTCCAACGCGGGGGTGCTCAACACCGACGGCAGCTATACCTCTCTGTTCGTTTTCCCCGAGGACTCGGGCAGCTCCCACAACTTCTCGCCCAAAGTCACGCTGGACTACAAGCCCTATGAAGGGTCGTTGATCTACCTGACATATGCCAAGGGCTTCCGCAGCGGCACTTTCAACTGCGTCAACATTCTCAAGGCGCCTGAATTCGTCAAGCCGGAGACGACGACCTCGTATGAACTCGGTACTAAGACGGACTTCTTCGATCGTCGCCTGAGAGTGTCGGCCGCCGTGTTCCAGAACCAGATCCAGGATCTGCAGGTGCAGTTCGTGTCGATCCTGAGCGGCGGCATCGTATCGCTGGAAAATGCTGCCAAGGCTACGATCAGCGGCGCCGATTTTGATGTGCAGTGGGCCATCACGCCCTCGCTGGTTGCCACCGCTGGCGGCGCTTATCTACATGGCCGCTTCGATTCGTACCCGGATGGCCGCGGCTACAACCCGATCACCGGCATCTACCAGTCGGGCTTCGACTTCAGCGGCAACACGACTGTGCGCACGCCAGAGTTTAGTGGCAGCGCTGGCCTGAGCTACACCATCGACATGTCAGGCGGGCCTTTGGAAATCGCCGCCGATACCTATTACAACTCGGGCTTCTACTACGACAACCAGAACACCACCCAGCAGCCCGCCTACCAGATCTACGGCGCTCGGGCCAGCTATCTTTACGAGCCCTGGAACCTGAGGCTCACCGCAGCAGTGCGCAATATCACCAACCAGTCGTACTACCTCTACCGCCTGGTCGGCGACTTCGACACCGGCGATACACTGGCGGCTCCGAGAAACTATGGCCTGTCGGTTGACTGGACGTTCTGATATTGCGACTCGAATCCCAGGGGAGGCCGGGATCTGGATATTCGTCATACGCGGCGCCGACAGACCAGAACCTATGCTCGTCGGGAAAACAACTTATGCTTACGGTATCGGCCGGCATAAGTCGGCGCTTTCATCCCAGCCACTCGATCCGTCCCAAACAGCATGGCTTCAACAAGAAAAAAAACGACACTCCGCCCAAAAGGGAAATTGCGCCCAATTGGCACACGGCAGCGGATCACGCTGCGGGCGATCGCCTTATTCAACCGCTATGGCATCCAGAACGTGTCGATCGATCATATTGCCTCGGATCTGAAGATCAGCCCCGGCAATCTCACGTATCACTTCAAGCGCAAGGATGACTTGATCCGGGAAGGTCTGGACGTCCTGAAGGAGCAGTTGCGCATCGCCCTGGAACGCCCGGTAGCCGTCAGTTCTCCACTAGACGGCGCCGAATACCTGATCCGGGTATTCCGCACCCTCTGGGACTTTCGGTTCTTCTTCAATTCGCTGGCCTACCTGCTTCAGGACGACCGGCAGCTGCGCAAGGAATATACCGAGTTTCGCAACTGGCTCGTCGGCATGATGGAATCGGACCTCGGATACATGGTCGAGCGTGGCCTGTTCCTTCCCCCGGTAGCGCCCAACAACTTCCGGCTGCTGTCGGAAAACATCTGGGGTCATTTCCTGAACTGGTTGCGCCTGCAGCAGATCGAAACCCCTTCGGTAGCGACTCCGAGCAAGCAGGCCATCTACGATGCCCTGCAGCACCTCTGGAGCCTATGCCAGCTGTGGATGAATCCAACGTTTGCCAAGGAGTTGCTGCAGGTATTCCAGGAACTGCTGGTGCCTGACCAGCAGACGCAGAAACCCGGCGCGAGCCCAGCGCGTCGCGTACGCAAAAAGGCCTGACATCCGGTTGCGGTCGGCTGCGGTCAGCTGGACCACCGCCCGTCGCCAGGAAACGGCTCCTCAGGTTCGCAGCAGCCTCTCACGAAGTGGTGCTCGCCTGGCTTCATGAGGTTCAGATGTACTCATATGGCTGCTGCCGGGCGGCCTTAGCTGGCCGCTCCATAGGCCCTGAGAAACATCGTTACGGTACGGTCGATGTGGGCGCGGCGTTCCTTCGACGCAAGCTTATCGACTACACCGATCAACAGCTTCAGATGCTGTTCGCCTTTGATCAGGAAAAAAAATTGCGCAGCAGCCGCGCGTGGATCGGTAAGGCGCAGCTCGCCGGCGGCCGTTGCTTCCGCTAACAACCGTGCGAAACGCTGCATCGTCGCTTCCGGCCCGGCTTCCCAGAACAACAGCGACAGTTTTCGATGGCGTCGCGGATTGGCGGCCATCAGCCGGTACAGGCTTATCGCATCGGCGCTGGTGATCAGGTCGAAGAATCCTTCGGCGATCTGCGTTAGGCGCGCTCGCAGGGTGCCAGGCCCATTGAGTACATAAGCGTCTTCCGCCGCAAGGCCCTGGCAGGCTTGCGAGAGAGCTTCGCGAAACAGCGCGTCCTTGTCGGCGAAATAACTGTACAGCGTAACCTTGGATACGCCAGCGAGCTTTGCGATCGCATCCATACTGGTGCCGCGCAAACCATCGACCACGAAAAGCTGCTTGGCTGCCGCGATCGCGGCGAGACGCTTGTCAGGGTCTCGTGGCCGTCCGCGCGGAGGATGGGGGCGACGCATCAGGGGCGAACGGCTGTTCATTGCATTAATGTACTATACGATTCAGAAATGATGGATGCATCCGCGAACGTGGCGGTATCAACTCGATATCAGCTCGGTAGCAGCATAAAGGAATAGATCATGCGGCAGCACAAGGCGATTGCTGTTGGACTGTTGTCTTTTCTAGTGTCTTTTCTAGCGCTGACCGCCTGCAAGCAGGAGTCGCCGCACGTCGTCAGCCCACGTCCTGTCGCGGTTATCAGTCCGACGCCCCAGGATAAAATGATCGGCGAGATTTATCCGGGTTCCGTACGCGCGCGCGTGGAATCACCGCTATCGTTCCGGGTGTCAGGCAAGTTCATCGAACGCCATGTCGATGTCGGCGCGCGCGTCAAGAAGGGTCAAGTGCTCGCGGTGCTGGACCCGGTCGATGCGCGCTTGAACGTCGAGGCGTCGAAGGCAGCGGTCGGCGCCGCGGAAGCTGACACAAAGCTCGCGGAAAGCGAGTACCTGCGCTACCAGGATCTGGCGGCAGCTGGCTTCGTAAGCCGCTCGCTACTCGATCAGCGCGGCAATGAACTCGACCTGGCCAAGGCCAAACTCGAGCAGGCGCGCTCTCAACTCGCAGTGGTGCGCAACCAGGCCGGCTACACCAATCTGCTTGCGGATGCCGATGGCATCGTCACCGACCTGCAAGCCGATGCCGGCCAGGTCGTCAGCGCCGGTCAGGCAGTGTTCGGCTTCGCGCGCGACGGCGAGCGCGAAATCAGCATTGCCGTCCCGGAAGGCACCGCTGTCGACACACTTCGGCGGGCGTCGGCGCTTCGCATCACACTATGGGCAGTGCCGAACAAAGTGTACGAAGGCCGTGTGCGCGAAATCGCCGCAGCCGCCGACAAAAGCACCCGAACATACGGAGTACGCATCAGCCTCGTCGCGGCAGACGACGACGTGAAGATCGGGATGACGGCCAATGTCGCTGTCGGCAGTTCGCCGGGGCCAAAGTCATGGCGCATACCGCTAAGCGCAGTCGGCGATGCCGGCGGCAACCCGGTTATCTGGCGGGTGAGCAGCAGCCGGATCGGTGGTGCATCGGCGGTCGCGGAGGCGCTGCCGGTGCAGGTGCTGCAATACCTGAATGACTCGGCAATCGTCGTGGGAGACATCAAACCGGGTGAACGGGTGATTTCGTCCGGAGTGCAACTACTGAGGCCGGGCATGCCGATCGAGCCGATCGATCGCGGCTCGCCCGCCGCGCTCTGACCAAGGCCACTCCATGAGCGGATTCAATCTGAGCGACTGGGCGCTGCGCAACCGCAGCCTGGTGATCTTCTTCATGATCCTGGCCGCCGTGATCGGCACGCAGTCGTATCTGGGCCTGGGCCGCTCGGAAGATCCGCCGTTCACCTTTCGGGTGATGGTGATCCAGACCTCATGGCCCGGCGCCACCGCGGACGAGGTCGACCGCCTGGTCACTGACCACATCGAAGAAAAGCTGCTGGAGCTGGAATCGCTGGACTACATCAAGTCGTACTCGAAACCGGGCGAATCGGTGATCACGGTGATCATCCGCGACGATCTGCCGCCGTCGGCGATGCTGGAGTCGTTCTATCAGGTCCGCAAGAAAATCGGCGACATTCGGGGACGCTTGCCGGCGAACATCATCGGACCGAACTTCAACGACGAATTCGGCGACACCTACGGCAACATCTACGCGCTGACCGGCAAGGATTTCAGCTACGAAGAGCTGAAAGACTACGCCGATCGCATCCGCGAGCGGTTGCTGCGCGTCAAGCAGGTCGCCAAGGTCGACTTCCTCGGCCTGCAGGACGAGCGCCTGTTCATCGACCTGGCCAATGCCAAACGCGGCGAACTCGGCATTCCGCTGAACGACATCGTCGCCTCGCTGCAGGCACAGAACGCGATCACGCCGACCGGCAGCTTTGACACGCAGCAGGAGCGCATCTACGTGCGCGTCAGCGGCCGGCTGATGTCGCTGGAGGAGGCGCGCAATCTGCCGATCTCGTCCGAGGGCCGCACCCTGCGGCTCGGCGACGTCGCCAATGTCTATCACGGCTACCAGGACCCGCCCGCCACGCGTGTGCGCGTCGATGGCAAACGCGCAATCGGCGTGGCGGTATCGATGGAAAAAGGCGGCAGCATCATCAAGCTTGGCGAGGCGCTGGATAGCGAGATCACCGACATCCGCGCGCATCTTCCTCTGGGCATGGAACTCGAGCGCGTCAACGACCAGCCCGGCGCGGTCAAGCGCGGCGTTGAGGAGTTCGTGCGCTCGCTGGTGGAGGCGGTCGCGATCGTGCTCGCGGTCAGCTTCATCAGCCTGGGCCTGCGCACCGGCCTGGTGGTCGCGCTGACGATCCCGCTGGTGCTGGCGATGACCTTCATCGCGATGCGCTACTTTCACATCGACCTGCACAAGAT
Source organism: Hydrocarboniphaga sp. (assembly GCF_028291725.1). GTDB lineage: Bacteria > Pseudomonadota > Gammaproteobacteria > Nevskiales > Nevskiaceae > Hydrocarboniphaga. The sequence continues at coordinate 16,423 of NZ_JAQGNT010000072.1, read as the reverse complement.
CTCGCTGGGCTCGCTGGTACTGGCACTGGGCCTGCTGGTGGACGACGCGATCATCGCGGTCGAGATGATGGCGGTGAAACTCGAACAGGGCATGTCGAGAATCAAGGCCGCGGCGTTCGCCTACACCAGCACCGCGTTCCCGATGCTCGCCGGCACCCTGATCACCGCGGCCGGCTTCCTGCCGATCGCGACCGCGGCATCGAGCACCGGCGAGTACACACGTTCGATCTTCCAGGTGGTGACCATCGCGCTGCTGCTGTCGTGGATCGCGGCCGTGGTGTTCGTACCGCTGCTCGGCTACTACCTGCTGCCGGAACACGCATTCAACAAGGGCGAGCATGCCGTACACGCCAACATCTATGACACGCGCCTGTATCGGACGTTTCGCCGCATCTGCCAGAGCTGCGTGGACCGGCGCTGGACCACGATCGTCGCGACTCTGGCCTTGTTCGCCGGCAGTATCGTGCTGTTTGGCTCCGTGCCGCAGCAATTCTTTCCGTCATCGACACGCCTGGAATTGCTGGTCGATCTGAAGCTGCCGGAAGGCGCCTCGCTGGACGCCACCGATGAGGCGGCGCAGCGGCTCGAGAAACGGCTCGGGGAACTCAAGGGCATCGACAACTTCGTCGCCTACATCGGCTCCGGTGCACCGCGATTCTTCCTGTCACTGGACCAGCAGCTACCATCGGCGAGCTTTGCGCAGTTCGTCATCAACACCCACGACTTGAAGTCACGCGAAGCGCTGCGCACGCAGCTGCTGCACGATCTGCCGCAGATGTTCCCGGACCTGCGCTGGGTCATCAACCGGCTCGAGAACGGCCCGCCGGTCGGCTACGTGCTGCAGTTCCGCGTCTCGGGTCCGGATCGCGCGGTGGCCAGCGGCATCGCCGAGAAAATTGCGGCGATCCTGCGGGCGAACCCCTACCCGGCCGGTGTACATCTCGATACCTGGGAGCGCTCCAAGATCATCCGCGTGGCGATCGATCAGGACCGCGCGCGCGCGCTCGGCGTGTCCTCGTCGGACATCGCGCAGGTGATCAGCGTGTCGCTCAATGGCAGCGGTCTGACCGAGTATCGCGAGGACAACAAACTGATCCCGATCACGCTGCGCGGCCCGGTCGCCGAGCGCGAGCACCTGAACCTGCTCGGCTCGCTGACAATCCCGACACCGTCCGGCGTGACCGTGCCGCTGGCCCAGCTCGCGCACCTGGAAACCGGCTTCGAGGACGGCATCCTGTGGCGTCGCGACCGCGTGCCGACGGTTACCGTGCGCGCCGATATTTACGCCGCGATCCAGCCGCCCGAAGTGGTCGCGGAGCTGATGCCGAAGATCAACGAGTTGGTTCTTCCGCGTGGCTACCGGATCGAGACCGGCGGCACCGTCGAGGACAGCGGCAAGGGTTCGGCCTCGGTCAACGCCGGCATGCCGCTGTTCCTGCTGACGGTGCTCGCGGTGCTGATGATCCAGCTGAAGAGCTTCTCGCGTACCGCTCTGGTGTTCCTGACCGCGCCGCTGGGCATCATCGGCGTCGCGACTTTCCTGCTGATCTTCAATCAGCCATTTGGCTTCGTCGCGATGCTCGGCACGATCGCGCTGGCCGGCATGATCATGCGCAACTCGGTGATCCTGGTCGACCAGATCGAGCAGGACATCCGGGCCGGCCACGCGCCCAATCTGGCGATCGTCGATGCCACCGTGCGCCGCCTGAGGCCGATCGTGCTGACCGCCGCGGCCGCGGTACTGGCGATGATTCCGCTGTCGCGCTCCGAGTTCTTCGGGCCGATGGCGGTGGCAATCATGGGCGGCCTCATTGCGGCCACGTTGCTGACGCTATTGTTCGTGCCGGCTTTATATGCGGCGTGGTTCCGCATTCCACGTACCGGATCGCGCTAGCCCCATGGCGGATTCGGGATTCATCGCGCAGTACTCGATCACACGATCGGCGAACCAGTCCGGCCGTTCGGCCTGCATGAAATGCCCCATGCCCGGTGCCAGGCACAGGTCGAGGCCGTTCGGGAATAAGGGCTCCTGACCGTCGAACATCTCGGCTCCGATGCAACCGTCGTCGCTGCCGTAGATCATCCGCGTCGGCACCGGGATCGGCGAGAACGCGCGCCGCAGCGCCGCCGGATTCACCAGCAGGCCGGGAATCGAGCGGTAATACGCCAGCGCCGCCTCGAGACGCGCCGGTTCGCGCAAGCCGGCCTTCAACGGCGCGAGATCCTCGGCCGTGTAATGCCAGCCGGGCGACCAGCGACGGATCAGCACCTCTTCCATCCATGCGAAATCGTCGCGCAGCAATCGGGCTTCAGGCCACAGCGGCAACTGGAAGCGCAGCATGTAGTGCGAGCGCGCGATCTGCCGCGGCGTGATACCCAGGAAAAAGCGGCGCAGATGCGGTACCGCACACAGCACGATGCGCTTGAACATTTCGGGATGCGAACGCGCCGCGCCTTGCACCGCGACGCTGCCCCAGTCGTGACCGACCGCAAAGGCAGGGCCGCCGCCTAGCGCTTCGACCAGGCCGACCAGATCGCCGGACAAGCTCAGAATGTCGTAGCGGCCGTCCGGCGCAAGACCGCTGGGCGCATAGCCGCGCAGGAACGGCGCCACTGCGCGAAAACCCGCCGCGGCAAGACGATCCAGCACCGGCACGAAGCTCCAAGCGGTGTCGGGAAATCCATGCTGGCAGATCACCAGCGGGCCGCTACCGCGCTCGAGATAAGCGAGATCGATACCGGCGACGCGGATTTTGCGCGGCGTCTGCTGCGGATCGCTCATGGGATTGGCGTCAGCGCCCACGGAATGTCGGCTTGCGCTTTTCGACGAACGCGGCGATGGCTTCGCGCGAGTCGTCGGTCGCGGCGCTCATCGCCTGCAGTTCGGCTTCGACGCCCAGCATTTCCGACAGCCCGGTGCCCAGCGACAGACGAGCAATGCGCTTGGTCAGCGCCATCGCAATCGGCGCACGCTCGGCGAGTTGCGCTGCCCATTGCAGCGCGCCCGCGCGCAGCTCGTCGGGCTCGGCGATGCGGTTGGCGAGGCCCCAGGCCAGGCATTGCTCGGCGGAGATCTTCTGGCCGTCGGCCAGCACTTCGAAGGCGCGGCCATAGCCGAGCCGTCGTGTCAGAAACCAGGCCGCGCCGCCGTCCGGCACCAGGCCGACATTGACGAAAGGCGACAGCAGATACGCGCTGCGCGACATCACCACCAGATCGCAGGCCAGCGCCAGCGACATGCCCATGCCGGCGGCCGGTCCGTTGACCGCAGCGATCACCGGCTTGTCCATGCGCACCAGCAGTTCGAGCACCGGCTGGTAGTCGTACAGCAGCGAGCGCGCGACTTTGCGCAGGCCGGTATCGCCGCCGCCACCGCCGGCTTTCAGATCCGAGCCGGTGCAGAAGGCCTTGCCGGCGCCGGTGAGTACGACGGCGCCGATCTCGGGGTCGCGCGCTGCGTCTTCGAGCGCCGACGGCAGCTCACGCTTCATCACCGGATCGATGGAGTTCATCGCCTCCGGGCGATTCAGCTCGATCAGGGCCACGCGTCCGTGACGCTCGGTGTTGACGGTACTGCTGCCGGCGTTCGCCATTGGCCTTTGCTCCCCACAGCCTCATTGTTGTTTGATGCTAACATATCGTAAGCTTGCACACTGATAAGCCGATGTCCGATGCAAGCGCCCGGCGCTGCACGAGCACCCTAAGGGAGAATCGCGTGACCGCAATGCCCGACGTCGGCATCCAATCCTTTGGCGCCTACATTCCCCGCCGTCGCATCGCCCGCAGCACGATCGCCGCCGCGCATGCCTGGGCGCTACCGAATCTGAAGGGTCTGGCCAAGGGCGAGAAAAGCTTTTGCGGCTGGGACGAAGACACGATCACGATGGCGGTGGAGGCAGGCCGCGACTGCCTGCGCGGCCAGACCGCGGCCAGCGTGTCCTCGCTGCTGCTCGCCAGCACTACCGCACCCTACGCCGATCTGCAGAACGCGGTGATCGTCGGCTCGGCGCTGCGGCTGGCGCCGACGACTTCGGCGATCGATCTCGGCGGCTCCACCCGCGCCGGCCTCAGCGCGCTGATCACGGCCTGCCGCTCGCGCGATGCGCAGCAGCTGGTCGTCGCATCGGAAAAGCGCAACGCCAAGCCCGGCAGCACCCAGGAGATGCAGTACGGCTCCGGCGCCGGCGCGCTGCTGGTCGGTGAAGGCAGCGGCCTGCTCGCGCGCTTCCTCGCGTCCGAATCGGTATCGGTGCCTTTCGTCGACCACTTTCGCCAGAGCACCGAGAAATTCGATTACAGCTGGGAAGAGCGCTGGATCCGCGACGAAGGCATCGCCAAGATCGTGCCGCGCGCGGTCAAGGCCCTGCTCGAGCGCATCGGCCGCAGCAGTGAGCAGCTGGCCTGGTTCGGCCTGGCCGGCGGCCCGGTCGGTGCCGACAAGCTGGTGGCGAAGACGCTGGCGATTGCGCCCGAGCGCATCCTCCCCGACCTGCAGATGCAGGTCGGGGATACCGGCGCCGCGCATTCGCTGCTGCTGCTGATAGGCGCGCTGGAACGCGCCAAGGCCGGCGATCTGATCGTCGTCGCCTCGTTCGGCCAGGGCTGCGAAATCGTCGCCTTCGAAATGCTGCAGCCGGCTGCAGCCACCGGCCGGCGCGGGCTCGCCGGCTCCGTCGCCAAGCGCTTTGAAGAAACCGCCTACCTGAAGATGCTGTCCTTCAGCGGCGACATCGAGATCGAATGGGGCATGCGCGCCGAGACCGACAACAAGACCGCGCTGACCACGCTGTACCGCGCCTCCGACCAGATCTACGGTTTCATCGGCGGCCGCTGCGAAAGCTGCGGCGCAGTCCAATTCCCGCGCCTGGCAACCTGCGTCAACTGCCGCACCGCGCATACGCAGCAGCCTTTCGCGCTGGCCGACGAGCCCGCCAAGCTCGCCACCTTTACCGCCGACTGGCTGCAGTACTCGCCGGCGCCGCCGATGTACATGGGCCTGGTGCAGTTCGACGTCGGCGCCCGCCTGCTGATGGAGATCGTCGACGTCGGCCCGGCCGGCATCGATGTCGGTACACCGCTGGAGATGAGCTTCCGGATCAAGGAAAAGGATCGCTTGCGGCACTACGACCGCTACTTCTGGAAAGCGGTCCCGACCAGTTGAGAATTGGCTGAGGATTAATTGATGGCTACCGGTATCAAGGACAAAGTCGCGATCGCTGGCATGGGTTGCTCGCGCTTCGGTGAACGCTGGGATTGCAGCGCGGAAGACCTGCTGGTCGAGGCGTTCAACGAGGCGCTGGCCGATGCCGGCATCGAGCACGGCCGCATCGGCGCGGCCTGGTACGGCTCGGCGATGGAGAAATCAGTCGGCAATTCGGCGATACCGCTGTCGACCGCATTGCGCCTGGAAGGCATCCCGGTGTCGCGCGTCGAGAACATGTGCGCGACCGGCACCGAGGCGTTGCGCGGTGCGACGTATGCAGTCGCGTCCGGCGCTGTCGACATCGCGTTGGCGATCGGCGCCGAGAAGCTCAAGGACACCGGCTACGGCGGCCTGCCGGTGATCGGCAAGGGCACGCTCAACGACCTGTGGATGCCTTACGGCTCCGCGCCCGCCGGCTTCGCGCAGCTGGCCGCCGGCTACCGCGCCAAATACCGCATCGACAAGAAAGACCTGAAGCATGCGATCGGCCGCGTGTCGTGGAAGAGCCACCAGAACGGCGCCAAGAACCCGAAAGCTCACCTGCGCAAGGCGGTGGAGCTGGAGACGATCCTCAACGCGCCGATGATCGCCGAGCCGCTGGGCGTGTTCGACTGCTGCGGTGTCAGCGACGGCGCGGCCTGCGCGATCGTCACCACGCCGGAGATCGCGCGCAGCCTGGGCAAGAAGAATCTGGTCATGGTCAAGGCGATCCAGCTCTCGGCGAGTTCCGGCCGCGAGCAGAGCACCAACCAGTGGGACGGCAGCTACGTGCAGAACACGCGCAATGCCGCCAAGGCCGCCTATGCCGAAGCCGGCATCCGCAATCCGCGCGACGAGCTGTCCGCACTCGAAGTGCACGACTGCTTCTCGATCACCGAGCTGGTGACGATGGAAGACCTCGGCGTTTCCGCCGACGGCCAGGCCTGGCGCGACGTGCTCGAAGGTGTGTTCGACGCCGACGGCAAGATTCCCTGCCAGATCGACGGCGGCCTGAAATGCTTCGGCCATCCGATCGGCGCCTCCGGCCTGCGCATGGTCTACGAACACTATCTGCAGCTGCAGGGCCGCGCCGGGCCGCGCCAGCTGAAAAATCCGCAGCTGGGCCTGTCGCACAACCTCGGTGGCGTACCGTACAACGGCGTCTGCGCGATCAGCATCGTCGGCCTCGAAGGCCGCTGAATACACTCGATTCGACCCGATTCGACCCAAGGCAGCACCATCCAGAATCGCAAGCCGCGCGGCTTCGATTCACCGTCAGGAGAAACAGGAATGGGCATGACGCAACCGGACAGCAAGACCCTGGTCGCCATCTACAAGAAGATGGCGCTGATCAAGCACAGCGACGATCGCGTGATCGGCGCGATGAAAGCCGGACGCATGCAGATGCCTTACTACTCGGCGCGTGGCCAGGAGTGCATCCCCGCCGCGATCAGCACGCTGCTGACCGACGAGGATTATCTCGTCACGATCTACCGCGGCGTACACGACATGCTCGCCAAGGGCCTGCCGGCGAAGCTACTGTGGGCCGAGCTGGCGGGCAAGGCCACCGGCAGCTGCAAGGGCAAGGGCGGCCCTATGCATCTGACCTATCCGTCGAAGGGCTGCATGGTCACCACCGGCATCGTCGGTGCGAGCATGCCGATCGCCTGCGGCCTCGCGCTGGCCTCGCAGCTGCGCGGCGAGACGCGGGTGACGGTTGCCAACTTCGGTGACGGCGCGTCCAACATCGGCGCATTCCACGAGTCGCTAAACCTGGCATCGGTGTGGAAGCTGCCGGTGATCTTAGTCTGCCAGAACAACCGGTTCGCCGAGCACACGTCCTACGCCAAGGGAACGTCGGTGGCGAAGATCGCCAACCGTGCCGCGAGCTACGACATGCCGGGCCTGCATGTGGACGGCAACGATCCGGTTGCGGTCTACCAAGCGGCCCAGCAGGCGATCGAGCGCGCACGCTCCGGCGGCGGCCCGACGCTGATCGAGGCCCTTACCTTCCGCTTCAACGGCCACCTGATCGGCGATATGGGCGAATACATTCCAAAGGCCGAATACGCGGCGGCCGTGGCCGCCGATCCTTATCCGAAGTACCGCAGCTGGCTGATCGACAACCGGCATGCGACGAGCGCAGAAATCGAAGCGATCGAAGCCGGGATCAAGGCCGAGATCGACGAGGCCGAAGCCTTCGCGATGAGCAGCCCGCCGCCGGATGCGATCGAAGTCAAGCGCGACGTCTACGCCTACGACATTGCCTGAGGGATATCGACCATGGATACGAACACGAGCACGCAACAGAAGGCAGCCGCACCGGTGAACATGATTCAGGCGCTCAACTGGGCGCTGCACGACGCGATGGAAGAAGACGCCAACGTGATCCACTTCGGCGAGGAAGTCGGTGACGCCGAGGGCGGCGGCATCGTCAAGATCAGCGCTGGACTGTCGACGAAATTCGGCAGCCGCGTGCGCTCGACGCCGATTTCGGAGATGGGTTTCATGGGCGCCGCGGTCGGCGCCGCCGTGGTCGGCATGAAGCCGGTGGTCGAAGTCATGCTGATGAACTTCGTCGCGGTATGCATGGACCAGATCACCAACCACGCGGCCAAGCTGCGCTTCATGTCGGGCGGCCAGACGCATGTGCCGATGGTGATCCGCACGATGACCGGCTCGGGCTTCCAGAACGGCGGCCAGCATTCGGATTTTCTCGAAGCCTGGTTCTGCCATACGCCCGGCATCAAGGTGGTGATGCCGAGCAATCCCGCGGACGGCTACGGTCTGCTGCGCTCGGCGATCGACGACCCTGATCCGGTGCTGTTCATCGATCATCTCAACAACTACTGGACGCCCGGCGTCGCGCCGGTGCGCGGCACCAAGATCCCGCTCGGCAAGGCGCGCATTCACCAGCCAGGCAAGGACGTCACCGTGATCGGCTACAGCCGCTCGATGCTCGACATCCCGCCGGTCGCGGCGAAACTCGAAGCCGAAGGCATCAGCGTCGAGATCATCGACCTGCGCACCGTCAGCCCAATCGACATGGATACGGTGCTGGCTTCGGTGAAGAAAACCGGCCGCGCGGTGATCGTGCACGAGGCGGTGAAGTCGTTCGGCGTCGGTGCGGAGCTATCGTCGCGCATCCACGAGGCGCTGTTCCGCGAACTGAAAGCGCCGGTGGAACGCGTCGCCAGCAACGACAGCCCGGTGCCGTATGCGCCGCCGCTGGAGGCCGCTTTCCTGTACAGCCACGCGGATATCGAAGCCGCGATCCGTAAAACCCTCGCCTGAAGACTGAGCACTGAAGAACATGAGCACTGAAATCCTGCTGCCCAAGATCGGCTTCTCGATGAACGAGGGCACCATCGCCGAATGGATGGTCGCCGACGGCGCCGAAGTGGCCGCAGGCCAGCCGCTGTATTCGCTGGAGTCCGAGAAATCGGTGCAGGAGATCGAGGCGCCGGTGTCCGGCACGCTCAGGATCATCAAGCAAGCCGGCGACAGCTACCCGGTCGGCACCGTCATCGGCGAAATCGCGTGAGCGAGGCAGCCAAGGCAGCGGCTCAGCCGATCGCAGCGGCGGCGACGCTCGATCTGGCGCCGTGGCCGCAGGTCGACTTCGCCGCTTTTGGCGAGGTCCAGGTCGAGCCACTGTCGCGCATCCAGAAACTCGTCGGCAGCTTCCTGTCGCGCAACTGGGTGATGATCCCGCACGTCACGCATCAGGATGAAGCGGACATCGGCGCGATGGAAATCGCACGCAAGGCGTTGTCGGCCAGCAGCGGCGTCAGGATCACGCCGCTGGCCTACCTGGTGAAGGCAGCCGTGGCGGCTTTGCAGGCGCATCCGCAGTTCAATGCATCGATCGACGGCAGTGGAAAGAACCTCGTTTTCAAGAAGTATTTCCACATCGGCATCGCCGTGGATACGCCGGGCGGTCTGCTCGTTCCAGTGATCCGCGACGCCGACAAGAAGAGCCTGGTCGAGATCGCGCAGGAGATCGCCGAGGTCTCGCAGACCGCGCGCACCAGGGGCCTGTCGCTGGACCGCATGAGCGGCGGCTGCTTCTCGATCAGCTCGCTGGGCTCGATCGGCGGCACCGGCTTCACGCCGATCATCAATGCGCCCGAAGTCGCGATCATGGGCATCACCAGGGCGTTTCTGAAGCCGGTCAACGTCGACGGCCAGCTGCAATGGCAGAACACGCTGCCGCTGTCGCTGTCCTACGACCATCGCGTGATCAACGGTGCCGATGCGGCGCGCTTCTGCCTGAGCTTTGCGCTCGCGCTTGCGCGGGAATGACGCTCGTATGCCAATGTTTCGTTACCAGGGCCCGCTGAACCCAAACTCATGAACCTTGCACATACCGATGAGCAGCGGTTGCTGGCGGAAAATCTTCGCCGCTTTCTGGCGGAAGAAAACCCGTTCGAGCATCACCGCCAGCGGCTGAACGCGGTGCCGCCGAGCCGGCTGGCACTGTGGCCGGGCCTGGCCGACATGGGCGTGATCGGCGCCGCTTTCGACGAAAACAACGGCGGCTTCGCCGGCGACCCGCGCAGCATCGCGCTGGTGATGTTCGAACTGGGCCGTGCGCTGGCGGTGGAGCCTTACCTGGGCACGGCGATCGTGGCAGGCCGGGTGCTGCAATACCTGAACGATGCCGGCCAACGCGAACAGCAGATCGCCGCGATGATCGCCGGCGAGCACATCTGCGTGCTGGCGCACGACGCCGGCTTCGATCCGTTTTCGGCGCCGCTGCTGAAAGCGGCAGGCAACGCCGAAGGCTACGTACTGAACGGCCGCGTACGCGGCGTGCGGCATGCCGATGTCGCGGATGAATTCCTGGTCAGCGCGCAGCTCGGCGACGGCGATGTCGCGATCTTCCGCGTCGCCGGTTCCGCCGCAGTCATCGCGAGCTATCGGCTGATGGATGGCGCCGGCGCCGGTGACCTGGTCTTCGACGGATTCCACTGCAGCGAAGAGGCGCGCCTGAAGCTCGCCGCGCCCGCATCCCAAGTGATTGCGGACGCGCTGGAATGGGGCCTGTTCGGGCTTGCCGCCGAAGCCGCGGGCCTGATCGAAGCGGCCAACGAGGCCACGTTCCAGTACCTGGGCACGCGCAAGCAATTCGGCGTGGTCATCGGCTCGTTCCAGGCGCTGCAGCACCGCGCCGCCGACATGTACATGGCCGCGCAGGAAGTGGCGGCGATCCTGAACCTGGCAATCGCCGCGCTCGCCGACGGCGCGTCGCCGAACCGCTCGGTGCTGCTGTCCGCCGCCAAGGTGGTGGCCGATGCTGCCGGACGCCGCGTCGGCCACGACGCGATCCAGCTGCATGGCGGCATGGGCGTCAGCGACGAGCTCAACGTCAGCCATTTCGGCCGCCGGCTCGCGACGATCCGCGCCGAGTTCGGCAGCGCCGATCTGCATCGCCAGCGCTTCGGCTGCGATCACGATCTGAGCGACATTCTCGCGCTGCAGGATTCCGACGAAGCCCGGGCCTGGCGCAGCGAAGTGCGCGACTTCACGCGCCGGCATCTGCCCGAGGCGATCGCTCGCAAGGGCGAGCTCGGCCTGGAGATCGGCAAGGACGACTACGTCGGCTGGCAGAAAGTGCTGTACCAGCACCACTGGTTCGCCGGCGCCTGGCCGCAGGTGCACGGCGGCCAGGGCTGGGATCTGCTCAAGCAGCTGATCTTCGCGCAGGAATCGACCTTGAACAACGCGCCGATGATCCGGCCGTATGGCGTCAACATGGTCGGGCCGGTGATCTATTCCTACGGCAGCGACGCGCAGAAGCGCGAGCATCTGCCGGGAATTCTGAGCAACGAGGTATGGTGGTGCCAGGGTTATTCGGAGCCGGGCGCGGGCTCGGATCTGGCGGCGATCAAGACCACGGCGGAGCTCGACGGCGATCACTACATCGTCAACGGCGCGAAGATGTGGACCACCGAGGCGCACTGGGCCGACTGGATGCATTGCCTGGTGCGCACCGACAGGAGCGGCAAGCCGCAGGCAGGCATCACGTTCCTGCTGATCGACATGAAGACGCCGGGCATCGAGATCAAACCCATCGTCACCATCGACGGCCTGCATCACACCAACGCGCTGTTCCTCGACAATGTGCGCGTGCCGCTCGGCAACCGCGTCGGCGCCGAAGGCCTGGGCTGGAGCATCGCCAAGTTTCTGCTGGGCAACGAGCGCATCTCGATTGCCGATACCGGCCCGAAGCTGCGGCTGCTGCGTCACGTCAGGGCGCTGCACGCCGCCACGAGCGCTCGCCGCGATGTCCCCGATGCGCTGAAGACCTTGATGTCGGCCAAGCTCGCCGACCTGTCGATTCAGCTGATGACCTTGTGCGCACTCGAGCGCCAGTACATCGAAGCCTGGGCCGGCGGCGCGAAGTTCGGCGCCGAAGCCTCGGTACTCAAAGTACGCGGCACCGAGATCCTGCAGGCGATCACCGAACTGGGCCTGGAACTCGAAGGCCCGCTGGCCGCGGCGTTCGACCCCGAAGACCTGCACCGTTCGCCGATGGCCAGCTTCAGCGAGATTCAGCGCGCGAGCATGCTCGGCCTGGAATATCTGTACGGCCGCTGCTGGTCGGTATTCGGCGGCACCAACGAAATCCAGCGCAACATCATCGCCAGGCAGGTGCTGGGAATCTGATCGCGGAAGTCTACGAAAACCGGATCGCCGTAGGTCGGCAATCCCTTGCCGACGTCTGCTCGTGAATCAGGCAACACGTCGGCAAAGGATTGCCGACCTACGGGTTCAGACCAGAATGGCACTTACATAAGCGCAGGCGGGGTAGGCTGGGTTGAAGCGTAGCGAAACCCAGCGGCAGAGCAGCCATGCGAGCGCCAAGCTGGGATTCGCTACGCTCCATCCCAGCCTGCGACAGCTTAAGTAGTGCCATTCGGTTCAGACCAGCATTGCGGTTCCGCGGTCGAGCACTACTTCGTTGCGCTCGACGCTGAGGCAGCGGAACTGCAGCGCGCCGTTGTCGCCCATCCAGTACTCGGTGCGGATCGTGTCGCCCGGGTAGACCGGCTTGGTGAAGCGCGCGCCCATGCCGCGCAGGCGGCCCGCATCGTTGCCGGCCAGAGCCTTGATCAGCGACTGGCAGGCAACGCCGTAAGTGCATAGGCCCTGCAGAATCGGGCTTTCAAAGCCGGCCTTGCGGGCGATCGCCGGGTCGGCGTGCAGCGGGTTGTAGTCGCCGCTCAGGCGATAGATCAGCGCCGCGATCGGCAGTGTCGGCATGTCCAGAGCGCCATCGGGCGCGCGCTCCGGCACCGGCGGCAGCGCCCTGCCCGGCTCGCCCCAGCTGCCGCAGCCACCGTCGCCGCGCAGGAAGTAGGTGCTGTCGACGGTGCCGATCAGCTCGTTTTCCGCGGTGTACAGCGCCTTTTCAAAATACACCATCGCGCCGGTCTGCTCGCCCTTGTCGACAACGCCGGTGATACGGTAGCGGCCGATTACTTCGCCGTGCGCAGGCAGCGGCTGCCTCAGGTCGAAGTGCTGTTCGGCATGAACCAGCTTGACCCAGTTGACCTCCAGCGCCGGGTCCTTGATCCAGAAGCCCGGGTGCGCCAGCACGCAGGCCTGCGAGGGCAAGGCCTGCAGCCGGCCCTCGTAGACAAACTGCAGTTCTGCCTCGGCCAGCGGATCGCGGCAGGCGCCGACACCCAGGGCATAGAGCATGGTGTCGCGTGGCGCGTACTGCACGCGGATTTCCGGGAACGGCCAGGACAGCAAGCGTTGCAGATTCATAGCGCGGTGGTTTCATCGACGGCATCTATATGGATGCCTGATTATGATACGCTCGCTAACGATACTGATCCACACTTCCGACCGCCATGCTTCCGACCGCCATATTTCCGAGCGCCATATTTCCGAGCGGTGTACGACGACCGCTACCGCTCATATGGCCGGGCTGATATGCCGGCGCGGACTCAGGGCGCTTTTTTCTCGCGCGTCTTGCGGCCCACCGTGGCCGCCGGCACGCCTTCCATCTTGATCAGATTCTGCTTCATCCTGGCCAGCAGGCGGATCAGTATTTCATCTTCCTTTTCACTGATGCCGTCCATGATCTCGGCGTTCACGCCTTTGGAAACTTTTTCCAGTTTCGTGATCACCGTTTTACCTTTCGGCGAGATCAACACCCGTTTCGAGCGTCGGTCGACCTTGTCCGGCTGGCGCGTGACGAAACCCGCACCTTCGAGACGATCGATCAATCCGCCCAGCGTCACCTTGCCCACGTCGAGCAGCCGCGCCAGCTCGATCTGCATGTATCCCTCGCCGTCATGACGCGACAGATTGGCCAGAACCCACCACTGCGATCGGGTAATGCCGAGATTTTTCAGGCGCTGATCGTAGACGGTACGGCGCAGTCTGGAGACGTCATGGATCAGGAATCCGGTGCGCAACAAGCTGTTTTTCACTGCTTTCATCGTCTTGGTTTCTGTTGGGAGTGCTTAATCATATGCTAGGTAACTTTTACTGTAACCATGCTTGCGACACAGCGGAGCGCTGCAGATGATCCGCACAGGTCCGCTGGCGGGTGTCAGAGTCCTGGAGATCCAGGGCATCGGCCCTGGCCCTTTCGCCGCGATGACGCTCGCCGACCTCGGCGCCAATGTGCTGAGGGTTGCCCGCCCCGGCCAGACCCGGTCCAAGTTCAATCCGGTGCTGGATCGCGGCCGTTGCGCCCAGGTCGCTGTCGACATGAAAACCAATGCCGGCCGCGAGCGGCTGCTGGATCTGGTGGGCCAGTCCGAGGTGCTGATCGAAGGCTATCGCCCCGGCGTGATGGAGCGCCTCGGCCTGGGGCCCGACGACTGCCTCGCGCGCAATCCGAAGCTGATCTACGGCCGCATCACCGGCTGGGGCCGCTCGGGGCCGCTGGCCGATACCGCCGGCCACGACATCAACTACATCGCGCTCAGCGGCGCGCTGCATGCCTGCGGCACCGCGGAATCCGGTCCGGTGCCACCGCTGAACCTGGTCGGCGATTTTGGCGGCGGCGGCCTGCTGCTGGCGCTCGGCATCGCCTGCGCCTTGTTCGAATCCCGGGGCTCCGGCACAGGCCAGGTCGTCGATGCCGCGATGGTCGACGGCGCATCGATGCTGATGTCGATGATCTACGGGCTGCGCGCCAATGGCCGCTGGCCCGCCGCGCGCGCCGGCAACATCCTCGACGGCAGCGCGTATTTCTACACCTGCTATCCCTGCGCCGACGGCGCCTGGGTCGCGGTCGGCGCGATCGAGCCCGATTTCCGCATCGCCCTGTTCGAGGGGCTCGGCATCGCCGATGAAGCAAAAGCCCTGATGCAGGCACGCGACGACGATCCGCAGATCCGCGCGCGAATCGCGGCGATCTTTGCGGGCCGCACACGCGAGCAATGGCAACAGGTCTTCGACGGCAGCGATGCCTGCGTGACGCCGGTGCTGTCGATCGACGAAGCCGCCGATCACCCGCATAACATCGCCTGGGGCAGCCTGCGGCGCGTCGCCGGCGCCAATCATCCGACACCGGCGCCGCGCTTCAGCCGCACGCCGCCGATGCCCCCGGATGCCGCCTTCGACATCGCCGCACAGATCGCGCAATGGCAGTTGGGCGACATGCCGGTGCAGCCGATCGGATAGCAGCGGCGGGTTCTGCACGCGGCGCTGAAAGGACTCGGATCCGTACTCAAGCGTAGCGCTGGACGGCGTCGGCATTTTTTTCGTATGCTGACGTACCGTACCAATGTGTACGTATTAGCAGACTGCGGCAGGGGCCACTCGTCCCGGCCGGTCAGTGATTTGAACCCCCAACAAAAGCGACGCATCGGGAGATCAGTAAATGGCGGACACCTTAAATGGCAAAGTGATCATCGTGACCGGCGCCGGACGTGGCGTCGGCGCGGAGATCGCCAGAATGGCGGCGCGTGAAGGCGCCAAGGTCGTCGTCAACGATCTGGGCGGCAACGAGAAGGGCGAAGGCGGCACGCTGGGCCCTGCTGAAGAAGTCGTAGCCGAAATCGTCGCAGCCGGCGGCATCGCCATCGCCAACGGCGCCAATGTCGCGTCCTGGGATGGCGCACACGAGTTGTTCGCCGTGGCGATGAAGACCTTTGGCGATGTCGACGCGATCGTCAACAACGCCGGCATCCTGCGCGACACCATGTTTCACAAGATGGGCGAGGCCGAGTGGGACGCGGTGATCGCGGTGAACCTCAAGGGCTGCTTCAACGTCGCGCGCGCCGCCGCGCCGCATTTCAAGGACAAGCAGAAAGGCGCCTTCGTCCACATGACCTCGACCAGCGGCCTGATCGGCAACTTCGGACAGGTCAACTACGGCGCCGCCAAGATGGGCGTTGCCGGCCTGTCCAAGTGCATCGCACTCGACATGGTCAAATTCGGCGTGCGTTCCAACTGCATCGCGCCGTTCGCCTGGACGCGCCTGGTCGGCACGATTCCGCAGACCGCAGAAAACGCCGCCCGCATCGAAGTCGCCAAGCAGATGACGCCGGACAAGATCGCACCGTTCACGCTCGCGCTGTGCAGCGACGCGGCCAAGGACGTCACCGGCCAGATATTCAGCGTGCGCCGCAACGAGATCATGCTGTTCAGCCAGCCGCGTCCGATCCGGACCGTCCATACCGCGGAGGGCTGGACGCCGCAGAGTTGCATCGAGACGGCGTTACCGGCGCTGCGTGGCGCCTTCCACAAACTCGAGCGCTCTTCTGACGTGTTCAGCTGGGACCCGATCTGAGTCGGGTGGCACCATCGTGGGCGATCGACATTTTGTCCTCGCCGCCGTAACCAGACGGAGATCGGGCATGCCGAACTCCTGTGCCTGTATTGCCGAGGACGCGCCGCTGAAATCCAAAGTTTACCCAGACGCCCATGCCGCGCTGGCCGGCCTGGTCAGCGACGGCATGACGATCATGGCCGGCGGCTTCGGCCTGTGCGGCGTGCCCGAGCACCTGGTCAGCGCGCTGCGCGATAGCGGCGCCAAGAACCTGACCGTGATCGGCAACAATGTCGGCTGCGACGGCCACGGCATGTGGCAGGTGCTGGCCAACAACCAGATCCGCAAGGTGCTCGCCTCCTACGTCGGCGAGAACAAGATTCTCGAGCAGCGCTACATGAGCGGCGAGATCGAAATCGAGTTCAACCCGCAGGGCACGCTGGCCGAGCGTATCCGCGCCGGCGGCGCCGGCATCCCGGCGTTCTATACCCGCACCG
>NZ_JAQGNT010000051.1 GCF_028291725.1 Hydrocarboniphaga sp. | reverse complement strand
CCGATGCGGGCGCGCTGCTGCGTTGCAAATGCTCGCGATACCTACGGGTATCGCTGCGCTTTGCGCCTTGCATCGCGTCCCGCCTCGGGCGTCCCTCACCGCCAATTCCAATGATCCAGCGGACTAGCGCCGAAGCTTGCGCCGCTCAAATTGCAGCGATCGTGCCGAAAATATCGGCGCGCTGTCCCAAGGCTCTCGCTGGTTACAAGCCCTTGATCCCCGGACCAATCGAGCAGATTAACCTGGGCTTTGACGATGCGCCGACGCCAATTTCAGCAACGACCGCGCTTGACAACTGTTGAGATCGCGTCAAGTCAGGCAAGCACTTGTTGATTAGAAAACATCCCGCGGCCTACTGCGGAATGTGACGCAGGCCACGTGCTCAAGGCTTACCGCGCATGCGCCGCATGCAGGCCCGACGCTGATGGTTCGTCCGAAGACTCGTCCTGCTTGTCACCGAGATGGCCGTGCTTTTTCAGCAAGGTCCGCAGCACATTCCTGGAAAGGCCAAGCAGGGACGCGGCGCGGACCTGGTTGTAGCGGCTGTGGCGAAAAGCCTCATCGACGACGATGCGCTCCAATTCGTTGAACAGATCAGCGCCGGGCTCTAAAAGCAGACTCCGCACCGCTGCGGCCACCTGCTCTCGCGGGCTGAGTCGCGACGCGGCTGCACCGGCTCCCGTCGCCAGGGGCGAGGTGATGCCGTTGAGCTTCAGGTGCTCCAAGCGAATCTCGTCGGTCTTCGCTACCAGCAAAGCGAAATGGACGACGTTCTCGACCTCGCGGATATTACCCGGCCAGCCGTAGGCTTCCAGCGCACGGCGCGCCGAATCGGCCAACTGCGGCCGCGCGACTTTGAGCCGCCGGCTGTAGACGTCAAGAAAATGCGAAGCCAGCGGAACGATGTCGCCCGGCCTGTCGCGCAGCGGCGGCAGCTGAAGCTGGGCGATGTTCAGTCTGTAAAACAAATCCAGGCGAAAGCGACCCGCCGCCACCGCGTCGGCCAGATCGACATTGGTTGCTGCGACCAGGCGTATATCCACCGGGATCGATCGCTGCGATCCCAGACGCACGACTTCACGCTCCTGTAGTACGCGCAACAACTTGACCTGCAGGGCCAAGGGCAGATCGCCGATTTCGTCCAGGAATAGAGTTCCGCCGTTGGCCGACTCGAACCAGCCTTCGCGCCGGCGCACCGCCCCGGTGAAAGCACCCACCTCGTGGCCGAACAACTCGCTGTCGGCAAGCTGCTCGCTGATGGCGCCGCAATTCACCGCGAGAAACGGCCCCTTTCGCCCGCTGCGCTCATGGATGTGCCGGGCAACCAACTCTTTACCGGTACCGGTTTCACCGATGATCAGCACCGGCGCCTCACTGGGCGCCACCTGCTCAAGATACTTGAGGATTTCTTTCGATACGGGATCGACGAAGACCAGAGCCTTCGCCCGGATGGTCACCGGCTCCGAATTGGAACCGCGCAGTTGCAGAACAGGAGAATCATCGTAACCAAGCCGGCCCATTGTCCACTCCGTTAAACCAAGCCAACGGCGCCACTGCCGTTACTCATCAAAACATTTTATTAAAATTAGTCCTCTCTAACGAAATTCGATTTCGTATTTGGACTGAACCAATCAGCGAAGCAGTTGGATTTGCGGCGAGTAGCTTGGGGTAAGCGCAACGAATCCCAAGCTGTGCCCGCGCCGGTGTTGGGGTTCGCTGCGCTCACCCCAACCTACTCGGCTGGCTCAGAGCTTTCCTAGCCGAGCGAAAATTCGATCGGAAGCTCAACCGTGAAGTCGGTTGCATCGGGGTTCGCGCTCTCGGGCACAGCCGGAAATTTTCCGATACGCTTGAAGACTTCGCGGCACTCGTTGTCCAAAGCCAGGTAGCCGGCTTTCTGCACTATCCTGGCTTCGGAGATCGAGCCGTCGCGCGAGAACGTCACACGCACCTTGCACGATCCTTGTTCCGATTTGAGTTGGGACGAATTCGGATACTCCACGGTCTCCTGAACTTTCTCCTGCAGGTTGTCGAAGTACGCCGGCGGCACACTGGTGGCGATGACCCGAGCCGGCGCCGGCGCAGGGGCTTCGGCTTGCGGTGGCGGTGGTGGCGGCACGGCAATGACTTCCGGCGCAGGATCGGGCGCCGTCGTCACGATCTGTTGCGGCGGTGGCGGGACCAGAGGCTTCGGAGGGGGCGGCTTCACGATCTCCTTGGGCGGCGGTGGTGGTGGTGGTGGTGGCGGTGGCGGTGGCGGTGGAGCCAGTTCCACGAGCATCTGCTTGCGTTTGGGCTCGCTGACGTGCGCGCCTGGATGCACCAGATGAAGCACGTACAGGATCACGCCGACGTGAAACACGATGGAAACCGCGACACCCGGATTGAACGGCAGCTTTCCGGTACCGATTCTGGGGGCGTCCGCGCTGGCTAAAACAGTGGCGTTCATGGCGATGGCTGAGCGACTCGATTCGTTATTGCGCAGTGACCGTCACTGCTGGGCCTGCGACATCAGCGACACTTTGTAGAAGCCGGCGCCCGCAGCGAGCTTGAGCAGATCCCTGACCTTGTCGAACGCCACGCCCTTGTCGGCACGGATGTAGAGCAGATTGTCCGGCTGCGCTTGCGCGATCTGATACAGCTGAGTCGGTAGCTTGTCGTAGCTCAACTCCTGCACATGCCCTCCTCCGGTATCGATGTAGTAATTGCCTTCCAGGTCGAAGGACACGATCAGCGGATCTCGTGGTTTCCCCATCTCCTGCAACGACGCCTTGGGCAGGGCCACCGGCACCTGCGACAGCATCAGCGGCGTCGTCACCATGAAGATGATCAGCAGCACCAGCATCACGTCGACCAGCGGCGTCACGTTGATCTCGGCGATCGCACCACCGAGACTTTCATCGTCGTACAGACTGGATTTGCTGCTCACGGGCACAGGCTCACTTTGCTGAATCCGGCTTCGCCGACCACCGACATCAGATCGACGACGCGGTCATAAACCGAGTCCTTGTCCGCGCAGACGGTGATCAACTCGTTCGGGTTTTCCGCGGCGATCGAGCGCAGGCGCTGCGGCAGCTCCGTGTAGACAACAGCCTCTTTGGGATCGTCGTTTGTCTGGATGTAGTACTGGTTCTGCAGATCGAAATCGACCGTGATCTTCTGCGCAGGCTGGTCCGACGGGACCAGACTCGGCTTCGGCAGCGCGATCGGCAGCTGGCTCATCATCAGCGGCGCGGTGACCATGAAGATGATCAGCAGCACCAGCATCACGTCGACCAATGGCGTCACGTTGATCTCGGCAACCGGTCCAAGATCGCCCTCGTCGCTCAGCGAGGCGACTTTGACCGTGGCGCCCACCTAGGCCGCCTCGGCCGAGTAGACGCTGGCACCCACACCGCTGAGCGAATCGCTTTCCTGGTTGCGCGATTTGCTCGCCGCATGAGGTGCCGGCCTTTTTGCCGGGACGGCAGCGGCAGCAAGAGCCGGCGCAAAGCGCTTGGAAAGCCGGTTGGCATACACGCCTACGGCCGTATTCACGCGGCCCGAATAGCGGCCGAGGTTGGTGGCGAAGCTGTTGTAGGCCATGATCGAAGGAATCGCCGCCGCCAGGCCGATGCCGGTGGCGATCAGCGCTTCGGCGATACCGGGCGCGACCGTCGCCAGGCTCGTGTCATGTGCACCGGCGATGCCGGTGAAGGTGTTCATGATGCCCCACACGGTTCCGAACAGCCCGATGAAAGGAGCCGACGACCCCACAGTGGCAAGGAACGGCAGCCGCTTGCTGATGCGGCGCTGCTCAGCCGAAACCTGAAGCCGCATCGCATGTTCGATGCGCTCACGCACTTCATGCAGCGATTCGTGGTCATGATCACCGGAACCTTCCAGCCACTCCGCGTTGCCGGCGCGGATGACCGCGGTCAACGGATGCCGATCGGAATAGTTGATCACATCGTCCAGCGTTCCCGTCTCCAGCGTCTTTTCGAGTCGGGTGACCGCATTGAGCGCGGCGACGAATTGAAACAGTTTCTCGAGCATCACCGACCAGCACCACACCGAGAACACCACCAGAATCACGAGTATCGCCTTGACGACGGCATCAGCCTGCGCGATCAAGTGCTGAATGGATAGATCGGCCGGGTTGATAACTGAAGTGGGGTCCATCAGAAAACTCCTTTGACTAAACGCAAAAAACGGGTTGAGACGATGCGAGCGCTTGCATTCGTACCGCGATAGCGCAACGAACAAGCCATATCCACGCAAGCGCCCGAGATCGGCGACAGGCTCGCTCGGATCGGTTGTAGTGATTTGTTTCTGCGGCGAAATTTTTCGCATTTTCATGCGGTTATAAGCTCATGCAGGCCGACTGAACTGCATTTCTTTTGATCACGCTGCTGGCTTTTCAACACCTGTAGCAACACTGTGTTGAGCGCTGCCGGCAACAGTGAGCCGAGTTGAAGTCGCCATTGCCCGATGGCTCGCACAAAGCAAAACACCTCGCTGGCGCGCTGGCCGGCGAGGTGCAGGTTCATCGTTGGCCGAATCGTTGGTCGATACTCAGCCGAGCTTGCCGGTGAATACGATGCCGTACCACTGATATACCGCAGGGACCAGGCTATTCCAGGTTTGCGACTGCGGCGTGCGATCGTCGAACAGGTTCTTGACGACGACGTTCACGTCGAAAGTCCGGTCGGCCCGACCGATGCCGATCGCGAAATCGGTGATCGAGTTGTTCGGGATTTCCGCGTAGCTCGACAGGGCGATATCCGAATTGTAGTGACTCGCATAGTTGGTGTTGAAGCTGGTGTGGAACTCCTTCCGGGCAAACACCGGCACGCGATATTCGGCACCAATGTTGAACGTGTACTTCGAGCTGCCGGCGACCTGTTGCCCGGAGACATCGCGTGTCGGCTGGGTTGCGATCAGGGCAGGATCGAACTCCACCGGCTGGGCGGAATTCGGAAACTTCTTGTAGACCGCATCGTTGTACGCCGCGCTGAAACGGATCGAGGTATACGGGATGCCGGTGTAAGTGCCGTCGAGTTCCAGACCCTTCACCTGCACCTTGGGAACGTTGCCGGTAGCCGACACGTACACCGGCGTGATGCCTCCCTGCGCAGCGGTCGAATAGGGATCGAGGACGTTGACGCCCTGCTGATAGTTGGTGATGTTGTTGAGGAACATATCCGTATTCAGCAACAGCGTGTTGTTGAGCAGCGCCGATTTCAAACCCAGTTCGTAGGCGTTGTTCTTTTCGGGCTTTGCGTTCTGCGAAGTGCCATTGATGACCTGCGCGATTCCGGCCTTTTCGCCGTGCTGGTAGGAGATGTAGGCGGTCTGGTTCTTGTTGAGCTTGTAGCTGGGGCTGAAAACGTAGCTGGGCTGAATCTTGTGAATGCTTTGCGCCGACACCGGGCCCCAGACCACGCCGATCTGACCTTTGCGGATCGCCCTGGCGTCGGCGAGCTGCTGCTTCTGCGCCGTGCTGAGATCGCCGTAGCTCGCCACGTTGAAATACTTCAGCGCGGCGGCATTGGCCACGGCCAGTTGCTCGGCGGTGTTGCTCGCCACCAGCTGGTTAGTGCTATCGACGGTGAAGCCGCCCAGCGACACGCCGTTCACCACGTCCGGATTCAACTCGGGAGCGACTCCATTGTCACTGATGAAGCTGCTGGTCGTGTTTGTGCGGTTTTCCCGGGTAATACGCACGCCGGTGGTGAGCGTCAGCGGATCGCTCAAATGCCAATTGGCCGAGGCGTACACGGCTTCGCTGACGTTCTTGATCGACTGCGGCTGATTCTTGGCCAGGCCATTCAAGGACTCGGTCAGCAGGTAACGGCCGTTGCCGTCCGTATCGAGACGATTGTACTGCGCCGTGGTGGCAAACCAGGCGCCGGCGTCCGAACCCCAGCCGCTGGTTGGAGAACTGAGTTCGGTGCCATAGCCGATGGTGTTGCGGAACAGATAAAGACCCGCCTGGTAGTCGACGAACTTGCCGACCTGCGAGCCGACGCGGAACTCCTGGCTGGTCTGTTGATACTTGTCGTCCTTGCCACCACCCTGGACGCTGATGTCGAAGGGCGTGCCCTCATCGTTGCGCGCATCGAAGTGATAGCTGCGATACGCGGTGATCGAACTCAGCTGGTAATCGCCCAGCGTCCAGTTCACCTGCGCCGACGCGCCATTGGTATAAGTGATCAGCGGCAGCTGCGCATCGACATTGACGCTGCCGTTTCGCAAATAGTCTCCCAGGTAGCTGTAGCTGCCCTGCTGAGTGAACCAGCTTCTGGCCAGGCGGGTCGATGCGTCCGTCGTCAGCGTATTGGGCTTGCCGTCGGAATACTGCGTCGGCGTCGGCTTGTAGAACGTCGAAGCGTTGTAGTTCTCGAAGCCCTTGGGCTGGCTGTCGACACTGACCAAGGCATTGACACTGTCGCTGGGCCTGAGCAGAAACGATACGCGGCCGGCGACGCGATCGGTGCTGTAGAAAGTCTGATCCGGGTTGTACCGGTTCTTGATGTCGCCGTCGCCCTTGTTGACTACGAGCGAACCGCGCCAGGCCAGCAGATCGTCGATGACCGGGCCGCCGCCTCCGAGCGTGGCGATGATGGTCTTGTTCTCGCCAAAGGCCAGCGAATAGTCGGCCCCTGGTGTGAACGAAGGCTTGCGCGTCGTGACGATGATGTCGCCCATGTCGGCCGTCTTGCCGCCCTGGGTTCCCTGAGGCCCGCGCAGCACTTCGACCTTGTCGATGTCGTAGAAGTCGAAGCTGCCCAGCGGATTGAACGCATAAAAGACACCATCGACGACCACGCCGACGCTAGGATCCTGCGCCTCGGTCTGCGTGACTTTGCCGAGGCCGCGAATCGACAGACTGTAAGTGCGCGAGTTGCCGGCGTTGCGGCTGACATTGGCGGTGCGTTTTGTGATCGCGCCAAGGTCGGCTCCCGCCTGCGCCGCCAGATCGGCGCCGGTCACGACGGACGACGAAGACGGCACGTCCTTGAGCGCCGCCAGTGGCTTGGCCGCTTTGACTCTGACTTTCTTCAATTGCTTGGGCTGATCCGCGGTCGGCGCCGCCGCGACAGGAGCTTCTTCTTTTGGCGCCGCATCGGCAGCACCTTTCGCGGCGAGGGCTCGCTGATTGGCCTCCACCGCCTGCTTGAGCCGGTCGATCTCCGCCTGGATGTCCGCGACGCTGCGCGTATCGGCCGCCACCGTTTCCGCGGCGGATGACAGACCCGGCAGCATCATTGCCAGACCCGCCGCCAATGCGGAGATCGGGAACAAACGACTAGGGCTGTGTCGAAAGCGGCCAATCCGGACCTCGGTGTTTATCACGCTGTGCATCCCTATGGGTTGAGTTGGTACTGCTCGAAGCAGAGCCAGGGAGCAACGTTCATTCCAATGGTGCAATCGATTGCTTATATGCCTATTCGCATTGCGAACCGGATCGACAAGTCGATGAATACGCGCCGCAAAACCTGCAGTGGCGGCTTGCCGGCGACGGGAGATGCGAACACGCGCGCTCGACTGCAGAGCCGGCATCGTCGGCATGCCTGCTAAGTTCAGTTCAGCTGCTGTTGAATATTCAACAGCCGATCGGAGATCACCTCGGCGATCCAAACGGCATGCGGTGCGATCGAAGGCCGCGATTCATCCATCGATCTATTGATATGTGTGCATTCGTGCTCCTGCCTGTGTTTTACTGGCCGACTGTGAACCTTCGTCTGCGTCGCGGGCCGCTACACAAGCGGCTTTTCATGGATATTGGGTTCTCAAAATCACAGGAGTTTTCTTGAAATCGATCGCTCTACTCGCGACAGTGGCGGGCTTGGCCATCGCCACGTCGGCGCACGCCGATGAACAGCTGATGTCGCAAGCCGGCTGCATCGCCTGTCACCGCATCGATCAGAAGCTGGTCGGCCCGGCATTCAAGGACATCGCAGCCAAATACAAGACAAGATCCGATGCCGCCAGCTACCTTTTCGACAAGGTGCGCAATGGCAGCGAGGACATCTGGGGCGACATCCCGATGCCGGCGAAAAGTCCGGAGCACTTGTCCGACGAGCAGTTGAAGGCAGTCATCGACTGGCTGCTGACGCTGTAGAAGCGCGCTCGAAAGCACGCCGGCAAGCGCTTGCGCGGCAAGCAGCAAATCGCTGTTTGAATTGCCGCTTTTTCAGCAGAGCTTGAATCTGTCCGACACGAAAGCGCCGCAGGCATGCGCCACATTCTGACCAAAACTTTCTTGCGGATGAATGGCCTGTAGCCGTCCCGCGATGGCGGCGACGATGTCGGCGTCCATGGCTTGCTCCTTGCTCAAAGCGCGCTTCATTCTTCCAAGGATTCAAGCCATGCGCCGATTGACACCGCTTGCTCTCGCCGTCGCCTCATTTGTTCTTGCCACCGGATGCCAGCGCGAGAACGGCACGCTGCAATCAGCCTCCAAAACGCTGGGCGCGAGCGATCTGAAATCGATCGAGTTCTCGGCGACCGGGCGCTGGTTCCAGTTTGGACAGGCACCTGCGCCGGATCTGGCCTGGCCGCCATTCGACGTGAGCCGCTATACCGCGACGATCGACTACGACCATGCCGGCGCGCGGGTGCAGATCACGCGCAAGCAGACCGTCGAGGCGGGGCGTGCGCGGCCCGCAGCTGTCGAGCAAAAGCCCGATCAATATGTCAGCGGCGGGCTCGCATGGAATATTGCACCACCCGCCGGCGCGCCCGCCGATGCAGCGCCGGTCGCGCAGACGCAGCCGGCCGCCGTCGAAGAACGCAGCGCGGAAATCTGGTCCACGCCACAGGGCTTTCTGAAAGCGGCCGCGGTGAACCGCGCAAGCAGCAAAGCCATCAACGGCGGCACCGAGGTTTCTTTCACGGTCGGCAAGGAGCGCTACGTCGGCACGATCAACGCGCACAACGAAGTCGAACGTGTACAGACCTGGATCGACAATCCGGTGCTAGGCGATACGCTGATCGAGACCCGCTACTCCGACTACAAGAAATTCAACGGCATCTCGTTCCCGGCGCACATCGTCCGCACCGAAGGCGGCTTTCCGGTGCTGGATTTGAACGTCGCGACGGTCACGCCGAACGCGCTGGTCGACATCAAGGTGCCGGACGCGGTCAACGCTACGCCGGTTCCGCCGATCACGGTAACGGTGGAAACGCTGGCGCCGGGCGTGCTGTATCTGCGCGGCGGAACGCATCACAGCGTCGTCATCGAGCAGACCGATCATATCGTCGTCGTCGAAGCGCCATTGAACGAAGCCCGCTCGGAAGCGGTGATCGCCAAGGTCAAGGAAACTTTTCCGAACAAGCCGATCCGATACCTGATCAACACGCATGCGCACTTCGATCATTCCGGCGGCTTGCGCACCTATGTCGATGCCGGTGCGACCATCGTCACTGAGCAGGCCAACAGGGCCTACTACGAAACCGTATGGGCGGCGCCGCACAGCATCGCGCCCGACAAGCTGGCGCAGTCCAAAAAGGCCTCGGTGTTCGACACGTTCACCGACAAGCACGTGCTCAGTGATGGCAAGCGCAGCATCGAGATCTATCGGATCAACGGCAGCGGCCACAACGATGCGTTCGCGCTGATCTACCTGCCGACCGAGAAGATCCTGATCGAGGCCGATGCCTACACACCGACGGCGCCGGGCGCGCCTGCGCCGACGTCGATTAATCCCTATTCGGTGAACCTGTACGACAACATTCAGCGCCTGAAGCTGGACGTCGACCAGATCGCCGCGATACATGGCCCGGGCGTGGTGAAGCTCACCGATCTGCAGGCAGCGATCGCGCCCAAGTCCTGAGGTTTTCCCGGTGCAGCGTGTAGGTTGGGGTGAGCGCAGCGAACCCCAACCTACACGCTCGTTACGGCTGCAACTGCCCGCGAATCTCGCCGCCCTTGTTGGCCGCGCTGTGCACGTTCACGTAGAGCTTGCCGGCCTTGAAGCTTTCGTAGTCGGCATCGCTGAGCGTGGTGCCGGCCGGAACGTTCCATTCGTTGTCGGCCAGCTTGTTCAGCGTGACCACCGGGCCACCCTTCTGGCCGGCCACGCCGACGTGGATATGCGCCACCGTCGCATCGGCAAGACCGCTGGTCTTCACGGTTCCGGTCAGCGACCTGTCGTCCGCCACGGAAAAGCTGCCGACCCCGGTCGCGCTGGTCGTCACCGCTGGCGTCTCCTGATCTCCACTCAGTTTCACTTTCACATCGCCTGCATGGGCCGCGCCGATGCTCAGCGCCAGCAGAACGAGGGTGGCGGCACTACCGGCGGCGCGGTACATCTTGATTGTGTGATTCATCAGTTCTCTCCAAAGGGTTTTTAGAAAAGTGGGTGGCGGTTGTTTCCGTCCAAGAACGGCACGAACGAGTGGTAGGCTTTCGGCAGGCGGCCCCCGATGTTCAAGCACGCAGATTCTTCTCGAAGAAAGCGATGGTCCGCTGCCAGGCCAGCCTGGCGGCGGCTTCGTCGTAGCGCGGCGTCGTGTCGTTGTTGAAACCGTGCTCGACACCAGGATAGATGAAGGCTTCGTACTGGACGTGCGCCGTTTTCAGCGCGGCCTCGTAGGCCGGCCAGCCGGCGCCGATGCGCTCGTCCTTGCCCGCGTATTGCAGCAGCAGCGGCGCCTTGATCCTGGCTGCGTCTTCGGCTGATGGCTGCGCGCCGTAGAACGGCACCGCCGCCGCCAGATCCGGCACCCGCGTCGCCAGGAAGTTGGCAATGCCGCCGCCATAGCAGAAGCCGACAACGCCGACTTTTCCGTTGCCCTGCGGCAGCTTCTTCAGCACGTCTTCCGCCGCCAGAAAATCCGCGCGTGTCTTGGCCTGGTCGAGCGTGCCGAACAGCTCGCGCGCCTTGTCCTCGTCGCCGGGATAACCGCCTAGTGGAAACAGCGCGTCCGGCGCGAAGGCGATGAAGTTGTCCAGTGCCAGCCGCCGCGCGATGTCCTCGATGTGCGGATTGAGCCCGCGATTCTCGTGCACGACCAGCACCGTCGGCAGCTTGCCCTTGGCCTTCGCCGGCTGCACCAGATAGCCGCGCAGCTTGCCGTAGCCCTCCGGCGACGGGTAGTCGACATAGCTCGTTATCA
The DNA here is from genome assembly GCF_028291725.1 of Hydrocarboniphaga sp. Classification (GTDB taxonomy): domain Bacteria; phylum Pseudomonadota; class Gammaproteobacteria; order Nevskiales; family Nevskiaceae; genus Hydrocarboniphaga. The sequence continues at coordinate 151,598 of NZ_JAQGNT010000051.1, read as the reverse complement.
GACGCGCATCGTCCACCGGAACCTGTTGCGCCTCGGCGAAATTCGGGCTTAGGGACTCGAGCAAGGCTTCGGCGGTGACGCCGGCGATCACGAACTTGCCGGCGCTCTGCAGAAAACCGCGGCGCGAGAGTTGCCCGTGCACGTATTGGTCGAACAGTTTCAGAGCTTCGGGATGAAAGTCTTTGGCGGTCTTGCGGGTCATCGGGAGCTTTCTCTTGTTGGTGTTGGCGCGTGTAGGTTGGGGTGAGCGCAGCGAACCCCAACCTGTGTCCGCGCCGATGTTGGGGTTCGCTGCGCTCACCCCAACCTACTCGGCTACTTCGCGCGGCCCTTGTAGCCCGGCGTCAGCACGGCGATCTTGTACGCCGCGCCGCGGCCGACGGCGTACAGGGTCCTCTTGCCGGCACCGGCGAACGCGAGGTTCTGCGGCTGCTTGGGCAGCGCGATGATGCCAAGTGCTTTGCCATGATCGGAGAACACCTGTATGCCCAGACTGGTGGCGACGTAGACACGCCCTTTGGAATCGACCGCGAGGCCGTCGGCGCCGCTGGTGATGCCGGTCTCGGTGGGCTTCACGCCATCGAGCCTGGCGAAGCTGCGGCGGGGACCGATGGCGCCGTCCTTGCCGATGTCGTAGGCCAGCACGTACTCGCCATTGGTGTTGGCGACGTACAGCACTTTCTCATCCGGGCTCAGCTGAATACCGTTGGGCCTCTCGATATCGGCGGCGATGCGCGTCAGCGCGCCGGCCGCCGATATCCGATATACCGCCGGTTTCGCCACTGCTGAGGTCGGCGCCGGCTGATCGGGCCGGGCCTGCGCACCGGAGTCGGTGAAGTAGACGACCTGGTTCTTATCGATGACGAGGTCGTTGGGACGGCCGAAGGCCTTGCCTTCGAAATTGTCGGCCAGCACTTTCACCTTGTCCGCGGGGAATACGATGCCGACACGCGTCTGTAGCGTCTGCACCGCATAGAGAACGCCATCGGCGGAGAAAGCCAGGGCGTTGACGCCGTTGGTGTTGTCGAGAAAGCTCGAGGTGCTGCCGTCGGCCGCGATCTGGGTAACGCGATTGGCTTGGTTTTCGGTAAACAGCAGGCTGTTGTTCGCATAGGCGATCGGGCCCTCGGTGCCGGTGAAGCCGTCCTTGATCAGCTCGATCGGGGTGCCGGCGGCCACCACGCCGGCGATCGCCGGCGTGGTCGTTACGGCCTGATCTTCGGCAAGCGCCGAGCCGATCAGCATGAAACCGCCCATAGCAGCGGCGATTGTAGATAGACGTGACATCGAAATATTCCTGGTAGTTTTTTTGTATGCGTAAGTTCAGCTGTGCGCGAGCCGCTGCACCGCTTCCAGCGACTTGGCGACGTTGTCAGCCGGCGTCACGCCGCCGATCGTCTCGGCGATCTTGCCGTCGGAAGTGACGATGAAGGTGGTGCGCTCGGCGAAGCCGTGATCGATATCGACGCCGCGCGTGTCCTTCTTGCCCGGCGCCGCGTCGCGCACCGTCAGCTCGAATGCCTTGGCGATCGCACCGTCGGCGTCGGAGGCGACCGGAAATTTGCCGGCGCAATACTGCGGATCGGCCGAGAACTCGTTGAGCCGCGCGATGCTGTCGAGCGAGACGCCGATGATCGTCGCGCCGGCGGCAGCGAACTTGTCGCTCTCCACCGAGAACGTATGCGCCTGCAGGTTGCAGCCGCCGGTGTAGGCCGAAGGATAGAAGTAGACCACCACCGGCCCTTTCTTCAGCGCGTCCTTCAGCGAGAACGCGAATGCCTTGCCGGCCAGCGAGGCCTGCGCCTTGAATTCCGGCGCGGCCTGCCCGTCCTTCAATGCGGCGAACGCCGGCAGCGTGATCGCAACGGACAGCACACAGATCGACAGGAAACGTTTCATGAAATCCTCCATGGATCGCCCAATGATGGTTTAAAGCAGCGGCGATGATCGCCGTGTTATTTGGTCAGCGGCTTGTAGAGATCGTGACAGCTCTTGCAGTTCTTCGAGATGTCGCGCGCAGTGGCGGCAGCACCGTCGAAATTGCGCGCGCCAATCTGCGCTTCCGCTGTCGATACCAGCGCCAGCGCATCGCGCGCGATTTTCACGGCATCGTCGGTACCTCCCTTTTTCTCGAAATAGTCCTGCGTTTGCAGCAAGGTCTTGCGTAGCACGTCCAGATCGGCCAATGCGATCTCGGCATTGCCGGCACCCAGCACCGGCCCCAGATCCTTATTCGCATCGTCCATGTCACGCATGCTGTCGTCATCGAAATCGCTCAGATCGATCTGAGCCAGCACCAAGCCACTTACCAGTCCACTCGACAAAGCTGCCACCAGTCCCACCAAACCCAGCCACTTACGCATTTGCGACTTTCTTCCTCAGGGAAAAAAGCCCGGGAGGTGCGCCTCCCGGGCAAAGCCGTCTACTCAACGGTGGGAGTGCTTGTCAGTGCCCGGCTAGGCAATCAACTCGTGCACGACCTCGCCATAAACTACGGTCGGACGCTCGGAACGGCCGTTGTTGAGGAACGTCGTCTTCAAGTGATCCAGGCCCATCAGGTTGAGCACGGTGGCGTGCAGGTCGTAGGTATCGACCGCCTTGCCGACCGACTTCAGGCCGATCTCGTCGGTCTCGCCATGGGTGTAGCCGGCCTTGGAACCGCCGCCCGCCATCCACTGCGTGTAACCCCAGGGATTGTGATCGCGGCCGTTGCCGCTCTGGCCATAGGAGGTGCGGCCGAACTCGGACGTCCACACCACCAGCGTCGTCTCCAGCAAGCCGCGCGACTGCAGATCGGCGAGCAGGCCGGCAATCGGCTTGTCGACCATGCGCGCGTTGGCGCCGTGGTTCTTCTCCAGCTCCTTGTGCGCGTCCCAGGAGATCTCCTCTCCCTCCACGTCCACCGGCCCGGTGACCACCTGCACGAAGCGCACTCCGCGCTCGACCAGGCGACGGGCTTTCAGCAGGTTGGCGCCGTAGTCCTTGACGTTGGCGTCGTCATCGTTGATGCCGTACAGATCCTTGGTCGCGTCGGATTCCTTGTTCAGATCGACTGCCTCCGGCGCTGCCGATTCCATGCGATAGGCCAGCTCGTAGGAGTTCAGTCGGGCCTGCAGTTCGGTGTCCTTCGGATAACGCGCGGCGCCACGCTCGTTCAGCAGCTTGAGCAGATCGAGGTTGTCGCGCTGCTGGACAACGGAATTGAGCTCCGGGCGATCGAGGTTGAGAATCGGCGAGGGCCCCGGACGGAACGGCGTGCCCTGATACACCGCGGGCAGGAAGCCCGAACTCCAGTTCACCGATCCCGCCTGCGGCTCTTTCTTGCCGCCATACAGCACGACATACGGCGGAAGATCAGGATTGGCAGAGCCGAGCGCGTAAGAGACCCAGGCGCCGAGCGTCGGCCGGCCGGGGTTCAGATCGCCGGTATTGAGCTTGAGTATCGAGATGTCGTGCGTGGCGCCGATGGTGGTGCTGGCCTTGATGAAAGCCAGCTTGTCAGCGTGCTGAGCGAGGTTCGGCAGCAGGTCCGAGAAATAGGCGCCGCTCTCTCCGTATTGCTTCCACGTGCGGTTCGATGCGTAGAGCTTGCCCACGCCGCCCTGCGTGCTGGTCTTGATGCCCGTCAGAAAAGAGTCGGGCACTTCCTGCCCGGCGAGCTTCACCAGCTGCGGCTTGTAGTCGTACAGGTCCAGCGTGCTGGGCGCGCCATTCTGATGGAGCCAGATAACCGACTTCGCCTTGGCTGGAAAATGGGTCGGCTTCGGTGCCAGCGGGTCCACCAGATCGGATGCACGGGCCACTGAAAGTCCTGCCGGCAACAGGCCGCTCAGCGCGAACCCGCCGAGGCCAAGCCCCGCATTGACCAGAAGATCACGACGCGTTGTTTTGATGCTCATGTCTGCTTTCCTTTGTGTATGAAGCCCAGCAATTGCATGTGAAATCAGAATTTGTAGCTGAACTCGTTGGAGTTCACGATGGTGTGCACCAGATCGACGAACGCGGATTCACGAATCGGATCGGTGATGACGAGCGGTTTTGCGTCAGCCTGCTTGCCGGGCGTGTAGCTCACCGGCAGCGCGATCGCCAGCTTGCCGTCGGTCGCTTTTGAAGCGATCACTTTTTCGTGGCTCTTCAGGAAGGCGACGAACGTGGTCTTCTCGATCGCATCCGGATTGCGCGCGAACAGGATTTGGTACAGAAGATCCAGGCGTGCGGAATCCTTGTCGCCCGCTTCGCGAATCACCCTACCCGCCAGGGCCTGCGACCAGGCGAACACCAGATCGCTGTTGTACAAGGTCAGAGCCTGCAGCGGCGTGGTCGTCACGTCGCGCTTGCTGTGCACCTGCTGCGAGGACGCCATGTCGAAAGTGTCCAGCATCGGGTAGGCAACGCTGCGGCGAGTGAAGATGTACAGGCTGCGGCGATTCCAGTCGTCCTCGTTTTTCGAAACCTTCCATAGATTGCCGGCGTCGAGGCCCTTGGGAATCGGTGGGAACACGCTGGGACCACCAACGACATCGTTGAGCCTGCCCGAGGCCAGCAGCAGCGAATCGCGAATCTCTTCGGCGTCCAGACGACGGCGCGGGAACACCGCCAGCAGCTTGTTCTCCGGATCGGCCTTGTAAGCATCTTCACGGGCGTTGGAAGACTCGCGATAGACGCTCGACACCAGAACCTGGCGCTGCAGCTTCTTCACGTCCCAGCCGCTTTTCACAAAACTGTCGGCGAGATAGTCGAGCAGTTCCGGATTCGTCGGCTTGTCACCGGCGCGGCCGAAATCGCTGACCGACTTGACGATGCCCGAGCCGAAGTACTGCGCCCAGACGCGATTCACATAGACCCGGGCGGTCAAGGGGTTCTGTGGGCTGGCAATCCAGTTGGCCAAGGCCGTGCGGCGTCCCGACGAGAACTCATGGCCCAGCGCCGTGACCGCAGGCACGATGACCGGCTTGGCTCCGTTGGCGATGGCGGCTGGAAAGCCCGGCTGCACTTCCTCCTCGGGCCGCTCCTGGCTGCCGCCGAAGAATCGGAACGTCGGCGGCGAGTCCGCACGGCCAAGCTCGGTCATCGCGGTGATCTTGTCGGAGCCGCTTTCAGGCTTGAGCTTGTCGTACTGCTTCAGCTGCTCGGTGAGCTTTTTGTAGTTTTGCAGCCGCTTATCGTTTTCTTCGGTGTAGCCCGGGTTGTCCTTGTTGGCACCGACGTCGCGCAGATACGTCAGATAGTCGTCCTCGCGCGTCACGTTGGCGAGGCGGTGATTGACCCAGCGGTCCTGCGCGGTCCACTCGCTCGCCGGCTTGAAGATCGCCTCGCGGCTGTCCGTCAGGTACCGTTCCTTGTGGTACTTGTAGGCCACGTCCCGGATCGGATCGAGCAGGGCTTTCTGCTGGTCGCGAATGTCCTTGGTCGCCGCCTGGTATTTGGCCTGCGCCTGCTTGTAGGACTCCTCGTAGCTGCCGACAGCGGCCGAAATATCGTTGACTTCGCTGGTGTTGGCGAAGAACGCCTGCAGCTGGAAGTATTCCTTCTGCGATACCTTGTCGAACTTGTGATCGTGGCAACGGGCGCAGCCGACGGTCTGCGCCAGAAACACCTGGCCGGTGGTGTCGGTCATGTCGGTGGTGATCTGGTACTTGCGCTGCAGCAGATCCCGCGAGTTGTAGTTGTCAGGATAGCCGGCCAGGAAATCGGTCGCGATCAAGGCCTCCTTGTTTCCAGGGGCCAGTTCGTCACCGGCCAGCTGTTCCTTGACGAACTGGTCGTAGGGTTTGTCGTTGTTGAACGCATCGATCACGTAGTCGCGGTAGCGCCACATGTTCGGCCGCGTCACGTCGTTCTGGAACCCGGAGCTGTCGGCATAACGTGCCAGATCCAGCCAGCGCCGCGCCTGGCGTTCGCCGTACTTCGGCGAGGCGAGCAGACGGTCCGCGAGCTTGTCGTAGGCGTCCGGCGAGCGATCGTTGACGAAGGCCTTCACCTCTTCCGGCGTCGGGATCACGCCCCAGACATCGAGAGTCGCGCGGCGAATGAAGATCGCGCGATCCGCGTCGGGCGAAGGCTTGATTCCTTTTTCTTCCAACTTCGCCAGAACGAAACCATCGACCGGAGTGCGCACCCACTTCTTGTTCTTCACCACCGGCTCGGCGGGACGCTTCACCAGCTGGTACGACCAGAGCCCTGCCTTGACCGGCGCAGCCGCTGGCTTGACATCGGCCACCTTGACGTCGGCAGCGGTGGCGACATTGGCTTGTTGCGGCGTCGCCGCTTCCGCAGGCAGCGCCACGTTGCCTTCAGGCACGCCGCCAGCGGCAGCAGCCGCTGTTGCGATGGATGCACCGAGTAGCAATGCGAAATAGGTTTGACTGATCTTCATTCGGCTGTCCCTGATACAGATCGCGAGTTCATCGTTGATGGAGCTGGGGTAAACAGGCAGCCATTGCCTGACATCGCAACGAGCTGTCGATGCCGAATTGCAACTCGCGAGCCATTTGCGAGGCTGCAGACACATCGTCTTTCGATCCATGCAAGTGACTGTAATTGCGAGACTATTTTTTGCGAAAACACGCGCAGCCAAGTTTGAACAGGCTCAATCGGATGGATGCCGGACGACGCCTGCTGCCTATTCAGCATCGGATTCAACAACACTGCTGCCCTTCAGACAGACGTCTGTCGATTGAGGTGACGCGCGCGCAGGCCGGCAATCCTTTTCCGACGTGAGGCCCCAGTTGCGCATCGAAGGTACACGTCGGCAAAGGATTGCCGACCTACGATTGCGACGGCCGCGTCACGGTGTTGGAGCGGAGCGGCGTAGATGCAGCCGGTCAGAACGCCTGGATATCGGCGGCCGGAGCGTGCTCGACGATCCAGGCGAGAGCGCCGCAAAGAGCGGCGATCAGCAGCGCCGCAAGCCAAAGCCGCGAGGATTCGATCGACTCGTTCGCAGCGTTGCTGCGAAGCGCTTTTCGGCCGGTCCACATCGCCTTCAGCAGACGCTCCTTCTTCAGCAGCAGGTGCACCAGAACCGCGGCGACATGAACCGCAATCGCGATGGCGATCCAGTCGAACAGCTGGCGATGCAGGCTCGTCAGCAGCAGGCTGCGAGAGTCGCTGACATAAGCATAGAGCGGCCCGACACTGGCGATCTCGTCATTGCTGAACAGGCCGACGATCGCCTGCGTCAGCAGCGTCGCCATCAGCACAACCACCATGATCGCACCCAGCGGATTGTGCCCGGCGAAATGCTGATCATCACCCCGCAACAGTGCGCGCGTGTAGCGCAAGGTCTCGGTGGGGCCGCGCAGAAAATTCCGGAACCTGGCGTGCCGGGTACCGACCAGTCCCCACAACAGGCGAAAGCCAACCAGGATCAGAACCGCATACCCGCACCAGACGTGGTAACGAAAATAGGCGACGCCCAGCTTGTTGGTGACGTAGCTGGCGATCACCGCGGCAACCAGCGCCCAGTGAAACACTCGCACGGGAATATCCCATACGAGCCTCTGCACCTCGTGCGCGGTCTCCCGCCGCGAATCCGACGGGGACTCCGACACCCCTTCGGCCGACCTGATCATCGACATGGCCCTGGCCTACTTGGCTTTGAAGTCCTCGTGGCAGCCTTTGCAATCCTTGCCCACGGCCGCCGCCGCAGTTTTGAAAGCGTCGGAGCCGGTGTTGTCTTTGCCGACCAGCTGAGCCAGCGCCACGGCATGATCCTGAAACGTCTTCAGCTTCTGATCGAAGTCCGCACGGTGGCTCCATATCTCCGGCTTCGCCTTGGTGTCGCCGCTGCTGGAAATATCGGGAAACGCATCGGTCAGCAGCGGAGCGAGAAACGCCACGCGCTCGGCGCGTTTCTGCACGTCGGCGGCGTCGTAGGGCGTCTTGCCCTGCAGCGTTTCGCCGATCGGCCGGAAGTTGGCGCCGATCAGCGTGAAGATCGCCTTGCGAACTTCGATGGCCTGCCGCGCCGCCGGCGGCGCGGCGTTGGGTGCGGGCGCATCTTGCGCGACGGCGAGTGTGCTGATTGCGCCAAGCAACACTGCGCCGCCTGCGGCGGCGAGCCATGAAGCCGAGACCGATGGATATCTCATATGTCCTGTTGTTATTGCCGATGGGTTTGGAGGCGGAGAACGCCGTTAGCGGACCTGGGAGCGCAACATGCGCGCCATCCCCGAATGAACTTGCTCATCGGTCCGGGCCAGCCATATTGACCTGCGTAATCCCTTGCATCGAAAGGTGTTTCTTCGACGGTCGATGATCAATGTCAATCCGACGGATGCGGTGATTTACCCGAGTCGGCCGCCTGCCTGTTGAAACTGAAACAGTTCCGCAGGCAATTTGCTTGGCATGCAACACGTCGACCGCCGATGTCGTTCGAGACAGCGCGGCACACCGCCGCGAACCCGAGCGGGCCGCTAACAACCGCAGTCGAACTCGTCGATCAGACGCTTCGGTGCCCGCATCCGCCAGGCTTCAGCGAGGGCGTGTTGTAAGACGTCGATTCCTCGACGCCGGGAAAGCGCTGCGCAACACGCAACAGCTTGCGCCATTGCGCAGCGGCGGCGCCTTTCAGCTCGGCCACTGCCATGCGAATGCCGCGCCGCTGACGAGGCCATAGATCAGCGCGTCTAGCAGATCCTTGGCGACGCTGCCCCAGGTCTGCCCTTTCCAGATGCCGCTGGTGAGGCTGCCGACGCCGTAGGCGAGAAACGTGGTCAGCGCGGTCACGTGAAACAGGTGATGGCTGTTGACGCCGGTGATACCGACGGCCGAACACGCCACATGCGCCACCAGCGCCGCGACAACAACATTGAGCACGAACCACTGGCCCAGCGTCGGGCCCATCTTGGGTATGCCGTTGGGCCGCACATGGATGAACCCGACCGGGCCTTCCACCCACTTGGCCTGCATCTCCGGCGACTGCATCTCCTTCATGCCCAGACAGTACGGAATCACGTATTGCCCGGGCTTGGACACTGAGGCCCGCAGCGCGGCGCGAACCGCGTCCTCGTCGGCGAGCTTGCCGTAGTCGGAGTTGTGCCACTTGAAGACCATGTGGATCAGGCTGCTGCTGACAAACACCAGGATCGCGGCGACCAGCACCGGTAACGCGAGATGAACAAGCATTTCGTACTCCCCCAGAACGTCATGCGGATGGCGTTCGCAGTCTGTCACGGCGCCATCGCGGAGTGAAGCCGGTTTTTACAGGGCGCGCAATGGGCGGCAATTCACACCAAGCCCGCAGGGCCGCTTGAAACGGCGCGCAGCACCCCTCTAAGCTGGGGCCGCGTGTATGGGGCACGCCTTCACTTTCACTACCAAGGGGAATCATGTCTATCTTTCGCACGGCCTCCGCCGCGGCCGGCCTGCTGCTGTCCGTCTGTACTTCTGCCGTCTTTGCCCAGGCACCGATGGTGCAGCTAGCCTATCCGGTCCATGCCGGCCTGGGTTTTGTGCTGGAAGGCGCCGGTGAATTCGGCGGCGATCACATCGCCACGGTCACTTTCACCGACGACTCCGATCAGACCGTCGATGCCGGTGACGGCGTCACGATTTCGGGCGGCGCGCATTTTCATACGGAGTCCAACTGGGATTTCCGCGGCACCGTCGGCTACAAGTACGTCACGACCAAGGCCAATAACGCCGACATCTACGTCGATCGCATCGTGCTCAAAGCCGTCGCGGATTATTTCTTCAACAGCAAGTGGTATGTCGGCGGCGGCATCGTGCATCACAGCGGCATCAAGTTTCACGGCGACGATCTCGGGCCCGATCTCGACTTCGACGACGCCACCGGCGGCACGATAGAAGCGGGCTGGTCGTTTGTGGCGTTGACGTACACGTTCATGGATTACCAGGACGAGTTCGGCAACAAGTACAACGCCAACAATATCGGCATCCTGTTTATCGGCCGCTTCTGACGCAGGACGGCGCGTCTTACTTCGGAGCAGATCACACGGCTCCGAGCGATGTGAGCAAGGGCCGCTCCATGCGGCCCTTGCTATTTGCATGGCAGTGTCCCGACATGAGCTCGACGCGCCGCCCGAGGCTGTATTCAGGGCCAGTTCAAGAGTTGGGGCCTTATGATCCGCAAGCGGACGAATGCCGAGCCGTAGCCTCGTTTCCTTGGATTTTCCCCGCGTGCCGGCGATCGCGTCGTCAGTCGATGTTTCTGTAAACAACCACCTGGGGGAATCACTGAAAATGAAAAAAATACTGATCATCGCTGGACTGGCGGCATTGGCCTCACCGGCATTCGCCGCCGACATCGGCGTCTCCGTCAACGTAGGTCAGCCAGGTTTCTATGGCCAGATCAACATCGGCGATTTCCCGCAGCCGCGCGTGATCTACGAAAGGCCGGTCATCATCAGACAGCAGGTCGAATACGTGGGTGGGCCTGTGTATCTGCGCGTGCCGCCTGGCCATGAGAAGCATTGGGACAAACATTGCGCCAGCTACAACGCCTGTGGACGGCCGGTCTACTTCGTCCGGGACGATTGGTATACCAACGAATACGCGCCGCACTACCGGCAGAGCCACGGCGGCGGCTATGACCATGACCATGACCATGGCGACGACCATGGTCATGACGATGACCACGGTCATGGCAACAACGGGCATGGCAATGGCCACGGTAACGGCAACGGCAATGGCCCGGGCAAGAAAGGCAAGTAAGCAGTAACCATAGCCACTCCCGCCGCTTCACTGCTGCGGCGGAGCCGGGAGTGGCGCCGCGCCGGATACAGTCCGCTGCGCGCGGCCTGCCGTCCAACAGCCGGTTGCCGGCATCCGATAGTCGGTCCAGCGTCGGTGACGCCGAGGCGTACAGTGTTCGTCGGCCGATCGCTGTTGCCGCATGGCTTGCAAGGAAGCTTTAGAGATCAAGGACGGTGCGTCCGTCATTTTCCTGGGAATTTGCCTTGTGAGCATCGCAACCCTCTTGCGTTCGGGCCGATATCGGGCAGCGTTGCCTTGAGCCCGAGCTACAACCTGATCCTGGTTCTGCTGTCGTACATCGTCGCGGTGTCGGCATCGTTCGTCGCCCTGGACATGGCCGGCCGCGTGTCGTCCAGCACCGGCAAAACGGTGACGCGGCTGTGGCTGGGGGCCGGCGCTTGCGCGATGGGCCTTGGCATCTGGTCGATGCATTTCGTCGGCATGCTCGCGCTGCGTTTACCGATCGCCGTGTCCTATGACCTTGCCGACACCGCGCTGTCCGCGCTGTTCGCGGTGGCGGCCTCGGCGATCGCACTCAACGTGCTCCGGACCGGCGATCTGCCCCTGGCGCGCCTGCTGCCCGCCGGTGTCGCCATGGGCAGCGGCATCGTCGCGATGCACTACAGCGGTATGGCGGCGCTGCAGGTGCTCCCCGGCCCGCGCTACAACCCGGTACTGGTCACCGCTTCCATGGTGATCGCCGTCGGTGCATCGATCGTGGCGCTGTACATCGCCGCCCGGCTGCGCCGCGAAACCATTGTGACCGCATTCCGCGAGAAGGCCGGCGGCGCGCTGGTGATGGGCATGGCGATCACCGGCATGCACTACACCGGCATGGCGGCGACCGCTTTTGCTCCCGACACGATCTGCTTCGGCGATCCGTCCAAGCTCAGTAACGGCATGATCGCGAGCGCCGTCGGTGTCTGTGTTCTGCTGTTTCTGACCGGCACGCTGCTGGCCGCGCTGACCGATGCCCGTTTGGCCGAGCGCACTGTTGCACTGGCGCGCTCGACGGATCAAAACCTGGAATTGGAGGCGCGCGTACTCGAGCGCACCGCGAAAGTCCGCGAATCCGAGCATGCTCTGCACGCCATGATGCAGAACGCGACGCGCGACCGGGACAAGGCCGAGGCCGCGCTCGCCGAGTTGCAGCGTGCGGTAACACAGCGCACTCAGCTGGAAGACCGGGTGCGCGAGCAGGCCTCGCTGCTGGACAAGGCGCGGGATGCGATCGTCGTTCGCGGAATCGATTCGCGCATTCTTTACTGGAACCAGGGCGCGGAGCGCATCTACGGCTGGGCCGCAGGCGAAGTTCTGGGCCTGTCGGCCGAAACCCTGCTGCATCGGGACCCGGCCGAGTACGGTGCCGCGATGGCTGCTCTGATCGAAACCGGAGAATGGCGCGGGCGCATCGTCCAGCAGCGCAAGGACGGCAGCACGCTGATCGTCGAGCGCCATTCGACGCTGGTGCGCGACGAAGAGGGGCGGCCCAAATCGGTGTTGTCGATCAGCACCGACATCACCAAGCGGGTCTCGATCGAGGAGCAGCTGCAACAATCGCAGCGGCTCGAAACGGTGGGCCAGCTGACCGGTGGCGTCGCCCACGATTTCAACAATCTGCTGACGGTGATCCTGGGCAATGCCGAGATCCTCGTCGAGCAACTGGAAGCTCAGCCTCAACTGCGGATGCTGGCCGAGATGAACTGCAGCGCCGCGCGGCGCGGTGCCGACCTGACGCATCGGTTGCTGGCCTTTGCCCGGTGTCAGGCGCTGGAACCCAGCTCGGTCGACGTCGTCGCGCTGGTTGCGAACATGGCCGCCCTGCTGAAACAGACGATGAGCGAGGCGATCATCATCCAGCGCAGCAGTGCCGATACAGTACCACCGGCCTTGGTCGATCCATCGCAACTCGAGAACGCCATCCTCAACCTGTGCATCAACGCAAGAGACTCGATGGCGGGCATGCCCTCGCGGCATATCACCATCAGCATTGATCAGGCCGTGCTCGACTCCGCCGACATCAGCGGGCACATCGACGTCAGCGCAGGGCACTATGTCCGCGTCGCGGTATCCGACAACGGCCTCGGGATTGCCCAGCAGAATCTGAAGCGCGTGTTCGATCCGTTTTTCACGACCAAGGAGTTCGGCAAGGGGACCGGGCTGGGCCTGTCGATGGTCTACGGCTTCGTCAAGCAATCGCATGGCCATGTTTCGATCGAGTCCGAAGTCGGCAAGGGCACATCGGTACAGATGTACCTGCCGATTTCCCAGCAGCCCGCTTCCGCCGCCGCCGCCGGGCCGGTGGCAAAAAGCGCCACGGTCGGCGGCTCGGAAACCGTACTGCTGGTCGAGGACGAGGAGTTGCTGCGGATCTTCGCCAAGACTCAACTCGACGGTCTTGGCTATCGGGTGATCACCGCGGCCAACGGGGATGTCGCACTGGAAGCGATGCGGCTCAACCCGGATATCGATCTGTTGTTCACCGACGTGGTCATGCCCGGCGGCATGAACGGCGCCGATCTGGCACGGGCAGCCCGCAAGATTCAACCCGATCTCAAAGTCCTGTATACCTCGGGCTACACCGACAATGCGGCACTGACGCAGTGCGGCCTGAGCGGCGAAGTGCACTTCCTCGGCAAGCCCTATCAGCGCGCCGAGCTGGCTCAGAAGCTGCGGTCCGCACTCGCGACTCCGGTATGCGAGACATGTTGAGCCTGCCCGATCCCGCGATGCGTTTACTGATCCTCGATGACCAGGCGGATGTCGGCCAGGTCATCGCCCTCGCCGCCCGCTCGGCCACTTGCGAGGCGCGGGCCACGACGAATGCCGATGCGTTCTTTCAGACGCTCGATGCCTGGAGTCCGACTCACCTGGTCATCGATCTGGTGATGCCCGACATGGACGGCGTCGAGGTGGTCAGGCGTCTCGCGGAACGAGGCTGCCGCGCACGCATCATCATCGCCAGCGGAGTCGGCAGCCGGATCCTGGATTCGGCGCGGCGGCTCGCCATCGAACACAACCTGGATTTCGCTGGCGTGCTGGCGAAGCCCTTTACCCCCCGCGCGCTGCGCGCCTTGCTGATCGACGTACCCCAAGCTGTGCCATTCGACCCGCTGACGATCGCGGTCACCGCATCCGAGTTGCAGCTGGCGCTGACCCGGCACGAGTTGCAGGTCTACTACCAGCCCAAGGTGCACTGCAGCGGCGGCCAACTCGCCGGTTTCGAGGCGCTGCTCCGATGGCATCACCCGATTGCCGGCACCATCCTGCCCGACCGGTTCATCCCGGTGGCGGAGAGCAGCGGCCTGATCCGGCCGATCACCGACCTGGTCGTCGAGCAATCCTTCGCCTGGCTTGCCCGCTCGTTCGCCGACGCGGATTGGTCGATCTCGGTGAATCTGTCGCCGCTGGTGCTCAACGATCTGGGCCTCGCCGACCGGCTGCTGGCACGAAGCCGTCAGCATGCGATCGATCCGAAGCGCCTGATTTTCGAAGCCACCGAAACCAGCGCGATGGATCAGTCGATCAACTCGCTGGATGTGCTGACTCGCTTGCGCCTGAACGGGTTCCAGGTGTCTATCGACGATTTCGGCACGGGTTACTCGTCGATGGCGCAGTTGGTACGGATGCCTTTTTCGGAAATGAAGATCGACAAGAGCTTCGTCATGTCGGCCCTGCAATCCAGCGAATCGCGCGCCATCATCGAAGCCACCGTGGCGCTCGGCCACAGCCTGGGGCTGTGCGTGACCGCCGAAGGCGTGGAAGACGCGGCGACGCTGGAATACCTGCGCATGATCGGCTGCGATCTGGCGCAGGGCTACTACCTGGCCCGCGCGATCCCGGGCAACGAAGTCGGCGCCTGGATCACCGGGTACCGGTCGCGCCTGGCGGCCGCTGTTGGGTCGCCGGTTCTGCCGGGGATAGGCGCGCGCCTATCGGCTGTGTAAGCCGGGCGGGCGCCCCGCCTACGGCGCGGGCGTAGCGCTCTGCGCAGCGGGCACGGGCGCCGGCGCGTTCGACGGGCTGGCATCGGCCGGCGGCTCCTTCCTGGAGCGCTCCGCCTCTTTCTTCGCCGCGTCGCGCTCGATCTCGTCCGGCGACGGCGGCAGCACTTGCACTTCCAGCGCCACGGTGTTGATCACACTCGGATCGTCGCGCAGCTTCAGGTAGAGCCGGCCGTCCGTCGGATGCGGCACCGGCAGGCTGTAGCCGGGGAAGCCATCCGATACCTGCACCGCCTGATCGAACTGCGGATTGCCGGATACCGAATCCACCAGGAACAGATCAGAGCCGGACAGCTTGCAGGCGCGCTCGGCGCTGGCCGGGCACTTGAGTTCCTTCAGCACCGGCAGACGCACCAGCGACACCAGCGGCTGCCAGTCACCGTTGACCGCGTTGGCGATGGGCCGGAATTTCAACGGCCCGAATGCCGAGAAGCCGAAGGCCTTGACCGGGTCGAGCGTGACCAGCGCGACCTTGGCGTCGCCGAGCCGGATGCCGCCGTTGGCGATGGTCAGCTTGGCCGAGAACGCCTCGTCCGCGGTCGCCACCTCGATCGCCTGATCCGGCGGGAACGTCGCCGGCGTCTGCGCGCGTACCGAGAACGTGAAGCGCGCGTCCTGCGGCAGCTCGTCCTGGTTGGCAAGCTGGATGTTGCTGTCGCCGCTGGAGCGCGACGGCTGCACGTTCTTGCTGATCAGCGTGACCTTGGGACGCGGCGCATCGATGCTGGCGGTGACGCGCGAAACGCGGCCGTCCTTCAGCGTCACCCGGGCGGCGATGCCGTTGTCCGGCTTGAGCGCGGCGGCGGCCTGCGCATCCTGCGCGACCATCGTCAGCGAGTCGCTGCCACCCTGCGTCGACAGCTCGCCGGGCGCGAAGCTGACCGCGCCGATGACCAGGCTCGCCACCTCGTCGAGACGGCTGCCTTTGAGCGTGCCCTGCGAATCGCCGGCGTGCATCGCGAAGCTGTCGAGGCGCCCGGCGTTGGAGAACACCTGTATCGGCACCGGGTGCGGCTCGCTGACGCCGGATTGCGTGATCATCAAGGTCATCGCGCCGGGCTGCGCGTTTTGCAGCGGCAGCTTGACCTCGACTTCGCCGGGCTTGACCGTCTTCCACTCGGCTTTCAGCTCCTTGCCGGCCGGGTCCCTGAGCATGATGCCGTCGACGCAGCTGCTGCTGCTGGCACGCAGGCGCACGGTGTCCTGACGGCCGACAATCAGCGCATCTTCGTCGTCGTCGGCTAGCGTCCAGGCGTTGGCATTGGCGTTCTTCAGCGAGAACGTCGGCCCCTGGTAGGTTTCAAAGCCCCAGTAGCCCTGCAGCTGCGCGCGCACCGCGTCGCCGAGCGCGGCGCCCTGCAGGCTCGAGGTGTTGACGACGTAGCCGCCCTGCGCGGCATCGGCGCGCGCCGGCAGGCGGATCGTCTTGCCGTCCTTGCCACTCAAGGTCAGCGTGATGTCGTGGGCGAAACCTGTGGAGAACGCCAGCGGTGCTCCCTCGACCGGCAGCAACAGCGCCGAGCGGCCGGCGCAATAGATATCGGTCGGATCGACCGGGCGCAGCGGCGGCAGCGAGGCTTTCTTCTCGATCGCCGGCAGCGCCACGACCAGCACCGACTTGGGGCTGTAGAACGACGGCGCGGCATTGAGCGTCAAAGCCAGCTTGTCGCCTTTCTGCGAGGACAGCGCCGGGATGTACTGGAACTGCGCGGTGCCGAAGGAATCCAGGATTCTGACGATGTCGAGCACCGACGCGATATACGGGCTGTACACGCCGTAGCCAAGTTCCGGCGTCGCCGCGGCCGCCATCACCAGGTCGGCGCCGGGGCCGCTGGTCAGGGTTTCGGCGATCGACATGCTGTGGCCATCATTGAGGATCAGCGCCTCCTGGCCCTGCGTCAGACATGCCGCCTGCAGCAGCGGAATCTTGTCCAGGCATTTCTCGTCGACCTTGATCGCGAGGCTGCGCGCCAGCAGCGGCGCGACTTCCTTCAGCACCGCCGGATCGCCCTGGTTGAGCACGTGGATCGCGTCCAGATAACGCTCCAGGCGTGAACGATCCAGCGCAGCCTGGTTCAGATCCTGCGTCGCCCGCACGAAGGCGCCGGGGCGGCCGCGCACGGCGCTGACCAGCGCATTCATGTCGCCATTGGTGGAGGGTGCCAGCAGCACCAAGACCTGCTGCGCGCCCTTGGGCACGGTGATGGTCAGGCCTTCCTTGGAACACTTGCCGGTCCAGGTCTTGCACGGAAAAAACCAGCTCTCCGGCGGCGGATTGGTCGAGCCGCTGAGGAACGCCGCGACCATCAGATAGTCGGCGGACTGCGAGGCCGGGAATTCCGGCTTGATCCAGATCTTGTCGCCTTCGGCCAGATTCGGAACCTCGGACGCCGGCAGGATGGTCTTGCCGCGCGTGACGACGACGTCGAGCGTCGGGCCGGCAAGATCGAACGGTGCCGGGGCCGCGGCCTGGGCCACACCCGCCGCCAGGCTTGCAAGAAACAGCAGACACAATCGCAGCGCCATAGCGATACTTCCGGAATCGGTGAGCGACTTGAAACCGCGCGTGTTCATGGACGTGATCATTGGTACTGGGTGGCGATGCCGGCCCAGGTTTTCTCGACTTCCGCCAGCAGCTGCGTGAATGCCAGGTGCTCGGCCTCCAGGCGCCGCTTGTCGACAACCGCAGCCGAGCCCCAGCTGCTGGCCAGATCACCGAGTTTGGCCGTGGCTTGGGCCGACCCGTAGGTGTAGCCGGTACGCACATCGGTGAACACCGCCGACGCGGTGGAACTCACGGAGGCATCGGCGTCCGGCGCGCCGCCGAGCTTGATCGAGCTGAGCGGCGCATAGGCCTGCCCCTTGACCTGGAATGCGGTCTCGACGGTGAACACGAGCAGGATATCGGCTTGCAGCTTGGCGGCCGCCAGGCGCAGGTCGCCTAGCGATTCGAGCTTGATCGGCAGCAGTGCCGGATTCAGCGTCGTCGCGCTGTCCACGGCCGGCCAGGTCGTCAGACTCTTGACCTGTTCTTCGTTGAGCAGCTCCTGCGCGGTCACCAGGCTGAAACGGCCTTTGCCGTAGCTGTCCGCGGTATATGACTTGTATTCCGGCGCCTGCACGCGGACCACCGCGATGCTGGCCGGAAAATGCGGCGCCGGCAGGCGCGTTACGACTTCGCCGTTATCGCCGCCGCCGATCTGGTCGAGACGGACCGGGCCACCCGGAGTGGCATAGCTGGCGCAACCGGCACACAGCACGGCGACGGCAACAACTGAATTTCGCAACAAAAACCTTCTCCTTGCCATACGGCGTGCAGAGTTTAGCGGTCCCCAGCTGAACGAGGGGCTGGCGCGCATCGGGCGAAAACCTCGGCGAAGGATTGCCGACCTACGACAAGCAGTCCGATCACGGGCACCCGTTACCAACCGGAACAAGCGGGCCACCGTCCGTTCAGCTTGCCAATGTCACCGTGCGTACCGTCGAAATGCGTCCCCGACGCATAGACCCGAATCGTAATCAGGAGTTTCCAAAATGACTAAAACCCGCCGCTCCATTCTCGCCGCATCGCTGGCCGTCGCCGCGATGTTTTCCTTCGGCAGCATCAGCAGCGCGAACGCCGCGACCAAGGACGATCTCGACCGGGATTCCCAGCACGCGCTGGAGACGCTCTACAAGAGCAACCCGGCTGCCGAAGCGATCTCCAAGAAAGCCAAGGCGATCCTGGTGTTCCCGTCGATCATCAAAGCCGGCCTGGTGTTCGGCGGCGCTTACGGTGAAGGCGAGCTCGTGCAGGGCATGAAAGTCGACGGTTACTACAACTCGGTCACCGCGTCCTGGGGCTTGCAGGCCGGCGCGCAGTCCTACGGCTACGTGGTGTTCCTGATGAACGCCAAGGCGCTCGACTACATCCACAAGACCCAGGGCTGGGAAATCGGCGTGGGCCCGACCGTGGTCGTGGTCGACGAAGGCGTCGCCCGCAACATCTCGACCTCGACACTGAAGGACGATGCGTATGCCTTCATCTTCGATCAGCAGGGCCTGATGGCCGGCGTCAGCATTGAAGGCTCGAAGATCTCGCGGATCAAGACCAAGTAAGCGCGGCAGGCTGCAAAAAAAGGGCCGCTCTGCGGCCCTTTTTCGATGATGGAACCGACGCGGCGCGCGAATCGTAGGTCGGCAATCCCTTGCCGACATGAGGCCCCGGTTGCGCATCGACGGTACACGTCGGCAAGGGATTGCCGACCTACGAGCGGTTGGGCTCGCGCCTCAGACCAAGACCTGGCGCGTGTTGCGGGCGAACCAGTGGATACGCTGCTCGACCCGGGCATCGATCAACTGCTTCGGACCCCGGCCATGCGGGCAAGGCAGGCTCGGCGTAGTGCCGAACAGGCGGCAGATCAGCGGGCGCTCGTCGTAGACCTCGCAACCGTTCGCGCCCAGATGCGGACAGCTCAGTTCGGCGAGCGCCGCATCGTGGATCGCTTCGCTCTTGCGCGGCAGCCGCGCCATCTCGTGGGATGAGGCCGTCACCGGCCCGCAGCAGTCATGACAGCCGGGGATGCAGTCGAACGACGGAATTCCTGGGCGCAACTGTTGGAGAGTCTCGTCGGCGGAGCTGATGTCGATGTCGTTCTCGAAGCGGACGGGGCCGGCCCGCGAAGGGCGTCACTCTAACAAATCGCTTTCGCCGAACTCGCCGTGCTGTGACCGCGCCGACGCACGCCATTGACCGCCGCCGCGAGCGCCATTGATGATCACCCGATCAGGGGAGTATTCATGGACAACACCGCGGGGCGGAAGGACGCGGCTGGGGAAGATGCTGCGCGCTGGCGCTTCGGCGAGGTCGTGCTCGACGAGCGCACGATGGAACTGCTCGTCGCCGGGCAGAAAGCGGAGCTGTCGCGCAAGCCGCTGGAGCTGCTGATGTACTTCGTCCGCAATCCGGGCGAAGTCGTCACCAAGGAAGAGCTGTTCGAGGCGGTATGGCCCGGGCGCATCGTCTCCGAAGCCTCGCTGACCAATGCGATCGGCCGGCTGCGCACCGCGCTCGGCGACGAGACCGTGCAGCAACTGATCAAGTCGGTCTATGGCTACGGCTATCGGTTCATGGGCGAAGTCATTCGCGAGGATGCGCGCGCCGCCGCGATGCCGCCACCCGGGCCGGCGCTGGACTTCCACGACGGCGACGCCGTGCCGTTTCGATCCAGCTGGCTGCTGCGCAAACGCCTCGGCGCCGGTGGCGGCGGCGATGCCTGGCTCGCCACCGAATCGGCGACGCAGGACGCTCGCGTCTTCAAGTTCGCGCGTGATCGCACCGCGCTCAGCGCGCTCAAGCGCGAAATCACCCTGTCGCGCCTGATGCGCGAAAGCCTCGGCGAGCGTGCCGATTTCGTCCGCGTGCTCGACTGGAACCTGGACGAGGCGCCGTACTTCATCGCCATCGATCATTGCAACGAAGGCAGCCTCAGCGACTGGGCCGACGCCAACGGCGGCATCACCGCGATGCCGCTGGAGCAACGGCTCGATCTGCTCGCCCAGGCCGCCACGGCGCTCGCGGCCGCGCATTCCGTCGGCGTGCTGCACAAGGATCTGAAACCGTCCAACCTGCTGCTGCACCGCGCCACCCGCGACGGCGCCCTGCAGCTGCGGCTGTCGGACTTCGGCAGCGCACGCCTGATCGACCGCAGCCGGCTGGGCTCGCTGAAAATCGCCCAGCTCGGCTTCACCCAGACCGTGCTCGTCGACGGCACCAGCGGAACTCCGCTGTACCTGGCGCCGGAACTGCTCGCCGGCCAGCCGCCGACCATCCGCTCGGATGTCTACGCACTCGGCGTGATCCTCTACCAGCTCGTCGTCGGCGACCTGCGTCGGCCGCTGGCGCCGGGCTGGGAGCTGCGGGTTGCGGACCCGCTGCTGATCGAGGACATCGGCGCCGCTGCGGCCGGCGATCCGCAGCACCGGCTGGGCGACGCCGCCGAACTCGCCGAGCGCCTGCGCTCGCTGCCGACGCGACGCGAACAGCGGTCACGCGAGCACGCGGCACGGCAGGAAGCAGAACGGCTCAAGGCCACGGTGGACCGCGCCCGCGCCCGGCGCAGTCTGTGGCAGGCGCTGGCGGCGACGCTGGTGATCGGCCTCGCCGCGACCTCGTATCTGCTGTGGCGATCCACGCAGGCGCAAAGGCAGACGCTCAGCGAAGCCGCGCGCGCCAACGCGGTCACCGCCTTCCTCACCGACGACCTGCTCAGTGCCGCCAACCCGATCTTTACCGGGCGTCATGAAATAAGCATGCGCGAGGTGCTCGACCACGCACAGCAGCAGCTCGATACCGCGTTCAAGGACCAGCCGCGCGCGCGGGCAACGCTGGAACGCGTGATCGGCGGCGCCTATGCCGCGATCGGGCAGACCGAGCAGGCCGAGGAGCTGATGTCGGCGGCGGAGCGGGATCTCACGGCGCAGATCGGCGCCGCTGCCACTGAGACACAGCTCGCACGGCTGACGATACGCAACATGTACCTGAACATGATGCTGGACTACGCCAACGCGATCCGCTGGTCCCGGCGCATCGTCGAGGCCGAAAAAGAGGCGGGCTGGCCGAACATGGCGATCGGCAAAGACGCCGAAGGCCTGCTGGTCGTTGCCGGCTGTCTCCAGCAATACCGCCACGACGCGGTCTCGCGCTGTAGCGAGGTCAGCCGGACCTTCTATCTGGACACGCTGGCGAGCTTCGGCCCGGACAGCCTGGCGACGCTGCATGCGCAGGTGTTCTATGGCACCACCCTGATTCGCAACGAACGCTACGCCGAGGCGATACCGGTGCTGGAGCCCGCCTATCAGGGCATCCTCCGGCTCTATAGCGACGACAACCTCTGGCTCTTCCAGGCCTTCACTCTGCGCAATCGTGCGCTGGCCTACGGTGGCGAGGCGGCGGGTGTCAGGGCCGCGCTGGATCAGGGAGTCGACTTCGCCAAGCGCATGTACGGCCCCGAACACCGCCTGCTACTGAGCAGCCGCATGGTCCGTGCGCACGCCAATCTCGAGATCGGCAATGCGGCCGCCGCCCTGGCCGAACTGCAGGACTGTCTGGACATTGCGCTGAGAACGCCGGAAGCGACGCCCGGCTACCGCGTAAGCCTCATCAATGAACTCGCGCTGACGCTGGTTCGCATGGGCCGCCTGCCGCAGGCCGAGGCCGCGATCGCCGACGGCCTGTCGCATATCGCGCCGCAGGAGCAGCCGAGCGGCTACTGGACGCTGCGCCTGCGCGAGCAGCTGGCCGGCATCAAGCTGCAGCTAAAGGACGATGCCGCCGCCGAGCGCCTGCTGCGGCAGAACCTTGCCGAGGCGAGCACGCTGTTCAACAAGGGCGAGTGGCTGCTGGGCTGGGACCAGTATCTGCTCGGCGACTTCCTCTGGCAGCGCGGACGGCACGATGAGGCGCGCGCCCTGCTGGTGTCCGCGCATCCGATCCTGCTGGACGCCCTGGGCGCGGTCGATTGGCGAACCCGCAAGGCCCAGGCCGCGCTCGCCGCAGCCGGACCGTAGGGCGGGTTAGCGAAGCGTAACCCGCCGTTGCCAGCAGAATCACGGAAGGCGGAATACGCCTTGCGGCTATTTCGCCCTACGAGCTAAGCCCATGATCGATATCACGTTCATCGAAGTGTGAAAGACGTTTGAATGATGTTTGGTGATTGCGAGGATGTTCTGGAGGGCGAAGTTCATTGTCACTCCGTCGCCGGGCCTTCCGGCGCTAAACCACCTCTCACACCTGCAACGGAGTATCGCCATGAAATCCTTTAAGACCCTCGCCGCCGCCCTCTGCCTCGCCTCGTCCGCCTTCGTCACCGTCCCTGCCCATGCCGGCGTCTATCTCAACGGCCTCATGCTCAACGGCTTCACCGTCAATGGCATGAACTTGAATGGCATCACCTTCAATGGCTTCACCGTCAATGGCATGAACTTGAATGGCATCACCTTCAATGGCATCACCTTCAACGGCACCGCCGCGACCGGCGTCGCCGCCGGCACGCCGGTTGCCGTGACCCTGCCGCCGGACACGGCCGCCCGCTAAGCCTGCACCGCGACCTCATCATGGCGCCGGTTCCGATCCCTCGGTCCGGCGCCATTATTTTGGTCGGTCCACGCGAACCCGCCGGAGCTTTTCGATGTTCTTCAAATCTTGGTTGTGCGGCTGTGCCCTGATGCTGGCTTTCACGGTGGATGCCGCGCCGCCACAGACCGTGTCCGCGCCGGATCTGGCAGCCGAGCACACCGCCTTCGTGCTCAAACTCGCGAACGGCCGCGTGCTCAAGGGCGTGCAGATGCAGGGCGCGGTCGTGCACATGGCGGTCGAGGGCGGGCAGATCGCCTCGATCAAGCTGGCCGCGATCACGCCGGACCCGAAAGACTCCGACATCCTGCGCCACGAGTTCCAGGTGCAGGACGAGCACGGCGAGTGGAAGCCGGCCTGCCAGCCCAATTTCTATGGCGAGACCTGGGGCTTCCCGATCTCGCTGCCGGAACATCATCCCGGGCGTGAAGGCGCGATCACGCTGACCTGCTCGTCCGGCGCGGTCGGCAAGTGCGTGCGCTTTGGCTACAAGCCCTGGGCCAAGGGGCCGCATGGGGAAGATCTCACGCCGTACCACGCAGCCTGCGTGCACATGGTGCGCGCGGACTATGCAGGCGATGACACGCCGCATACCAAGAACGGCACCGACATCGACGTCTACGACTATATCGGCATCCAGTCGCCGGAATCGCTGGCTGATCCGAAGTTTGCGTTCGAGGCCGGCTGGGCGCCGGGCGGCGCGGTATGCGTGGCGCATACGCGCTGGAGCGATGTGATCACGACCGCGGCACTGCTCAAAGCCTATCCACAGTTGCCGCCACCGCAGACCTGCAGCGAGGCATCGGCAGCCCGCTTGGGAGCGCTGCTGTTCAATCGATCCAGGCTGTAGCTGTAGCGGAAGCTCGATTCATTCACACTTACACACGCAATCCTTGGGGGGAAATCCGATGAACACATTGCAAACGACCCGCGCCTCTATCCTGATCCTCGCGCTGTCCGCATGCGCCGGCATCGCCGCCGCTGCCGAACCGAACACGGCGCCCTCTTTAGCAGACCAGCTGGATTACCGCGGCTGCTCAGAGCAGACCGCGCTGCTGATCGTACCGGCGATCCTGATGCCGCCGCTGGCGCCGGGCTTCGTCTACACCACGCCGGCCGGCGACTCGCTGCTGGCCGCGATCCATGTCAGCACTTCGAGCTGCGAGTCGGTCGATGGCGGCGGTCCGGAGCAGGAGATGCTGGCCTTTGCGCTGGTCAAGCCGCCCGCGGAACTGACGATCCCCGAGATCGGCACCTACGCGGTCGCGCTGGGCGGCTACACCAACGGCCAGCAGACGCTGGCGACGTTCGAGTCCTGGGGTATCACCGATCTGATCCAGCCGGGGAGCGTCGATATCAAGCTGGCCCAGTTGCCGCTCGCCCATATCGGCAAAGTGATCGCCAAGAGCGCCAGCAGCCGGGTCGCAATGCACATCACCGCAGTCGGCTTGCCGACGGACTTCGGTGGCGGCCGCACGCGCGCGTACTACATGCCGAACGGCGTGCTAGTTGCCAGCTTCGATGCGATCTACACCGCGCAACAGGGCATGAACGCCGTCGGCACCGTGATCCAGACCGGCGACGGCTTTCTGCCTTTGGGGATTTCTGCGGCCGTCGGCTCGCATGCCTGGGGCTACGACCTCACGGTCGGTGAGGTGCAGTATTACTGAGGTACTACTGAGGGGAACAGCATTGCGTAGGCCTTGAAGTCTCAATCGCGGTCAAGGACCGCTCCTACAGTCGCGTATCACCGGTGCTTGAGGCCTGTAGGAGCGGCCCTCGACCTGCGCAGGGGTTCCCTAGAAGCGCTTGAAACCCGGCAGATAGCGCCACTGCCCCGGCTGCAATTTGGACATTGCGATCTGGCCGATGCGGATGCGCTTGATCACGCTGGTCTTGAGGCCGACCGCCTCGCACATGCTTTCGATCTGCGCGGCGCGGATATCCTTGGCGGCGAAGCGCAGGCGCTGCTCGCTCTGCCAGCTGACCTTGCAGCCCGGCAAGCGCCAGCCGTTGGCGGTGATGCCGAGATTGAGCTGCTCCATGCCGCCTTCGGCGATCGTGCCAGTGACATCGACGACGTATTCCTGCTCGATCTTGCTGGCGTCTTCGGTGAGTTTCTTGACCACCTGAAAATTCTGCGTCAGCACCAGCAGGCCGCTCGCGTTCGGCGCCAGGCGCATCGGCACCGTCAGCCGCGCGAAGTGGCGGCGCAAGGTGCGCACGGCCGGGTCGGTGTGCTCGGTCACGCGCGATTCCGGCGACAGCAGCTTCCACGCCGGCTTGTCGCCTTCGTCGGAATCGTAGCCCTCGGGTTTGTGCATCACGATCGTGACCAGGTCGATCGGCTCGGGCTTTGCATCCGGCAGCAGCTCGACCTTCTGGTCAGTGATCATATGTTGCGGCTCCTCAATCACCTGCCCGTTCACCGTCACCCAGCCACCCTCGATGTACAGCTCCGCCTCGCGGCGCGAGCACGAGGTCAGCGCGACAACGGTTTTGGCGAGGCGGACAGGTTCGGACATGGCTTGCTCTACGGCTGGTGATGCCCATTGTAGGCGGGTACGTCGCAGGCCTCGCGCTTTTACACGATCAACCGCAGTCCGCTATTGGAGCTTCATCGATGCAAACCACCGCCCACGCGAGCCGGCATTTCCTGCGCAACGGTCTGGTGCTCGGCCTGCCGATCGCGTCGGTCCTGGCATTCGAAAACCACGGCGATATCGCCGACACCGCCTCGTCGCTGATGGGTTCGATGCAACTGGTCTGCGGTGCGCTGCTGATGGGTATCACCTGGCACTTCGCCAACGGAACCGCGATGCCGATGATCACCGGCATCGCGGCTTGTGCGCTGCTCGCTTTCCTGCTGTCCCTGGCGTCCTTGCGCGAACCGGTCAGCGGGTAGACGAACCAGCGCCGCCCCTACATCAGCCACTACATCTTCGTGGTCCAGCCCGAGGGCTGCTGGCCGTTGGCTTCTTCTCTTTCGAGATCGGCCGGCGAACGCTGGTTGCGGAGTTGGTCCTTGCCACTAAACGAGTCGGTCTGCTTCTGGATGACAGGCTTCTTCGGCGGGCTCGGTTTCGGATCCTGCGGCAGGTCGGTACCTGTGCTCATGTCGATCTCCTCGGTATTTTTCATTTCGGACTCGATGCCCTTGGCGTCAGACTACGCTCTCTGGCTACAGGTTTCACTGAACGTTTCAGCCGTAGGTCGGCGATCCTTTGCCGACGTGTCGCTTCGATGCGCAACCGAGGCCTGACGTCGGCAAGGGATTGCCGACCTACGGCAAACTCGACTGCTACAGGTGCAATCCGCCCCACCAGCTCGGCAGCACCTCGCGTACGCGGCGCTGCGTGTAGCGGTCGTCGATCAGGTGAATCGTGCCGCGGTCCTCGGGTGAACGGATCACGCGGCCCGCAGCCTGCACCACTTTCTGCAAGCCCGGATACAGATAGGCGTAGTCGTAAGCCGATTCGGAACCGAAGATTTCGCCAAGCCGGACGCGCATGACTTCGTTGACCGGATTGAACTGCGGCAGGCCCAGCGTCGCGACGAAGGCGCCGATCAGGCGGCTGCCGGGCAAGTCCACGCCTTCGGCAAACGCGCCGCCGAGCACCGCGAGCCCAACGAGCTGGCTGGCGTCGGTGAAGCGCGCCAGAAAGCCGCTCTGCTCGAGCTCGCTCATGCCGGATTTCTGCGGATGTGTCGACAGCCGCGGATGGCGCTCGGCAAGCGCGTCGGCGATCTGCTGCAGATAGTCGTAGCTGCTGAAGAATGCCAGGTAATTTCCGGGCTTTTTTGCGTATTGCGCGGCGATCAGGTCGGCGATCGGCGCGGCCGATCGGGCGCGGTCGCGATAGCGCGTTGAGATCGAAGTCGCGATGTGCAGCTCGATCTGGCTGGACGCGAAAGGCGAGGGCACGTCGAGCCAGGCCGTGTCCTCGGGCATGCCGAGCAGGCTCATGTAGTAATGCGGCGGATTGACGGTGGCCGAGAACAGCACCGCACTGGTGGCGTCGCGCAAGCGCGGCGCCAGGTAGCGGGCCGGCACCACGTTGCGGATCGAAACGATCGAGTTGGTCTGGCCCATGTGCGGATGCCGCTCGACCCGCAGATCGCAGACCGAATGCGGGCCGAAATTTTCCGCCAGCTCCAGAAAATGCAGCGCGTCGAAGTAGAAGCGCCGCAGATGCGGCGGGCCGGCGTCCGGATGCTCGGTGTAGTACTCGCCGAGCGCCGCGACAGTCTGCGTCAGGCGGTCGATCAGCACTTGCGGCGGCATCGGATGCTCCGCGTACTCGGCTCTCTGCTGCTCGCTGTAGCGGCGCCAGTCGCTGGCCAGATGGTCGAGCGCCCGCGCCGTCGGGCGATGTGTAGAGCCTTTGACCTGAGGCAGGTCCTGCTCGACCAGCTCCGCCGAGTACATCGCGCGGCCGCGCTCGACCAGGTTGTGTGCCTCGTCGACCAGCACTGCGACCCGCCACTGGTTGAGTACGGTCAGGCTGTGCAGCAAGGCGCTGGCGTCGAAGTAGTAGTTGTAGTCGCCGATGACGACATCGACCCAGCGCACCAGATCCTGCGCCAGGTAATACGGGCAGACGTCGTGGCGCAGCGCGATGTCGCGGACCGATGTCTGATCCAGCGTGTAGCGAGTGAGTGCGTCTTCGCGCGCCGGCGCGAGACGATCGTAGAAGCCTTTCGCCAGCGGACAGGATGCGCCATGACAGGCTTTCTCGCGATGCACGCAGGCCTTGTCGCGCGCCACCAGCTCGAGCACACGCAGCGGCAGCGGCTCGCCGGCCTGCTTCAGCTGCGCCTGCTGCAAGGCATCCCATTGCAGATAGGTTTCGCATTGCTCGGCATAGAACGCCTGCAGCGTCGCGGCCGTGAAAGTTTCGGTCAGCGGCGTTTCGCTTTTCTTGTCGACATCGAAATAGATCAGGCTGAGCCGCGCCTCGCTGAGCTTGCGCTCGGCACAGAGCTGCGCGCCGTAGACCTTGAGCTGCGCCCAGTGCAGATGGCGATGATTGTCGGGCATGCGCTCCAGCGCGCCGCGATGCGTCTTGATCTCCTCCAGCACGATTTCGGGATGGACGCGCATGCCGTCGGCGCGGCCGCGGGTGCGCAAGCTTTTGTATTGCGTCTCCAGGCTGATTTCCCGCTGATAGCCGGCACCGCGGCGGCCGGTGACCAGCTTGTGGCCGGCGATGCCCTCCTGCGAGGTCGGCGACGGCGTGAAGCGCAGATCCAGATCGCCGCGCTTGGCGGTGAACTCGCAGAGCTCGCGCACCGCGACCGTCGTGGTGACGGCCGTCGTCATAACAGCGGCGCGGGATCGACCAGCGAGCGATACATCGAGCGCAGACGCTGATCATGGGTGCGGCTGAGTGAAGTCACGGCGCGAACTCGCTTAAGGGAAACGCTTAGCGGAAGCGCTTGATCAGGCCGGTGACGACGCCCCAGACCATCCACTCATCCTCGTCCTGGATCTCGCGGACCTGGTGGATCGGGTTGGACGATTCCGGCACCAGCTTCGGCCGCGGCCCCTTGGTCGACAGCCGCTTCACGGTATGGCCGTCGGCCAGGATGATCGCGATGACGATGTCGCCGTCGCGCGCTTCCAGGCCGCAATCGACGATCAGCTTGTCACCCTCGCCGATGCCGGCCAGGTCCATCGAATCGCCCTCGACGGTGAAGATCCGGGTCTTGTCGGCGCGCCGGACCAGCAGCCGGTTCAGATCGACGCCGAAGTCGAGGTCATCGTCCGCCGGCATCGCCGCGCCGGCCGGCACGCGCACGCTGACC
The DNA here is from genome assembly GCF_028291725.1 of Hydrocarboniphaga sp. GTDB lineage: Bacteria > Pseudomonadota > Gammaproteobacteria > Nevskiales > Nevskiaceae > Hydrocarboniphaga. Next base: position 122,954 of record NZ_JAQGNT010000051.1, on the reverse strand, counting down.
TCGCCGAGCAGCATCTCGGGTGGGTCGATCATGGCTGCTTCGGACGGCAGCTGCGCGGCCAGCAGCTGCAGGCGGTAGCTGCTGAGGTAGCTGACGATCGCCGGCATCGCGTTCTCGGGCACGCGCAGCGTGCGGGTGCTCTCGCCGGGATAGCGGCTGCCGGTGCCGGCGGGGCGCCCGGCGCCGGGACGGAATCCGCCTTTGGGCATAACACAACTCGGTTTTGATTACTGTGACCATAATCAGAAATGCCGGCGCCCGCGTCAACTCGCCCGGCGTGGCGAGCCCCCCGAACCGCAAGATGCCGCGCTCTTTTGCCGACGAGCCGCGCTCACGCCCCGTCTGCAAGATCAGCAAAGTGAGCTTCAGGTTGAAAGCCGGGTATCTGAAGAACGCCTGAGGCTGGCGCGACAACCCTGCAGCATAAGACCTCCGCGTTGCCGCCCGGTGACGGCAGACGATCGCCTAGCATGCGCGGATGGGCGTCGATGGCGGCGCCGGATCAGGGACGATCGATGCTCCGAAACAACGGCAGGGAACTGAGCGTCGAAGCCGGCTCCATCGTCGCTTTGCGGCTGTTCGACATCGCCTACGCGATCGATCTCGCCGCGGCCGAATCGGCCTGGGCGCGGCATACGCAGAGCGCCGGCAGCCGTCGCAGCCAGCTCAGCGGCTCGCCAGCCAAGGCGATCGCCTTCGACGTGCCGCCGGTGCTGCTGCCGCTGGCTCCGATGCTGCTGCAACTGCAGGACCGCGGCGTGCAGGCACAGGTCAGCGCGCGGCTCTACGATTTCGGCGTCGTCGCCTTCTCCGTGCGCATTCCGATCGAAGGCTGCGCCTGGGGCGAGTTCAACGAGCGGATCGAAGCGGTCAACGCCGTGCTCGGCGCGGCGGCCAGCCCGACGATCTGGCACGGCCTGCTCGAGCACGTGCGGCCGCTGATCGCATCGGCGCTGACGCGGCCGAGCACCTCGACGATCCAGGAAGACTACCTGCTCGGCATCGTGCATCGCTTCGACGAGACGCTGACCGCGAACGAGCTGCTGGATCGCGTCGATCTGGTGCCGATGCTGTCCGGCGAGCGGCGCACGCTGTCCGAAGGCGCGCGACGCGATCTGATGCGCCAGCGCTACTCGTACTACGAAGACGATCTGGTGGTGCTGACCTGGGACCGCGCCTTCATCTACGAACCGCGTGGCGACTCCGATGTGGCCGACGTGCTCGAAGTCGCCAATGCGCAGCTGCTGGAAATGCGCTACTACGACGAGCTGCTCGACGACGAGCTGCCGCGCATGAACGATCTGGTCGAAGAAACCCGCGGCTCGATCGGCGTGCTCGCGCCGCGGCGTTTCGCTCATCTGGCGCGCCGGCTCTATACGCTAGTCGCGGAAGTCACCGAACTCACCGAGAAAGTCGACAACGCGCTGCAGGTCACCGAAGACGTGTACCTGGCGCGCATCTACAGCGCCGCGCTCGATCTGTTCCGCGTACCCAACGTCAGCGCCGCGGTGGATCGCAAACTGTCGATCATCCGCGATACCTATACGGCGCTATACGACGAATCGTCCGGCGCGCGCGGCGAGTTGATGGAACTGGCGATCGTGGTGCTGATCGTGGCCGAGATCGTGCTGGCGCTGCTTCGGCATTGAGTCACTCTCCATGAACCTTGCGCGGGCCGTAGGGCGGGTCGTGACCCGCCGCTTTTGCTCGGGCTTGACGCCGGCGGGTCACGACCCGCCCTACACCGCGTCATGGCCTAAGGCTGATGCAAATTCAGCGCAGCGACGACGCGCCCGACCACCGCCCCCCAATCCTCAAAGCGCTGTTGCCGGAATAGGCGCAGCGAGTTCGGATACCACGGCGTGTCCTCGCGCTCGCGCAACCACCGCCAATCGGTATTGCGGGCAGGCAACAGCACCCAGCAAGGCGTGCCGATCGCACCCGCAAGATGCGCCATCGCCGTGTCGACGGTGATCAGCAGATCCAGCTGAGCAAGCAGCGCAGCGGCATCGCCGAAATCGAGCATCTGCGTACCCAGATCAGCCACGCCCTGATGCCCCCGCATTTCCGTCTCAGCCTGGCCCTTCTGCAGGCTGACCAACGAAAGCCCGGGGATTCCGAGCAGAGGCTTCAGCGTGTCGAAATGCGGCAGCGATCGGAACCGATCGTTGCGATGCAGAGCACTGCCTTTCCAGACCAGGCCTACGCGAAAGCCCGCGCCGGGCAGCCGCGGCGCCCATTGCCGCAGCCGCTCCGGGTCGGGTGTCAGATAAGGGACTTTCGCGGGAATGGAGGCCAGCGTCGTGCCGAACCGCAATGGCAGGCTTCCGAGAAAACACCAGCGTTCGTACAGCCCTTGGTGGCCCTCGGCCTCGGCGGGGATGAACTCGTCCACGCCTTCGATCGTGCTCAGCAGAGGCGCCAGGACTGCAGGCCCGATCAGCGACAGGCGCCCCGCTCCCCGCTCCTTGAGGCCAGGCAGATAACGGGCGAACTGGATCTGATCGCCGTAGCCCTGGTCGCAGACCACTAGCAGGGATTGACCGGCAAGAGGCTCGCCTTGCCAAAGGCGCGCGTCAGTTCGATGCGTAATCACGGGCGCGGGCATCGGCGATTCGCGCGACTCGTAGTACGGCCATCCATCGACATAACGCCCCTGCCGCAATAGGAGACTGCCCAGATCGAAGCGAATGGCCAGCTCGTCCGGAACGATTTTGAGTGCCTGCCGCAAATGACGCTCGGCTTCGGCATCGGCTCCGCGGTCGGCCAGCAGAGTCGCCAGTGATCTCAAGGAAGCCAGGTGTTGCGGATCGCAACGAAGGGCATCGTGAAAAGCCCGTTCGGCGTCACGCGCCCGTCCACGATGCACCAGCGCCGTCGCCAGATTGAAGTGCGCCAGCGCGAACGAAGGCTGCAACCGAATCGCCCGGCGGAAACACTGCTCCGCCTCGGCGAAACGTTCGCTTCGCGCCTCCAGCAAGCCCAGATTGAACAGGGTCGGCGCGTGATCGGGGTTGAGCCGCTGTGCGGCCTCCAAGGCCTCCCGCGCTGCGCCGAGCCGTCCCAGTTCGAGCATCAGCACACCCAGGTTGTGGGGGGCGTCTGGATTGCCTGGATTGAGTGTGACTGCAGAACGGAACCAGGTTTCGGCCTGGTCATGGCGATGCGTGCTCGCATACAAAATGCCGAGTTGCACATAAAGCCATGCGTTGGCGCCGCAGACGGCCAGGGCCCGGTGGAGCATCACGTCGGCGTCCTGAAGCTGCTGCAGTCTCAGCAAAGCGGCGCCGGCAATTGCCAGGGCCTCGCCGTCGAGCGGGCTGGCACTCAATCGGGCGCGCGCCGAGGCCAAAGCTTCCGAGTGGCGTCCCGCGGCCAGCAATCGCGATAGATGGCCGCCGGATTCGCTCGAAAGCCCGGTCATGGGCGGCGGTGACGCGCAAGCCTCAGCGCGCAGCGACGGTTGCTGTGGCGGGCTCCTGCTTGAGATGACGGATGAAGTCCTGAATCACCCGATCCCAGAGTTCGCACTGGGCACTCAGGTGATCGTCGTCGACACCGCCGGCCACCAGCACATCCATCGTCAGCACCATCAGCGCGCCTTGGCGGAACAGGCGCGCGAAGCGGCGCGTCTGGTTCCAGCTGTCGATCAGGCCCGGGCGCAGTTCGCCTTCGATGTTGATCCAGCAATGGAACGCGAAATCGACATAGTTCGTGGCGGCCGCAGTATCGGCACCGCCGAACGCGACGAAGAAGCCGATGCCCTGGGCGGCGCTGCGCACCTGCGGCCGGCCCTGGTGTTCCGATAGTGTCGCGCGATAGCCGGTTCTGCGCAGCGCTTCTGCGATCGCTTCCGGCGTGACGGTATTCTGCAGACTCACTGTACTTTTTCCTCGATGGCGGCGGCCGGCACGCTCGCATCGACAATGCGGCCGTGATAGTCCTGCGCCAGCTTTTCGAACTGTATTTTGGAGATGCCGGTCAGCGGCTCCTTGTCACGCATCGTCGACCACAGTCCCTTGTCGCGATACTGCTTGACCAGTTCGTTGCCGATGTTGACCAGGCTGATGTTGTCGGCGACGCAGGCCTGTTGCGCAGCATGCGCCTGCTGGTAGTCGGACTCGAAACGTTTGGCATCGGCGTCGCGCGTTTTCGCCAGCGTCACGACCTGCTCATAGGACTGCTTCCAGCGCGCGAGTATCGGCTCAACCGTGCCCAGCTTCTGCTCGATCTCAGTGGAATGCGCTTTTTCCTGCTGCAGCTTCGCGCGCAGGCCGCGCAGCTCGGCGTCGTCCACGGGCTTGGCTGCGGCCGCCGGCGCTTCAGGACGCTGCGCCAGTTGCTGGGTCAGGCTTTCGTTGCGCGCTTTCAGGCTGGCGTTCTCGTCCTCCAGCGCGCGCAGCTGCGTGGTGGTCTGGCGCAGCTGATCGCGCAGCCGCGTGTCCGGCGCGGTCTGCGCGCTGGCCGGCAGCACGATGCCGCACAGCAGCAGTGCAACGAGGGGTTTGACGATGATGCTCATGGTGACCTCGCTAGTGTCGTGACACAGTGCAACGAAACATTCATCACCTACCGTCATTCCCGCGAAAGCGGAAATCCAGAACTGTCGAGAGCTCATCTGCGAACCCTGGATTCCCGCTTTCGCGGGAATGACAGTTCCAAATTAATGTGTCGCACTACTAAAACCGCGCGTTCAAATCCAGCTGCATCACGTCGATCGATACCGGCGGTCCGCTGACTTCGCTGGCGCTGAAGTAGCGTGCGGTGAACCAGGTGTTCTTGCTGATGCCATAGCTGCCGCCAAGCACGAAGCCCTTGGCATTGGTGCCGCCGAGATGGAAGTCGGAATCGGTGAACGCATCGACCACCGCGTCGGACTCGATGCGCCGGTAACCGCCGCCGATGCTCCATTCGCCGCGCTGGCGAATGATCGGATAACCGACACGCAGCTGCACGAGATAGCCGGTGTCGCCGCCTTTGTAGGCGCCGGCGACATCCTCGACCTTATCGTTGTTGGTATCCAGGCCCGGCTCGTAGTTGTTGACCGGAACCTTGCCGAGCACTTCGTTCTCGTCGTAGGCCAGGTTGCGCACGTAGTCGGCGTCGAACATCAGATGGACCGGACCGGCCACCGCCCAGTCGAAGCGGATGTTCGCATCGAGCGGGCGATAAGGCGTCGCCAGGCCAAAGTACTGGTATTCCGGGTCGCCGGCGGCCGCGAGCTGCAGCTGGCGAATTGCGTACAGCGTATTGCCCTTCTGTATGAATCCCGGACGGCTGTCGTCGGTGTCGCAGGAGAACGAAGTGGTCGGCGCCAGGCAGTCCGAGGACGTCTTGCCTTCGAGATCGATGTAGTCGTAGTACGCGACCGCGCCGCTCAGCACCATCTCGGGCTGTATCGTCCAGTCGGCGCCGAGTTGCGCGGCGAGCAGCCAGCGGTCGCGCGAGGCCGCCTTGTTGGCGTCGGTGGCCGGGAAGTCGAAGACCGTGTTCTGCACCGAGAATCCGCCCAGCGTCAGGAACGGCCAGACACCACCGCCGGCTCTCGCCTTGTAGGTTGCGGCCAGACCATCGAAGTTCAGATCCTCGTCCCAGCTCAGCTCGGTACCCTGGAACGGGCTCGGCATGCGGCCGCCCCACATCACCAGGCCCGCCAGTGGCAGATCCTCGGGCTTGTAGGTCAGGTACGCGCGGTCGATGACGAAGCTGAGCTTGTTGAAGTCATTGCCCAGCGTCTGGTTGGTCGACACCGGGTTGGTGTTGTTGCCGGTGGTGAAGCGGAACACCGACTTCACCTCGTCGCTGATCGTGCCGCTGAGATCGATGCGCGCGCGCACGCGGAAGGCTTCGCGATCTTCGGTGGTGTTGATCAGCGGCGGCGACACTTGATTCGCCAACGGCGTGCCGACGTTGTACGGCGAGCCGCTGTTGATACTCTGGAAATTGATCAGGAAGGGATCGTTCGACGAATCCAGAAAATCGAACTCTTCGCGCAAGCGGATATCGCCGCCGATCTTGACGCGCTTGACCCAGTCCGGGAACGTGTTCGGCTGCGCCCAGTTCTCGAGCTTCGCGGTCTCGATCATGCCGTCCTTGATCTCATCGCGGATTTTCTGCTTCTCCGATTCCGGGATGTAGGGCACGCGCACGCGGCCCTTGGGTTCGGCCGGCACTGCGGCCGTGGTAGCGGCCGGCGCCTGCTCGGCGCGCAGCCGTCCGATCAGGCGCTCGGCGTCTTCGCTGGACAGTACCTTGCTGTTCTGCAGCATCCGGATCAGCTCTTCGGTCACCGTCTCCTTGGGCGCGGCGGCGGCGGGTTCCGGCGGCGGCTCGGGCAGGTCCTGGGCAAGTGCCGGGCGGCCGTGAACCGCCGCGGCGGCCGCGAGCAAGGTCAGCGGCACAGCGAGCAGGGCCCGCGATGGGCGGCGGCGCGAATGCAAAGTCATCGATGCGTTCTCCACAAAATAATTCCGTAGGTCGGCAATCCCTTGCCGACGTGGTCCGTCGATGCGCAATCGAGGCCTCACGTCGGCAAGGGATTGCCGACCTACTTCGTTGCGCTGCCGGCGTGTCGGCAAGGGCGCGGGTTGTTCAGCGTTCACTGCGAGGCCACCCGCACCAGCGCCGGCTGCGGCAGATCTTTCGGCGGCAGTTCCGGCGGCCGCGTCATCTGGCTCACCGATTCGCGCAGCGCCTGATCGATCTCCGGCTTGCCGGTCGACTTCAGCAGTTCCACCCGCGTCGGCGTGCCGTCGGCACTCAGCCAGACCTGCAAGGTCGCGGTGAAGCGCACGCCCTTGAAGCGCCGCTGTTTCTGCACCGCCTCCTGCACGCGCTGCTGCAGCAGGGTCGCGTACCAGCCCCAGGCACTGCCACCGCCACCACCGCCGCCGCCACCGAAATCACTGCCGCCGGGCCGGCCTTGAAGCCCGAAGGCATCGCCGGGGCCGTCGCCCTGAGCATCCAGCGCCGGCGGGCCCGGCGGTGCTTCGGCTTTCGGCGAAGGCGGACGGTTGTCCGGCGTCACCGTCTTGAATTCGGGCTGCGGTTTCTGCACTTCCTCGATCTTCTGCTTGGGCGGCGGAGGCGGAGGCGGCGGTGGAGGCGGCATCTTGATCAGTTGCAGCTGCGTGACCTGGGCCACGGTCTTGCGTGGCTGCTGCTTGCTGCCGGTGGCGAGCTTCCACATGCCCCAGCCGAGCAGCGCCACGACCAGCAGCGATCCCAGCAGCCAGGCGAGGCGCTGCCATTTGTTGCGCGGCGGGTCTTGCGGTTCGCTCATTGCGGCGGCGTCACTTCACCAGGCGCTGCGTGACCAGGCCGATCTGGGTGATGTCGAGCTCGGACAGCAGCGCGAGCACGTCGACGACGTTGCTGTACTGCGTCTGCGCATCGCCGCGCACCACCACCGGCAGATCGGGCACCTGCGATTTTTTCACTTGCAGCCGCTCGGACAGCTCGGCCATCGTCACCGGCACCGCGTCCATGAAGATCTTGCCGTCGTTGGCGATCGTGATCGCCACGGTCTTGGGCTTGGCCAGGCTCGGCTGATTGCTGGCTTTCGGCAGATTGACCTTGACGCCCTGCACCGCCGCCGTGGTCATGATGATGAAGATCACCAGCAGCACGTAGGCGAGATCCAGCATCGGCGTGATGTTGATTTCGTCGTAGGCCTTGTCTTCCTGCATTTGCATGGCGGGCTCCCGGCTCCAGGCTTAATCGGCCATCGCGCGCAGCGACGAAGGTTTGTCGTAGTTCTCGGCCATGCGCGTGATGAAGGCGTCGACGAAGACGTGCATCTCGGCGGAAACTTCCTTGATGCGCGTGATCAGGTAGTTGTAGCCAAACAGCGCCGGGATCGCGACCGCCATGCCGGCAACGGTCGCCGCCAGTGCCGCGGAAATACCCGGTGCGATCGCGTTGACGTTGACCTCGCCCGCCGCGGCGACGCCGGCGAAGGTGATCATCACGCCGACCACGGTACCGAGCAGGCCGATGAAGGGGCCGCCGGAAATCGCAATCGTCAGCAGCACCATCTGCGCGCTCAGCGACTGCTGCTCGCGGATCAGGCTCGAATCGATGGTCGCGCGGATCGCATGGATCGACTGCGACGACAGCACGCCCCTGGGCATGCCGTCGCGGCCTTCACCGCTGAGCCGCGAGTGCAGCTCCTCGACGCCAACATTGAACATGTGCAGCAGCGGCGACTGCTTCATCAGCACGCGCTGTTTTTCGGTGAGATCCGTGCCGGCAACCGCCGCGGTGCCATCAACGATGTGATGCAGCGCGGCGAAGTCGTTGCCGGTTGCGCGGTACAACGCCAGGAACTGCTGGTTGGCCCTGCCGATGCGGCCGATCTGCGCGCCCTTGCGCGCCATGACCACCCAGCTGACCAGCATCATCAGCATCAGGATGCCGATGATGACCCAGCCATCCAGCGTGACCGAGCCCATGATGATGCCGACGTAACCGGTGCTCCACGATGAGGCCACTTCGTCGGCACCGAAAGCCACCAGCTTGTCCTCGATGCCCTGGTTCACGGCCGCGAGTTTGATCAGTGCCGGAGCGCGCGCCAGCTTGGAAATCTCCAGCTCGTCGACCTGGCCGTTGAACGCGGACGCGAGCGTCGTGGCGCTGTCGCCGCCGAGCACCGCAGCGCTGCCCAGCGCCGGGATCGCGGCGTCACCGCTGCCCGCCTCCGCACCGTCGACATACAGCGTGGCCTTGCCGTGCGCGGCGGTGATCGCCAGGTGATGCCAGTGCTCGCTGTCCAGCGCGGTGGTCGCGCTGATGTGCGCGGCTTCGCCGGCCGCGCCGGTGATCGCGACGTAGGGCACGCCGTGCGCCAGCGCGAGCCGCACCGCGGCCTCGCCGTCACGCTGCGAATAGATCACACCGTCGGCCTCGGCCGTTCCGGCTTTCACCCACAACGACCAGGTCGCCTCGGCATTCGCCGCCAGCGCCAGACCGGGCGTTGCCGGCAGCGCGATCGCGGCGAGATCGACGCGCGCCGCACCACCGATCAGGCCGCTGTCGACCGACGCGAAATCCGCGGTGCCGTTGTTGCCGTTGCCGCTGGCATCGGATGCCGGCTTGCCGCGCTCAGACAAGTGCCAGACCAGGGTCTGGTAGGCGTCGTAAGTACCGCGCGGATCGCTCTCGTCGGCGGCTTTCGGGTTGCCGTAGTACATCCAAATTGCAGCTGGGATTGCGGCGGGCTCACCCGGCTTCAGATGCGGCACCTGCACCCAGACGAAAGCCAGGTTGAATACCTCGTCGTAGCGCTCGATGTGATACTTCAGCGGCGTCTTGTCGTCGCCTGCGATGAAGCGCAGATCGGCGCCTTCCGGCGCTGCGTCGGCAAAGCGGAACACGCCTTCGTGCAGGCGGATCAGCACCGGCACGCCGCTCGCCTCGGCGCCGACCACGGCGGGGTCGAGCGTGATCGGCTTGCGATACGCCCAGTCGTGGCTCCACCAGGCGAAGGCCGAGGTCGGCGCCAAGCTGAAGGCGGCGAACAGCATGATCAGGGCGCGCAGACCACGGCGGCGGGACAAGAATTTGGAAGCAGCAAGATTGCGATTCATGGTCATGCTCATATGCAAGCTCAAAAGGAACCTTGGACACGGAACAGCACGCGGCTATCACCGTTTTGCGTATACGGCCCGCCGTCGAGCGCGATCGCCCAGTCGACGCTGCCGGTGATCGTGGATAGCAGCTTGAAGTTGACGCCGGCGCCGCTACTCAACAGCGCGCTGGTCACCGGCGTGCCCGGCGTCGCGCGACGCATTTTCAGCACGGCGTCGTCGAAGAATACGAACACCTGCAGCTGATCGAGCCAGCTGTTCGCCAGCGAAGGGCTGCGCAGTTCTACGATCTGCGACAGACCGTAATCGCCGACTGATTCGGCTTCGTAGTAGCCGCGCACGGTATCGGCGCCGCCGGCCGAATACTGCTCGTTGGTGACCAGCGGCTGATCGGTCCATTGGCCGTCGGTGCGCATGAAGGTCTCCATGCCCAGCGGCAGGCTGGCGGTGTACGACACGCCGCCGCGCAGTGAGAACTGCTGACCGCGCGTGAACGTGCGGTTGATCTCCAACTCATCGGAATCGCTGCCGAGTCTCATCGACGCGAAGGTCATCGTCAGATCGCTGGCGAGCAGCACACCCGGCCGGTGCCAGATGTTGTTGTAGGCCAGGCTGAAGGGGTAATAATCCAGCGGCGTTTCGATGGTGTCGGTTCCGAGCAGCACGCTGGTGTGATAGTGCTTGTAGTCGACGCCAGCCGAGAACGACTGGTACAGCTCCTCGTCGCCGGGCAAGGTCCACAGGCCGCGCACGCCGACGGTGCTGCCCTTGCCGAGCACGTTGATGCCGCCGACGGTGGCGACGTCGCTGTCGGACTTCAGCGCATTGATCAGCAGGCTGAAGGGGCTGTCGTGAAAGCGCGCGAGGTAGGAGCCGAACATCACTTTCGCGTCGTCGGTTTGCTGCGGCGCGGTCTGGTACGACAGCGACAGGCTGTGGCCCTGCTGCCAGAGATTGTCGTAGGACAGCGAGGCGACGCTGCGCAGCGTGCTGGTGCCAGCACTGCGACGGTTGTTGAGTTCGAGCATGCCGTGCACCGGCAGGTCGTCGCTGACGGCGAGATCGATGTCGACGGTGCCCGGCGTCGCGCCGGCCTTCAATGCCGGGGTCACGCGGCGATCCGGCTGCTGGTTCAGCGCAACGATGTCGTGCTTGACCGCGTCGAAATCCGGAACCGTGCCTTCGGCCAACGACGGCGCCTGTTCGCGGACCGTATCCAGCGAGTGATAGCGGCTGCCGACCACATTCAGATGCGCGACGCGGCCCTCGGTCACCAGCAGCTGCACCGAGCCGTCGCGCACGGTCTGTTTAGGGATCGAAACCGACACGGTCTTGTAGCCGCGCTCGCGATAGACATTCTCCAGCGCTTCGCGAGCGCGGTCGACGTCCTGCGGCGAGCGGCCCGGGCCGAGATAGGCGTTGAGCGTGTCGACAATCACCGCGTCGGGCAGCACCGAGTTGCCATCGACGACGAATTCCATGATGTCCAGCTGCGGCGGTGCAGATGGCGGCGCGCTCTGCGCAGCCGGCACCGGGCCGGCAGGCACCGGCTCGGCCGCGTAGGCGTAGCCGCAGGCGCCGGCCAGCAGCACGGCGCCTGCTAAAGAATAGAGTTCCCCACTCAACGGCATTTCCCGAAAGGCAAAGGCGGACCGGCGCGGCCGCGATCACAAGCCGAATGGCGCCTAATCCCGACGTCCACCAACCCGTCGATCGACACAATTTTCAACGGATTGCGACGGCTGCAAAGCGCTCGAAGCAGCACAACCCTGTGTCTGCGGAGCATCGGCCGCAGTGAATCCCCCCGCGGCTGGATAACAGCATGGCCGCGGCAGATGACAACTTGATGTAAGGCGACGCGAAGTCGTCACGGATCTGCAATCTGCGGCAGGCCCAATAGTGTGTAGGTTGGGGTGAGCGCAGCGAACCCCAACATAGTCGCGGCGCTGGCGGTGATCGTTGGGGTTCGCTGCGCTCACCCCAACCTACACGCTGCGCGCCCGCGTGCAGAGGTTCATCAAGTCAGGCAGGAAGACCCGGTGCGGCCGTCGGCATGATCAAGAGCAAGAAAATCCACAGGCCACCGGCCTTCGAACTGCTGGACCAAGCGCTCGCGCTGTTCGGAGAACAGCAGTTCGCCGCCGCCATCGAGGTCATCGGCAAGGGCCTGAAGCTGGCGCCGCGCAATGGCGCGCTGTGGAACCTGCTCGCCGCCTGCGCGCTGCGCCTGGGTGATGCGGCGCGGGCCGAACACGCCTGGCGCCAGGCGCTGATCGCCGAGCCGCGCAACCCGCTGTTCCACTCCAACCTGGCGATGCTGCTGGCCGAACTGTCGCGGCTCGAGGAAGCCGAGGCGCTGTGCCGGCGTGCGCTCGCGATCGACGGGCGCCTGGCGATCGTGCACTTCAATTTCGGCGTGGTGCTGGCCAAGGCCGGCCGCGCGGCGGAAGCGGAGCAGACTTACAAACGCGCGCTGGAACTCGAGCCGCGGCACGAGCAGGCGGGCTACAACCTCGGCGTGCTGCTGGCGCAGCAGCGGCGTTACGCCGAGGCCGAGCCGGCCTATCGCCAGGCACTCGCGGTGGATCCGCTCAGGGTCGACGCCCGGGTCAATCTTGGCGTCGTGCTGAGCAACCTGCAGCGCATCGACGAGGCCGAGGCCTGCTTCCGTGGCGCGCTCGATCGCCAGCCCGACAACCGCGAGGCGATGCGCAATCTCGGCGGCGTGCTGATGCGCCAGAACCGTCGCGACGAGGCGGACCGCTATTTCTCGCAGTCCGGCAACATCCGCAGCGCCGTCGCGCAGGTGAATCTGGCGCTGCTGATGAAGGATCGCGGGCGCCTGGGTGAAGCGGAAGCCGCGTTGAACACAGCACTGGCGATCGACGCCGACAGTCTCAGCGCGCATATCTCGATGGGCGAACTGCTCGACGAACAGGGGCGCAGCGAGGAAGCAAGAGGCTGGTTTGAAAAAGCGATGGCGATCCATCCCTCCAGCGCGCTTGGGTTCGGCGCGATGGCGCACTCGCTGGCCCGCGGCGGCGACTACGAGCAGGCCGAGCACTGGTTCCGCCAGGCGATCGCCAAACCGCGCGACGCCGCACTGAGCCGGATGGTGTTCGGCGCGTTTCTGCTGACCTTGGGCCGCTACGAAGAGGGCTTCGCCCTGTACGAAGGGCGCTACGCACCCGAGCGTTCCGACCCTTTCCAGCGGCCACCGGATACCGATACGCCGCGATGGACCGGCCAGGATCTGAGCGGGCGCTCGATCCTGATCTGGCCCGAGCAAGGTTTCGGCGACCAGATCCAGTTCTGCCGATATGCGGCGCTGCTGAAGGCGCGCGGCGCAGTGCATGTTGCCCTGGTGACCCATGAGCCGCTGATCGAGCTGTTCGGAAGTCTGCAGGCGGTGGACGAGGTGATGAGCTTCCTGCAATTCAAACATCGCCTCAAGCAGCGCCGCGACGCCTACGACTACTGGAGCTACGTGATGAGCCTGCCGCTGCACTGCGGCACGGGCATCGACAATATTCCGGCGCAGTTGCCTTATTTGAAGGCGCCGAGCGAGCGACTCGATCAGTGGAAAGATCAGTTGCCGCCGCGCGGCTTGCGTGTCGGCCTGGTCTGGAAAGGCAGCAAGAACCACAAGAACGACCTCAACCGCTCCCTGCCCGGGCTGGCGGCGCTGGCACCGCTGTGGAGCGTGCCCGGTATCCAGTTCATCAGCCTGCAGAAAGGCCAGGGCGAAGACGAGGCCGCCGCGCCGCCCGCGTCGCAGCCCCTGCTCGATCTGGGTTCGCAGATCCGCGACTTCGCCGATACCGCGGCGATCGTGCAGCAGCTCGACCTGGTGATCTGCGTCGATACCGCGATCGCCCATCTGGCTGGCGCGCTGGCGACGCCGTGCTGGCTGCTGCTGCCGGTCAATATCGACTGGCGCTGGCAGCTCCAGCGCAGCGATTCGCTCTGGTATCCGGGCGCGCTGCGTCTGTTCCGGCAATCGGAGATCGGCAACTGGAGCGGTCCGCTGGACCAAGTTCTGGCCGCGCTTGGGGATTGGGCCGCGACTGCGGCGCAAAGGCATTAGCTCAGCGCAAAACCGTCATTTGCCTGCAACTACACCCTGCTAGGTTCGCCGCGCTTGGCGCTTATGTCGTTCGCCGCCAACGCCAACGATCCGTCGATATTTCTTCATCTCTGCAGGGGGTTCCCAGTGCTCACGATTACCTTTAAACGCAGCGCCATGGCCATGATGGCCGCGGCTTTCCTTTCACCGGTTGCGATGGCCGACATCGGCGGCGGCGGCGCAACCCTGCCGGCCAAGGCCTACTCCGGCAGCAGCGCGTCCAGCACCGCCAACGGCCCGCGCCTGTCAGCCCCGGCACCGGGTTCGCTGTTCTATGAAGCCCTGCCGTTCACCACGCAGAGCTACTGCCAGACCGGTTCCGGTACCGGCCGCAGCGTGCTGGCCGGCACCAACGGCAACACCGACGCCAGCCGCCCCTGCCCGGCCACGTTCACCGACGCCTTCGTCAACGGCACCAACGGCTTCTCTGCGCCCAGCATCGACGCTGACTATGCCGCCTCCGATGCACCCGCCGGCACCGGCGACTTCAACGCCTTCATCACCAACAAGGCCTCGCATGAGCAAATGACCCAGTTCCCGTCGATCGCCGGTTCAATCTCGGTGATCGCGAATACGCCGGGCACCGGCCTCAGCACGGTGTACTTGACCGAAGCCGAAGTCTGCAATGTATTCGCCGGCAAGATCACCAACTGGAGCCAGCTGGCCAAGCCGAACGGCACCGCCTACCAGGGCAAGCCGATCAAGCTGGTCTATCGTTCCGACAGCAGCGGCACCTCCTTCGGCTTCAGCAACCACTTGAACTGGGTTTGCTCGGATGCCGCACTGGCACAGACCCTGGCTCCGGTCGCCTCGACGCTGCCGTTCCCGGTCGCCAGCAACTTCTCGGTGCAGAGCACCTTCGCCAGCGCGTTCCCCGGCGGCGTCGTTCCGGCCAATGCGATCGCTGCCAGCGGCAACCCGGGCGTCGCGTCGGTGGTTGATGCCACCGACGGCGCCTTCGGCTATGTCGAGGCGGCGAATGCCGTCGCGATCGGCTCCACCACCTTCAAGCCAGTGCAGATCGCCGCCGTCGACACCGCTGCGGAACTCAACCCGCTGGACGGCACCGACACCGCCCGCAACACCGCGCTGTACAGCAGCGGCACCAGCAACAAGATCGCATTCACGGTGCCGAAGACCTTCAGCGACAAGGATGGCAACACCTACAACGGCACTTACACCGACCGCGCGCTGCAGAGCAACAACGCATCCTTCGGCCGCCCGATCGGCCTTCCCACCGCGCTGAACACCACACAGGCGCCGAACCACAACTGCGTGTTCATCGTCCATCCCGGCGCCTACGCGACTTCGCCCTACGTAACCGCCGGTTCTCCGACCAGCGGCTACTCGTCCTACCCGATCGTTGCGGTCACCTACCTGCTGGGCAACTACGCGCTCAACGGCAGCGCGGACGACATGCGCGCCCTGCTCGGCTCGCCGTACAACTTTGCGCTGCGTTCCAACCAGGGCGGATCGGTGAACACGGTCGGAGCCAAGACCGGTTTTGCCTATCTGACGGCGATCCAGGCCAAGCCGCTGAGCGGCGGTCTGGTAACGCTGGACCAGGCCCGCGTCGACGCCTGCACCAACTAGGCAGCAAAGCCCGGTTTCGCCGCGAGGCGGAACCGGGTTGCCGAGCTTTGACATTAACCCTCCCGTAGCGATATGGGAGGGTTTTTTATTGGGTAATCCGTAGGGCGGGTCATGACCCGCCGTTTTGGGTCGGGAGTCGGTGCGTGCCTGAGGGGGAACGGCGGGTCGCGACCCGCCCTACTTTTTTTGATGGCCGTCACGTTTTTTTGATGGGCGTCACGGCGCGTGCGCGCCTGCCGCGGCATATTGCGGGCATGCCGCATTACGTTCGCACTCATGTCCCCGGCGGGAGCTTCTTCTTCACGGTTGCGCTGCTGGAACGCCGGCGCTCGCTGCTGACCGATCACGCCGATACGCTGCGCGCAAGCTTTCACCAGGTACGCCGCAAACGGCCTTTTACGGTCGACGCGATCGTTGTACTCCCCGACCATCTGCATTGCATCTGGACGCTGCCGGCCGGCGACGCCGACTACTCGACACGTTGGCGGCTGATCAAGGCCGCGTTCTCGCGGAGCCTGGATGCAGGCGAGCCGCTGTCCGCGCGGCGGCAGCTGAAGCAAGAACGCGGCATCTGGCAGCGTCGGTTCTGGGAGCACGCGATCCGAGACGAGCGCGACTACGCGGCGCATGCGGACTACATCCACTACAACCCGGTCAAGCATGGGCATGCCGCAAGGGCTGCGGACTGGCCTTATTCGAGTTTCCGTCGCTGGGTGGCGGCGGGGCTTTACCCGGAGAATTGGGCAGCGGGGGACGAGGTGCAGGGTTTGGATTTGGAGTAGCGGCGGGTCTTGACCCGCCCTACGGGGTGTGGCGGCGTTCGGGCGGGTCAAAAACGGCGGGTCAGGACATAACGGCGTTCGTAGGGCGGGTCGCGACCCGCCGTTTTTCGGTCCGCGCGGGTCAGGCGCGGCGGTGTTTGCGCCATAGCCCTGCCATCAGCAACACGGCGAGCCAGCGCGGGTCGAGCGCGCCACCGCCATTTTTGCCGGACGATCCGGAGCCCTCACCGGAGCTTGCATCGGTGATGGAAACCGACGCGCTGCTCGGCGTATCGAGCGCCACACCACCGGTGGGATTGCTCAGCACGACGCTGAAGTTCTCGCTGCCCTCGACGCTGGAATCGCTCAGGATCTGCACCGCGATGGTCTTCGGCTCCAGGTCGCCGTCGGCCCAGGTCAGGCGGCCGCTGTTGGCGATGTAGTCCGAGCCCGAGACCGCCTGGCCATTGACCGTGCTGTAGGCGACCGACACCGTGCCGGTACTGCTGCCACCGCGCACCACCGCCAGCGCAACGCTGCCGGAGGCCTCGTCCACCTCGTAGGCCGATGCGCCCATGCGGATGCCGCCGGCGAAGGCGACCTCGTTGTCGGCAATCGTGATCGTCGCCGTGGCCGGGCCGCCCAGTGTTGCGCCGCCGGTGGGCTCGCTCAAGGCGATGCTGAGAGTCTCGTCGCCCTCGAAACTACTGTCGTCGAGGATCTGCACGGTCAAGGTCCGCGGGGTCGCGTCGCCGGCGTCCCAGTTCAGCGTGCCGCTGATCGCGTTGTAGTCGTTGCCGCTAACCGCGGTGCCCTGGTTGGTGGAGTAGCGCACGCTGACCGCGTTGTCGGTACCGCCGACGCGCATCACGGTGATCTTGACCACGCCGGTGTTCTCAACCACACGATACGTCGGCGCATCGAGCTGCAGGCTACCGGGACGGATCTCGTTGTCCTGAATCGTGACGGTTGCGGTGTCGGGCGTGCCCAGAGCGGCGCCACCGGATGGCGAAGCCAGTTTGACCGCGAACGTCTCGGCGCCTTCGTAGTCGGTGTCGTCGACGATCGGCACGACGATGCTCTTCGGCGCGGCATCGCCGTCGCTCCAACTCAGCGTGCCGCTCTGGCCCGTGTAGTCGGCGGGGCTGGACGCGGTGGCGTCGGCGGTCGAATAGCCGATCGACACGGCGCCGTCGCTGCCGTTCTCGCGCAGCACGCTGAGGGTGACGGAGCCGCCCGCTTCCGCGACCGTGAATTGCGAATCGCTCAGTTGCAGCGTCCCACGCTGCACTTCGTCATCGACCAGGGTCACTGTAGCCGTGGCCGGGCTGCCCAGCGCGGCACCGCCGCTAGCCGAACTCAGCGTGAAGCCGAAAGTTTCGCGGCCTTCGTAAACGCTGTCCTGCAGGATCGGAACACTGACCGTCTTCGCCGCGGCATCGCCGGCGGCCCAGTTCAGCGTGCCGCTGGTCGCGGTGAAATCGCTGTTGCTGGTAGCGGTGCCGGAGCTGGTCGCGTACTTGACCGACACGGCACCATCGCTGCCGTCGACGCGGTTGACGGTGATCTGCAAGGCGCCGCCATCCTCGGTGACCTGATAGGTCGACGCACTGAGCTGGATACTGCCGTTGAGAGCGACATCGTCGTCGACGATGGTCGCGGTCGCCGCGCTGGGGCTGCCGAGCACGGCGCCGCCGGTTACCGCCCCCAGCGTAAGCCCGAAAGTCTCGGCCCCCTCGAACAGCGCGTCGCCGTCGATCGTGATCGTGATGGTCTTTGCCGCGGTGTCGCCGTCGGCCCAACTCAGCTTGCCGCTGGCGGCGGTGTAATCGCTGCCCGCTGTGGCCGTGCCGCCGCCGGTGGTGTACTGCACCGACACCGCGCCATCGCTGCCGATCTGGCGAGTGACGGTGACGCTCAGATTGCCGGCACTTTCGCCGACGGAATAGCTCGCTGCGCCCAACTGCAGCGTGCCGGGCTGCAAGGATTCGTCGTCGGCGATCGTCGCCGTCGCCAGCGCCGGATCACCCAGCGTGGCGCCGCTCACGGCACTGAGCGCGAGATTGAACGTCTCGTTGGCTTCGACCGCGGTGTCGTTGTCGATGGGCACCGAGAACGTCTTCGGTGATGCGTCGCCATCGGCCCAGTCCAGCGTTCCGCTCACAGCCTGATAATCGGTGCCGGCCGTCGCGGTGCCGCCACTGGTCGCGTAGCTGACCGATGCCGCGCCATCGCTGCCGTCGGCACGCGTGACGCTGACCAGCAGGCTGCCGCCCGCCTCGTCGACGAAATAGGTCGATGCGTCGAACTGCAGCGTGCCTGGCCGCGCCGCGTCGTCGTTGGTGATCGTGATCGTGGCGGCCGCGGGGCTGCCCAGCGTGGCGCCGCTGACGCCGCTCAAACTCAGGCCAAAAGTCTCGTCGGGCTCCAGCTGGCTGTCGTCACTGATCTCCAGCGAGATGATCTTATCGGTGGCATCGCCGTCGGCCCAGTCCAGCGTGCCGCTCTGCGCGACGTAGTCGCTGCCGGCGGTCGCCGTTCCATTCGTGCTGGCGTAGTCGACCGAAGCCGCGCCGCTGCTGCCGCCGCTGCGGCTGACCGAGATCGACAGCTGACCACCGTTCTCGATGACGCTGTAGCTGCTACTGCCCAGGCTCAGCTGGCCCGCCGAGATGACCGTTGGCGAGCCGATACGGGCGACGAAGGCATCGTAGCCGCCGACGATTGTGCCCTGCAGCGGCGATGGCGTGGTGGGGAAATTCGTCGAATTGGTAACGCCTGCGACGTAAATCTGGGCGCCCGCCGCATCCACGGCGATGCCAAATCCTTGATCGGTAGTTTTACCGCCGAGGAAGCTGCTGAAAACGATGCTGGCAGCGTTGGGCGCGAATTCGGTGATGAAAGCGTCAGTTCCGCCGGCGTAGGTCGACTGAACCGCGTCCTGAAGTGGAAAATCGGTTGAGGAGTTAGTAAAGCCGGTGACGTAGATATTGCCCGCGCCATCCAGCGCAATGGCACGGCCGACATCGGTGACATTGGTACTGCCGCCCAGGTAAGAGCTGTAAGTCGGACCGCTGCCGTCAGAGGCGAAAATGGTAACGAAGGCATCAGCCGCGCTCGTTCCGCCATAGCTCGGGTCGAGCGCGGACGGGGTGGTCGGAAAGTTTGCCGACGCTGTGCTGCCGGTGACGTAGGCGCGGCCATCGGCTCCGACGGCAATCCCATAAGCGATATCGGTACCGCTGCCACCCAGATACGAGCTATAGACGTAGCTCTGACCACCGGCCACGTATGCCGTGACGAAAGCATCGCTGGTGCCGCCGCCGATGCTCGCCTGCGCCGCCGATTGCACCGGGAAGTCCGGCGATTGGGTGCTGCCGGTAACGAACACCCGCTGCGACGCATCCACCGCAATCGAGTTCGCGGTGTCGCTGGTCGAACCGCCGAGGAAGGTGCTGAAAACCAGCGACTTTCCATCGGCCGCAAGCACCGCGACGAAGGCGTCCGGTGAGCCGGTGGATCCGGGAAGCGGCTGCCGGGCCGATTGCGTCGGGAACAGCGTGGTCGGGTCCGACGGGTCTTCGGGATCGGGGCTTATGACGGAAGACGTCTGGCCGGCAACGTAGATCTGGCCGCTGGAGTCCGTCGTGATCGCGTAACCAACGTCATCACTGCTGCCACCGAGAAAAGTGCTGTACAGCAGGTTCTGTCCGTCGGCGCTGAGCCGGCTGACGAAGACGTCGTTGTTGGCTAGTCCCTCCGGATCCGGATCACCAGCATGCGTGGCAAAAAGTGCTGACTTCAGCGGAAAGTCGAACGAGTAAGTCTTCCCAGTCACGTAGGCATCGCCGGCCGCATTCACTGCGATACCGTTCGCCTGATCGGCAGCTGTTCCACCCAGGTAGGTGCTGTAGATCAGGGTCTGGCCGTCCGCCGAAAACTTCGATACGAAAACATCATAGGCCGTGCCCGTGCCCGTCCCATTAATCCCGCCTTGCAGTGGCAACTGGGTCGGGAAATTGGTCGATGCGGTGTAGCCGGTCACATAGGCCTGCCCGGTGGAGCCCACCGCGATACCGGTTGCTGCGTCCAAGCCACTGCCACCCAGGTAAGTGCTGTAGACCAGCACCGGATCAATCACCAGGCTGCGGGCGCGATCGTACCGCCCGAGTTCGAAGGCAACGTCGACACCCTTGCCGCGCCGCTTGAAGGTATAGCGCCCCGGCACCGCAACGCGGCGCCCGTCGACCTGCTGATACAACTCCGGCTTTTTCAGCACGAGTTCGCCATCGGCAAGCCGCAGGCTCAAGTCACCGCCTGGCCCCAGGCGGCCGCCCTGGACGCCGGCGTAATGCATGCGAATCCTGCGCGGGTCCGCGTTGGGCGCCACCACGAAGTCGTATTCAAGCTGGCCCTGATTACCGTAGTAGACCAGGTCGACGCCGGGATAGACGCCCTGATAGCGCACGCGGCCAAAGTGCTCGACGTTGCGCACCCAGCGGGCGGGGTCGTTGCCACGAAAGTAGTTGCTGCGGCCGGGCTGCAGATCTTCGGTGGCCAGTACCGGGCTCGGATTCGCACCGACCAGCGTGGTACGGATCGCGGCACGCTCTGCAGTCCCGCCTTTGCGGTTCTGCAGGCTCAGGACCGTTTCCCCGGCCGTCAAAAATATCGTGTAGCCCTGCCCCTGGGCCAGGTAGCGCACCGGCGCATCGAACTGGCCATGATTGACCTCGAAAGCCAGCGGCAGCTGTGCGTACTGGTGGTCGATCTGCCGTGCGTCCGGCTGTGCCGGGATCGACGTTGCCATCGATAGCGGCGCAGCCAGCAGGCACAGCAGCGGCAGCAGCTGGCGCGAAATGCGGCGGAGACGATGGGGCGACAGCAAATGCGACATGAGGTTTTTCACAGTGAGTTGATACGTAGGGCGGGTCGCGACCCGCCGTTTTGGCTCGCCCGGGCAGAAAAACGGCGGGTCTTGACCCGCCCTACGGGTGCGGCGCTGATACGTAGGGACTTGCCGATTGTCCTTTTCATTGCGCGCCGGGCGAGCGCAGCTTGCGTTTCTCGTCTTCGTCGACCGAGCCGAAGCCGAGCACGTCGACGGTGATCATCGTCGCCGCGTCGTCCGGCGCGCGGCTGCGCGCCAGATCCTGCGCGGCGTCGTTGGCGGCAGCCGCCGCAGAGCTCGCGGCGCCCAGCGCCGCGGTATTGACGACACTGCTCGGCACGCCGACCGAGTTGCCGCTGACCTGGATGTTGTCGGCGTTGGCCACCTGCAGTGCGGCGATATTCAAATTGCCGGACACGCGGATGCCGGCGTCGCCGGCGTCGACCGTGCCGCGCGGCGCGATCAGGTTGGCGCTGCCGGCGGGGCCATCCGGAACCGTCTGCAGCGTGGCGATGCCGGCGCCGCTGACCTGGCCTGCGGCGTCGACCAGGCAGAAGCGGTCGTTGTCGCAGAGATAGGTCGTGGATGGCAGCTCGCTGCTGGTCTTGGCGCCCTTGCCGGCGTTGATGTCGCCGTTGGAACTCCAGATCAGCACGTCGCCGCCCTGCTCGGTGAAGATGCGGCTCTGTGCGAGCAAGGTGCTCTGATCGGTGAACACGCGGATCGATCCGGTCTGCAGCGCCAGCAGCCCCTGACGGCTGGGCACGGCCGCCGCCGGTGCCGACGTGCTGCCGACGAGCACGCCGCCGCCGGGGCCAATCAGCGAAATGTCGCCGCCCTGCTGGGTCTGCACGGTGGCGCCGCGCATGTCGAAGCGGCCGGTGCTGACGGTCTGCGTCGCGCCGTTGCCGCCGCCACTCAGGTCGTTTTCGGTGTAGCCCAGATCCGACGGGAACAGCGAGGCGACCGCCGCATAGCCGCGTGCGTATTGGCGGTAGTTCGGACTCGTGGAATCGTTGTATTCCAGGCCGACGGTGTCGAGGATGTCGTAGAACACCGCGTAAGCTAGGCGCTTCTGCTGCTCGGTCGGCAGTTGCTGGAACACCGCCCAGGCCTGCCCCGCGGTGGGTGCCGGCGGTGCCGTGCTGCCGCTGGCCACCGCGGCGTCGGCCTGGATTTGCTGTACGAATGCGATCAGTTGATCGGTATAACTCGGCACATCGCTAACACTGCGGTCCGGCGCGATATAGGCCGCCGCGAATTCCTGCACCGCGATGCCGGGCGCGACGCCGAACTCGATCAACAGGTCGGCGCCGCTGGCGCGCTGCTGATACGGGTTGTAGAGATTGCCGACGCTGCGGAAGCCGGTCAGGGCGCCCGCGGCCTGGACGTTGTCGGCCGGAAGCGGCCCGATATCGCGGCCCGCCGACAGCAGCAGCGTGCCGGGCCCGCCGATCTCGATATGCGCGCTGAAGCTGGGTACGCGCTGGAAGTACAGATCGCGGCCGGCTTCGATCAGCGTGATGTCGGAGTCGTAAAGATTCTGGCCGACGAAGTTCAGGTTGACGATATCGCGGCCGGCGCGGAGTTGCGCCGGCTTGTTCGGCGCCAGGATCGTATTGTTGACGGTGACCAGGGTATCGACGATGTCGCCGTCGAGGCTGTAGATGATGACCGGCTGGGTATCAGCTGCGTGCAAAGCGCTCGCCTCGTGATTGAGCAAGGCACCCGTGCCGGTACTCAGACTCAGCAGCTGTGTACCGCCGCCGGGCGAGGCCATTCGCGAAGGATCGACGTCGAACAGGCCGAACACGGCATTCGGCGCGCCGCTGATGCTGACCGAGCCGGTTGCGAGCAGGCCGAGCTGGCCGGTTGGCGACGCCGACAGGCCGACACCGACGCCGGTACCGCCAAGATCGATGTCGAGGGCGCCATTGAACGCAGTCGCTTCGACGGTCGCCGGCCACACCGAGGTCGCTTGCAGTAGTGCTCCGGCAAGGCCATATCCATAGTTGGCCGACGGACGCGCCAGCAGCAGATCGCCGGCCAGCGATTCCACCCGCAGCGAGGAGCCAATGCCGTAAGGCTGCCAATCGAACGAAGCACTCATGTACGAGGGGTTGATCAGGTCGCCGATCTCCACACCCAGACGCGCACGCACCAATACCTGAGCGTTCTGCATCGCCACCACGGTGGACAAGCTGCCGGTCGCCGTGTCGATCGGGCCATTGCCGCTGGCGGCGATGCGCCCACCTGCTGTAATCAGGCCCTGGCCCTGCGACACGAAATAATCGCCGCCGAGGATGTCAGCGCCGGCCTGCACGCTCAGCGATCCGCCGCCGAGCACCGTGTAGCCGCTCGCCGCGTTCGCATCCAGCACATAGGTCGTCGGCAGCGACACCGAGAAGTCGGTGATGCTGCCACCCGCGCTGATGCTGACGCTACCGCCGGCGCTGAGCACGCCCTGATCGAAGTTCGCGAAATTGATCAGCCCATAATCCTGGGCGCTGGTATCGGTCGCGCACGCCGCGTCGTTGCCGCTGACCAGCGTGCTGCACAGGCCCTGCATCCACGGCCACCAGTACTGATCGATGACGACGCCGGCGACGCCGGTGCGGCTGCCGTCGGTATCGACGACGCCGCGGTAGCCGAGGATGTCGCCGCCGGCCGAAAGGTTCAGATCGCCGGCGGCCACCGGATGGCTTTCGCCGGTGTCGACCAGCCAGGGATGCGAGCCGTCGGTATACAGCACGCTGGCCGTCAGACCGAGCGGGGTGCCGGCCGCCGCGGTGCCCGCGGTGTAGATCACACCGGGTGCGACGGGGTCGCGCAGTGTGATGTCGTCGGCTGCGGCGATGTCGATCGCGCCGACGCCGCTGCGGATCATCGTCGGCGCGACCATGCTGCGCGACTGCGACGAATCCAGCGTGCTGAAAATGGTCGCGGATACGTGTCCGTCGACCACCACGTCGCCCTGCCCGGCTTCTAGTGCCGCGGCCGACAGCGCCATCGGATCGCTGCCGGCAAAGTCGGCACCGGCGACGATTCGATACGAGCTGGAATCGTAGCCGCGGATGACCTTGCCGCTGTCATCGACGGTGGAGGCAAGGCTCATTGCGAGCAGCGGCAAGGGCAGCCCGGCCGAGGACAGCGGCGAGATGCCGTTGGCATCGCTCGCGAGCGGCGCGATGACACCGTCGGCATCCGCGAACGGATTGTTGTACTGGAAGAAGCCGTCCGACAGGCTGGCCATGAACAGCGCGTCGCCAGTGGCGCGCAGGCTCAGCACCGGCGCGTTGCCCTGATAGCGATACAGCAGATCCAGCGAACCGTCGGCCAGGCGCGTGCCGGCACCGAGGTTCCAGTTGCTGAGCACGCGGATGTCGCCACCGTTGATCGCGGCGTCCGGATTGATCAGATCAATGCCGGGCCGCGCATGGAAGTTGGCGATGCCCGCAAATGCGTCTTCGAACGCGAACTGTGGGCTCTGCACGTAGTTCAGCAGCGTGTCGGCGTAGAAGCCGATGTGCGCAGCGTTGCTGCCGGACGCCAGCAGCAGGCCGTTGGCGTCGTACAAGCCGGCGGGATCGACGATGCCGTCGAAGTGCTGGCTGCCGCTTGTGGCATCAGTGGTGCTCCAGGTGGCGTAGGCCTCGAGCGTGACGTCGCGCGCGCCGATGATGTTCGCCTGCGCGGCCGGATCGATCACGACATTGACGCCGCCGTCCGACAGCAGCGGCGCGCGCAGATGCACGGTGCCACCGGCCAGCGAATCGGCCGCGTCGGCACCGCTGACATCGATCACCGCGCTCGCAGCCATCTCGATGCGGCCGGACTGCGCCGCATCGATCAGCTGATAACCGTATTGCGCGTCGTACCCGCCGGATGCGGTGCCGGTGGTGCCGATCGTGACACTGCCGCCGCGCTGGCCGCTGCTCGTCGCATGCGCATCGAGCCGGCCCTGCAGATCGACGCCGTCCTGGCCGTACAAAGTGATCGCGCCGCCGGCTGCGCCGGACGCATCGATTGCGCCACTGTTCGCTATCGTCACGCGGCCGCCGTCGGCCGTCAGTGCAACGGCGTCACCCTTCAATGTCGAGGCCAGAGACAGATCGCCACTGCGTGTTCTGACGCTGATGCTGTTATCGACACCGGCCGTCGCCAGCGTCGCGGCGAGGGTGTCGAGTGCGCCGAGACCGCCGCCGACATCGACGCTCAGCGAACCGCCTTGCCCCTGCGCCGCACCGCCACTGATCACGCCAGCCAGTGCCAACTCGCCTTCGGTCGCGACGATCTTCAGCATGCCGGCATCACCGCCTGCATCTTCCGCGGCAAAATCCAGACGCGAACCCGCGGCGGCGACGACGTCGCCATGCACCGACTCGAGATCGATGCGGCCGGCCGATGCGTATTGGTCGACGTCGAAATAAGTCTGGGTGACGCCGTGCACCGACAACAGCGCAGCGGCGCCGAGCGCGACATCGCCTGCGCTCGCCTGCAGGCCGATGTTGCCGGCCAGCGCCTGGATCGTGGTGCCGATACTGAGCGAGGACGCGACCAGGCTCAGGCTGCCGCCCAGCGGCGTCAGCTTCAGTGCATCGCTGCTGCTCGTGCCGGTCAGCGTCATATCGCCGCGGCTGAGCAGCACTGTGCTGGAGCCCGCATCGGCGATGACGACCGGCGCATCGATGCTGAGCTGGGCCGAGCCGAAGTCGATCGTGCCGATCGCCTGCGTCAGCACGCCCTTGCCGGCGACCGCGCCAATCTGCGAGTAACCGGAGAACGCGCTGTTGCTGCCGGCGAACACGAGCTCGTCGGCATTCAGCTGCAGAGAGCCGTTGCCACTGCTTGCTGTGCCTGCGGATGCAGTCAGCAGATTGCCCAGCGTCAATGTCTGAGCGGTGATCGCGACGTCGCCGCCATCGCTGTTGAACACGGCGGCGCCCAGCGTCAGCTCGCCGGCGAAATTCAGCGTCACGTCGCCGACGAATGTAGTGGCTCCGCGGCTGTTGAGGCTGAGGTGCTCGGCAGCGGAGAGTTGCGCCAGCGTCTGCTCGCTGATGACGATACCGCTCGCGTCAGCATCCGCCGCCGCGCCATCGCCGAGGAAGCTGATCTGGCTGCTGTTCGCGGCGATCGAATTCGCCGACAGGCCAGCGCTCGGGTCCAGACGTGTACTGCCGCTGGAATCCAGCGTGATCGAGCCGCTGTCGCCGCTTGCCGTGAGTCCGGCATTCGCGCCGATCACCAGTACGCCGTTGCCGGTGTCGCCGGTGTTGACGCGAGTGACGGCGACTTCGCCGCCATTGGAAATCCTCAGTAGCGCGCCATCGCCGCTGACCGCGCTCTGGTTGTCGCTGGCGACGCGGCCGATCGTGATCGGCGTGGCGCTAGCCGCGGTGCCGCGCGCCTCGATGAGACTGCCGTCGCCGACGACCACCGAATCGCTGCCGGCGACACCCTGCGCGACCAGCAGGATTTCCGGCGCAAACAGGGTTTCGCTGCCGTTGCTGACGACCACGCTGCTGGCGATCGGCGTAATGAAGTCGCCGTTGGCATCGCGCGTGCGCGTGCCGCCGATCAGCAGGCTGCCGGCGTTCAGCGCGCTCAGATCGGCTGCAGCGATGCCGACGTAGCCTTCGGCCGCGGTCTCGCCGGCGCTGATGATCTGGATCTGTGCCGACGCAATATCGACCTGCGCACTGGCGCCGCCGGTTGCCGCGCCGGACTCCAGCGTGGCATCGAGTGCCGACAGGATTTCAGTCGGCGCAATCACCAGACGACCGGCATCACGCGGCAACTGCGGCACTACCGTCGCCGCACGCGCGGCCTGCGCGGCAAAGAAAGTATCGGCGCTGGTCAGCGTGTACTCGGAATACTGCTGCCAGACGCTGGCGTCGGTGGACTGCACGTAGAACGCGGTGCTGCGCGCGTCGCGCGCGCCGCTGAAGCTGTCGACCAGATAACCGGCGACGTATTGCGTACCGTCGGCGAGCTGGACGTTCTGCGAAGCCAGCGTATCGATCGCGCCGCTGTCCTGCACCACGCGATAGGCGCCGGGCAGGGTCGCGTAACGCGCCGGCAGCAGGGTGTAGTCGCCTTCCGGCAGGCCCGGAATGCCGGACAGATGCACCGCCTGGCCGATCAGCGGATCAGCCGCGAGTTCCGGATCGTAGGCGGCGAGTTTGGACACGTCGCCGGGCAGGATCGCGTAGACGCCGCTCTGCGCCAGCACGTCCTTGGAGCCGCCGGTGCCGGCGACGAACTCGAGCGCCTGCAGATCGCCGCCGCCGGACAGATCGACCACCGCGCCTTGATCGAGCGCGACGTCGAGTGCCGACAAGCCGACGAATTTCGACGGCGGCGCGCTCAGATAGGCGCTGCTGCCTTTCGCCAGGTCGTACAGCAGATCGGTGCCGTCGACGGTGGACCCATAAGGCAGGATCGCGCCGTCCAGCGACACCGAGGTGAGGCTGCCCGCAGCCAGTTCGACGGTAGCGGTCGTCGTCAGCGCGACATTGAACTTGGAACTGGAGAACGTCGCCTGCGCCGTCGAGTCGTCCGGATCGGAGACCCCGAGCACGATCTGGCCCTGCGGTGCGCGCAGCACGCCGGACTGGATAATGTTCGTCGCATCGACCAGCAGTGAGCCGCCGGCCGACAGAGGTGTAGCGGTATTCGCGGCGACGCCTTCGGGCAGACCGAAGCTGATCGTGGTGTCGCGGTCGCCGCTGACCGCGGCGATGATGTAGCGATTGCCGGTCGCCGGATAGATGCGCGCGGCGTCGAAATGCAGATCGCCGCCGGACAGCAGCGCGCCGGTGTTGTTGCCGCTGGTGTAGGCCGCGGGCGTCGAGAAGCGTATGTCGGCCTGGCTGATGAAATGCGTGTCGATGAAACCGTCGATCGCGAATACGCCGCCAAGGTCGATCGCGTCGGCCGCAACGGTCAGCCGCATGTTTTCGCGAGCGGCCGGCGTTTCGGGCTGCTGATAGGCGCCGCCGGCGACATAACCGTGCAGCGCGACGTAGGGCGCGGACATCAGCACTTGCAGACCGTCGGCTGCCGTGTCGGCACCGATCACCGCCGCATTGGCGATGATAGCCCGGCCGGCCTGCAAATGGATGTTGCCGTCGCCGCTGACCGCATCTTGCGCGAATACGATCGGCAGCGCGGCGACGCCATTGGCCTTCAGTGGATCTTCACCGAGATAAAGATCGTCAATGCCCGAGCCATTCAGCAGATCGGCGGCGATATGAATATCGCCGCTGGGCGTGGCGGATGCTTCAACGACGCTGCCCGGCGTCAATCCGCCGATCGGCATCGCGACGCCGTGCTGGCTGATCACCAGCCGCTGCGCGCCGGTAAAGGTACGGGTCGAACCGTCGTCGCCGACCAGCACCGCGCCTTCGGTAGTCTCCGGTGCGATGGTCAGCACACCACCGCGGCCATGACCGCTGCCGTCGGCGGCGAAGCCGGCCTGCGCCGACAGCGTGCCGTCGAAATACAGGCCGGCGCCGGCGCCGAGCACGATGCTGCCGGCGTCGCTCCACACCGCCTGCGGCAGCACCGCGGTCGAGCCGCCGGCGGTGCGCAAATCGAACACGTCGCTGGCGCCGGACACGTCGATGCGCGAACCCGCCTGTGCCAGCACATAGCCGGTGTCGTTGCTCAGCACAACACTGCCGCCGTCGAGTACCAGGCCGGTGTGCGGCAGCTGATAGCGGCCGTTGACCAGCTGCGGCGCTGCGAGCCGGTCGACCAGTGACAGGCCAGACACGTCAAGCACGCTGGACGATCCCAGCCATACCGATTTGCTCGCCGACGCGTAGGCGGTGGCGCCGCCGAACACGCCCGGAACCTGCGCGTAACCATCCGAACTGGCGTCGCCGGTCAGGGTGATCGAGCCGGCATGCGCGACGATGCCGCCGAGCACGGTCACCTGGTTCAGCGAGCCGAGCGTGATATTGGCGCCGGTCTCGGCCTCGATACGCGCACCTTCGCCCAAAGATGTGGTGCCGGTGATGCACTCCTCGCCGATGTCGCACAGCGCCGAGTAGTTCGCGAACTCGCTGTTGCTGTTATTGGTCCAGCTCAGATAGCCGCCCGAATACAGCGCCAGCGAGGTCGGCGCCAAGCCCAGGTACTGGCCGTGGGCATCGCTCAAACCATCGCTGGCCACGTATGGGCCCAGCGTGGTCAGCGCATACACGTCACTACCGGTCGCGGCCTGCAACAGCCGCGAAAAATTCGCGGCGTTGTTGGAATCGAACACGTATTGCGTGGGCTGGACCAGGCTACCGTCGGTGATCGTGGCGTTGTACAACGCCACCAGTTCGTAGGACGCGAAGCCCTGGCCGGTGAAAAAATCCGCCGATAGCTGCAGCGTGCCGTCCGGCGCACTCGTCGATGCGCCGTCGCCGATGCGGAAACCGAGCGCCTGCAGACGCAATTCGCCGCCGCCGGAGAAACCGCTCGCGAGCAAAGTACCGTCAATCTGCAACTGCCCCTGCAAAGGCGCATGCGCGATGCCGGTTTCGATGTCGGTGAACAAGCTCGGCTGCGTGTAGGTACCGACCTGCGGCTGCGCATAAACCGCCAGTTCGATGTCGCCGCCGCGGCCGAGCGCGACGCCGTTGCTGCTGGCCAGGCGTCCGTTCTGCAGCACGCGACCGCCGCTGGAGACATCCAGCGTGCTGCCGGCGTCGAGTAGTACCGAGCCGGTCAGATCCAGCGTGGGGCCGAATACACTGGTCAAGGCATTGCGGTCACCGCTGAGCAGCTGCGCACCCGCCGCTGCTGCCGTCACCAGGCTGATGCCGCCACCATCGATAAACGCACCGCCGTTGATCGCGTCGGCGTCGAGGTCGGTGTCGTTGACCCAAAAGCCTCGCGTGCTCAGGGTGACGCCGCGCAGCACCTCGATATTGCCTCGCAGTGCAGCGCCGCTCGCGTCGCCGGCCGGCACGAAGATCGACGCGCCGGTGAACTGCGACAACATGGAACTGTTCGCGGTCTGGCCGATCGCGGTGATGTTGATCTGCCCGGAGCGCGCGATAAGATCGCCGGCCAGCGTGACCACCGAACCGGTCAAGCTGATCGAGCCACCGGGCTGAACGCTGAGTCCGGATTCCTCGACGCGAATCACGCCGCTGGTGACCAGCGACACCGACGAGAAGCCGCCACCGGCGAGCTGCTCGCCGGAAACTTCGCTCCAGTAGACCGCGAGTTCCGGATGATTCCAGGGATCGGCAACGCTGCTGTCCGCCGAGGGCATTACAGTGTCGTATTCGAACGGGCTCGCGATCGAACCCAGCTGCGTCGCCTGATCAACGATCAGATAGCTCAGCGCAGCACCACTGATCGATGCGCCGCCGGCGTCGCTGCCGCCGCCGATCTTGCCTATCTGAAAACTGCCGCCTGATGGAATCTCGCCGTCGGCGACCTGATGCCGGCCCGCGTAGGCCCGTGCCGAAAGGCTGCCGTTGAGGACCTGGGTATAGCCCACGGGCGTGTAGTCGCTGGCGTAGTAGCCGCTCAGCGAGAGGCTCAGAGTGCCGGCGTTGCCACCTTCGATGTAGTCCGACTCATAGCTGCTGCCGGACAGCAGGCCGTTGTGGAAGATCTCGGTCAGATTCGCGCGGGCATGATCGACGTCGGTCTGCCCGGCGAAGCCGCTGTAGATCTGGTCGGCATCGGCAGCGGCGATATCGATCATCGCACCGTTGGCGGCCAGCAGGCGCGTAGTCTGGATCGAGCCGCCGAGATAATGAATGTAGCCGCCGTCGAGATTCAGCTGCGATCCGCTCTGCGCGATCAGCTCCTGCCCCGACAGCGCGATCGCGCCGCCGTCCTGCAGCAGTTCGGCGATACCGCGCGGCACCAGCTCGACATAGCCGTTGACGTTGGCGACCGGCGTGCCGTACCAAATGCTGCCGTCGTCGCGCGTGCCGTGCTCGCGCGCGTCGACCGTGACCGCCGAGCCGAACAGAAAGCCGTCGCGCTGCAGCGGCGAATCCGCAAGTTCGTTCTGGCCCAGACGCGGCACGACCACCAGGTTCGCCGACATCGCCAGCTCGATGTTGGCGAGGCCGGAGACGTCGATCACCGCGCCGTTGTCGAGATAGATGCGGCCGGAAATGGCGCCTCCGATGCCGGTCGCCGGCGGCAGAGTGCCCGCCGCGATCGCATCCAGAGTCGCATTCAGACTCACGTTCTGGCCGGGCGCTTCGACCAGGCTGTCGCCCATCATCCGGATCGATCCGCCGCTGACCGCGATCGAGCCGCGCTTGAACGCCGCATCGGCGGCGGCGGATGAGGTTGTCGTCTCACCATCGTAGTCCGGCAGCAGCGCCAGCACGCTGCCGGCCTGCATGTCGACGACGCCGGTGTAACCGGACACCGAGCCTTGCGCCCCGTAGTTGTCGGCCTTGATGGTGATGCCACCGGGTCGCGTCAGACTGGTGGTCGCGACGATCGTGCTGTACTGCGTCAGCCCGGTGCCCTCGACCGCGGTGCTGCCGAGCGTGACATCGCTGCCGTCGAGCTCGACCGTGCCGCGGCGCACCTGGATCAGGCCAGTGTTTATCAACTCGCCCGGCGGCAGCGGCGTGTTGGCGTCGAGCCCCCGCGTTCCCGCGGCGACCGTGAATTTCAAGCTCGTAGTCGATGCGGCGTTGATCGTCATGCCGCTGCCGGCGGCGAGCACCACCTGGCCGTCGTCTGCGACGATCTGGCCGGCATTGCTGACAGTCGGCGCCGCGATCAGCATGTAGCCGTTGGCGCCGGTCTTCAGGCTTGCGCCGGCCTGGATCTCAATGTCGCCCATCGAGATCGGCACCGTCTTGCCAGTGGTTGCCGGCCCGGCCGGCGTGTCGGTGTACTCCAGCGGCTCGACCGGCTGCAGCAGCAACACGTCGCCGAAAAACACGCCTTTGGTCAGATAAGTGTAGTTGCTACCGAACGTGTCGGCGCCGAGGTTTCCGCCCAAAGTCGGATTCAGCGTGGTCGCCAGCAGCGAATGCACGTTGACCGTGCTCGATCCGCCGAAAATAAATCCGCTGGGATTGATCAGATAGACCGAGCCTTCGGCCTGGATCTCGCCGAGAATCTGGCTCGGCGACGCGCTGCCGCTGATGCGGTTCAGCGCGATCCAGTTGTTGCTGCCGTCGGCCTGGGTGCCGGCGCTCTGGTCGAAATGCAGCGTGGTGTTGCGGCCGACGTTGAACTGCTGCCAGTTCAGGATCGCCTTCTGGGCGGTCTGCTCGACGGTGACGGTGTGATGGGCATTGGCATCGACCGCATCGGTCGGCAGCTGAGCGTTGAGCCAGGTGCAGCTGTAAGTCGCGCAGCCGGCCGGATCGGCGAGATCGCGCGCCGCATTCGGATCGACCACGAGGCCGCCACCGCCGGCAGCGGTGAGCCCATCGGCCACGCCCTGCGGGTTCGGCTGCGCGATGCTGAGCTGGCGCGCGGCGAGCTGCGCCGACTGCGCCGCGGTGATCGCCGCAGCGGCACGCGACAGATTGGCCATCGAGCGACTGCTGTTCTGCAGCGCCTGCTGCGGCGTGGTAACAGCAATCGGCGAGTTGACCGACGGTGTGGTGGTGCTGCCACCGGTTGCGGGTACGCCGATCGCCGCCGCTGCCCGCTGCTGGGCAACCCAGGCGCTACTGCCGAACGGCGGCGGCGCCGCGAAAACCATCGGGCTGGCCGCCGCGCCGGCGACGACCGTGAGCCCCATGCCGCTGATGCGCGCGTAGCGGCACAGCAGGCCGCGCGGCGACAGGCGCGCCGGGTCCGGCCGTGGCGTCGTCGTAGCCTGCGTGCGTCGCGGTTGCTTGACCAATCTGCCCTGCTCTCAGATAAAAGCCGCGCGCCGGGCGCCGCCGCTTCGCGACACGCCGACATCCCCCACTCCCGCCTCCGGCACAGGCCGAAGAACGAGAGCCCGTTGCCGGCCCCCTGTGCAGCGTCGAGTGGCCGCTGCGTTCCACTGGCGAGCCCCGTCCGCCCGCAGTTGCCGGGTGCGGAGAGACTGCCTGTCGAGTTTCAGCGGGCAGGATGCTTGAGCAATGTTGCGGGTTCATGTCGGAATCATTGCCAAAGGGGTTCGCGGCGGGCTGTGTCATACAATTGTCACATTCTGCATTTAGCCTTTACCGGTGCTGCAGAGTGGCAGGTCATGTTGTCGCCGGCGAAAAAGCTTTCGGTTCCCCGCTTTCCAGGAGTGTCGTCATGTACTTTGCGCGCGAAGCCGTTTCAGCCGAAACCATCCAGCGCGCGATCCGCGCCCGCCTTGCCATCGCCTACGGCGCCAATAGCCCCTACGTCATACTGCCGCTGCCGATCCAGGAGATCCCGCCCGGCGACGATGGCGTTAACTGGCAGCTGAGCCTCGACTCGCAAACCGCAAGCGATGCCGGCATCGAAGCAGCGCGCCATGCGGCCGCCGACGTCGCTGGCACATTCAACGTCGGGCGCGCTTACCACTAGCCCACTGTGGGAGCGGGTCGTACCCGCGACTGTGCTCTTCAAAGCCTCAGTCGCGGGTACGACCCGCTCCTACAGTGGTAGTGACGGCCAGGCCAGTGGACCAGGCCGAAGCCGCACGCTCCGGATCCTTATTCCTGCGTGACCTCGAAGCGATCGTATTGCGCGTGGCTCCAAAGCACCGAGAACGAGATGACGTGTGCGGTTCCAGCGTCGTGCTTCAGCGAGAACATGCAGAACAGGCTCACCTCGCCGTCTTCGCCGAAGAGGCTGAGCTTGCTGTTCTTGTCGCACACCAGCGGCTGCCCGTCCTCGAACGCCTTGAAGGACGCGCTGGTATCGTCGTGCCCGCCCAGGAAGCTGACGACGAAGCGGTATTGCCCGGGCGCTCCGGTGCCGACCACCGCGCATTTGATCTCGCGACTGTCGCCGGGCATCGCCGGCGCATCGCAGCTAAGGTGCTTCGTTTTCGGATTCGAGGTCGGGCCGGGACCCGGTTCAGCGGCCTCGACCATCGGCATGCAGACGAGCGCGAGTACAGCCAGTGCGAAACGATTCATCGGACGGAATAGTGGTGGCTTGAAACGCGGAGTCTGGGACACCGATGTTTCAATACGTCGCTTCAACGGCCCGCGGGCTATCGTCATGAAACCTGGATGACCAGCGCCGGGGAATAAGCAATCGCTCCGGATGTCAGTGAACGCCGACGCGCCCGGAACTGGTAGGTGCCGGGGCCGGCATCCGGAACGAAGCTCACTTTGTTTTTGCTCGTGCCGGAGCGGAACGCGACAAACGAAGCATCGCTAGGGCGCTGGATTTCGACATCGTAGACGAATCCGGAGGCGGCCTTCGCGAGTGCCCATTTCAGCGTGAAGCTCGTCGAGATACTGCCCTCGGCCGGCTTGCCCGTCATAGCGACGGCGACCGTTCCATGCATCGACGAATGGAACGAGCAGCCGTAATCGTAGGTGCCTGCGGCATCGAACAGCTGCGTGAAGACACCGCCCTTGGTCTCGTAGCCCGAGTCGAAGGCTCCGCTTCCGGACTCGTCGGTCACCGTGTGTCCCGCGATGTCGTAGAAGCGCCACTCCACGGTGTCGCCGAAGACCAACGGCGTGTTCGCGGGCACGTAGGTGTAGTTCACGGTCGAGGCGTGCTGCGGGCCGTTCGGAATCCAGTCCAGCTGCGCGACGGCTTCGGAATTCATCTCCGCAGGGAACAGGCGAATGCGCGCGACCTGTCCCGACGCGTCCTCGCCAGTGGTTCCGTCGGTGGTGTTGTCGAAAAAGAAACGCAGCGCATTCTCCGGGCCGATGACGCCCAGGTTGCCGGAATCGGTCACCGCAAAAGTCGGCAGCCCGTCGAGATAGCCGGCGAGCCGGCCGGTGGACGAATTGCGCGTAAGGACGTACTGGTGGAATTCGCCCGGCGTCGCGGCCGCGGGGCTGGAGCCGTTCGCAGCGGGAGGAAAGGACAAGGTCCCGCTGACTTCGTAGAGCCCGCTGTCCGACGTGCCGCTCTTGAAATCCACCAGGCGCCGTCGCCCGCTGATGTCGTCGATCCCGGCCAGCACGGCGATTGTGTAGTCGCCGTTGCCGACCAGCTTGGTCGTCGGCTGCAACTGCAGGCCGGCATGTAACGGAAACTGCAGCACCTGACGCTCAACGCCGTCGACGGTTGTCGTCACATAGGTGTTGCCCGAGGCGAGCAGCACCAGGGGCGGTGCCTTTTTCTTGTTCGCGGAACTGCTCAGGCTGTCGTTGAACTGATAATCGGCGGTCGGCTCGCCAGCGGCAGCGCTCGCGGCCGCTATCAGTGTGGCGGCGGCAAACAGCCTTGCGATATCTGTACGCTTTTTCATCGGCTCTCCATTTTTATTACTTCCTCCGCCTGCGGGGGAAGGAGACAAACTAAGACAAAATCGCGACGATCCGCCCGATCGACCAGAACGCGGCGACGCCGCCGATCGCATAGAGCGCCGGCGTTCGCGCCAGCGCGGTCTGCGGAAAGCGGGCGAACGAGCGGTACAGCGCGAACGCCACGCCGATCACCAGCAGCTGGCCGATCTCCACGCCGACGTTGAAAGTCAGCAGCGCGACGGCGAGATGCTGCTGCGGCAGGCCGATCTCCTTCAGCGCGCCGGCGAAGCCCAGGCCATGTACCAGTCCGAACAGGAAGGCCACCAGCGCCGGCCAGCGGCGCGTCAGCGTCCGCTCGCCATGCAAGGCCTCGCCGGCGACCAGCATGATCGACAGGGCGATCGAGGCTTCCACCGGCGGTGAGCGCAGGGTGAGCCAGCCCAGCGAGCTCAGCACCAAGGTCAGGCTGTGCGCGAGTGTGAAGGCGGTGATCGTCAGCAGCAGCTGGCGCCTGAAACCCACCAGAAACAGCAGCGACAGCACGAAAGCCAGATGGTCGAAGCCGGTGAGGATGTGCTCGACGCCCAGCACCGTGTAGGCGCTGGCGATCTCACCCATGCCGCGCCGGTCGTCGGCGGAGCCGTACAGATGCGCTTCGGTCTGGCCAGTGGTGAAGGTGTAGACGCGCGACTGGCCGTCGATCCAGCTGACTTTGATCATCGCGGCGGAGAACGTCTTGCCGACGCCTGCTACCCGCAGCGTACCCTTGAGTCCGTCCTTGCCGCAGTGAAGCACGCCGTCTCCCACCTGGCAGGTCTGGGGCCACACCGCGGTCAGTTCATCCTCCGGAGCGCGCTTTTCGCCGGGGCCCCACTGCCACATGAATTCGCCCGGTGCGGTTTCACGTACCGACATCTCGGCCATCGAGATCTCGTGCGCCGCAGCGGCCTGCGCGAACAGGCCGACCAGCGCCAGCAGCATCAGTCGCAATGCGCGGCTCATGGCTTCGCCGGCTCGGTCTTTTCGACCTTGATGGTGTACTCCTTCGCCAGTGCACGCACCGCGGCGCTGCGCTGCTCCGCGAGCGTGGCGTCGGTCAGATCCGCCGACAGCACGCCGCGCAGACTGTCGAAGTCCGCGGCCTTCGCCGGTGTGATCACGGTCAGCTGGACGACGTGCCAGCCGTCCTTGGCCGATAGCGCGTGCCAGTGCCCGGCTGCGGTGCCGGCCAGCGCTTTGGCGAAGTCGGCGCCGTAGCTCTGTTCGACATTCGACAGCGGCCGGCCGGTGAACACGCGCAGGCCCGCCTGCGAATCACCCGGCTGCCCGCGGTTGAGCGCCTCGGTGAAGGCCCGCACAGTGGACTCGGAGCGTTCGCCGCTGAGCACGGCTTCGTTGAAGTCGTAGCGTGCCGGCTCGTCGTATTTGTCGCGATGGCTTTCCAGCCAGTCTTTCAGCATTTTGTCGGTGATCGGCGGCATCTTGACGCTGGCGTCAATGTTGCTTAGCGCCTTGAAAATCACACGATCGCGTATCGCGGGATCGCCGCGATCCACCTGCATCTTGAGGCCTTCGCGATACAGCACCTCGTTGTCCAGCCACACTTTGCGCAGCGCGTACAGCTCGTCCTCGTTGGGCGCGCGTCCGCGCGCCTTCTCGAACACGTCGCGTGCCTCGGCATCGACTTTTTCGTCGATGACGATCACGTGCGGATCGCCGGCGCGGCTGGAGATGACATGGTCGGCGGCGAACAGCACGCCGCCGAGCAGCACGAAATGAAGCAGGGGCTCGCGCATCCACGCGGGAAATCGGGGCGTGCTCGACGGCACGGTCTTGGGGCGATCGGAAGCGGTGGCTTGCAGGGAAGTGTTCATTGGGTTGGTGTGCATTTTGATCAAGCAAAAACGAGAAAAGGCGCCGCGCGATCTGATCGCGCGGCGCCGTCCTACTTGCAAAACTTGACGCGGTTGTAGCTCAGCTCACTTCTGCGCGACGACTTTCGCCGGTGCCGCGGCGATCTCGATGAAGATCGGGTTGCTGTAGAACCACAGGTCCGACCAGGCAGCGACGTCGTAGCTCACCATCTTCTGGCCGTTGAGCGTACCCAAATGCGAGGGGCAGCCGTCGTACTCGGTGGTGCCGACCGCCGTGCAGGGGATCTTCAGGTTGGCGCCAGCCGGCTGGCCGTCCGTACCACCCGGAACCGTCGGATTGATTGCTCCGTTGTTGGTGTGCAGATCCGGCAACGGGTTGCCGCTGGCGTCGGTCTCAAACGGCACCGAAGCCGGCATGTTGCTGCCGCGCAGACGAATGTACTGCGTAGCCGTCGGAGCGCTGATCTTGTACGTGACCACCTTGAACTCGGCGTCGCCGTCGATGGTCTTCGCCGCGGCGATGGGGAAGGTCTTGACCAGCGCTGCCGTGGTGTTCTTGGCAGCCGCCGGCACGTTGTCCATGTTCGGATTGGTGATCCAGTCCGCCGGCCACGCACCCGCATAGTCCGAGCCGCTTGGCGAACGCAGACCCGTGACCAGGCCGTCGATGAGGTCGATGTGATCGAGCACCGGCTTATTGATCGGCTGCTGGATACCCACCTGCTGCAGCGACGGGTTGTTGAACGTGTACGGCGAGAAGTTGGCACCGTCCGGATCGCGCGCCACGATCGCCACGATCACATCGCTACCGGCCGGGACCTGCAGGTGCTGGCCCATGTTCGCGCAAGCGCTGTTGGCGACCGCGATGTTGCTCATTGCGGCGTTTTCGGCGAGCTTCTTGACCTTCTTGTTGTCGAGGCCGTAGCAGGCGATGAACGACAGCCGGTCGATCAGCTGGCCGCCGGCGGCGAACGCATTGCCCGTGCGCAGGCCATCGACGACGCTCTGCGGCTTCAGGCGGCCGTCCTTTTCGTTGGGTTGGACCAGCACATAGGTGCGCTGATATTCGCCCGGAAAGAAGTCCTGGCTGGAGCGACGATCGTCCGGCCCGAAGATGCCGCGGTTGTGCCAGTCGGAACTGGCGAAGAAGAAGAAGTTGCGGCCTTCGCCGAGCAGCGCATCCCAGACGCCGCCGATCTGCGCACCGTAGACACCGGTGCCGCCATAGGTCGTGCCGCCCACGGAGTCGACGTTGACGCCGGCGATGTTGTTGCGGTTGACCGTGTATTCGCCGCGCGCATCGGATGCACCGTGGCCCGGCTGCGTCTCGAAACCGAACGCGATGTCGGGGGCGATGTTGTTGTAGTTGCGCAGATTCTCGATGTTGTAGCCGTTGTTGCCGTCCGGGTTGAACGGCCCGGCGCGCTCGAGATGCGCCGGGATGTAGTAGCTGTCGTCACCGTGGTACTGCGCGAGCCACTTCATCGATTCGTTCGACTTGGCGTCGCCCTTGGTGCCGGTGCCGGTGCCGCTGGCGGGGATCAGCTTCTGCGCGGTGGCGTTCCAGCTCGGATCACTGGCATTGGCGCTGCCCGGAACCGAGCAATCCCAGTTGTTGCCGATGCCGCTGCCAACAGCGGTGTTGCCGCGGCTGGTGTCGGTGTCATTGCGGTCAAAGCAGTATTCCCACTGGGCGAGCGCGTTGGCGTTGCCCTTGGGCAGGTAGCCGGCCGTCGTCGGCAACGGATGAGTGTAGATCGAGTTCGGAGTCTGGCCATCGACCACGGACATGGAGACGTGCTCGTGACCCGGGGCCACGCTTTCAACGCCGATGAACAGCGGCTTGTCGAGGTAAGCAGCGAAGTATTCAACCAGCGGGTACTGGATTTCCTGCACCGACTGCCAGCGCCACATGTTCTGGCTCGGCGCGGAACCGGAGACCAAACCCTTCGGGGTGACGGAAGGATTGCTGTTCTGCCAGGTGGTGTTCGGGCCCAGCTGGGTGATGCCGTCAGCCGCGTAGGCCAGCGGGTAGGCCGGCGTAGCCAGGGTCGCGTCCTCGGCCAGCGTGCAGTTGCGGTTGCCGTTGCCGCCGTGGCCGGACTGCACGAACCAGTCGAGACCCCACGGCGTCTGGGTCTTGTCGGTCGCCTTCTTGATCAGCTTCTGCATCGAGATGGTGCCGTCGGAGCAGGTCGTGTGGTTGTGAAAGTCGCCGGCGACGTAGGTCGCGACAGGCTTGGCGGCACTGGCGACGGTCGGGGCCAACGCAAACGCGGCGGCACCGAAGGCGCCGGCAACGGCGATGGCAAGCGGGGTTTTGTCGAATCTACGGCTCATGGATAAGGCTCCCTTATTGTGTAAGACGAACTACAGAAAAGTGTGAAGACTTTGCGCCCCCACACATCGAATGGCGGCCACCCTAAACGCGGTAAGTGACGGACCGGTTACGGAATCGTGAAATCGCGCGCGTCGCCGGCTGCCATCAAGCCGTCATCTGTGCATGCGCAGAATCGCGGTTAATTCCTGCGATGCCCGCAAGCCCATGTCGACCCCCGTGCCGGAAGTCATCGGACTGTTCCCGGTCCCGTTCATGCGCATCCCACGGGCGCTGCCGGAGGTGCTGGTCAGGGACCTGGCGGCACACTTTGGTGCTAACGCCACGCTCGCCAACAACTCCTCGGAGAACCTGTCGCACACCGCGATGCTCAAGCCCGGCGACAGCCCGCTGTTCGTGCAGGCGGCCGGCGTGATTTCGCCGTTGCTCGCCGACTTTGGCGCGGTGTTGTTCGGCGAGCAGCTGGGCTGGTCGCTGAAGGAAATGTGGGTGAACGTGCTCGACACCGGCGGCCGGCAGGCGATGCACAACCACGCCAACAGTTTCATCTCCGGCGTGGTCTATCTGACGCCTACGCATGCCGATGCGCGCACCGTGTTCATGAAGTCGCCCGGCGGTACCGATTTCGCGTTCCGCAACGATCACGCCGGCGTCACCACCGGCCGCTACAACGCGGACAAATGGATCAGCCCGCCACCGCAGCCCGGTGACATCGTGCTGTTCCCCAGTTACCTGCTGCACGCGGTGCCGCCGAACCCCGGCGCCCGCCGCATCACGCTGTCGTTCAACGCGATACCGACGCGGCTGGATTCCTGGGGCTACCAGATTGTCTTCAGCGGTTGAACATGGATGACAACAGGATCGGCGCAAAGGAATCTCTGCGCAGTTGCGTGTGCCTCAATCGCGGCCGAGGACCGCTCCCACAGGCATCTTGCGGCGCGGTGATACGCGACTGTAGGAGCGGTCCTTGACCGCGATGATGCCGGCGCAGAACTCACTCACGAGCATGCGTAGCCAGAAGCTGGCGCTGATCCTGATGTTCGCCTCCGGCTTCGCCTCGCTGGGCTACCAGATCGTGTGGACGCAGCAGGCGGCTCTGTGGCTGGGACACGAGGCCGCGGCGGTGCTCGCCGTCGTCGCTGCCTTCTTCGCCGGACTTGGCGTCGGCGCCCTGCTGCTGGGCGAGCGCATTTCCCGCAGCGCGAATGCGGCGCGCTGGTATGCGGGCTGCGAGATAGCGATCGGTGTATGGAGCCTGGCCCTGTCGGTGCTGCTCGCTCCGGTCACGGCCGCCCTGCTAGACCTGATCGGGCCACAGCCTTCGCCGCTGCGGCATTGGGCCCTCGCGTTTTGCGGCACGTTCATGCTGTTACTGCCGGCGACCGCGCCGATGGGCGCGACGCTGCCGGCTATGCAGCGCCTGGTGGCGAGGCTGCACCGCCAGGGCAGCTCCGTTGCCGCGCTCTATGCCGGCAACACTTTCGGCGCCGTGGTCGGCGTGCTCGCCGCTGCTTTCGTGCTGGTGCCGCAATGGGGCCTGTCGCGCACGGCCGGCCTGTGCGCGGCCTTGAACCTGTTGTGCGCGGTCGCGACGTTGGCGCTGATGCGCGGTCCGGCCGATCCGCTTATGAAGCTCGATGCGACCCGGGCACCGCTGCCGCGCGCGAGCGCCTCGCTTTGGCTGCTGGCGGCGACCGGCCTGCTCGGCATCGGCTTCGAGGTGGTGGTGGTGCGCGTACTGGCCCAGGTCGCGCAGGACACGGTGTACACCTTCGCCCTGCTGCTGGCGGCGTACCTGCTGGGTTCCGCGATGGGCGCAGCGGCTTACGCACGCTGGCCGTCCGGCGGCGCCGACCGCCGCAGCGACGCACTGCTGCGCGCACTCGCGCTGACCTGCCTGTCGGGAATGCTGGTGCTATCGCGCGCGCCAGGCCTGCAGGCCGCCGTCCAGTCGGTGCTGGGCGCCGGCATGGCGCAAGCGCTGCTAGCCGAGGCGGCGCTGGCGGCGGCGGCCTTCCTGCCGGCG
Organism: Hydrocarboniphaga sp.; assembly: GCF_028291725.1. GTDB lineage: Bacteria > Pseudomonadota > Gammaproteobacteria > Nevskiales > Nevskiaceae > Hydrocarboniphaga. Next base: position 81,407 of record NZ_JAQGNT010000051.1, on the reverse strand, counting down.
ACTTTCGTGATGGGCGCGCTGTTCAGCCATCTGTCGACGCTCGCTATTTCGCGGAGCATTCCGCTGGGCCGAGTGCTCGGCGCCAATACACTCGGGGCGGCGCTGGCGCCGCTACTGTTCGGCGTCTGGCTGATCCCGGCGATCGGCACGCGCACGTCGCTCGCGCTACTGGCCGCCGGCTACTTGCTGCTGTCGACCCGCGCCGCGTGGAAAGCGCCAGCGCAGTACCTAAGCGCAGCGGCGGTGATCGGTGCCAGCTGGCTAGTCCCCAGCCTGGCGATCGTCGATGTGCCCGAGAACGGACGTATCGTCCGCTACGCCGAAGGCGTGATGGCCGCGGTCAGCGTGGTCGAGGATGGCGACGGCGTCGCGACGCTGCACATCGACAACCGTCAGCAGGAAGGCAGCAGCGCGACGGTGTTCGCGGACGCGCGTCAGGCGCTGCTGCCGCTGCTGCTGCACCCGCAGCCGCGACGCGCGCTGTTCCTCGGCCTCGGCACCGGCGTGACTGCCGCCGCCGCGGCGCAGGATCCGGGGCTAGCCGTCGACGCCGTCGAACTGCTGCCCGAAGTCATTGCCGCGTCCGCGCTGTTCCGCGAGCAGCTGGCCGGCGCTGGCGCGAATCCGCGGCTGCACCTGCTGGCGGGCGATGCAAGGCGCTACGTGCGCACGACGCCGCAACACTATGACCTGATCGTCGCTGACAATTTTCATCCGGCACGCAGCGGCTCCGGCTCGCTCTACACCGTCGAACACTTTGCCGCGGTCCGCGAGCGCCTGGCGCCCGGTGGCCTGTTCTGCCAGTGGCTGCCGCTGCACCAGCTCGATCTCGATACGCTGCGCAGCATCGTGCGCAGCTTTCTGGCGGTGTACCCGGACGGCAGCGCGATGCTCGCGACCAACAGTCTGATCACCCCGGCGATCGGCCTGGTCGGCCGCCGCGATGCTGCTCGCTTCAAACCATCCGAGGTTCGCGATCGCATTGCCGGCGCGAATCTGCTGCATGCGCCGGCCGAGTTCGGGCTGCCGGACGAAGTCGCCGTGCTCGGCAGCTTCACCGCCGGCCCGCAGGCTCTGGCGCGATTCGCCGGCGACGCCGCACTGAATACCGACGATCATCCGGTCGTGGCCTATCGCGCGCCGCGCATCACCTATGTAGCCGCATCCTCGCCGGCGGATCGTCTGCTGGCGTTCTCGCAGGCCGTTGCGCTAGCGCCCGGCGACGTGCTCGACAGCAGCACCGACCCTGCCTTTGCCGCGCGAATCGCGGCGTACTGGCTTGCGCGGGACCGCTACCTTGTGGCCGGCCGCAAGGTGACGCCGGTCGCCGATCCGCGCCAGATGATCGAGCAGGTCGGCGGCCCGCTGCTGGCCGTGCTGCGCACCAGCGCCGACTTCCGCCCGGCCTACGACCCGCTGCTGCAGATGGCCGCGATGCTGGCCGCGGTAGACGTAGCCTCGGCGCGCACACTGCTGATGCAGCTGAAAGCCGTGGCGCCGGATCGTCCGGAAGCGGCGCAGCTGCTGGAGCGGATGGCATCATCGGCCGGCGATTGAATCGTCGGTATCGGCACTTGGTTACGCATTTGCAACGCAAGCCAATACAAGCTGTTCGGAGCGGGTCATACCCGCGACTGTGACCTCGAAGCCTCAGTCGCGGGTATGACCCACTCCTACAAGGGTGGCAACAACGGCGGCAGACCTCAAAACTCCGCGCCCACCGTTACCCGCACTGAGCGCGGCTCGACCGGGTGGAAGTGGAAATCCGCAGCCCCTTCCGCCGGCTCGCCCGGCAAACGCGATTCGTAGTAATACGTGATGTCGTGATCGTGGCTGTTCAGCAGGTTCAGGATCTGCAGATTGCTCGTATACCGCTGCAGAAAGCGATAGCCGACCTGCCCGTTCAGCACCGTGGTCGACTTCGACCGCGCACTGTCGTCCTCGACCAGCGGACCCGGGCCGAGATGACGCAGCCGCAGGCCGCCGCTCCAGCCGCGCGTTTCCGGCACGGTCACGCCCAGTCCATAGATGCTGCCGATCGAATTCGGAATGCGGTCGCCGTCTTCCGAATCCAGCCGCGAATGCGCGTAGGCATAGTCGGCGTCCAGCAGCAGCCACGGAAACAGCTGGTAGGACGCGGACAACTCGAGGCCGCGCCGCCGGCTCGAACCGCTGGGCTCGTTGGCGCCGGCGTCGCCGACGTAGACCAGCTCGGAATCGAAATCGAGCTGCCACAGCGAGGCCGCCAGCGTCAGATGCGGAACGATGCCGCTGGACACGCCGATCTCGCTGCCGCGCGCCTTGACCAGCGGATCGACCTTGTTCTGAGGCACCGTCGCATCGAGCGGATCCACCGTCGTGGTGACGCCGCGCGCATCGTTGCTGTGAAAGCCCTGGCCATAGTTGAGATAGAACTGCGTGCGATCCCAGGGCCCGAAGATCAGCGCGACTTTCGGGCTGTAGATCGAGTCCTGGTCGCTACCGGAGTTGAGCGGCTGGCCCCTGGTCTGGTCTCTGCTGTCGACATCAAAAAAATAACGATCGGCGCGCGCGCCGATCTGCGAGCGCAACCACGGCAACCACTTCTGCGTACTGCTCAGGTACAGGCCGACGCTGCCTTCCTTGACCCGATCTTCGCGCACCGTCGACAGGCGTTGCCGCGCCTGCGTCAGATACAGGCCGACCGGATCGATATCGTCGTAGCGGCTCTGCAATCCGAGCGTGACATCGATCGGAATCGTCGTCGGAAGCAGCCAGTAGCGGCGCGCGTTGACGCCGTAGACCTTGCGATCGTCGAACTGGTTGAACTGGTCGCCGTGCTCGGAATCGGTCAGGAAATAGGTGAAATTGGAATACAGCTGCATACGATACTTCAGCGCATAAGCCTGGGCGCGCCAATTGCCGCCATCGGCCAGACCGCGGAACTCGAGATTGGCGCTGTAGCGGCCGACACTTCCGCCGTCGCTGGGATCGATGTAGCCGAGTCTATCGATCTCTCCACTATCGACGGCGCGCTGCGGAATCTGGTCCGGTGCCGTGTATTGGATGTCGTAGCTCATCAGCGACGCGGTGAAACCCTGCTGATCGTTGCCCTTATTGAAGCGCGCAATGGTGGCGTACTTGCGCACGTTCTCTTCCAGATCGAAAGGACCGTCGTAGTGCGTTGCCTGCGCGCCCAGCAGCAGCGTGCCGCCGAGCAGTGAGGGCGACGCGGCCAGCAAGGCGCTCTGGTAGCCGTATTCGCCGATCGTTACTTTTGCGATGTTCTGCGGCAGCGAATCGACATAGCGCAGGTTCGCGGAGCCGGCCGCGGCGAAGTCGCCAACATCGGCGGAATACGGGCCCTTGCGATATTCCAGCGAACCGATCAGCTCCGGAATGATGAAATTGATATCGGCATAGCCCTGGCCATGCGCATGCGTGCGCATGTTGACCGGCAACCCATCGACGTCGCTGTAGAAGTCGGTTCCGTGATCCAGGTTGAAGCCGCGCAGGAAATACTGGTTCGCCTTGCCCTCGCCGCTGTGCTGCGTGACCATCAGGCCTGGCACGAATTCGAGCAGTTCGCCGGCACGCGAGATCGGCCGCTCCGACAGCTGCTCGGCCGTGACATAGCCTTCGGTCGCGGAGCGCGACTCGTCCTGCAGGTCCGGCACGCCGATCACCGTGACCGGGTCGAGTTCGATCGGCACGCCACCCGCCATCAGCGGCACAGAAAATCCCAGGCACAAAACTGCCAGCCCGCCGGCGATGCACTTCTTCACTTCGATGCTTCCCGTTCTATTGCAGCGCTGTATAACGCAACGGTATGACGAACCAGTGACTCGTCATACTGCCATTCGAGCGCGGCCGCAGATGAATGCACAGGCGTCGCGCTTGCGTGGTAGAAATGCGCCGGCACGTCCACCAGCGAATCCGCCCATGCAGCGCTACACGATCTCCCTAGAAGACAAGCTGGCCGCACAGTTCGACGACTGGATTAGCCGCCACGGCTACCAGAACCGATCCGAGGCAGTGCGCGACCTGCTGCGCGACCGGCTCGGCAAGGAGGCACTCGACGACGCGCCTGCATCCAGCCAATGCCTCGCCTGTGTGTCCTACGTCTATGACCACCACGCACGTGAACTCGGCCGCCGCCTGACGAATGGCCAGCACCGGCATCACGACCTCACGGTGTCGACGCTGCATGTGCACCTGGATGCGGACCAGTGTTTCGAGGTCGCATTGCTGCGCGGTGAATCCGGGCAGGTGCTGATGCAGGCCGAGAGCCTGGTCGCCGAGCGCGGGGTTCGCCACGGCAAGGTGCATGTCGTACCGATAGCGAAAGCGATCTCCGCCGGACACAGCCACGCACCGAAACACCCGCGGACAGCAAAAGCTCGGTAACCAGCTTGATCTGGCGCAGTCCGGTTTACCGCTGATATCGTTTCAAAATCGCGGCGCAGCCTTGGCGCATGCCGCGATCATAATCAGCGACTGTATTGTGCAGTGTGTGCAGCTCTAAGCTGCGTTCCACGGCCGAGCTGGAACAGAAAAGGCGGGGCCGCATGCAGCGGCTCCGCCTTTTCTGTTGCCAACCCGTTTCTGCGGATCAGGCGTTCACGTCGACCACGACACGGCCGCGAATCTTGCCCGCGACGATGTCGGCGCCGGCAGCGGCCGCGTTACCAAGGCCGACCAGGGTGCTGATGGATTCCAGCGCCGAGGCGTCCAGGTCGCGCGCCAGCCGCTTCCACGCGGCTTCGCGCGGCGGCAGCGGCGCCATCACGCTGTCGATGCCCAGCAGCGACACACCGCGCAGAATGAATGGCGCCACCGAGCCCGGCAGGTCCATGCCCTGGGCCAGGCCGCAAGCAGCCACATAACCGCCGTAGCGCGTCTGTGCAAGGGCATTGGCCAGCGTGGCGCTGCCGACGCAGTCCACCACGGCCGCCCAGCGCTCTTTCTGCATCGGCTTGCCGGGAGCGGAAAGCGAGGCGCGGTCAATGATCTCGGCCGCACCGAGCGCCTTCAGATAGTCGGCCTCGCTGGCCTTGCCGCTGGAGGCCACAACCTTGAAGCCGAGTTTGCTCAACAGCGCGATCGCCACGCTGCCGACGCCACCGGTGGCACCGGTGACCAGGATCTCGCCCTGCGCAGGCGTAACGCCGTGCTTTTCCAGCGCATCGACGCAGAGGGCGGCGGTATAGCCGGCGGTACCGATGGCCATCGCCTGCTTCGCGCTGAAGGCTTCCGGCAGGCGGATCAGCCAGCCGGGATTGACGCGGGCCTTCTGGGACAATCCGCCCCAGTGGCCTTCACCAACGCCCCAGCCGTTGAGCACGACGCGGTCGCCTGCTTTCCACTGATCGCTGCTGCTGGATTCCACCACGCCGGCGAAGTCGATGCCGGGCACCATCGGGAACTTGCGCACCACCGGTGACTTGCCGGTGATGGCCAGGCCGTCCTTGTAATTGATGGTCGAGTATTCGACCTTCACCGTGACGGCGGCTTCGGGCAGCTGCGACTCATCGATATCGGTGACGGCGACGGCTTGCGCGGACTCGTTCTTCGTTATGAGCAGAGCTTTGAACATACTTTTCCTTTAGGCGCCAATATGCGGGTGAATGGAAGCCAGACGATCATAACCCAGTCAAACCGAATTCTGATAATCAACATCGATGTTGAGCAATGCAGAACCGTAGGTTGGGGTGAGCATAGCGAACCCCAACACTGGGTCCGCGCCGATGTTGGGGTTCGCTGCGCTCACCCCAACCTACTGGATTAGCCCGGCCAGACGCTGGCGAATGATCGCCTCGGCGTCGCGGACAATGCGTTGAATCAGCTCCGCGCAGGTCGGCACGTCGTGGATCAGCCCCTGTACCTGGCCGGCCCAGATCAGGCCGGCGTCGACATCGCCGGTTTCCAGCGCGACGCGGCCCTGCGCGCCTTTGACCAGATGCGCGATGTCCTCGAACTTGGCGCCCGGGTTCTTGAGGATTTCGACGACCTTGTCCGACACGCTGTTCTTGCCGACGCGCCCGGTGTTCTTCAGCGAGCGGAAGATCAGGTTGGTGCCGCGCTCGTCGTTGGCTACCAGCAGCTGCTTGATGTTGTCGTGGATCGGCGCCTCGACCGTGGCGCAGAACCGCGTGCCCATGTTGATGCCTTCGGCACCGAGCGCAAGCGCCGCCGCGAGCCCGCGGCCATCGCCGAAACCGCCGCTGGCGATCATCGGAATCTTGACCTGGTCTGCCGCAGCCGGGATCAGAACCAGGCCAGGGATGTCGTCCTCGCCCGGGTGGCCGGCGCATTCGAAGCCGTCGATCGAAATCGCATCGACACCCATACGTTCCGCCGACAGTGCATGGCGCACCGCCGTGCATTTGTGGACGACTTTGATGCCGTGCGCCTTGAAGTCGTCGACATGCTCCTGCGGCTTGTGGCCGGCGGTTTCGACGATCTTGATGTCGCTGTCGATGATCGCCTTGCGGTACTCCGCATACGGCGGCGGATTGACCGAGGGCAGGATCGTCAGATTGACGCCGAAAGGCTTGCTCGTCATCGAGCGGCAGCGCTCGATCTCGGCGCGCAGCGCGTCCGGCGTCGGCTGCGTCAGCGCCGTCAGGATGCCGAGGCCGCCGGCGTTGGAAACCGCGGCCGCCAGCTCGGCGCGGCCAACCCACATCATGCCGCCCTGTACGATCGGATGCTCGATACCGAACATCTCGGTGAAGCGAGTCCGCAGTGTCATTTCGCGGTCATCCGGATAGCGCCGTCGAGGCGGATGGTCTCGCCGTTGAGCATCGGATTCAGCACGATGCTTTCCGCCATCATCGCGTACTCGTCGGGCTTGCCGAGGCGGCTCGGGAACGGCACCTGCTTGCCCAGCGAGTCCTGCACTTCCTGGGTGAAGGATTCCATCAGCGGCGTCAGGAACAGGCCGGGCGCGATGGTCATCACGCGGATGCCGTAACGCGCAAGTTCGCGCGCGATCGGGATGGTCATGCCGACCACGCCGGCCTTCGAGGCCGCGTATGCGGGCTGGCCGATCTGGCCTTCGAAGGCCGCCACGCTCGCGGTATTGATGATCACGCCGCGCTCTTCGCCCAGCGGCTCCGCGTCGTACAGACGTGCTGCGAACTTTGACAGCACATTGAAAGTGCCGAACAGATTGATCGCGACAATCTTCGAGAACTCCGCCAGCGGCAGCGCCTTGCCGTCGCGGCCGATGACTTTGCCCGGCGGGCCGATGCCGGCGCAATTGACCAGAATGCGCGCCTTGCCGTGCACGCCTTCGGCCTCGATGATCGCCGCTTCCACGGCCGCCTCGTCGGTCACGTTCACCGCGACGAAATGCCCGCCGATGGCCGCCGCCTTGGCGCGGCCCAGATCGGCATTCAGGTCAAAGATCGTGACCTTGGCGCCCGCTTTTGCGAGGCGCTCCGCAGTCGCACCACCAAGTCCCGATGCGCCGCCGGTGACGATCGCCGCGGCTCCCTTGATCTCCATTTACTGATCCTTCCGGGCCTGTGCCCGACTCAATGCGAATTGCTGATGTTTTGTCATTCCCGCGCAGGCGGGAATCCAGGGACGTAGCCAGCCCCACTGGATTCCCGCTTTCGCGGGAATGACGTCGATACTGTCTAAAGCGCCCGCGCGATCACAATGCGCTGTATATCCGAAGTGCCTTCGTAGATCTGGCAGACGCGCACGTCGCGATAGATCTTGGCCACGCCGAACTCTTCGAGATAGCCGTAGCCGCCGAGCGTCTGGATCGCGCCGGAAACAACGGCTTCTGCGGTCTCGGAGGCGAACAGCTTGGCCATCGACGCCTCCTGCAGGCTGGGCAGACCGGCGTCCTTGGACGCCGCTGCGTGCAGCACCAGCTGGCGTGCGGCTTCGAGGCGCGTGGCCAGATCGGCCAGGCGGAAGCCCACCGCCTGGTGCCCAATGATCGCCTTGCCGAAGCTCCTGCGCTCCTTGGCATAAGCCACCGCGATGTCGAACGCGGCCTGCGCCATGCCGATGCACTGCGCGGCGATGCCGATGCGGCCCATTGCGAGGTTGGCGAGCGCGATGGCGTAGCCCGCGCCTTCCGCTCCCAGGCGCAGGCCGTCCTCGACAAACACATCATCGAAGCGGATCGCGCAGGTGTCCGATGCCTGCTGGCCGAGCTTGTGCTCGACCTTGTCCACGCGATATCCCGCCGATACCGTCGGCACGATGAAGCCGGTGATGCCACGCTTGCCGGCCGCAGGGTCGGTGACCGCGTAGACGATCGCGATACCGGCGATCTTCGCGGATGTTATGAATTGCTTGCTACCGGACAACCGGTAGCCGCCGTCGACCTTCTGCGCACGCATGCGCAGCGCCGCGGCATCCGACCCCGCGTCCGCTTCGGTAAGCGCGAAGGCACCGATCATGCGCCCGGCGATGAGATCGGACAGGAAGCGCTGTTGCTGTTCGGGCGTGCCGTCCTTGAGGACGCTGGCCACGATGAGGCTGTTCTGGATGCTGACGATAGTCGATAGCGCGCCGTCGGCCGCCGCGATTTCCATCAGCGCCAGCGCGTAGGAAACGTAGTCCGCGCCTGCGCCACCGACCTCCTCGGGCGCGGTCATGCCCATCACGCCGAGCGCGGCGAGCTGTTCGAACAGCGCCGATGGATAGCCGCGCGCCTCTTCGAAGGCGGCGCTATGCGGCTTGATGCGGTCCTGTGCAAACTCGCGGACGGCGTCGCGAATCGCCTGCTGCGTCTCCGTCAGGATCATGCCGCCGGGGTCCAGGTCGAGGTCAGCGCGTTTTCGGAAAGGTACTTGGTCGAACTCCAGCCGCCGTCGACGACGATGGTCTGGCCGTTGATGAAACTGCCGCCGGGCGAGCACAGAAAGGCGATCGTGCTGGCGATGTCTTCGATTTCACCCAGACGGGTATGCGGCGTCATCTCGACGTTGATTCTTTTGAAAAGTGGATCGTTGAGGCGGCCCTGCACCATCGGCGTAACGGTGACGCCAGGGGCAACGTTGTTGCTGCGGATACCGAGTGCGCCGTACTGGCAGGCGATGTGCCTGGTCAACGCATTGAGGCCGCCTTTCGCGGCGGTATAGGCACCGCCGCGACGGCCGCCGATGACGGCGAAAGTCGACGTGACGTTGATGATCGCGCTGCCCGGTTTCATGTGCGGAATCACATCGCGCGCCAGGCGAAACGGCGCGCGCAGCATCAGGTTCAGGAAACCGTCCAGCATGGCATCATCGGTTTCGTGCAGCGGCTTGGGGCTGCCCGCACCGGCGTTGTTGATCAGGAAATCGATGCGGTTCCAGTGCGACAGCGCGGCTTCGACGATGCGCTTGGGCGCATCGTCATCGGTGACGTCGACGGCGAGCGTCGCGATGCGTTCGGGATTGCCGATCGCGTTCTCGAGATCGGCGAGCTTGTTGGCATCGCGCCCTACGCCGAGCACCGCGATGCCCATGCCAGCCAGCTTGACGGCCGTGCCGAAACCGATGCCGCTGCTTGCGCCTGTAATGATGGCAACCTGCATTTCACCAACCCGCCTTCGTGTTCGCGATACGTGTATTGGCGGCTTCCAGCCCGCCTGCGACGGCGATCAGCACCTGCGTGCGTTTTAGCAGCAGATGCGGATCGGCTTCATCGCTGAAGCCGATGCCGCCATGGATCTGGATGTTCTTGCCGGCGTTCTCCACCGCCGCCGTACCGGCCACGAACAGCGCGCACTCCACCTGCAGTATCGCGTCTTCACGGCCCTCGTCGATCGCCACCGCGGCAAAGCCGACTTGATCACGCGCGCAACGCGCTGCGATCGCCATGTTCGCGCAGTGATGCTTGACGGCCTGGAACGTGCCGATCGGACGGCCGAACTGTTCGCGCAGACCGGCGTAATCCACGCCCATTTGCAGCGCGGTCTCGGCGATGCCCGCGAGCGCCGCCGCATCGATCAACCGCAGCCGCAGTATTCCGGCTTCGTCGAAGCGCGCCAGCGGCTCGCCGATGCTGCTCGCCTCGCCCAGGCTGGCCAGCCACAGCCGCTCGTCAAGGGGCTTTGCGTGCACAGACTCAAGCGAGTGCAGCGCAGCGCCGTCGGCCTCGCGCAGCAACAGCCAATCGGCGCCCGGGCTTTGCACGATGATGATGCGTTCGCCGCTGCGATAACCCGCCGCGATGCGCTTGCCCGACAGGCCGGTCGCGGCGCAATGCGCGGCGCCGAGAGTCGCGAGTACCGCAGGCGACGCGAGGCGACGCCCGAGCCCGATCACGATCAGCGCCTCTTCCGCAGCGCCGAGGCCGCTGCCACCCTGATCCTCACTGAGGCAGATGCCGAAGATGCCGGCCTGATCCAGGTGCAACCAGATATCCGCCGCCTCGTCGTTTGCAGCATGCAGGCGCGAAAGCGGCAGCAGTTCTGCAATCGTATCGTCCATCGCGCTTGCCAACGCCAACTGATCGGCGCTGGGATGGTAGCGGGTGTCAGCCTCCACGGGTCTTTTGCCTCGCCAAGAATTATCGTGCCGGTATATTGTATCGCGCTCGCCGGCCTGCTCACAGCTTGTCATCAACAGAGTTGTTGATAACCTGCGAGTCCGTCCCACGGGCAATAATTGGTATCTTTGCAGATTCCGCAAAGAGTCGCCTCGATGCCGAGTGAATGAATCCCAACTTGAACCCGAACTTGAACCCGAACTTGAGCGGCAGCCGCAAGCTGATCGCGGGCCGCTCGCTGCGCTGGAATGAGGATCGCGCGGCCCGCGCCTATGGCGACGGCCTGTGGGTCCTCAGCACCTTGGCTGATGCACTGCAGCAAGCCGCCCAGCTGACACCGGAACGTGTGCTGCTGGTGGACGGCGACCGCCGCATCGACTGCCGGACGCTGTACGCAGAGGCCTCGGCACTCGCACAGGCGATGCTGGCGCGCGCACCGGCCGGCAGCGTGGTGTCCTTCATGCTGCCCAACTGGCACGAGGCCGCGACCATCTACTTGGCCGCGACTCTGGCCGGCATGGCCGTCAACCCGATTCTGCCGTCGCTGCGCGACCGCGACACGCAGTTCATCCTCAAGGACGTCGCCAGCCGTTTCATTTTCATCCCCGCCGTTTTTCGCAAGTTCGACTACGCGGCGATGCTCAGCCGCGTGGTGACTCAACTCGATACGCCGCCGGATGTGGTCGTGCTGCGCGGCAACGCCGGCCCGCACCTGGCCTACGAGTCGCTGGTGAGCACGCCCGTATCCGCGCAACCGCTGCCGACCTTGGAGCCGGATGCGGTGCGCATGGTGATGTACACCTCGGGCACCACCGGGCGCTCCAAGGGCGTGCTGCATACGCACAACACGCTGCACGCGCTGCTGCGCCAGCTCGGCAAGCACTGGCTGGTCGAGCCCGGCGACAAGTTCCTGGTGCCCTCGCCGATCAGCCATATCGGCGGTTCGATTTACGCCTTCGAAGGACCGCTGCTGCTCGGCACTGCCGCCGTGGTCATGGACCACTGGGACGCGGATGCGGCAGTGAAAATCATTGACGCCGAGGCCTGCACGCACATGGCCGGCGCGACGCCCTTCCTGGAAGCGCTGCTGGCCGCGGCCGAGCGCGCGGGCACGCGCCTGCCCAGCCTGAAGCTGTTCGTCTGCGGCGGCGCCTCGGTGCCGCCCTCGCTGATCCGCAAGGCGGCGGACTATTTCGAGCGCGCAGTGGTCACGCGCGTCTACGGTTCCACCGAAGTGCCGGTGACTACCATCGGCGCCACCGCAGCCGGCGACACCGCGCACGGCGCGGACACCGACGGCCGCCCGGGCTTTGCCGACGTGAAGCTGATCGACCACGGTGCGGCCACCTTCTTTGAGGGCGAAATCTGTGCCCGCGGACCGCAGATGCTGGTCGGCTACTTGAACGTGGAGGACGAAACCACGGCCTTCGACGACGAAGGCTATTTCCGCACGGGCGACCTCGCGCGCTGGGTCGACGGGTCCTACCTGGTCGTCACCGGCCGGGCCAAGGACATCATCATCCGCAACGGCGAAAACATCTCGCCCAAGGAGATCGAGGATCTGCTGATCGGGCACCCGGAGATCGCCGAGGTGGCCGTCGTCGGAATTCCCGATCCGCGCACCGGTGAGCGCGCCGTTGCGGCAATCGTGCCCAAGGGCGGCCGCGGCCCCGATGTCGCCGCTCTGGGCGAATTCCTGGTCGCGCTGGGCGTGGCCAAGTTCAAGATTCCCGAGCAGGTGGTTCTATGGGACGCGCTGCCGAAGAACGACGCCGGCAAGGTGTTGAAACACCAGATTCGCGCAACGCTCACACAACAACAGAGATCATGATGGAGACCTTCGCATGACGGGCCCGATCTCGGCTTTCCGACAGGAGGCGCGCCGCTGGCTCGAAGCCAACGTGCCGTCCGAGCCCTCGCCGGAGGACGGCCCCGCCTCGCGCGAGTACGTGCTGAACTGGCAGAAGACGCAGGCCCGCGGCGGCTGGGCGGGCATTGCCTGGCCAAAGGAACTCGGCGGACGCGGCCTGTCGGTGCTCGAACAGATCGTCTGGTTCGAGGAGTACGCACGTGCCGGCGCACCCTCGCCGCTGAATGCCTCGTTCGTGATGCTCAACCATGCCGGGCCGACGCTGATCGCCTGTGGCACGCCGGAGCAGAAGGCCTATCACCTGCCGAAGATTCTCAGCGGCGATGTGCTGTGGTGCCAGGGCTTCTCCGAGCCCGGCGCCGGCTCCGACCTGGGCAGCCTCAAATGCCGCGGCCGCGTCGAAGGCGACGAACTGGTCATCGACGGCACCAAGATCTGGTCGAGCTTCGCCGACGTCGCCGAGTGGCAGGAACTGCTGATCCGCACTGATCCGACCGCGTCGACATCCAAGGCGCTGACCTGGGTGATCTGCCCGATGGACGCGCCGGGCATCACCGTGCGGCCGATCCGCACGATGGCCGGGCCGCACAAGTACTGCGAGGTGTTCTACGACGGCGTGCGCGTGCCGCTGGCCAACGTGGTCGGCGGCCTCAACAACGGCTGGGCGACGGCGATGTCGACGCTGAGCTTCGAGCGCGGCACCGCCGCGCTGGCGCTGCTGATCGGCTACACGCTCAAAGTGGAACAGCTGCTGGCAGCCTGCCCGCAGAATCGTCCGGAACTGCGCCTGCGCCTGGCGCGGCTGCGCGCGGAAGGCGCTTCGATCCGCGCCGCCACTTATCGGTTTGCGCTCGACTGCGAGGACTCCGTCCCCGACGCCAGCGGCTCGCTGATGCGCCTGAGCTTCGCCGAGTTCACCCAGCGCGTCGCCGCCGCGGCCATCGATCTTTACGGCATCGCCGCGCCCGAGGTGGTCGGCATGCACGGCTGGGGGCACGACTACCTGGACGTGTTCTCCGAAACCATCGCCGGCGGCACCGCGGAGATCCAGCGCAACATCATCGCGGAACGCGTGCTCGGCCTGCCGAAAGGGCCGCGGTAGGGCAACCGACGGGCTCCATTCGTAGGTCGGCAATCCTTTGCCGACGCAAGCCCGCGATTACGCATCGACGCACACGTCGGCAAAGGATTGCCGACCTACGACTCAATGGGTGGACGAGGCTCATGGATAACAAGCTGACGTTTGGTTATCTCTACGATTTCAGGAATCCGTTGCAATGGCGCCGGCCCTGGGCCGAGCTCTATGCCGGGATCCTGGACTTCGCCGCCTGGACCGAAAGCATCGGCTTCGACGGCGCCTGGGTGCCCGAGCATCACGGCGCCGAAGACGGCTACATGCCCTCACCGCTGATCGCGCTGGCGGCGATCGCGGCGCGCACCAGGACCATCAAGCTCGGCTCGGCGATCGCGCTGGCGCCGCTCTATCACCCGGTGCGTTTCGCCGAGGAATGCGCGGTACTCGATCACCTGTCCAACGGCCGGCTCGAAATGGCGGCCGCGATCGGCTACCGCCGGCGCGAGGCCGAGGCCTATGGCGTCGACTTCAGCAAGCGCGGCGGCCGCACCGACGAGTTCCTCGAAATCGTCACCCGGCTCTGGACCGGCGAGACGGTCTCGTTCGAAGGCAAGCACTTCAACATCAAGAACGCTTCGATCGCCCAGGTGCCGGCGCGCGGGCGCATTCCGCTGTACATCGGCGGATTCAACGAAAAGGCGATCGAACGCACGGCGAAGTACGGCGACGGCTATTTCGGCAATATGGACATCGTCGACCTGTACCTCGACAAGCTGCGCGCCGCGGGCAAAGACCCGGCCAGCGGACGCATCCGCATCCAGGGCCTGTTCGTCATGGTCGCGCACGATCCGGCGCAGGCGATGGACGAGCTGGCGCCCTACTTCCACCATGTGAACAACACCTACGGGCAGTGGCTCAACGAGGACCGGGGCTCGACCGGCGTCGAAGGCGCGGTGCTCAAACCGATGTCGCTGCAAGCGTTCAAGACCAGCGGCATCCTGAGCATCCTGACCCCGAGCCAGGCCATCGCCATGTTCAGGGAGATGCGGGCCAAAGTGCCGGTGGAGCACTTCATGATGATGCTGCCACCGGGACTCCCGCCGGCGCAGTTCAAGCCCTACGCCGAGGTCTTCGCCAAGGACGTGATGCCGGCATTCCGTTGAGATAGGCTGCGCGGCCAATGCAAGCTGCCGCGGAGTCCAAGCCCCATGCTCACCGATGATCGCCGTCTGAATTCACCGCAGTCGGTCACTCGGGTGATCCAGATTCTGGAAGCACTCTGCGCCAGCACCAAGCCGGTCAGCCTGGCGCAGCTCAGCCGCGTTCTCAGCGCGCCGAAAAGCAGCCTGGCGGCGCTGCTACGCGGCCTGGCGGACGCTGATTTCGTCGTGTCCTCGGACGGTGTCTTTCGTCTCGGGCCGGCTGCCTTCGGCCTCGGCAGCGCGCTGCTGGAAGCGCGGCGGAGCCTGCAATCCTCGGATCTGATCCGCGAGGGCATGCGGCGCCTGGCGGAGCGCTCAAACGAAACCGTGCTGTTCGGCGTCCGCGACAAGGGAACCGGCACGATGACCTACGTCGATGTCATCGAAAGCCGCAACGCGGTGCGCTTCGCCATCTCGGTCGGCGACCGGCGCCCCCTGTACTGCACCGCCGGCGGGCGAGCGCTGCTGGCGGCCTCTCCGGAAGAGGAACTGCGGCGCTATTTACGCAACCTCAAGCCGCAGGCACTGACGGCGGACACGGAAACCGACAAGCGCATGCTCGCCGAAGCGATCGCGCAGACGCGCGAAACCGGCGTGTCGCAAACCGTCGACCAGGCCTCCGAGGGCGCATCCGGAACCGCCAGCGTGATCCACGACGCCGCCGGAACCGTGATCGGCGCGCTGATCGTCGCGGCGCCCAGTTCGCGTTCAGTCAAAGGCCGGCGTGACGAGCTGGCGCGCCTGGTACTCGACGAGGTGGACCTGATCTCCGCCACGCTAGGCTATAGAAGACCAGCGCGCACCTGATGAGAGGTCGTAGGGCGGGAGCATCCCGCCTTTCACGGCAACACGACGGGATGCTCCCGCCCTACGGGTTTTAGGCCGGACCTTCTTCCGACACGACGACAATGGGTGCGGTCTCGACCACCGCCGCTGAAATGCCCACTTCCTCCAGCACGTCGTGCGTGTCGGCGCCGAGCGCCGGTGCGGGGCCGGCAACCTTGCCCGGCGTCTGCGAAAACCAGGTCGGGACACCCGGGAAACGCACCTTGCCCTGCGGCGTGTCGAGCGTCTCGAAAAAACCGACCGCGTTCAAATGTGGGTTGTCGAACAGCTCGTCAGTGGTGCGCAGCGGCGCCGCCGGGATGCCGAGCTTGAGCAGCAGATCCAGCCATTCCTGGGTGGTGCGCTCCAGGAAGGTTTCACCCAGCAGGCCGTAGACCTTGTCGATCTGCCGCGCGCGCTGCGCGAGCGTGGCCAGCTCGGGGCCGACCCAGGCGGGTTTCACCGCATCGACGAACAGCGACCAGTGCTTGTCGTTGTAGATCAGCGCGGCGACGTAGCCGTCCCTGGTGCGATACGGACGGCGGTTGGGCGCGACCGCGCGCGGATAGTGCGCCTTGCTCAGCGGCGGATCGAACATCGCGCCGTTGGCATGCTCGACCAGCATGAACGAGGCCATGGTCTCGAACATGCCAACCTCCACCTCCTGGCCCTCGCCGCTGCGCTCGCGATGAAACAGCGCCATCGTCGTGGCGTAAAGCACGGTCAGACCGGCAACCTTGTCCGCCATGATGGTGCCGACGAAATCCGCCCTGCCGGTCAGCAATTGCTGCACGTGGGTGAGCCCGCATTCCGCCTGCATGGTGTCGTCATAGGCCGGCTTGTCGCCGTCGGGACCGCGCCGGCTGTAGCCGTAGCAATTGGTGTAGACGATAGCCGGATTGATCGCGCAGACGTCGGCATAGCTGAAGCCTAGCCTCGCGATCGCCTTGGAGCGCATCGAGTGGATGAAGACGTCAGCGGTCTCGATCAGCGCCCGCAGCGCTTTCTTGCCCTCGGCGGTCTGCAGGTCGAGCATCACGCTGCGCTTGCCGCGGTTGACGTTGACGAACACGCCACTCAATCCAGGCGCAGGGCCCACCGAGATGTAACGGGTGTTGTCCCCGGCCGGAGGCTCGATCTTGATCACGTCCGCACCCATGTCGGCCATGATCTGGGTGCTGTAGGGCCCCATGACCATCGCGGTCAGATCAATCACCCGCACGCCGGCGAGCGGGCCGGTGCCCTTGTTGGGATTGATCATGATGTTCTCCTCTCAAGTATAAAAACGAGCGCCCTCCCCTGCGTGCGGGGGAGGGTTGGGGTGGGGGCATGAAGGCGCGGCGCTATCGTCTGCCCCCATCCCAACCTTCCCGCACGCGGGGGAAGGAGCAGGACGCATCTATGGTAAGGCATACGCATTCCGGTTTGCTGAGCTAATATCGGAACGATCGCCATCGCCCCTCAGGCGACGGCACGGAATCCCAGGCGGCTATTCCCGCCCTTTCAGACCAGAGTTCGAAACCATGGATTTCTCACTCACCCCGGACCAGCAGAACGTCAGGGACGCGATCCTCAAGCATTGCTCGCAGTACTCGCCCGAATACTGGCTGGAGCGCGATCGGGAAGGCGTCTTCCCGCTCGATTTCCATCAGTCGATGGCCGAAGCTGGCTGGCTCGGCATTGCCATGCCCGAAGCGGTCGGCGGCGCGGGACTCGGCATCACCGAGGCGGCGATCATGATGCAGGCGGTTGCCGAAGCCGGCGGCGGCATGACCGCTGCCTCCAGCATCCACGGCCCGGTGTTCAGCATGCAGCCGGTGTCGATCTTCGGCACCGAGGAACAGAAGCAGCGGATGATCCCGAAGGTATTGAGCGGCGAGGACCGCATCTGCTTCGCGGTCACCGAGCCCAATGTCGGCCTCGACACCACCAAGCTCAAGACACGCGCCGAAAAGCGCGACGGCGGCTATTGGGTCAACGGCGAGAAGATCTGGATTTCGGTCGCCCAGGTCGCCAACAAGATGATGCTGCTGGCGCGCACCACGCCGCTCGAAGACGTGAAGCGCAAGACCGACGGCCTGTCGCTGTTCTTCACCGATCTGGACCGCTCCAAGATCGAAGTGAAGCTGATCCACAAAATGGGCCGGCACGCGGTCGATTCCAACATGCTGTTCATCAACGACCTGTGGATTCCCGAGGAAGACCGCATCGGCAAGGAAGGCGACGGCTTCAAGATCATCCTGCACGGCCTAAATCCCGAACGCATCCTGCTCGGCGCAGAGGCGATCGGCATCGGCCGCGCGGCGCTCACACGTGCTGCCCAGTACGCCCGCGAGCGCATCGTGTTCGATCGCCCGATCGGCATGAACCAGGGCATTCAGCACCCGCTGGCGAAGTGCTGGATGCAGTTGGAGGCGGCCAACCTGATGGTGATGAAGGCGGCCACCTTGTTCGACAAAGGCGAGGAATGCGGCGTCGAGGCCAATGCTGGCAAGTATCTCGCGGCGGAAACCGCGTTCGAGGCCTGTCATACCGCGATGCTGACCTTGGGCGGCATGGGCTATGCGCAGGAGTATCACATCGAGCGCCTGCTGCGCGAAGTGCTGATCCCGAGGACCGCACCGGTCAGCCCACACATGATCCTGAATTACATCGCCGAAAAGGTGCTGGAGCTTCCGAAGTCCTACTGATAAGTTGCCGGGCAACAAAAAGCCCAACAGAGGAATGGCGGAACCCATGGCGAATCAGGAATCGAACTTCAACGCACGGTCATGGCTGTTCGCACCGGGCGACAGCGAACGCAAGATGGAGAAGGCGACCGCCAGCACCGCAGACATCGTCATCTTCGATCTCGAGGACGCAGTCACCGACGCGGAGAAACCCAAGGCGCGCGCCATGGTCACCGCGTTTCTCAAGGCCCAGACTGCGCATCGCGAGCGGCTGTGGGTGCGCATCAACCCGATCCAGACCGAGTACGCACTGGCCGACCTCGCCGCGGTGATGCCCGCCGCTCCGGCCGGCATCCTGTTCCCCAAGCCGCGCAGCCGCGCCGATGCCGAGTTGCTCGACCATTACCTGACCGCGTTCGAAGCCGCCGCCGGCACCGAGATCGGCTCGACCAAAGTCATGCTGCTGGTCACCGAAATGCCGGAGAGCATGCTCGCGATCGGCAGCTATGCCGGTGTGCCGCGCGTGGTCGCGATGACCTGGGGTGGCGAAGACCTGGCAACCGCGCTCGGCGCCAGCGACAACCGCGGCGATTACGGCGGCTACGACTTCACCTACGAGCTGGCGCGCAGCCTGTGCCTGGTCGGCGCGGCGGCGGCCGGCGTCGCCGCGATCGAAACCATCCACGGCGATTTCCGCGATGAAGCCGGCCTGCGCAAGCGCGCCGCGCAGATGCGGCGCGCCGGCTGGCGCGGCATGCTGGCGATCCATCCGGCGCAGATCGACGTGATCAACGAAACCTTCTCGCCGAGCGCCGAAGACATCTCGGCCGCGCAGCAAATCGTCGACCTGTTCGCCGCCAATCCGGGTGTCGGCACCATCGGCTTCAAGGGTGCGATGCTGGATCGCCCGCACCTGCTTCGCGCGCAGGCGCTGCTGAAGCTGGCGGCGAAATCGTGACGGTGAAGACCAACGCCGCAGGTCTGGATCTTCGCCAGTTCCTGAGGCCCGGCGACCGCATCGTCTGGGGTCAGGCCTGCGGTGAACCAACGACGCTGATCGAAACCCTGATCGCGCAGGCCGACAGCATCGGCGGCTTGTCCGCGTTCGCCGCCACCAGCTTCTCCAAGCTGCTGACGGTCGAGGCCGCGAGCAAGATCGCGCTGACCAGCATGGGCGCGATCGGCACGCTGCGCACGCTGACCGCCGCGGGCAAGCTCGGCATCGTGCCCTGCCACGTCAGCCAGATCGGCCCGATGATCGAGCAGGGCGTTATCGGCTGCGACGTCGCCTTCGTGCAGCTCAGCCCGGCCGATGCCGACGGCAACCACAGCTACGGCCTGATCGGCGATTTCGTGCAGGCGATGGTCGCGAAAGCGCGCGTCGTCATCGCCGAAGTCAACGACCAGGTGCCGTTCACTTGCGGCGATACGCTGCATGCTTCACGTATCCATTGCGCGGTGCAGGTATCGCGTCCGCCGGTGGAAGTCGCGGCGGCCAAGATCGGTGAAACCGACGAGGCGATCGCCAAGTTCGCAGCTGCCTATATCGAAGACGGCGCGGTGCTGCAGACCGGCGTCGGCGCGGTGCCCGATGCGATCCTGAGGCTGCTGCTGGATAGGCGCGATCTCGGCGTGCATTCGGGCATGCTCGGCGACGGCCTGGTCGACCTCGTCGAGGCCGGCGTCGTCACCAATGCGCGCAAGGCGATCGACACCGGCGTGTCGATCAACGGCGCCTTCATCGGCACCAAGCGCCTGTACGACTTCGCGCATCGCAACAAGAGCATCCGCATGTGCAGCACCGCGTATACGCACGACGCGGCGGTGCTGGCGCAACTCGATCGCCTGGTCACGATCAACTCCGCACTCGAAGTCGATCTCAGCGGCCAGGTGAATGCCGAACAGAGCGGCAGCGCTTACCTCGGCGGCACCGGCGGCCAGGTGGACTTCGTGCGTGCCGGCTCGCGTTCGCGCGGCGGCCGCTCGATCATCGCGCTGCCCTCGACCGCCAAGGGCGGCAGCATCAGCAAGATCGTCACGGGTCTGTCCGGCCCGGTGACGACCGCACGCAGCGATGTCGATGTGATCGTCACCGAGTTCGGTGCCGCCGAGCTCAAGGGCCAGACCCTGGCCGAGCGCACGCGCCGCCTGATCGCCATCGCGCATCCGAATTTCCGCGAGGAACTCGAGCGCGCGGCCCACGCCACTCTGACGCGAGGTTTCTGATGAGCGACGCAGTCCTGTTCGATGCCCGCGAAGACGGCATCGCGATTCTCACCATCAACCGGCCCGATACGCGTAACGCGCTGAGCCGCGAAGTCCGCGAAGGGCTGTTCGCCGCCTGGGATCGCTTCGAGCGCGACCCGGCCCTGCGCGTGGCGATTCTCACCGGCAGCGGCGAAAAAGCCTTCTGCGCCGGCGGCGATCTGAAAGAGATGGTCGAGCGCCAGCTGCAGGTGCCGCCGCGCGACATGTTCCCGATGCTCTACGACAACATCCAGGTGTCGAAGCCGACCATCGCCGCGGTCAACGGCGTCGCCTTCGCGGGCGGCTGGATGATCGCCCAGGGCTGCGACCTCTGCGTCGCCAGCACCGCGGCGAAATTCGCGATCACCGAGGTCAAGGTCGGCCGCGGCTCGCCCTGGGCCGCGCCGCTGATCCACATGATCCCGCAGCGGATCATGATGGAGATCATCCTCACCGGTAAGCCCATCACCGCGCAGCGCGCCTACGAGATCGGCCTGGTCAATCGCATCGCCGAACCCGCCGCGCTGATGGACACCGCCATCGAACTCGCCAAGGAAATTCTCGACGGCGCGCCGCTGTCGGTGAAAGCCGGCCGCGAGACGGTGATGCTGGCCACCGAAATGGGCCGTTCCGCCGCCCTGCAGGCGGCCCGCGCCGCGCACGAATACACCTACTGCAGCGACGACGCGAAGGAAGGCCCGAGCGCCTTCGCGGAAAAGCGCAAGCCACAGTGGAAGGGCCGGTAGGCGAGTGGCGGCAACTTAAAGGGACAATCCGCGGAACTGTCCGGCTCCTTACCCCGGTTGCGGGGGAAGGCTGGGATGGGGGCCAGACTCCACTCCGGCCCACCGCCGCCTGCCTGTAGCCTGTAGGTTGGGGTGAGCGCAGCGAACCCCAACATTGTTCCGCGCCGATGTTGGGGTTCGCTGCGCTCACCCCAACCTACACAGTTCAACCTATTAGCCCATGCCCACGCTCACCTTGTGGAATGGCTTGACACGACGGACGTGAGCGAACGCACTACGGAGTTCGTCGATGTGCTCGATCAGCGGAAAGGCCGTTGAATGTGAGCAAGAAGCGCGGTTATGGTTGTCGACTGAAACCTACCGGATACGCGCCAATGACAGAGCAACTCGACGTACACGTTCGGGGAAACATAGCACTCCTGCTGTTCCAGAATCCCCCTCAGAACTTCGCGACCGTGGGTCTGCTACGCCTGTTGGCCGATGCGCTCGAACGCCTGAATCAGGAGCCGCAGGTGCGCGCCGTCGTGCTCGCCTCCGAGGGCAAGTCGTTCTGCGCCGGTGCCGACCTGGTATCGCCCAACGGTTTTGGCGCGCAGGGCGACGATCCGCTACGCGAGTTCTACGACCAGGCGCTGCGCATCTTCGCCTCCCGCAAGCCCATCGTAGCGGCCGTACAGGGCGCGGCGATCGGCGCCGGACTCGGCCTGGCCGTCGCCGCCGATTTCCGCGTCGCGACGCCAGAGGCGCGCTTCTCCGCCAACTTCGTCAAGCTCGGCTTTCATCCGGGCTTCGGCCTCACCTGCACCTTGCCGCGCGTGATCGGGCATCAGCGTGCGACGCAGATGATGCTCAGCGCCGCCAGGTACAAGGCCGAAGAGATGCTGTCCTGGGGACTCGTCGACCGCATCGCCAGCACGGATTCGCTGCGTGAAGCCGCACTCGCCTTTGCCGGCGAGATCGCAGAGAACGCGCCGCTGTCGCTGCTCGCCACGCGCGCGAGCTTGCGCGGTGACCTGGCCGAGCAGGTCAGAACAACGCTGCTGCACGAGCACCGGGAACAGTTGAAGCTCAAAGTCACCGAGGATTTCGCCGAAGGCGTCCGCGCAATGGCCGAGCGCCGCGCGGGTGTGTTCATCGGCCGCTGAGAGCGGCGGCAATCTGTAAAACGTAGGTCGGCAATCCTTTGCCGACATGCACCCTCGGATGCGCAATCGCTGCCTCACGTCGGCAGAGGATTGCCGACCTACGTTTAAGGGCCTGCGCCCTTGCGGGCCATTTCGAAGCTGCGGCGAATGTGGTCGCTCTGACCCGTAGGCACGACAGCAAACACCCAGGGTGTGCCCGTCTCGCGGATGGCGCCCATCCGCTCGTCGACCTGCTCCACCGACCACGACGGCTGGTAGACCCCGGGAGTTTCCGCGATGTACATCTTCGCCAGGCGGCCGGCGATGGCCGCCATGATCTCGCCGGTGACCGAGCAGCGCTCGTGGGCCAGCCACGCCACCATCGGCGCGACCAGTTCGGGACCCATCGGCGGGTAGGCTGAGATATCCAGGCCTTCGGCCATGCGCGTCACCGCACCGGGCGCGATGATGTTGCACTTCACGCCTTCAGCCGCACCCTCGAGCGCCGCGACATTGCAAAGTCCGATCATGCCGGTCTTCGACGTCGCGTAGTTGACGACCTGGGCATTGCCATAGATGCCGCTGACCGACGAGGTCAGCACGATGCGGCCGTAACCGGCCTTGCACATCAACGGGAATGCGGGCCGCAGCACGTGAAAGGCGCCGCGCAGATGCACGTCGAGCACCGCATCGAAGTCCTCATAGCTCATGTCCTTCAACGGGGCTCGGCGCACATTGCCGGCGTTGTGGATCAGGATATCGATGCGTCGGTAGTGGTCGAGCGCCGTCTGCACGATCGCCTGGCCACCGTCGGGCGTTGCAACGGTATCGGTACAGGCCACCGCTTCACCGCCCGCCGCCCTGATCTCGTTGACGACCTCCTGCGCCGGCCCGATGTCGACGCCCTCGCCCTGCAGGCTGACACCCGGATCGTTGACGACGACTTTTGCGCCCTTGGACGCAAGCAGCAAGGCATAGGCGCGGCCCAGGCCGCGGCCGGCTCCGGTGATCACGGCCACGCGATTGTCGAATCTGAGTTCAGACACGGAAAACTCCTCTCCATTTTTTTGGACGCACGGCCGAAGCTTAGCTGATCAGCACTGGTGTTTTCTTCGTCCGACCCGTGCCCGGACTCAGGCCACGACTTTCGACATACGCAGTGCGTGAATCTGTTCGGCCGTCAGCCCCAGGATGTCTCTGAGGATGTCGTCGGTGTGCTGGCCCAGCACCGGCGGCGCTGCCGGATCGGGTTGCCGGTCGCCCGGGAATTTGATCGAGCGACTCACGATCGGGATCTTGCCCAGAACCTGATGATCCGCCTCGACCACCATTTCCCTGGCCACCGCCTGAGGTTGCGCCAGCGCCTCCCTGATCCCGAGTATCGGCGCATGCGGAACCTGGTATTCCTCCAGGATCGCCGCGAGTTCGTCGACCGATTTCTGCGAGGTCACCTCGGAGATCATCTGGTTGACCAGGTCGCGATGGTCGCGGCGTTTCTGCAGGCTGTCGAAGCGGGGATCCAGGATCCGCTCCTGCAGGCCCAGCGCCTTGCAGATGCGCTCCCAGAAACTGTTGGTCAGGCAGGCGATGATGATCGAGCCATCCCTGGCCGGAAACACGCCGTAAGGCACCAGGTTGGGATGCTGCGAACCCTGCGGCTTGGGATCTTCGCCGGTGAAGAACGCGAGTTGCGCCAGGTAACCGAGCATGCCGATGACGCCGTCGAGCAGGCTGATATCGATCAGACGTCCGCGGCCGGTCACACTGCGCTCGTACAGCGCCGCGAGGATGCCGATAGGGCCGTTGACACCGCCGACCAGATCGCCGAGCGGAATGCCGAGTTTCGTCGGCAGGCCGCCCGGTTCTCCGTTGACGCTCAGGGCACCGGACAGCGCCTGCACGACGATGTCGAAAGAAGGCCGGTCCCGCAACGGGCCGGTCATGCCGAAGCCGGATATCGCGCAGTAGATCAGCCGTGGATTGATTACGGAAAGCGCCTCGTATCCCAGCCCGAGACGATCCATCACGCCGGGCCGATAGTTCTCGACCAGGATGTCGCACTTCGCTGCCAGGTCCTTGGCCAGGGCCAGGCCGGCCTCGGTTTTCAGATCGACGACGATGCTTTTTTTGCCGCGATTGCCGCTGATGAAGTAATGGCTCACTTCCTCGCGAAACGGCGGAAAAGTGCGGGTGTCGTCGCCGGCTCCGGGCGGTTCGATCTTCAGCACCTCGGCGCCCAGGTCGGCCAGCGCCAGCGAGGCCGCGGGGCCGGCCAGCACGCGGGTGAAGTCGAGTACGCGGATGCCCTGTAGTGGCCCGGCCCAGTTGGATTTCGTATCTTGCATGGACCTTAATCCTGCGAACCGAAGTTTGAAACCGTCATTCCCGCGCAGGCGGGAATCCAGTTTTTCGACCGGCCTCTGGATTCCCGCCTTCGCGGGAATGGCAGCCGGGTAGGAGGGCTCATAAACGGCGAATCCCCGACAGCGCTCGCATCATGCGGCACTGCCGGGGATGGTCTACCGCAAGACTTAACTTACTGGGTGCCGCGGCTCGGCAGCTCGACGAGCGCAACGCCGCTCGCGGACAGCTCATCGCGATGGGTAATGGCCTTCTGGCTGATTTCGACCAGATGCCTGCCGTCCTCGACATACTTGCGAGTCACGACACCGTCGATGAAGATCACGTCGCCGTCCGGATTGTGGCGACGGATCTGGCACTTGCTCTTGCGCAGGAAGCCATCGTCACCCATCCAGTTGGTGAGCTGATGCGTCAGCCAGGAGCAACGCTCGGGCCCGTAGTCGTACGCGCCCGGCGCGCCGACTTCGAGCGCGAACGCCTCGTCCCAATGCACGCGCTCGGGGCAATCCGGCACGCCGAAGCGGTTCTTGATGCCCAGGCCGGGATGCTTGGTCTGCATCTTCCAGGCGAGCTTGTTGGCGCGGATGTAGAGGCCACCCCAGCCCTGCGCGTAACCGATGAAACCGGTCACCGTCATCGGGCCCTTCATCATGCGCGGGATGATCTGGCCGTCCTTGACGTCTTCCCAGTAACGGATGTTGGCGCCGCGGATTTCCTCGGCCTCGTAGAGCTTGCCGTACTCGGCGAGCTGCTCGTCGGTGAACTTCTCGACGCGGCCGCGGGCCTCGGTGTACTTGGTGCCGCGCTCTCGCGCTTCGTCACGGTCGGTGCGGAAGACCCAGGAATCGGCCTCGGCCACTTTTTCGCCCTTGACGAAGAAGTCGACATGATAGATCTGCTGGAACGAGCGGCCGGCGAAGCGCGTGTTGTGCTCGATCAGATCCTTCAGATAAGCCTGCGTGGTGACGACGTCGTCACGCAGTACCGGCTTGTGCCAGGTCCAGTCGGCACCGGCCCACATGGCGTGAACGCCGGACAGGCCGCCGCAATAGCCCGAGACGATGCGGCTGGTCGAGAACAGAAAGCTCGGCAGCGCCACGACGCCACCGAACTTGGTCTTCGCCGCATAGGCCGGATCGCACCACAGCGGGTTGTCGTCGCCGATGCCGTGTGCGTAGTGGCGAATGCCGTCGCGTGTGGCCTCGAAATTCCAAGGCTCGACCGTATCGGTGATGGGAACGCCGATGCGCTTGCGGAGGTCCGCAAGCCCTTCTTCGGTGATTTTGGGGAAACGATTGCTGCCGTCAGCCATGGTGGTTCTCCTTGAGTTCTTTCAGTTGATCTTTGCTTGTGCGGCTTCGCGATCGCGCAGGACCTTGCGATGTACCTTGCCTGCGGGGGTCTTGGGCAGCTCACTCGCAAACGCAATGTGGCGCGGGAATTCGTGCTGACTCAGCCGCTCGCGCGTGAAGGTTTTCAGCTCGTCGACAAATTCTTCACTGGGCGCGCGCGCGCTGACGACGAAGGCTTTCGCGACCTGGCCGCGAGTCGCATCCGGCACGCCGATCACCGCGGCTTCGCGCACGTCGGGATGTTTGAGCAGAGTGGCTTCTATCTCGACCGCGCTCATCGTCCAGCCCGCGGAGATGATCACGTCGTCGGCGCGACCACAGTGATAGAGATAGCCTTCCTCATCGACTTTGGCGAGGTCCTTGGTGGTCTCCCAGTGATCGCGCTTCCACAGCATCAGCTCGCCGACCACGCCGGGGTCCGACTCCGTTCCATCCGGCTTCTGCACCTGCAGCTTCAGGCCGGGAATCGGCTTGCCGAGTGAGCCGGGCTTGACCACGAAATCTTCCGCGCCGGGATAGTTGACCAGCACCACGCCGATTTCGGTGGTGCCGTACATGCTGCAGGCCGGCACATGGAAAGTCTGGTCGATGAACTCCAGCGTCGCCGGATCGATAGGCTCGCCGGTGAACGACAGTTTCTTGAAATGGAACTTGAACTCGGCCGCCTTGCCGGTGTTCTTCATCATCCGGTAGTGCGTGGCGGCCGCGGACATGTTGGTGATCTTGTAATCCTGCAGCGCCTTCATCAGCCGCACCGCATCGAAGCGGCCGGCGAAAGTGCCGGTGGTGACGCCCAGCCCCAGCGGCGCCAGCGTGCCATGCCAAAGACCGTGGCCCCAGGCCGGAGACGAAGGACAGAAGTACTCGTCGCCCGGCCGGATACCGGTGCCGTACAGCGCCGCGAACATCAGCGTCACCAGGGCGCGATGCGTATGTTTGACCGCCGCCGG
Organism: Hydrocarboniphaga sp.; assembly: GCF_028291725.1. GTDB lineage: Bacteria > Pseudomonadota > Gammaproteobacteria > Nevskiales > Nevskiaceae > Hydrocarboniphaga. The sequence goes on along the minus strand of NZ_JAQGNT010000051.1, from coordinate 54,504 downwards.
CAATTCGCGCGTGGTGCCGGAGGTGTACTGGAAGACGGCCATGTCGTCAGCGCGCGTCTTCGTCTCGAACGTGCTCGGCAGGCTCGCCATCTCCTGGAGCAGGGCGTTATTCGCGACGACCACGCGGACGCCTTCGATCTGATTGGCGATCGCCGCCTTTTCCGCATTGGTGATCAGCAACTTCGGCTTGCAGTCGTCGAGGCGCAGGCGCAGGCCATCGAGCCCGAACAGCGTGAACATCGGCACGCTGATCGCGCCCATCGTGATCGCGCCGAACAGGCTCAAATAGAACGGCAGTGAGGGCTCCAGCATGAAGGCGATGCGGTCGCCCGGCTGAACACCGTTGTTGACCAGCCAGTGCGCGAAACGAGCAGAGCCGGCCGCAATCTCGTCGAAGCTCAGAATCTCGTCGACACCGCCGGCATGCGCAATACGTACGGCCGCGCGACCCGAGCCATCCGCATGGCGAGTGATGCATTCGTTGGCGATGTTGAGGTATTCGCGATTTCCGTCAAACAGCTCCCACAGCGCGTTTGAATTGGCGTGCGCCTGGGCGTCTGCGTAGCGTTTGTATTCAGTGAGCTTGAGCATCGATCTAGTGATTTTTTGTTCGAACCTACTGCGAGTCTGCAGGGCCGCTCGAAGTGGCGAGACTATGCCGCAAGCCATAATTCATTGCAAATACAGAATAAGATTCTATATATTGAACAAACCGCCTCCCCGACGAGTTTCCCAATGACAGAACAAGGGCCACGCACCCCGCGGCCGGATCGTGATCTCGCCAAAGCCATGGAAGCGAGCAAGGCACCGGCGATTTCGCGAGCGGCGGCGGTCTTGCGCCTACTCGGAAAAAGCGATGTACCGCTCGGTCTGCAAGCCATCGCACGCGAGTTGGGACTGGTGCCGAGTACCTGCCTCTACGTGCTCAGGGCCCTGGTCGCCGAGGAGTTCGTCGCCTTTGACGCCGATACCAAACGGTATTCGCTCGAGGCCGGAGTTCTGACACTCGCGCGGCACTGGCTCAGGCGCGACCGCTTCAACGACCTGGCCCAGCCGATGCTGGATCGCATCAGCCGAAGCTTCGAAGTGACGATGCTCGGCGTGCATATCGTCGGCCTCGACCACATCATCGTCGTCGCCGTTTCACAGTTGGGGCCCAACTTTCAGCTCAGCGCACAAATCGGAAGCCGCTTTCCGGGGCTGATCAGCGCGACCGGCCGCTGCATTGCGGCCTTCGGAGATCACTCCGAAGCCGAGCTGGAGGCGAGGTTCAAACTGCTGCGCTGGGATGAACCACCCACGCTGGATGAATGGAAAGCGCAGGTCAGGCAGACACGGCTCCAAGGGTTTGCCATCGACGATAGCAACTACATTGCGGGGGTGACCGTGCTGGCGGCGCCGGTCTGGAAAACACGCGCGAAGCTAAGCCACGCCCTGGTCGCCATCGGTATCGGCAGCGCCCTGAAACGGGCAGGCCTCCCGGATCTGCAGGCGGCCCTCGCTTCCGCTGCAAAGGAGCTGTCCAGCCAGCTCAGCGGCGAAGCATCGGCTTAACGAATGCGCCAATCAGCCCGCTCAACCGTCCTTGGGTACGAGCTTGGTCGATCGCGGCAGGATCTTCATGATCACCGAGGCATCTGCCACGGGCCGCCCGTCAACACTCAGCGCCGCATCGAGAAACAGCATCGACTGCGTACGGTGACGCAGGCGTGCCTCCCCTTCGATCAGCTCGCCGACCTTCGCCGGAGCCAGAAACCGCGTGTCCAGTTGCACGGTCATGACGGCTTTCTCGCCGGTCAGCCAAATCGCAACCAAGGTCGCCGTCTGATCAAGCAGCGTCATCAGCGTCCCGCCATGAATCACGCCGATCGGGTTGCCGTGCTCGTCCCCGGTGCGCAGGCCGTAGTGCCAGGTATCCCCATGCCGCCGTGCGAGCAGCGGGCCTATCCGTCCGATCAGGCCGCCAAACTTCATTTCGCGCCAGTCGCCGGTCGCCGGTGTATCGCTCATCACTCACCTGTTGGCGGCAAAGCCGCAAGCCTGCACCAAAGCAACCGGGTGCAGCCAAGCCCGGCCCTTTGATGTCGAAATAGAGACGGCGACCACGGGATTTCTCCCGACGTGGCGACCTGAGATCGGCAGCATAGCGAATAGCGGCACCTCCCCGCCCTGCACCACCGCTGAACAACGACGCTGTTCATTGACTCCTACGCAGCGGGAGACGCCTCCGGCATACTTTTGAAGTACAGTATTTGGCAGTGAGGTGCCCTCGGGAGAGAGGGAGCACCGATCCGGTATCCGGAGCCCTGAGACCTCGTCTTCTGCCTCCTTCGACCATGAATACAACGCCAGGACAAACCATGCCCCAATTTGATCCGGAATCGGCAGCCATTGCCTTCCAGCTGCAGCAGCTCGTATCGGAATTCGCCCATGAGATCGACAGCAACAACGGGCTCAACATCGCCGACTTGTATACGACGGACGGCGTTTTCTTCGTTGGCGACACGCCGTACAAAGGTCACGAAGTCATCACCAAGTTCTACACCGATCGCCTGGCGCGCATCCCCAGCCAGCACAAGGACGGCGTGCGCGTCGGCGCCCATACCTTCCTCAACATGCGGGTTGCGATCAAGGACAAACAGAACGCCACGGTTTTCTTCACCAACGTCAGCTATGCCGGCGAAGGACAGCCGCCGGTGCGAATGACCATCACCCCGGCCATGATTACGCGTTGCCACATGGATTTCCGGCTGGAGCCGGATGGCCAGTGGCGTATCGCCGCTTTCATCGGCAAGCCCTTGTTCGTCGGCGATGATCCCTTCACCCGGCAGCAACTGCTGAAGAGCTGAACTGACGCGCGATCACGCGCCCTACCCGATTCCGCAGGGGCATTGCCGCGCAACACCACCATTGAGAGGAAGCCGCAGCTGAGTCCGGACGACGGGCCTACGCCCGTGCTCGGCTCAAAGGGCACGACCTCCGACTGGTGGGCAGCGGCCAAGCATTCAATATCCCGCAGCGTAACCGCCAATGACGCGCAGCGTCTCAGCGGTGATGAAGCGGGCACGCGACGACGTCAGGAACAGCATCCGTGCTTGCGTGCAATGTCAGCCATGACAGCGCCAATGCCCGCCTCATCGGTAACGTCAGCCGCGAACGGCTGCGCCAGGCTACCAATCTCCTTTGCAGCCTGTTCGATCGCGTCCGCATCGCGATCGATCAAGGCGACAGTGAAGAAGAAGGGGCCGCCAGGGACGAAGTCGCGGATGTAATGAGGCATTTCTCGCTGCCAGGGCGATCATCAAGACGGTGGAGGAATGCTCGACCAGCAGATGATCTCGGGCGAAACCTGGGATCAGCTGGCGCGGACCTGGACGGAGCGCCAGTTGCTGGAATTTCCGATGCCGGTCGGCCAGTATCACGCGACGGCCCTGCAGCAGAAATCGCTTGGGGTGAAGCTTGCCGATGACAACGGCGGACTGCGGCATCGATAGATGCCTGCAAGGCTCGCTCAGTCGCCTCGAAAATTCAGCTCCAGCAAAACCCCGCCCGGCTCCGCCACGAATATCTGTCTGAGATTCATCTGCGGCACCTCGTTGGTATTGTGATCGAGGCCACACTCGCGAAGCCGCGCGAGCACGGCATCGAAACCGCTGCATAACAGCGCAACATGATGGATCACGCCGCTGTCGTCGCTGGCCTCGAACGGCCGCCAGCTGTCGGACGGATAAGCTGAATCGGCGCCGCCGACATGGACGACGGGTTTGCCGGTAGCGTCGGTCAGCCAGCTCGCGCGTACCGGCGAGGACGGCATGCCCAGCACATCGTTGAAGAAGGCGATGGTCGCCGCCGGGTTCTTCACACGAATGTTCACATGGTCGAGGCTTTGCACGATCATCGCGTTCTCCTTTTTTGTTTGCGGCCATCGCGACCCAAAAAACATCATGCATCGCAAGGACACACAGGACAAGAAGCGCCAGGGCTGATACTTGGGATTGGCGAAGGCGAGGTCGCGGGGGGACATCGTTCCATCACGAGACTTTTCCGATATGCTCCACGTCAATCAACATCGGTGTCGCCTAGTGGCGGGCGGTCCCGCCGCCGGCCTCGATACTATGTGTAAATAAATAGCGCCAGTGCAGGGAGAAAGCATGACATCGAGCCGATTGGTCCGCGCTCTGACGGCGGGCGCCGTGGCGGCAGGGGCAAACTTCGTCGGCAGTCCTTTGGCCATTGCACAAGCGACCGACACGGCAAACCCGCCAACCGAAGCGCAGACCGATGCCGGCAGCGACGGCCAGATCGAAGAGATCGTCGTGACGGCCCAGCGCCGCGAAGAGGCATCGCGCGATGTGCCGATCACCATCACCACACTGTCGGTCGATCAGCTCGCCACGGCTAATGTCACCCAGCTGTCGGACACCGCGAAGCTGACGCCGGGGCTGCGCTTCGATACGCAGGGCCCTGCGATGCAGCCGACGATTCGCGGCGTGGGTACCGCGATCACGACCTCGGGCGGCGGCCCCAACGTCGGCATCTATGTCGACGGGTTCTTTCAGCCGAATACCTATGTGTCGAACTTCCAGCTGATGGAGGTCAAGAACATCCAGGTGCTCAAAGGGCCGCAGGGCACCTTGTTCGGACGCAACACCACCGGTGGCGCCATCCTGGTATCGACCGCCGATCCCAGCGTCGACACTTCGGGCGAAATCCGCGTGGGTTACGGCCGCTTCAACACGTCGACGGTCCAGGCCTACGGCACCACGGGCCTGGGCGAGAACGTGGCGCTTGACGTCGAAGGGCTGCTGCGCCGCGGCGATGGCTTTTTCACCGATGCCGGCAACGGCGATGACCACATCGGCAAGTACGATGACTGGTCGGCCCGCACCGGCCTCAAAGTCCAGTTGTCCGATACCGTATCGGTGCTGCTGCGTTACGAACATGCCTCCGTCGACGACCCGACCACGCAACTCGTCAACGCCTTTGTGGATACCACCGGGCAGACCGGCTTCTTCGACACGGTAGCCGACCCGCAGGCCAGCTACGGCAAGAGCAGCACCCAGGGTCTGGCACTGATCAATCTCAATGCAACCGCGGGCAGCTACGCGACCGCGCCCCGGCAGGTGCTGTTGAATCAACCGGTGGGCTTCAAAGCGAAGTCCGATACGGTACAGGGCACGGTCAAGGCCGATCTCGGCGAGGCGGATCTCACGTCCTACACGCAGTACCGCTACGATCACACGCCCTATCACGCCGATCTGGATGCCACGGCCGTTCCCCTGTTCACGCTGCTGGTGAATGTGAAGGACACGACGTTCTCCCAGGAATTCGTGCTCAACTCGAAGCCGGGTTCGCGCTTGCAGTGGACCGCCGGCGCCAACTACTTCCAGTACACCGACGACTGGTCGGATATCCAGGCCGCGGGCCTGATCCCGTCCTTCGGCTTCGATCCGAGTACGACGGACCTGACTCCGTTTGGCGGGTCGAGCACCAAAACGAAATCGACGGCCGCGTTTGCCGACCTCAGCTATGAACTCGTGCCGGAGAAGCTGTTTCTGACGGCAGGCGGCCGCTATAGCCATGACCTGGTCACCGACGCTTATTTTCAGACCAACCAGTTCACGCCCTTCACCGGCTACACCGGGCCGGATGGCGAGAACGTCCCGTTCAGCGGCCCGCCTGAAACCCGGATTCCGGTCGACAAGCTCAAGCGCAACAGCTTCTCGCCGCGCGTCGTGCTGCGCTACAAACCGGGCGATCTGTCGAGCGTCTACGCCTCTTACGCGCAGGGCTACAAGGCCGGCATCCTGAATGTGGGCGGCGACTCGCAAAAGCCCGTCGCGCCCGAGAAGAACAAGGCCTTCGAACTCGGGTACAAGTACGAGACGCGGACCTGGGCTGCCGATCTGGCAGGCTTCCTCTACGACTACAAGGATCTGCAGGTATCGAGCTTCCAGAACGGCGCTGCCAACATCACCAATGCGGCGAGCGCAAGGATCTACGGCCTCGAAGGCCAGGTTCGCTACAGCCTGAACCGCAATCTGAACGTCAATGCCGGCGGCACCTGGACACACGCACGCTACCGCTCGTTTGCCGGCGCACCGTTCTACGGCTACTGCGATCCGCAGGCGTCGGCAGGTTCGCCGAGCTATTGCGCATCGGGTTCGGGGTCGATCGTTGAAGTCACGACCGATGCGAGCGGTTATCGCATGCAGCGCGCGCCGGATTACACGGCCACGCTGGGTTCGAGCTACCGCATTCCGGCGGATATCGGCGAGTTCACGCTATCGGGCAACCTGTACTACACGTCCTCGTTCTATTTCGATCCGGAGCAGCAGTTCAAGCAGGATGCTTATCCGCTGCTGTCGCTCAGGACCCAATGGGTTGACCCGAGCCGGCGCTATACCGTGGCCGTATTCGGGGACAACGTCACCAACGAGCACTACCAGACACAGGTGTTGTTCAACACCCTCGGTATCGGCAGCGTGTGGAGCCCGCCGCTGACGTATGGCGTGTCGGTCAGCGCCAAATTCTGAAGAAATAGCCGAGAGATCAGATGCTTTTGGAACGTGCAGAACTGCTGATACGAGAGGGCCAGGAAGAAGGGTTCTCTGCTGCGATGAAGGACACGGGCATCGGCTTGTTGGCCGCCGTGCCCGGCGTCATGTCGGTGAACCTGGGTCGGGGTGTCGAAAACCCCGGCAAGTTCATGCTGCTGGTCGAATGGCAAAGCATGGATGCGCACGCCGCCTACAACAAGGCTCCCGTCTGCGGCGAGGTGCGCGCCCTGATCGGCCGCTACTCGAAAGGCGGCAGCATGGAACATTTCCAGATGGCTTGAGCGGCGCTCGCTCTACTGCAGCGGCGAGTATTCGACCGGCACCCAGGTGAATGCGTCGCCTGCACGATTCAGGTGGCCTATTCCCGGAAACGGCAGATGGGCACCGGCGATCCACCAATGCCCGTCGACGGCGCGGCTGAATAGCTGCAGGCGTTGGGCGCTCGCCCGCGAGGAATCGCTATCACCGGCATAGACCGCGTCCGGATGCTCGAACTGCACGGCGTGGTAGTGAACGATGTCGCCCCACACCAGCAGTTTCTGGCCATCACCGCCATCGACCAGGTAGCTGCTGTGGCCCGGTGTATGGCCATGCGTCGGGATCAGCGTGATTCCGGCAGGAAGCCTCGCATCCACTTTGAAACGCTGCAGGCGCCCTGCGGCGATGTAGCCGGCGGTTGCGCGACGCGCCATGCCGAACAGCGGCTTGAGGAATGCGTTCGCGGTCTTTTCGGACGCCGGGTCCAGCCAATACTGCGCATCCTCGTCAGCCAGCCAGACGGTTGCGTTCGGATAGATCGGCTTGCCGCTGGCGTCGGCAATGCCGCACAGGTGATCCGGATGCGCATGAGTGATCAGGATGTGATCGATCGCGGCCGGATCGTAGCCTGCTGCGCGCAGCTGCTTGGGTACCTGCCCCAGCGTCGGGCCGAAGCACTGCGAGGTGCCGGCGTCGATCATCACCTGCTCCTTGCCGGTATCGATCAGGTAGGCGGTAAACGCGGTCTGCAGACCCTCCGCCGTCTGCGGCACGTAGGCGGAGCGGACCAGATCCTGCGCGAGATCCTTGTCGATGCCGGACAAATCGCTCAGAGGCAGTGGCAGAAATCCATCGAGCAGCGCGGTGACGCGCACGTTGCCGAGCTTCATCGCGTAATAGCCGGGCTGCTGTTGAGGGGTGGGTGCTGCCGCCTGCGTGAGGCTGGCCAGGCCGAGCAGGATGGCAGTGAGCGCTGCGACGCAAGTGCGCCGCCCAATGGTGAGCGAAATGGTCTTGATCGGCATCACGAGTCTCCGGTCGATGTCGACGACACATTAGGCGATCAAGCCGCCGCCAAATGCTCAAAAAGCGCTGTCCGCCGCTCGCACTGGGATCAGGCGTTTCCGATACTGCCGGGGTCCAGGCCGTAGCGCTCGACGAAGCGCTCCACGAAGCTGGACACGGATTGGTAACCGACGCGCGCCGCCACGGTCTTGATCGGCCAGCGCGTCGTGTACAGCAGCTCCAGCGCGCAGGCGAGCCGCGCATGCGCGATCACATCGCGCAGCTTGTGGTTCTCATCCGCCAGCCTCCGCCGCAGCGTCGCGCCGCTCAGCCCGAACGCGGCCTCGATGTCCTGCGATTGCCAGTTGCGCGTGGGGTCCGCGCGGACCCGCTCACGAATGCGATCGGCATACGTCTGCGAGGGCGGCACCAGCAGGCCGGTGTGGCCCAGACTGCACAGACGCAGCATCGCAGCGGTCATGGCGAGCCGCGCATCGGTCATCTGGCCGCTCTCGACCGCGCGCACCCAGTCATCCAGTTCCGCGAGCAGATCACGCAGTGCGATGCTGGCGATCGGATCGCCAGCAGTCGGCGATTCGCGGCCCCAGATCAGCCGGGTGGCGTCAACCACCTCGGCGCACAGCGGGATCATCAGCGTCAGGTACAGGCCGGTGACCGGGTCCGGAACATTGACCACGTCCAGTGCGCAGCGCCGCGCCATCAACAGGATCTCGCCCGCCGCGAGATCCAGCGACAGGCCGGCGCCTCGCACCTGCTTGCGCCCCTTTACCAGAATCGCCAGCTGCGGCCGATCGATATCGACCGATCGGGCGCCATGTTCGCGGCGCGCGGTGATGCAGCTGTAATCGCCGGCCGCACCGCTGGTCGCCAGGGTCTCCAGCCGAGCGAGCAGCGTGCGGACGGGGTCGAAGTTATCGGCGAAGGCGCTCATGGCGGTGCTGCGAAGCATGGCTGCTAGATGATTTCAATTGCTGGCGATCCGTCCCGCATCTCGCCGATCACGGCAGAGCGGTCGAAGCCGGCGGCGCGGAGCCGCTCCAGAACTTTCGCCGCGCCATCGGCAGCCACGGCAACCAGCAGTCCGCCGCTGGTCTGCGGGTCGCACAGCAGGTCACGCTTCCAGTGTTCCAGGTCCGGCGCGAGCGTAACTTCTTCGCCATAGCTGGCCCAATTCCGGTTTGCGGCCCCAGTGCGATACGGAACGCGGGCAAGCTCGGCGACGCCGTCCAGCAGCGGCAAGGCATCGAAGCGGATGCGTGCGCGCAGCCTGGAGCCACGACACATCTCAAGGCCGTGTCCGAGCAGACCGAAGCCGGTCACGTCGGTCATCGCATGCACGGGTTCGACGGCCGCCAGCGCGTGGCCGACCGCGTTCAGACGCGTGGTGGAGTCGACCAGCGTGGCATAGAGCGCGCGCTCAGCCTCAGCGTCGAGCTTGCCGCTCTTCAGCGCAGCACTGATCACGCCGACGCCGAGCGCCTTGCTCAGGATCAGCACGTCGCCGGACTGGGCACCGGTGTTGCGCAGCACGCGTTTCGGATTCACCAGCCCGATCACGGCGAGGCCGTAGATCGGCTCCGGCGAATCGATCGAATGGCCGCCCGCCACCGGAATGCCGGCCTCGGCGCAGACCGCCGCGCCACCGGCCAGGATGGTGCGCACTGATTCCGGCGCGATCTTGCCCAGCGGCATGCCGAGAATCGCCAGCGCCAGCAGCGGCCGACCGCCCATCGCATAGACGTCCGACAAGGCATTGGCGGCGGCAATACGGCCGAAATCGAAAGGGTCGTCGACGATCGGCGTGAAGAAGTCAGTGGTCGCAACGATCGCCTGCTGGTCGTTGATGCGGTAGACGGCGGCGTCGTCGCCGGTCTCGATGCCGACCAGCAGATCGGGGAAGGCCTGCATCGTCGGCATGCCGGCCAGAATCTCGCGCAGCACCGCCGGCGACAGCTTGCAGCCGCAGCCGCCTCCATGCGCCAGCGCGGTCAGGCGTGTTTCGAAGTCCGCCATCTACGAAGTCTCCGCCATTGAGCTGAGGGGCATGCTGACATCGAAACCACCGACGTCAAGCCCGGCCCTCGAACGAAACAACACGGCTGGATACCGCCCCCGTAGGTCGGCATGCCTCTAGGGCCTGTTGACATTGAATTGATCGCTGCGCTCAATTCAATGTCACCAGGCCCTAGAATCCCGCGAACATCATTGACAGGGAAGCCGGCATGCCCGAGGGCGACAATCCGCTGCGCCAGCTGCCGCAAGTGCAGCGACTGCTGGAAATGCCGGCGGCGGTTTCGCTGTGCGACGAATTCGGCCGCGTATCGGTGACGACGGCGCTGCGAAGCACGCTAGCCGGGCTGCGCGAACAATTCGGCAGCGGCCGTCTGCCGGTATTGCCCGATGCGGACATCGTGCTGCTTGCGGCCGGCGAGCTGCTGGCGGTTCGCGCCCGACCTGGCCTGCGCCGGGCGATCAACGCCACCGGCATTGTGCTGCATACCAATCTGGGGCGCGCGCCGCTGGCCCAGGAGGCGATCGCGGCCGTCGCCGAGGTCGCAGCGGCTTACTGCAATCTGGAATTCGACCTCGCCAGCGGCCATCGCGGCTCACGCACGCAGGCGCTCGAACCGCTGTTGCGCGAGCTGACTTCGGCCGAGGCGGCGCTGGCGGTCAACAACGGAGCGGCGGCGATTCTGCTGGCGCTGAGTGCGCTCGCAGAAGGCGGCGAGGTGATCGTCTCGCGCGGCGAACTGGTGGAGATCGGCGGCGGCTTCCGTGTGCCGGACGTGATCCGCCAAGGCGGCGCGCGACTGGTCGAAGTCGGCTCCACCAACAAGACCCGGCTCAAGGACTATCGCGACGCCATCACTCCGCAGACGCGGGTGCTGCTCAAGGTTCACCAGAGCAACTTCCGCACGATCGGTTTCACCGCAGAGACGAACATCGAGGAACTCGCCGAGCTCGCACGCGAACACCGGCTACTGGTCGTCGCCGATCTCGGCAGCGGCTTGCTGCACAAGGCGCGCGGAACTACGGAGCCGAGCCTGGGCGAGGCGCTGGCGGCCGGCGCCGACCTGGTGACCTGCAGCGGCGACAAGCTGCTTGGTGGGCCGCAAGCCGGGCTGATTCTCGGCAGCAAGGCGGCGGTCGATCCGCTGCGCCGCCATCCGCTGCTGAGGGCGGTCCGGCTGGACAAGATGTCGCTCGCGGCGCTCGAAGCGACGCTGATGCTGCACCGGGACACACCGGAGCGCGTTCCGGTACTGCGCATGCTCGGCCAGACCGAGGCGGTACTGCAGCAGCGCGCCGAGCGTCTGCAGGCCCTGCTCGGCAATGGCACGGTCGAGCCCACGCAGGCCTTCGCCGGCGGCGGTTCGCTGCCCGAGGAAAGCATCGCGAGCCGCGCGCTGGCACTCGAACCACCGTGCGGCGCCGAAGCTGCCGCCGCGCAACTTCGTGCCGGCTTGCCGGCGGTGATTGGCCGTATCAAGGACGGCCGTCTGCTGCTCGACATGCTGACCGTCGGCGACGAGGAGCTGGCCGACCTGGCCACGGCCCTGAAAGCGGCGCTGAGCAGCCCATAGCCCGTAGCTTGGGGTGAGCGCAGCGAACCCCAACGTTCGTCCCGCTCCGAGGTTGGGGTTCGCTGCGCTCACCCCAACCTACACTGCGATAGTCTCCGGCTCAGGCAATAGGACGATGCAGGCATGACGCAGACTCGCAGAATGGGCGTGGAAGGCTCCCAGAGACGCACGCTCTTCATCGACGCGGCGGAAGAGATTCTGCGCACGGAAGGCTATATGGCGATCTCCGCGCGACAGGTCGCCGCCAAGGCCGGGCTCAAGACTCAGCTGCTTTACTACTATTTCCTGACGATGGACGAGCTGATCCTGGCGGTCGTCCGGCGCATCAACCAACGCCGTCAGCAGCGCTTCGACGAGGCCCTCCTGTCCTCAGCCGATCCGCTGCGCGCGCTATGGGCGCTGGCCAGCGATCCCTCGAGCGCCACAATGTCCGCCGAGCTGACCGCCATCGCCACCCACCGCGAGACGATCCGCGCCGAAATCGTTCGCTCGGCCCAGGAGTTTCGTGCGCTCCAGGTCGCCGCCGTTTCGCGTCTGCTGGGTCACGACGATGACTCGGACAACCCCGCCGCCGGCATCGTCATGATCGCCGTGGGGCTGGCGCGATCCATCATCGCGGAGTCGGCACTCGGCCTCACGGACGGCCATCACGAGGCCCTGATGATCGTGGAGCGCGTGCTCAAGGATCTCAGCCGCACTGCCAGCGCCCGGGCCTCGTCCACGGCCGCTGGATAAAAAACCCACGGCCTTCGCAGTTGATGCGACTCCAATCGCGATGCTAATGTAGTGTTCAGCATTTGGCTCGTCGCCAGTCCGAGACATCACCGGCCTGTCGGTTTCAAGCGTTCTATCGAGCCCGGCGCACAGACAAGCCATTATCAGCGCAGAGGTTTTTGCCATGACTTTGAAAGTCGAACCGATCAAGCCGGCGATCGGCGCCGTCGTCCATCTCGATCGCTCACAGATCACCGACGCGGCGATCGCCAAACAGTGCATGGAGCTGGTCGACAAGCACGGCGTGATTGTTTTCCCCAAGCTCGGGCTGACGGACGAGGAACAGATCGCGTTCACCGAGAAGCTCGGCGCGCGGGTGAACTTCACCACGTCGGCACCCGGCGGCGACAAGGGCGGCCTTTACACCATCTCGCTCGATCCCAAGCTCAACAGCGAGCCCGAGTACGTGCTGGGCACGTTTTTCTACCACATGGACGGGCTGGCGATGGAAGGCATCCCGCCGCCCAAGGCCAGCGTGCTCGCCTGCCGCCGGACCGCGCCCAAAGGCGGCCAGACCGAGTTCGCCAGCACCTACGCCGCCTACGAGGCCCTGTCGGCCGAAGACAAGGCCGAGTTCGAAAACCTGCGGGTCGTACACAGCGTCGTCGCCGGTGTGCGCGAAGTCGCCGACGCGGTGGACATCGAGCCGCGCAAGCGTGCCCGCAAGGCCGAGCGCCCGCTGGTGTGGACGCACAAGTGCGGCCGCAAGTCGCTGCTGATCGGCTACACCGCCGACAGCGTGGTGGGCATGTCGAAAGCCGAAGGGCGCGCGCTGCTGATTCGGCTGCTGGAGTGGGCCGGACAGCCGGCCTTCAGCTACCGCCACTACTGGTCGGTGGGCGACCTCGTCGTCTGGGACAACTGCGGCGCCCTGCACCGCGTCATTCCGTATGCGACGGACTCCGGCCGCATGATGAACCGCACCTCGGTGGCGGGCGTCGAGATGCTGGCCTGAGGCCGTAGCCCTCGGGTCACGCCCCTTTGAACCATCTCGTGCTCGGCGTGATCGGCCATGTCGATCACGGCAAGACCACGCTGGTGCGCGCGCTGACCGGCGAAGACACCGATCGGCTGCCGGAAGAGAAACAGCGCGGCATTTCGATCGCGCTCGGTTTTGCCCAAATGCAGCTGGAGCCGGACATTGTCATCGACCTGATCGACATGCCCGGCCACGAGCGCTTCGTGCGCACGATGATCTCCGGCGCCACCGGCATCGATGCGGTGCTGCTGGTCGTCGCGGCCAACGAAGGCATCAAGCCGCAGACCATAGAACACATCGACATTGCCGGCCTGCTGGGACTGCGTCGCGCTGTCGTCGCGATCAGCAAGACCGATCTCGTCGTGCCCGAGCAGGCCCGGCAAGTCGCGGACGAAGCGCTGCAGCTACTCACCCGAGCGGGGCTGGACGCGCTGCCGCCGGTGATGACTGCGGCGCTGCAGGATCACGGGATCGACGATCTGCGCCGGGCACTCAAAACCTGCGCTGCCAGGCAGCTGCCGCGTGCGGCCGGTGGCCTGGCCTTCCTGCCGATCGACCGCGCTTTCAGCATCACCGGTCATGGCCCTGTCGTGACCGCAACCCTGCGCGGCGCAGCCGTCGCAGCCGGCGACACTCTGGAATTGTGGCCGTTGCGCCGCAAGGTCCGGGTCAGAGCGGTGCAGGTGCACGGAGCACAGGTTGCCACGGCCTCGCCCGGCCAGCGTGTGGCCTTGAATCTGCGTGACATCGAAACCTCGGACTTGCACCGGGGCATGGCACTGGCCGCGCCCGATTCGCTGGACCTTTCGGACTGGCTGACGATTTCCGTCCGCGCCGTGGCAGGCGCTCCGCCGCTGAAAAACGGAGCCAGGCTTCAGGCGCTGCTGGGCACCGCCGAGATCAACATCCGCCTGCGCCTGCTGGATCGTGAGGTGCTCGAAGCGGGCCAGACCGGCTTCGCGCAACTGCATTGCGCGGAAGCCGTCGCGCTGCCGGTCGGCGAGCACCTGGTGCTGCGCCTCGCGTCACCGCCGCAGACCGTCGTCGGTGGCAGGATTCTGGAGACCGGGATGCGTCGCCTGCGACGCCACAGCCCGCCGATACTGCAGCGCCTCGAAGATCTTCATGCCTTGCCTACGCCGGAGAAGATCGGCGCCGAAGTGCGGCATGCAGGGCCGGCGGGAACGACGCTGCGGCAATTGTCACAGCTCTGCGCGCTGGCAATGCCGCGAGTCACGGAGTTGCTGCAGACTCTCCCTGTCGTGGTGACGAGGTCGGGCTTGGTGGTGGCCAAGCTGGATATGGATAAGCTGCTTTCGCGTATCCCGTCACTGCTTGCACCTCACAAGGCAGGGCTCTCGCGCGCCAAGCTGCTGTCAGCGCTGCCGGGCACCGGAGCAGCCGTACTCGACGCCGCGCTCGGACGTCTGCTGGGCCATGGGCTGATCATCGAACGCGGCAGTGGGCTGATGATTCCACGGCCCGACGAGGACAGGGCGCAGGCGCGCAACGAGGCGGAGCTTGCATCGCGCATCGCCGAAACGCTGCGCAGCGCCGGGCTCGCTCCGCCCAACCCCAACACGCTCGTAACCGATGTGACGTCCAAACGCGCGGTCGATCGCCTGTTGAGCGCAGCTGTGTTGGTGCGCGCCGTCGACCGCGCCAAGGACAAAGAGATCCTGTTCCACCGCGACGCGATCGAAGATGCGCGGCGCCTGCTGACACCTCTGCTGGAACCGCCGGGATTGCGGGTCAGCGAGATCGCCGCCGCACTCGGCATCTCGCGCAAATACTGCATTCCGCTGCTGGATCATCTGGATAACATCCGCTTCACGCAGCGGGTAGACGACCGGCGGGTACACGCTTGAACACAGCAACCCGGATTGTTGTGCGCCCGTCGATCTAAACTGGACAATCAACACTGCCGTCTATTGGCGGCCCGCTGTCCGATAAGAGCAAGAGAGGTCGCTGGAGGATGAGGCCACTGAAGAATCTATGTGAAGTCGCGGTCATCGGCGGCGGTCTCGCCGGGCTTGCTGCTGCGCGTCACGCGGCACGTCTCGGGCGCCTGGTCACCTTGTTCGAAATCACCGGCATGTATGGCGGACTGGTGGCGACAGTCGACCACGTCGACGGGCTGCCGGTGCCCGGGAAGTTCACCGGCCAGGATCTGGCGATCAATCTGCTGGAGGATGCGCGCAAGAACGGCGTTCGGATCTTCGATACCGGTATCGCGAACATCGATCTGGGCAAGCGCCTCACGCTGACCGATAACGAGAACAGGATTCACAATCCCGAGGCGATCATCGTGGCCTCCGGCGCGTCGCTGCGCAGGCTCGGTGTTCCCGGCGAAGAGGAATTCAGCGGCCGCGGTGTGTCGCGCTGCGCCACCTGCGATGGCGGCTTCTTTCGCGGGCAGGACGTGGTTGTCGTCGGTGGCGGCGATGCCGCGGTCTGCGAAGCGCTGGTGCTGGCCAAGACCAGCCGGAAAGTGATCATGGTGAGCCGCAGCCCGCTGAAGGCCAAGCGCGAATATGCGGACAAAATCGCGGCGCGCGAGAACATCGACTTCGTCTGGGACAGCGAAGTCAGCGCAGTCATCGGCGACGGTAGCGGCGTTACCGGCGCGCGCGTACGCAACGTGAAGGACGGCACTTCCTCGGACATCGCATGCATGGGTCTGTTTGCGTTCATCGGCGGCGTGCCGAATAGCCAATTCGTTCCGCCGTCGTTGCTGAACGCGAGTGGGCACATCAAGACGATCTCGGGCTTTGCAACAGCGGATTCACGGGTGCTCGCAGCCGGCGCGGTTCGCGCGGACTATGGTGGCAATATCGTCGAGGCCATGGCCGAAGGCGTGAGTGCAGCCGAAGCCGCGGCCCGAGCGCTGTCACATTAGTTCCGATACTGGCCCTGCGCTAACATCGACCCAGCGCGGGTCATTCACGATTTGACGTTTGCAGGAGTTTGCAATGACGAAGAAAACCAGTGGCGACGGCAGCTACGAGGTCGTCTGGCCCAGCGGAGATCGCAGGCAGAAAATGCGTCCGCTGGCAAAGCGTCTCGACACGCTCAAGGGCAAGACCGTTGCGCAGCTCTGGGACTTCCTGTTTGCCGGCGACGTGGTGTTCACCGCGCTCGAAGACAAGCTGCGCGAAGAATATCCCGACACGAAGTGGATCAGCTGGCGCGAGTTTGGCTCCACCCACGCGGTGAACGAGAAAGAGCTGCTCGCCTCATTACCGCAGCGCTTCAAAGAACTCGGAGTCGATGCAGCGATCAGCTGCATGGCGTGCTGAGGTAGCTGTACGCCCGCCGTGCTGCGGGCAAGTCTGGCATGTGAAGAAGCGGGTTATCCGACTTCGTCGCTGGTCTGCGAGGGTTTCCTCGGGCAGGCGGCTGCGACCTCGGTGGGCCTGGGCATGAATTTCCCGGTGGCGATGATCGTCGGCCATCCCGGCGCGCAGAGTCCCGAAGAGATCCGCGAAAACGTGATGAACGTGACCGCGCAGCAGGTGATCGCGAATCTGACCATTCAGCCAGAGGAGAAGGTGCTCGCGCCCGAGCCGAAGGCGCGCGATATCGTGTTCAGCGGCACGTTCGAGGAAGTGAGCGATTTCTTCTACGACAAGGAATGGAGCGACGGCCTGCCGATCGTTCCGCCGACGATGGAGAAGATCCAGGAGTTCCTGAGCTATACCGATCGCAAGCCCGACGAAACCATCGGCATCCTGCTGCCCGAGAACCGTGCCGCCACGGTATGGGCCACGGCGGTCAATGGAGTCATGGCCGGCTGCCGGCCGGAGTACATGCCGATCCTGCTGGCGCTGATCGAGGCCATGGTCGACCCGATCTATGGCGTCGAGCACAGCGGCAATACGCCGGGTGCGGAGACGCTGATCGTGCTCAACGGGCCGATCATCAAGGACCTCAACTTCAACTACACGCAGGGCGTACTGCGCGATGGCTTCAAGCCCAATACCTCGGTCGGCCGTTTCTGGCGGCTTGCGTTGCGCAACATGGCCGGCTTCCTGTTGCACAAGAACGACAAGGGCAGCTTCGGCAACACCTTCCGCGTGGTGCTGGCGGAGAACGAAGACGCGCTCGCAAAGGCGGGCTGGCATCCGTTCAGCGTCGATCTCGGCTTCGAGGCCGGCGACAACACGCTGATGATCACGCGCCTGACCGGCGGCGGCGTGTTCCCGTCGGTCACCGGCAGCAAGCCCGAGCAGATGATGCCCTACATCGCCGACGCGGTGACCTCGCAGACAGGCTGGGAGATCGTGTTCACCGTCGGCGGCCTGTCCTACGGCTCGTTGCGGCCGGTGCTGATCCTCACGCCGATTCTGGCGCAGACCATCGCCAAAGCCGGCTGGAGCAAAGCCGACGTCAAGCGCTATCTGTATGAGCACGCACGCATGGCGGCCTGGCGTGTCGAGGCCTTCACCGAGAAGTGGGCGGACTTCCGCATCGGCTCGCTGAAGCGGCAGGTGAATATCGGCAAGCTGCCCAAAGTCTTCGCGGAATCCGACGATCCCAACCGTATGGTGCCGATCGTGCTCGACCCGGAAGACTTCATCGTGCTGGTATCCGGCGACCCCTTGCGCACGAACGCTTACACGTTCACGCACAACGGCTATCTCGGTTTCCCGGTGGGCAAGAAGATCACACTGCCGAAGGACTGGGCTGAGCGACTGGAGAAGATTCGGAAATAGCCGGAAATAATCCGAATCAGCCGGCCCATACGCAAGCCTGGGCCGGTTTACGGATCAAGGATCTCGCGCCGACTCCTTACCAGCGGACCCCATCGGGCCTGGCAACGATCGGGCGCTCGTAGGACGGATCTTCGCCGTTCCAGAGCGCTTTCAGGAAGCCTTTAACGTTCTTCGAATGCACCCAGCTGCCGTCGGTGTCCGCAGACATTTCGATCGTGCAGCGCCGCGTCAGGATGCGCCATTCGCCCTGGCGTTTTTCCAGCTGGTCGAGATAGCGCCCGAAAGCGATCGTGGTTCTCTTGTCGTCGAGCCAGAATAATCCGCCGACGACATACGACTCGCAGTACGCCGTGTCGCCATCGAGTTCGCAAAGATGGTTGGTGATGTTGTGGCTGGTCATGTTGAAGAGAGCACGATGCCCCGCGTTTGCCCTCGCCGGATAGTCCGGTGCCTGGGTGACGATAGGGCCGTGTTCATCGACGCCATCTTCCCACCAGCAGCCCGCAATCTGGGCGACGTCCTGGCGATCACGCGCACGGCACTCGCGCTGGATGCAGTCGAGAATGGACTGTCGGTCCTTCAGCTGCTGCACGTCGCGCTTGAGTTGGGCCAGCTCGGCTTCGTCGATCATGTGCCGGTTCTCCTTCCGTATTTTCGTTAGCGGATGATGAGGGGGTACTGCACACGCGGGACGACTTGGTGCGTATCGCGATACGAAGGCGGCTGACGCCCGCCCTCGTCCTGAATGCCGTACTTCACCGCCATCTCGGCACCGATGACGGTCTGGCCGCAGAGTTCGGAAAGTTGCGGGTCGTGATACAGCGCCCAGATCACGTGGCCGGTGAACTCCGGCGTCTCGGCGGAGGCCTCCAGATGGCCGTACTTCGCGCGGTCGGCAGCGATGATGCCCTTGAGCCGGTCGGTGAGCACCGTACCCATCCAGATCGACAGCGCAGCGACCTTTGATCGCGCCTGCCTGAAATCGACGGCCATGTCCGCCGCCAGCTTGTCGAGGCCGGCCTTGTGCGCACCGTAGGCCGGTCCCATCGAATAGTGCACGGCGCCCGAGGCGGACGTGAACACGATGAGTCCGCGATCCTGCGCGATCATCGTCGGCGCCGCGAGATAGCTCGCCACGTAGCCCGAGCGCACGCCGACGCTGATCATGTCGGCCAGATGCATCGGCTTCTCCCAGAAATTGCCGCGCATGTTGAGTTCGTCGTGCACGGCCGCTGCGTTGTTGACAAGGATGTCGATGCGGCCCTGCTCGCGCCGTACCTGCTCGAACAGCGCCTCGATCTCGGCATCAACCGCATGATCGACGCGCACCACGATGCCGCGTCCACCAGCCGCGGTGACGGCCGCCGCCGTCTCAATGACCGTGCCCGGCAACGCATGATCGCCCGCCTTCAGCGAGCGTCCCGTGACGTAGACGGTGGCGCCATGGGTGCCGAGCGCGATCGCAATGCCGCGTCCGGCACCGCGGCTGGCACCCGTCACGATGGCGACGATGTTCTGCTCGGGCATCCGAAACTCTTCTCGCGTGCAGGTTTTGCTTTTAGGAATGGCGGAAGCGGATGGGAATCGAACCCACCGCCCGCTGTTCGCGGGCCACTGGTTTTGAAGACCAGGGAAGCCACCAGGCTCCAATCGCTTCCACGGTGAAGTTACGACTTTCTGCAAACCCCTCTCCCGGGGGGAGAGGGGAAACGGCTACGCGTAACCCAACAGCGCCTGGATCTCCACGTACTCGTGGAAGCCCAGCTCACCCCATTCGCGGCCGTTGCCGCTCTTCTTCATGCCGCCGAACGGCGCCTGGAAATCGAAGCCGCCGTTGATCGACACCCAGCCGGTGCGCATGCGCTTGGCGACCGCATTGCACTGCGCCTTGTCGACGCCGTTGACGTAGCCGGCGAGACCGAAGTCGGAGTCGTTGGCGATCTCGATGGCGTGATCGATGTCGTCGTAGCCGATGATGACGAGCACCGGCCCGAACACTTCCTCGCGAGCAATCTTCATCTTGTTGCTGACCTTGGCGAACACCGTGGGCTTGCAGTAGAAACCCTTGGTGATGCCCTCCGGACGACCAGGGCCGCCCGCGATCAGCTCGGCGCCTTCCTGCACACCGATCTCGATGTAGCGCTGGACTTCGTTGTACTGATTCTTCGACACCACAGGACCCATCGCGAACTGTCCCTTGGGATCGCCGACCGTGACATCCGCCGCCGCCTTCTTCGCGGCTTCGATGGCTTCCGCCATGCGCGCCTTCGGCACCAGCAGGCGCGAACCGGCGCTGCAGGTCTGGCCGGAGTTGATCATCATGCCGCCGGTGGCGCCGGCGACATTTTTCGCAAGGTCCGCGTCGTCGAGCACGATGAAGGCGCTCTTGCCGCCCAACTCCTGGCACACACGCTTGACCGTCGGCGCCGCGGCCTTGGCGATCTCGACGCCGACCGCCTCGGAACCGGTGATGGAAACCAGGTCCACTTCCGGATGCGCGGACAGCGCGGCGCCGACGACGGCACCACTGCCCTGCAGCATGTTGAACACGCCGGCCGGCACGCCGGCCGCATGCAGCACCTCGGCGAAGATCTGCGCAGAATACGGCGCGAGCTGTGGCGGCTTGAGTACCATCGTGCAACCGGTGGCCAGAGCCGGCAGCACCTTGACCGCAACCTGGTTCATCGGCCAGTTCCACGGCGTGATCAGCGCGCAGACACCGATCGGCACGCGGTTGATCATGGTCGAACCGCGCAGCTCCTCGAACTTGAAGGCCTTGAGCGAGTCGATGGCCGCGGCGATGTGGCCGCCGCCCAGGCCGATATGGAAGCCGCAGCCCAACGCATTGGGTGCGCCCATTTCTTCGGTGATGGCTTCACCGATTTCGATCTGGCGCTTGGCGTATTCGGCCTGAATCGCGAGTACGATTTCCAGACGCTGTTCGCGCGTGGTCTGCGACCAGCTGGCGAAGGCCTTGCGCGCGGCGACGACCGCCTTCTCGACATCCGCAACCGAGGCCATCGAGATGTGGCCGGAGACTTCTTCGGTGGCCGGGTTGATCACGTTCGAGGTCTTGTGCTCAACCGGATCGACCCACTTTCCATCGATGTAGAACTTCAGATAGTCACGCATGAAGCTTCTCCTCGTTCTTCGAAATCCTTTCCTGTCATTCCCGCGAAGGCGGGAATCCAGAGCGGCGAAGTGCTGCTCCCGATCCCTGGATTCCCGCCTTCGCGGGAATGACAACTTTAAAAACCGAAAAGCCCGCGTCGTGAGATGAAGATCGCGACGCGGGCGTACAGCAGCTCAGTCGCTCCGACTTACTGCTGGCCTTCGGCGTACCAGGTGCGGAAACGGTCGTAGTTCGGCGTATCCAGGTTCTTGTTGCCGCCGTGGTTGATGACCGGATCGATCGGCACGTGGATGACCGTCGGCTTGCCGCTTTCGAAGGCTGCGGTCACGGCAGCGCCAATGTCTTCGCCCTTCTCGATGTAGACGCCTTCGCAGCCGAGGCCCTTGGCGATCTGGTCGAAGCGCACGTCCTTGCTCCAGTGCACGCCCGGCTCGGTGGTGTTGCCGTGGCCGAAGGTGCGCTTGTACACGCCGACTTCCAGGCCCCAGGAGTTGTCCACGCCCACCACGACGACCAGCGGCAGCTTGAAGCGGTGAGCCACTTCCAGGTCGCTGATGTGGTACAGGAACGACGAGTCGCTGGTAGTCAGCAGCACCGGACGCTTGCCGCCGTCGGCAATCGAGGCGCCGATGGCGTAGCCCAGGCCGGTACCCAGGCAACCGAAGTTCTGGTTCCAGACCACGTCGTGCGGCTTCGATTGCAGGTAGGTCCAGGTGAAGATCACGGTGCCACCGCCGTCGCGCGCGTGGATCGCGTTCTTCGGCATGGCCTTGGTTGCTTCGATGACCCACTGGCCGGTGTGAACGCGGCCGCTGTCGGTCTTGAAATCCTGCTTGGCCAGCGAGTCCAGGCGGTCCTTGTCTTCCTTGATCCAGCGCTGCAGATCCGGGTGCTCCTTGCGCGGGCTGCCTTTCAGTGCAGCGGAGAGCTGCGGCACGACGGTGCGCAGGTCGCCGACCAGCGGCACGTCGATCGGGCGGTTCTGGCCGATCGCCTCCGGGTCGAGTTCGACGTAGATCCACTTGCGGTCGGTCTTGCCCTTGGCCCACAGGTGGCCGCGGCCGTAGTGCGACGGCTCGCCGATTTCGGTGCCGATGGCGACGACGACGTCGGACTTGGCGACGATCTCGTCACCCACATTGGAGAACAGATACGGGAAGGTGCGATCTTCGACACCTTCGATGAAGGCCGTGCCGCCTGAGGTCTGCAGGATCGGGCAGCCCATCAGCTCGGCCAGCTCGCGCACCTTCTGACCGGCGCGGGTGCACTGCACCGCGTGGCCGACCAGCAGCACCGGGCACTCGGCGTTTTTGATCAGCTCGGCGGCCTTGGCCACCATGTTGCCGTCCGCGCCCGGCTCGACCAGGCGGTAGGACGACGGCGGCAGCGCCGGCGGCACGTCCAGATCCTGGTTGATGACGTGTGACGGATACTCGATGTAGACCGGACCCGGGGTGCCGGACTGGCAGACGCGCAGGGCGTGGCGAATGATTTCGTCGGTCTGTTCGGCGTACTCGATGCTGGCGCTCCACTTCACCGAGTTCTCGAACAGCGGTTCCTGCTGGATGAACTGGATGCGGCCGCGGCGCACGCGCTGCTCGGTGATGCGGGCGCGCTGGCCGCCGATGTAGATGACCGGGGTGTTTTCGACCAGCGAGGTCATCATCGAGCCGGAAGTCAGGGCGATGCCCGGGCCCAGAGTGGCGATACACAGCGCCGGCCTGCCGGTCATGCGGGCGTAGCCTTCCGCCATGAAGCCGGCCGACAGCTCGTGGTGCGGGGTCACCACAGTCCAGCCGCGCTTTTCGGCCGCTACAAACAGGTGAACGAAGTTGGGATCCGGGATGCCGAAGACGGCGTTGATTCCCTCGGCCTCAAGGAGCTCCAGGATGCGTTCGTAAACTTTTACGGCCATGTTGAGCCTTCCTTCGTGTTTTGGCTGCAGCGGTCAAATGAAGCCCGAGCGTGTGCTCCAGGCGCTCGGAAATAACGGTGTATCTCGGTGTATCGGCTACTTGAGCAGACGCAGCGCGCCGGCCCCCATGTAATCCGCAAGATTGCGGTGGAAGTTGGTGACCTTCCGTTCCTGATGCGGGTTGGGCAAGGTGCCGCGGAAGCCGCGCGAGTGCATGCCGCGCTGCACCGCGGCCATGTTCGAGAAGTCCTGCGACAGCACCAGGCCCCACTTTTCCTTGGTGGCCTCGGCATAGACCCATTCGGTCTTCGGCTCCGCACCGATCGGAAAGCGCTCGATCGCGTAAGTCTCGAAGATGCACTTGTTCGGATCGTCACCATAGGGGCGCGCGCGATAGCACAGCGCAAAGGTGATGCCCTGCAGGATCGACATGTTCGGGAAGATGCTCCAGGCGAGGCCCGCCTTGCCCTGCTGCTCGGGCGTGATCGTCGGCCAGGTGATACCGCGCTTGGCATCGTCCTCGCGCGCCCGCGCCAGCCAGTGCTTGATCACTTCGGGCGCCGGCGTGCCTTCGGGCAGTTCGTCAACCAGACGCCTGGCCGCATTCACCAGCGTTTCGGTCGTGCTGGCGTTGTTGACGGTGGTGTAGATCTCGTTCTGCAGCTCATAGGTCGAGATGCGCGGGTCCTTGCCCTCTTTGCCAGCGCGAGTGACCGTGCTGGCCTGCTTGACCCCGTTACCGGTGTTGCGCACGTCGAAGCCGGAGACACCATGCAGGCCGTAGGCCGCGCTGTAGGCGTAGTAGTCGCCGTTGTTCAGCATCTGCGTATGCGTGCCGGCGACGTGATAAGGCTCCATGAAAGCTTCGATCGCCGTCTTCCAGTTGCAATCGAAGATCACCCACTGGCGCCACTTGTAACGCATCTTGCCCAGCTCGAACGGGTCGAGGATATCGCCGGCCTCGTCCATATATTCGCGCAGCGGGATCGCATTGAGATCCATGTTGATGAACAGCCAGCCGCCCCAGCTGTCGACCCGCACCTGCGGCAGCTTGGTGCGGCTCTCGTCGCTCAGCGCGCCTTTCCAGTCCTGCTCGTCCAGCTTGAAAGTGCAGTTGCCTTCGAGGTCGTAGCGCCAGGCATGGAAGCCGCAGACGAAGCCCCTGCGATTGCCTCGCACGCCATTGCTCTCGGGTGGCGCGTCGATGAGCTGGCGGCCGCGGTGTGAGCAGACGTTGTGATAGGCCTTGATCGTGTCGGCTGCGGTGCGGATGACGATGATCGAGTCGCGGCCGATGTTGTAGGTGAGGTAGTCGCCGACGTTCGGGATCTCTTCGACACGGCCGGCGTGCTGCCACACCTTGGCCCACAGCTTGTCGCCTTCCTGCCGCGCGTACTCGGGAGAAAGGTAGGCTTCCACCGGGAAGCTGAGCGGCTCGGAAAGGTCTTCGACCTTCACATTGACCTGATCGTCCGCTCCGATATTGACCTGATAGTTCACGACATCCTCCAATCCAGAAACCTCGCGGGTTCGGTTGCTGCGACCCGCTGCTCCATCCGACGCCTCGCTGCTCCGCGCCGCCCTCAATCATAACCGCACGAACGGGGACGTCGAGTTGCCAACACCGCTGTTGATTACTTCTCGACGACCAGCCCTTCCAGATCGCCCTTGTTCCGCCAATCGGCAAGCATCTGCCGGAAAGCGGCCCAGCCCGGGCCCCAGCCTGCGAAAAGAGCCCATTTCGGCTTGGTTTCGCCCTCGTTGTTGAAATAGCCCGGCGGGCAGGTGTTCTGGAATTCGGAGTAGTCGATCTCCAATTCCCGGAAACGACGGATATATTCGTCCTGGGCTTCCTGGCTGGGCTCAACGACCTTGAGGCCGCGCTTGAGCGCCTCGCTGATGATGTAGGCGCTGTGGTAGCCCTGCTGCCCGAACTGCTCGGTCACCGAGGCGTTGAGGCCGCCCTGGATATAGCCGATGTAGAACTGGTTCGGGAAGCCGTGCGTCATCGTGCCGTGCAGCGTCTTCGGACCTTCGGACCAGTGCTTGTAGATCGACCGGCCGTCGCGGCCTTCGACCACGTCCATACCCCAGCGGCGTTCCAGATCGCTGGTCACTTCGAAGCCGCTGGCGAAGATCATGCAGTCGACTTTATATTCCTTGCCGTTGGCGATGAAGCCGTTCTCGGTCATGCGCTGCACGCCCTTGGTTTCGGAGACGTCGACCAGTTGAACATTGGGGCGATTGAAGGTCGGATAGAACTCGTCGCTGGACAACGGCCGCTTGCACAGGGCGCGGTAATAGGGCTTCAGGGATTCGGCCGTTGCCGGGTCCCGGACCATGGCTTCGACACGGCGGCGCAGCCGCTCCATCACGCGGTAGTCGATGACTTCGCGCTTGGCCATGAATTGCTCCATGGTCAGCTGCGGCCAGCCCTCGGCCTCCATCTCGGCCTGGAAGTTCCGGCTGATCTCGGTCCAGATGTCGCAGATCAGATCCGGCTCGCCCGGCCGGAACCCTTCCATCGCCGCCCGATGGAAATTCTCCTGACGCTCCTTCTGCCAGCCCGGCTTCAGTGACTCCGTGAATTCTGAGCTGGTCGGAGGATTGGGCCGCTCGTCGACGCTTGAAGGCGTGCGCTGAACCACGTAAAGCTGCTCGGCGTATTTGCCCAGATAGGGAACAGCCTGAATGGCGGTCGCTCCGGTGCCCACGACCGCGACGCGCTTGTCGGCCAGCTTGTCCAGCACCGGATTGCCGTAACCGCCGCCGGTGTAGCCGTAATCCCAGCGCGCGCTGTGGAAAATCTTGCCTTTGAACTGGTCGATGCCCTCAAGGCTCGGCAGCTTCGGCATATTCAGCACGCCGCAGGCCAGAATCACGAAGCGGGCGCGAATGTCGTCGCCCCGACGGGTGCCCACCCGCCAGCGCTTGATCTTCTCGTCCCAGCGCAGCGTGTGGATCAGCGTGTGGAACAGCGCCTTGTCGGCAAAGCCGAATTTCTCGGCGATCGACCTGGCGTATTGCTGGATCTCCCAGCCGTCGGCGAACTTCTTCGACGGCATGAAGCCCATCTCTTCCAGCAGCGGCAGGTAACAGTAGGATTCGTTGTCGCACTGGATGCCGGGATAGCGATTCCAGTACCAGACCCCGCCGAAGTCGCCTGCGGTGTCAACGTTGCGAAAGTTGCTGACGCCCGCCTTCGTGAGGTGATAGGCGGCCATGATCCCGCCCCAGCCGCCGCCGAGAACCAGAACGTCGAGATCTTCCGAGATCGGCTCGCGCTGCGCCACCGGCATGTGGGGGTCATCTGCATAACTGCCGACAGCATCCCCGGTTGGCCGCACGTACTGCTTCTGACCGTCGGCACGAACGCGCTTGTCGCGCTCCTGGCGGTACTTCTCCCGCAGTGCCGGAATGTTGATGTCCTCAGGCGTCTGTGTAGGCTGACACCTCATATAAATCGCTCCTCAAGCACTTTGATAATCAACGATGATGCTCATTATACGGGCAACTATAATACGTCACGTTGATCCGGGACGCCTGCATGGGCGGCGATGACCGGCGCTGCTTGGACCGGCGGCAGGCCGAGGCTGAAGAGCGCGACGGCGCTCACTGCCATCAGGGCGATGGTCAGCATCAGGAACGGCGCATAGCTGCCGTAATGGTCGAACACGGTGCCCGCCGCGAGCGGGCCAAAAGCCGTGCCGCAGGCCAGCGCCATTTGCAGCACGCCGTATAAGGCACCGAAGTTCTTGAGCCCGAAGTGCTTCGCCGCGAGATAGGCGATGACATCGACCTCCGAACCAACGGTAAGTCCGAAGGCTGCAGCAGCGACCGACTGGCTGATCGGGTTTGCACCGTCAAGCAGCAGCAGAGCACAGGCGATGATCGGGATCAGGAAAGCGAGCGCGCCGACCCGGTGCCCGGGAAACCGATCCAACAGTACGCCGGTGCCGAGCCGGCCGACGATGGAGAAGATGCCGATCAGCGAAGCAATCCCCGCCGCCTTGAGCGGCACGGCGCCAGCATCCGTGAGGATCGGAACGAAATGGACAAGGGCGCCGATCAGGGTAAAAGAGAAAAGGCCGGAAGCCAGCAGCAGCTTGTAAAGGGCCGGCGAACGCAGCCCCTCGGAGAAACTCACACCCGCTCGAGCTCTCGCCACACTCGCGGCCGCCGCACGCTGCAAGCGGCCCTGGTCGCGGGCGCCGCGGAAGAACAGGAACAGCAAGGGGAAAACCAGCGCCGCCCAGATGCCGGCCATCGCCGGAAAGGCCGTGCGCCATCCGTAAGAGCCGATCAACCAGGTCGCGAGCATCGGAAAAACCGTCGCGGCCACCGAAGCGCCCGAAAGCGTGAGCGCGAATGCGAGCCCCCGCGAGGTTTCGAAGCGGCTCGCGACCGCGCTGGTCCACACGGTCGCCTGTACCCAGAACGTTCCGACGGCAACCGCGGCCCACAGCATCAGCCAGTTCGAGGTATGACCCGTCGCGGTGCCGAGCAGCGCAAACGCCGCCGCCATCACCAGCACGCCGACGAGCCCGACGAAACGCGGCCCGATCCGATCGACAAGCATGCCGATCGGAATGCAGAAGATGCCGCTGATGATGGCCGAGACGGTGATTCCCGCAGAGATTTGCGCGCGGGACCAACCGAACTCCTGATGCAAGGGCGCGATGAACGGGCCGATCGAATAGACGTGCAGTACAGAAGTCGCGTAGCCGAGCGCTGCGACGAGCGGCAGAAACCAGAAACGACGCCATTCGGCCGCCGCGTTGTTAGTTGCACCCATCTTCCCTTCCCCCAACACAGTTTTGGAAACGCCGCGGACTAAGCGAATGCCTCTTCGCCTTCCAGCTTGGTCCGGTGCAGCATGCGACCGGAGTTCGGATCGTAGGGCGTCGCACGATGCATCGTGCCGGTGTTGTCCCAGATCACCAGGTCGCCGACCGACCAGACGTGGCGGTAGACGAATTGCGGCCGGGTCGCCCAATCGCGCAGCTGCACCAGCAGCTCGACGCTCTTCTTGAAGTCCATGTCGACGACGTGACGCGCGGTGCAGCCGATGACCAGCGACTTGCGCCCCGAGCGGTGCTTCCACACCAGCGGCAACTCACGGTCGCCGATCCGCATCATGCCGCGCAGCGTTTCGATGCTCGGTTCCGGGTCGTAGTAGAACAGCGTGTTCCACGCCGAATGCATCACCCGCAGCTTTTCAAGCAGCTGCTTTTCCGTCTCCGGAAAATCATCGTAGGCGGCGTAGGTGTTGCAGAACTCGGTATCGCCGCCGCCGTTGGAAGGCAGCACCTTGCTCGACAGCAGCGAGGCGAGAATCGGCACCTCGTTCATGGTGCCGTCGATGTGCCAGTACAGCGAGCCCTTGAGATAGTCGGCCAGCTCGTTGGCCTTGGTATCCAGCGTGACCTTGTAGATTTTCTCGCCGCGCATTTCCGGCGCGAAGCTGCCGAGCGTCTGCGTGAAAACGATCTGCTCCTCATCGGTAAAGCCGACTTGGGGGAAAACCAGAACTCCTCGCTGATCGAGCAGCTCGCGGATTTTCGATGCATGGACGCCGCTGAGCAGCGTTGCCTTGTCCGACCGGATTTCGGTCGCGATACGAGGCCTGAGATCGCGGGTTGTGAACGTCATTGCCAAATGCTCCAGTTTTCGATGCGGCATGCAGCTCCGCGTCCAGTTTTGAACGCATCGGCATCCATTGCGTATTTGCCGCGTGTCAGCCCCAGGCCGTCACACGGCCCATTTTTCACTCAAGCTTCTTGGGCGCGCCTGTACCGATGTACTGCGCCAGGTTGCTGTGAAGGTTGACGATGGCACGCTCCCGATATGGATTGGGTTTGGTGCCGCTGAAACCGAGCGACTTCATACCCTGCTGCACCGCCGCCATGTTGGCGAAATCCTGCGGCAGCACGCTGCGCCATCTCGGGTCGCCCACCGGCGTGTACTCCCACTCCGTCTCCGGCTCCTCGCCCTTCGGAAACAGTTCGTAGACTGCGACTTCGAAGATGCACTTGTTGGGGTCGTAGCCGTAAGGCTTGAAGTTGTAGCAAAGAGCGTTGTTGACGGCGTGCCCGATCTGGAAGTTGGGGAAAATCTGCCAGGCGGTGCCGCTCTTGCCGACATGCGCGGGATCGACGGTCGGCCAGATCACGCCGCGCGCGACGTCCGCGGCCTTGGCCGACTCCAGCCAGTGCTTCAGAACCTCGCCGGGCGGCGTGCCTTCCGGCAGCTCATCGACCAGACGCCGCGCCGCATCCACCAGCGTCAGCGTGGTATTGGTGTTGACCTGCTCCCAGGTGAACTCCTGCATATTCTTCGTCGACACGCGCGCATCGCCGCCGGTGCCGACGCGCAGCTTCGCCTGCTGATTCGCATCCATGTTATTGGGCGCGTCATAGCCGATGTTGCTGTGCTTGCCCTGCGCCCTGGCCCAGCCCTGAAACTGGCCGAACTGCACGAATTCCGGATGCGTGATATCGACGTGATAGATCTCGTCGAACGCCTCCGCCGCGACTTTCCAGTTGCAGTCGAAGATCACCCAGCGGCGCCATCTGACGCGCATGTTCTCCAGTTGGAAGGGATCGAGCATGCCCGCAGCCGGTTCGAGATAGTCATGCAGAGGCTCGCAGTTCGGATCCATGTTGATCCAGACCCAGCCGCCCCAGGTGTCGACCTTGACCTCGGACAGATGCGTGTTTTCGGGCGTCAAGGCACCCTGCCAGTCGTCCTTCTCACGAATACGCGTGCACTCGCCATCGAGGTTGAAGGTCCAGCCGTGGAAGGGGCAGACGAAGGATTTCTTGCGGCCGCAGGCGCTCTTGGCGTCCGCCGGGGTGTCCACGAGCTTGCGACCCCGATGCGAGCAGACGTTGTGGTATGCCTTGATCTGATCGGCCGCCGTGCGGACGATTACGATCGAATCGTCGAGGATGTCGTAGCTGAGAAAACTACCCACCTCGGGGATTTCTTCGACGCGGCCGGCCTGCAGCCAGACCTTGCGCCAGAGTTTGTCGCGCTCTGCCCGGGCATAGTCCGCGGAAATATAGGCTTCGACGCCGATCGTGACCGGCTCGGACCGCTCTTCAATATTTTTTGTGATGTCGACAGGCTTGTTCACAACATCCTCCGAATCCTGTAAGCCAGCCTTGAACGCAAACGAGCTGGACTGGTTTGCAAATGTGTCCGAGAACAGGGCTTGCGTGGCTGACCCTGCGCGGCGCTCGGCACCAGCGTCAAACCGGACGCCCGGTAGCGATCGGACAGAGCCGTCAGCGTGCAGGCCGCTCGCCATTGAGCGTTCCGATATTGGTCCTTTGAACCGAAATAAGTCAACACGAAGCCCATCAAGCGGCCGGATAAGTGTTCAACGGAGTTGTTCAACAGGCGGGGCGGATCGCCAGCACGCTGCCTTCAGCATCAGCGGAGACGTAGAGCGTGCCGTCCGCCCCGGCGGCGATGCCCGCGAACGGACCCATCGGTCCGGACAGGGTTCCGATCGGGCCGAGGAATTTCGGCGTCACGCCGGGCGGAGCACCGACCGGCAGCTCGGACGCGATGCTGCGGCGTACTCCGCTGGCCAGATCGTATTCGATCAGCTGCTTGGAGCCCGTATCAACGACATAGAGCAGCTTGCCGCGCACGAGGATGCCCTGGGGCTTCTGCAGCCCGTCCAGCACCGTTTCGGCCTTGCCGCCGGACAGCTTGGCGACACGCCCACCGGCGGACTCCGAGACATAACAGCTGCCATCAGGGCCCACCGCCACGCCTGAGGGCAGCTTGAGGCCGGTGGCGAGCGTTTCGACATTGCCCGACTGCACCGACAGCACACGTCCGCCGCCCTGCTCGGCGAAGACGATGCCTCCCTTGGCCGCAACCGCCACGCCGTAGAGCTGGTTGAAACCGCTCGCGAGCATTTCGCTCTTCGCCTGCCCGGGCCAGTAACGCGCAACATCGCCGTTGGCGGTGGTGATGATGAATTCGCCCGGCCCCGCAGCGGCCACGCCGCGTGCATATCCCGGATAACCCGGCGTGAACAGCATGCCGATCAGCTTGCGTTCTTCGCCCGGCCGCAGCGTGTAGGAGAACGGGCCATCAGCGACGTAGATCAGACCGGTCTCGTCGATGGCCAGACCGAGCGGCCAGTTGAAGCCGTCGGGGACCAGATCACGGGTCTTGCCGCCGTCGAGGATTTCGACGATGTAGCCCGAGATGTTCGACACGAAGCTGCGCTTGCCGACGAAGGTCACGTTGTCGAGGCCCTGCGTCAGATTGGCCAGAACGCTGCGGTCGCCGGTGCGCGGATCGATGCGCAGCACCTGACCGCTGTGCACCTGGGTCGAGACGATGTAACCGTCGGGATGAAACTTCACCGAGTCCGGTACGCCGAGATCCTTGGCGACAACTTCGGGCTCGCCGCCGTCCAGACTGATGCGCCAGATTTCGTTCGCGGCCTGCGCCGGGAAATAGAGTTTGCCGTCCGGCCCCACATCGAAAGCATTCGCCATCGGAACCTGGTCGAAAATGACGCGCGGCGCCCCGCCGTTGCGGTCCAGTTCCATGATCCGTCCGCCCATGCGCAACTCGCCGGCAATCAGCCGCCCCTGGTGGAAGGTGATGGGATTGGCCAGCGGGATGTCGCCGTAGATCACCCTGGTCGTGCCGTTGGGCGCGCGCATGCTGACGCGCCCTTCGGTGATTTCGGTGGCGTACAGGTTGCCTTCGTCGTCGAACACCAGGTCGTCGGGCGCGACGATCTCGCCACCCATCGGGCTGATCGTCTCGATTGCGCCGGTATCGACGTCGATCGCGCTGATCTGGCTGCCCGACACCTGCGCCACGTAGATACGCCCATCCGCACCGGTGCGCAGGCCGTTGGCGCCGAACAGGCGGCTGGCAGGAGTGAGTCGTTCCAGGCGCCAACCCTCGGCGAGGCGGTACGGGCTTGCAGCGGTATTGCGTCCACTTTGCACCGACATTCTGATGATCTCCTCGATGTACCGTACGACATCGTTGCCATTCTGATCGGCCGGCAGGCACTGCCCCCAGGCCAGGTTCGAGCCAGGCGCGTTTGGCCCGGTCTCGCTTGACCGCGCCGTCCGGCCACCGCGATCATCAACATGGTTGACCATTAGTGGTCGAAAATTCAACCGATTTCTAGAGCGCCGCCGACGCAGCGTCGCAGTCAGCTCTTCAGGAGCAAGCTCATGAACAAGCTGTATGCCAGCGCCGAGTCCGCGCTGGAGGGCATCATCCGCGACGGCATCGATGGCTTTGGCCTGGGCCAACTGCCAACCACACGGCAGATCCGCAAGATGATCTCCTCCTATGTCGGCGAGAACAAGGAGTTCGAGCGCCAGTACCTGGCCGGCGAGCTGGAGCTGGAGTTCACGCCGCAGGGCAATCTCGCCGAGAAACTGCGGGCCGGCGGCGCCGGCATACCGGCCTTCTTCACCAGGACCGGCTACGGCACCATCGTCGCAGAGGGCAAGCCGACGCAGGAGTTCGACGGTGAGTGGTATGTGATGGAGCGTTCACTGAAAGCCGACGTGTCCCTGGTCAAGGCCTGGAAGGCCGACACCGCCGGCAACCTGGTCTACCGCATGACCGCGCGCAACTTCAATCCCATGGTCGCCGCTGCTGCGCCGATATGTGTCGCCGAAGTGGAAGAAGTGGTGGAGCTCGGCGAGCTCGATCCGGACCAGATTCATACGCCCGGCATCTACGTCAAACGCCTGGTGCACAACCCCCACCCCGAGAAGCGCATCGAGCAGCGCACCGTGAGCAGGTAACCATGGCCTGGACCCGCGAACAGATGGCCCAGCGCGCCGCCCGCGAACTGCAGGACGGCTACTACGTCAACCTCGGCATCGGTCTGCCGACGCTCGTCGCCAACTACATTCCGCAGGGCATGGACGTTTGGCTGCAGTCCGAGAACGGCCTGCTCGGCATCGGCCCGTTCCCGACCGGGGCGAGCATCGACGCCGACCTGATCAACGCCGGCAAGCAGACCATCACCACCGTGCCCGGCAGCGCCTTCTTCTCCAGCGCCGATTCGTTCGCGATGATCCGCGGCGGCCACATCAACCTGTCCATTCTCGGCGCGATGCAGGTGTCAGAAAAAGGCGATCTCGCCAACTGGATGGTGCCCGACAAAATGGTCAAGGGTATGGGCGGCGAGTTCAAGATCCTGCCCCAACGCACGCCGCCGCTGACCGGCGTCGGCGCGGTCGACCGCATCATCACCGAGCTGGGCGTGCTGGATGTGACCGACGGCGGCATCAAGCTGGTGGAACTCGCGCCGGATGTGAGCCTCAATGAGCTGCGGCAAAAGACCGGCGTGCCGATCCTGTAAGGGCGCCGCTAAGCAGCTTCTACCGGCTTGTTGAAGGGGTAGGCGGGAGGAGCGCAGCGCATCCCGCCTTGCGCGCCTGCACCACGCGAAAGGCGGGATGCTCCCGCCCTACGCACATGCTTCAGTAGATGACGCGGCCGCCGTTGACGCCGAGTGTCTGGCCGGTGATGTAGCCGGCGGCGTCGGACGCGAGGAATGAGCAGGCAGCGGCCATGTCTTCAGGCCGGCCGGCGCGCTTCATCGGCGAAGTCGCGGCCGTGGCATCGAGGTTGACCGGCGATCCGCGCAGCATCGGTGTGTCGATGAAACCCGGCGGGATGTTGTTGACAGTGATGCCGCGATCCGCGAACTCCGCCGCCAGCGACTTCGTCAGCGCGATGACGCCGCCCTTGGACGACGAATAATGCGTCATGCCCTTGGCACCGGTCTGCGCTGAAGATGAGGAGATATTGACGATACGGCCCCAGCCGGCCGCCAGCATGTCGGAAATGACGGCCTGGGTCATGAAGAACGGGCCCATCAGGTTGATGCGATACATCCGCTCCAGAGCTTCCGGCGTGATATCCAGGAAGGCCACGAAGCCGGTGATGCCGGCGTTGTTGACCAGCACCAGCACCGGGCCCAGTTCGGCGCGGATACGGACCAGGATGCTGGCGATGCTGTCCGGGGCCGAGGCGTCGCCGGTGTAGGCCTTCGCCTTGTTGCCTTCGGCCTCGATCAGGCTCACCGTCTCGGCGGCGGCGTCACCATTCAGATCCCACACCGCAATGGCGGCGCCGTCGCGCGCCAGCTGCACTGCGCAGGCGCGCCCGATTCCGCTTCCGCCGCCGGTGACGACTGCCGTCTTGCCCTTCAGAGACATCGTTCCTCCTTCACTATTGATACGTTTCAGGTGTCGACTCTATCAATCGATACCCATATTAATCGACATTGATGACTACTTTGCCGAAATGTCGGCGACTTTGCAGGTGCCGATAGGCGTCGGGGGCCTGCGAAAACGCAAAGACGCGATCGATCACCGGCCGCAGCTGCGTGGCTTCGGCCGCGGCGAGGAGCTTGGCGAGGTCCGTCCGGCTGCCGACCGCGATGGAGTGCGTCGATAGCCCGCCGCGCATCAGCAGGCGCGGGTTGATCTGCGCGCCGAGGCCCCCGACAAAACCCACCAGCGCAATCTGCGCATTGAACGCGGTGCAGCCGATCGACTGCTCCAGCGTTCCGGGACCGCCGACCTCGACGACGCGATCGACACCGCGTCCGCCGGTCAGCTCGCGCACGGCCGCTCCCCATTCGGGAACCTGCGCGTAGTTGACGACTTCGTCGGCACCGAGCTGGCGCAATCGCCCGGCTTTTTCTGCCGACGAGGTCGTCGCGATCACGCGGCAGCCGAAAGACTTCGCCAGCTGCAGCGCGAAGATCGACACGCCGCCGGTACCCTGCACCAGCACGGTTTGGCCGGCGAGCAGCGGCAGGCCGCAGTGCAGAGCCGACCAGGCGGTGACGGCCGCGCAAGGAAGCGTCGCGCCTTCCTGGAAGCTCAGACCGTCAGGCAGGCGCTCGAGCCCCTGCTGATCCAGCATCACGTACTCGGCGAGCACGCCATCCACAGTGCCGCCCAGCATGGCGCGCATGAACTCGACTTCGGGCCGGCCCGAAATCCAGGTCGGGTTGAACGCCGCCACGACCCGATCACCCGGCCTGACGCGATAGACCGCCTCGCCGACGGCGACGACTTCACCCGCGCCATCGGACAGCGGGATCAGGCCTGGCTTGATGCCGGGCAGCTGTCCCGAAGCCGCCAGCAGGTCGCGATAATTCAGCG
The DNA here is from genome assembly GCF_028291725.1 of Hydrocarboniphaga sp. Classification (GTDB taxonomy): domain Bacteria; phylum Pseudomonadota; class Gammaproteobacteria; order Nevskiales; family Nevskiaceae; genus Hydrocarboniphaga. The sequence goes on along the minus strand of NZ_JAQGNT010000051.1, from coordinate 19,369 downwards.
AGGTCGCCCGCATCCGCACGACGACCTGGCCCATGCCCGGCGATGGCATCGGGTCTTCGCGCAGTCGCAGGCTCGCCAGCGCATCGTTGAACGCCTCGAAGTGATAGGCCTTCATGGTATTGGGCACGATCGGTGTGGCTCCTGTTTCGTTGAGCGGCGCGCGCATCACCACAGCGGCCACTGCTGCAACTGGATGCGGCGCTCGCGAATCACGCGTTCGCGCTGCTCCGCGGTAACCGTCGCAGTATCGCGCGGCAAGGCTTTGCGCAGCTTGGAAAACGCGAGCTTGCGCACACTGGGCACCGGCTTCGAGTCGCACTCGGTCCAACGTCCCTGTATGACGCCGCGCGGATAGCCCGCCGTGTCGAGCCAGTTCGGCACGCCAGGGTCTTTCGCCGAGACCACCACGCGCAGCACACCGTCCGCATCAGCGGCGGCCTGGGTATCGTTGAGGCTGCTGTGATTGTTGTACCAGTCGATGGTTTCGTAGATCTCGTTGGTCAGGATGATCGAGCGGTACAAGCAATGCGCAGGCACCGTGGCCTCCACGATCAGCGCCTCATCGTCGCGCAGATCGTAGGCGCCTTCGTAGTAGAACTGGTTGGCGAGGCCGCCGATCTGCGAGGTATCGAATACCTTGAGCTTGTTGACATAGCCCTCTTTGCGCAATTGCTCGACATGGTCGGCGAACAGAAGGGCCATGAACGCGGCTGCATTCGGCAGCCGGCGCAGACGCTGTTCGAGCTCGGCCGCGCTGCGTCGCGGCTTGTCCATCGGCTTATCGACGCGTTCGATGGCGATCGTCGGATCGCGCTCGCGGCTCCAGTCGCTGCTGACCATGCGCAGCAACAGCTTGTCCGTCGTCGGCGACAGCGGCCACCAGTCGCCCGCATAAGCATCGGGCCGCTGCGGACTCAGCAGCACATCGAAGCGGCCCTGAGCATCGAGCTCGAGCGCGTTGAGATCGTGCGTGCTGCGCGGCGCTCGCGCGTGCGCGGGATCGAAGCCCGGCTCGCCGGGTGAAGGCCCGGTTTCGGCGATGACGAGCATGCGCAGGCTGCCGCGCTGCCCGCGCATGCGGTAGCTGCCGCCGGGCGTGATGCGCGCGCTGCGGTACACCGTGTCGGCATTCGGCTGGCCGATGTTCATCAGTTGCCCGATCACCGGCAGGAACGACGGGAAATCGCCATCGCCGCCGATGGCGTCGAGCGTTGAGGAGGCCAGTGATTCCAGCATCAGCCGGCCGACTTCCTGCTGCACCTGCGGATCGTTGCGCATGGACTCGGGCAGCTTCGCCAGCATGCGCTCGGGCAGGCCACGCAGGCCGTCGACGAACTCGTTCCAGCCGGCGACAGCCGGCAGCTTGATCTCCGCGGCGGGCGGCGGCGGGCCATCCTCGGCCGCCAAGGATTGCGCGCAGCAAAGCAGCACGACAGCTGTCAGCACCCGCCGCTTCGGCTCAACATTCTTCATGGCAATGACCTGTTCGCGGTTATTGGACATCGAGCTGGGTCAGCAGACCGCGCGCCGCTTTGACGCATCGGCCGAGGCGCTCGTACGGACCCACGCCGGCCTCCGCCAGCGCCAGCTGCGGAACTTCGAGGCTGACCACCAGCTGACGCGGCAGCGCGGCGAGAATGTCGCGCAGCGGCAGTTCGCCGGTGCCTGGCACCATTCGCGCGCCCATCGCCTCTTCCATGTAGCTGGAGTGCTTTGACACCAGCGGCACATCGCACAGCTGCACATAACCGATCATCGCCGGAGCTAGCGCCGCGAGGTCGGCCGCTCCCGAGCCCGAACGGCACAGGTGCATCGTATCGATCAGCAGCCGGAAATCCGGCCGCCCGACGTGGCGCACCGCCGCCACTGCGGTGGCAAGGTCGCCCACGGTCATTCCCGGGCCGAATTCCATCGTCGTTTCGACGTCGCAGGCTGCCGCCATCTCGGCCAGCACCGCGAGCTGGTCGAAGCTGCGCGCGCGATCCGGATCGATGGCGACGGCATTGATGCGCCTGACCCCCAGCTCGCACATCAGCGCCAGGTCGGCCGCGCGCTCGCGCACATCCATGTTCGGACGGATCGAGAAGCCTTCGCCCAGCGAAATCGACACGCCGCGGTCGCGCATCACGGCGATCATCTCCTGCCTCAGCGCGCGATCCTCACGCAGTGACCACGCCGGATAAGCGTGCGGGTTGTAGCCCGGCACCGTCGTCAGGCCGGTGGAGATGTGGTGGCAGCCCAGATCCGCTGCGAGATTGACGTACTGCACCGGCGGCAGACTGAATACGCTGAGAAATTCGATACCGACTCTGTCCATTAGACGAGGCTCCGATTCCATTAACGTGAATCTCGCGCAGCGAGTCCAATGCCCCGTTGATGCGGCGCCGGATCAGGTCTTGGCAGAGGCTGGCTTCATCGCCTTGGCCATCGCCATCAACGCATCCCGGCGTGGCATCGACAGCAGATGGGCGAAACTCGCCCGGTAGTGCTCGCTCGGGATGTACGTCGGGCCATTGTCGAAGTTGTCTAGCGCGAGGCTGGCCACATCGTCCGGCGACATCACGTTGCGCAGCGTCGAGGGATCGATGCCCTGATTGCGCGCAGCCTCGGTATCGGTCGCGCCGGGGCACAGCGTCAGCACGCTGATACCCTCCGGTGTCAGCTCGCCCCAGAGCCCCTCGCCGAGGCTGTTCATGAATCCCTTGGTCGCCGCATAAACCGTGGAGTAAGGGCCGCCGAGAAAGCCTTCGACCGAACTCGTGAAGAGGATGCCGCCCCGGCCTCGTTGACGCAGCCGCGGAACGAAGCCGCGAGCCAGCAGCATTGGCGTGTTGCAGTTCACCATCAGCACCTCGGCCATCGCCTTGGGATCGGCGCTATCGTAGTGGCCCTTGAAACCATAGCCGGCGTTGCTCACCAGCAGGCCTATATCCAGAGAGGCCGTGGCATTCACAATCTGCTGCGCCGCGGCAGCATCCGAAAGATCGGCCTCCAGCACGGTGAGCTTGACGCCGTACTGCGGCTCCAGACGCGCGGCCAGCTCATGCAGCCGCTGCGCCCGGCGTGCCACCACGACCACGTCCAGTCCCTTGGCGGCCAGCACTTCGGCGAATGACCGGCCGATACCGGAGGAAGCGCCCGTGACCAGTGCCACGGGACCATACCGATCTGCGAATTCGTTGTTGCTCATTGGATGTTCAACTCTGTAGTTACCGATCGGCTTTGCCCGAGCAGTTCAATGCCACCTGGTGAATAGGCCCCGTTGGCTCCGACTCGCAGCACTGCCGCAAAACGAGTCATTGAGCTTCGCTCAGGAGTGGTGACTATGCAAAGCGCAGATGACGTCGATTGCGGGACGCAATTGCGAAACGAGGTCCTGAGCGTTTCCGACAGGCCTCGGCGAAGCTGGAATCGGCTAGACAGGACTGCGTATAGGCCATCGCGGCTGCGAGCTTGGGGTCTCGCGTCGTCGGCAGGTGCAGCGAGGTTTCGGCCTGCAGCCACTCGCGGCACAGGTAGGCCAGGGTCTCGAAGTACGAGCGTCCCATCGGCAATTCGGGCGCGTAGATCGGCCAGCGCATCGCCGTCTGCAGCATTTCGCGCATGAAGCTGGTGGCACGCAGGATGCGAATGCGGCCGCCGTCATCCTCGACCATGTCGGGCATGAAGAACACCGAACCCGACCGCACCCAGTGGATGTGCGTGCGATGCGACAGGCCCGCCGGAATCCAGGCCATCAGCTGCGGCGCCAGCAGGTAGCGCGCCGCCGGGCTCTCCACCTCCAGGCGGCCCTCGAAGGCATAGATCAGCTGGTGCAGATCGTGGTGGTGCCAACCGGTGTCGACCGACATCTCGCTGCTCTGATACGCGCCCGCTCGCGTGCTGCTGTCCGCCGCGCGCAGGCGGTGGAGCGGCGATACCGGCAAGGCATGGCCGCCAGGAGGGTGATTTTGGCCGTCGGAAGCGCGCATGCCGAACAGGCTAGCGCCATGCTGGCCTGCAGGAAAAGGAGAACACCATGCGAGATCACGAAGCGCAGAAGACCGCTGTTCTGGATCAGTTCGAGCGCCAGGCTCCGCTCTATGCCCAGCTCGTCCGCGGAGCCGCGCGCGACCAGCGCCTGCTGCGCCTGATCGCAGCCCTGCAACCGCAGCCCGGTGACCGCGTGCTCGACGTCGCCTGCGGCCCGGGCAAGATCACGCTGGCGCTGGCGCCGCTCGTGGCCGAGACCGTCGGCATCGACCTGACGCCGAACATGATTGCCGAGGCGCAACGCCAGCAGGCAGCAAGCGGCGTGCGCAACGCCCACTTCCAGATCGGCGACGCGCTGCCGCTGCCGTTCGACAGCGGCCGCTTCACGCTGGTGGTGACGAGCGCGAGCCTGCATCACGTGGCCGATCCCGCCGCGGTCGTGCGTGAGATGGCGCGCGTCTGCGCACCGGGCGGACGCGTGGCCGTGACCGACATGGCGCCGGCAGCCGACAAGGCCGAGGCCTTCAATGCCAGCGAGCGTCTGCGCGATCCGTCGCATGTGCGCGCACTGACGCTGGACCAGCTGCGCGCGCTGGGCACCCAAGCCGGACTGAGCGAGCACGTGGTCGAGCGCTACGTCTCCACCACGCCGCTGGAGCCGGTACTCGCGGGCTCTTTCCCGAACCCGGAAGACTGGCCGCGCCTGCGTGCGCTGTACCAGGCCGACGCCGACAGCGGTGACGATCGCCTTGGGCTCGCCGCGCGCACCGAGCAGGGCGCCATCGTGGTGAGTTACCCGATGGCGCTGCTGGTCTGGGAGCGTTAGCGTCGTGTCGCCGTGATAACGAAACATTCACAAGCTGCCGTCATGGCCTCGAAACATGTGAACCCCGGATCGAGGCTTGATTGGCTGCTTGCCTGTACTTTCTTTCGATGGCGGGGGATGCGCTGTTGCGATCCAGGCTTGCGGGCTTGTTATTCTGTGCATAGCGCGGCGGGTCGCGCTATCTGCGGTATGGGCCGCCATCATTCCTAAAGCGCTGCGAAACCGGGAGTCCACGTGCATGAGTGAGGGCTCCAGCAATCGCATTATCGACCTGATCAACTTCTTCGCGGCGCATCCGACCGAGTCCTTCTCGCTGTCCGAGGTTCTCGATCACCTGCCGATCAGCACAGGCTCGACGCATCGCGCGCTGAAGTCGCTGACGGAGGCCGGATATCTCAGCCGCCACGCCAAGCACAAGACCTATTCGCTGGGACTGACGCTCGTCGCCGTCGGCCAGGCCGCGCTGGAACGGCACCCGGCCGTGCAGCTGGCACGCGGGGAGATGGCGCGGTTGACCGCAGAGCTGGGCTTGCAGTGCGTGGCCACGGTGGTATTCGACGAGGAGCTGATCTCGGTGGCCAAGACCGGCTCTACGCCGGCCGACCAGGGCATCCGCCATGTGGGAGAGCGCCGCCCTTTCATTCCGCCGCTGGGGCTTGGCCATGTCGCCTGGGCCGAGCCGGCCAGCATCGAAGCCTACCTTGCACGCGGAACCGGCACCGGCGCGCGCGGAGAGGAGATGCGCGTTTACCTGCGCAGCGCGCTGGAGACGATCCGCCTGCGCGGCTTCGCTGTGGCGGCCGACGGCCCCGCGGTGAAATCCGTGTGGCAGATGATCTGGGATCACGCCGCCAAGTTTCACGACGCGCATTATTGGGCACAGATGCGCCGCTTGCTGGGCGATCTGTCGAAGGACGAGTTCCAGTTGCTGACGCTGGACCGCGACGCATCGCTGCGGCTGGCCTACATCTCGGCGCCGGTGTTCTCGGCTGGCGGTGAGGTGGTGCTGTCGATGTCCATGTCGGGTTTTGCCGGCAATTTCGACGGCGGCGAGGCCTTGCAGCTGGCGGAGCGTCTATGCACGGCTGCGGCGCATGTGACCGGGGAGACGCACGGGCGCAGACCGCGGGTAGGGGCTTGGAGCTAAGTTGGGTTGGGGGTAGGTTGGGGTGAGCGCAGCGAACCCCAACGATCACCGCCCGATCAGGGCCAACGCCGCGCCGATGTTGGGGTTCGCTGCGCTCACCCCAACCTACACGCTGTGTTCGCGCGTTCGCTGGAACGACGACGGATTGGCCATCACCAACCGCTCGCTTTTCCAACTCTGGAAACCGAATTCCGGTATCGCCGCGTTATAGTCCGGCGCATACCGCGTCGCCCATCCATCGATACCGATGGCCAGGGCGACCTGCAAGGCCCCAGGAGAAAACCGCGATGAAAGTTCAACCCGCCGCGTTTTTGCGCACCACCCTGCCCATGGACCTGTCACCGGCGCGGCTCGCCGACCTCGACAGCGGCCGCTATCACTCGATCTGGCTGCCCGATCACATGGTCAGCTTCTGGCCGGACTCGATCTGGACGCCGGAGTTCACCGATCTGGCAACGGCTTCGCCTTCACCGCATCGCCATCTCGACGGCATGGCGGTGGCCGCCGCCGCAGCGGTACTCACCAAGAACGTTCCACTGGCCACCAGTGTTGTCGATACGGTGCGGCGGCATCCGGCCCTGCTCGCACAGAGCGCGCTGACTATCGATCATCTCGCCAAGGGCCGCTTCATCCTGGGCCTGGGCAGTGGCGAGACCGAAAACACCGTGCCCTACGGCTTCGACTTTTCCAAGCCTGTGGGCCGCTTCGAAGAAGCGCTGAAAGTCATTCGCCTGCTGTGGGACAGCGATGGCCCGGTGGACTTCGAAGGCCAGGTCTTCAAGCTGCATCACGCGCGCATGGATACCGAGCCGTATCAGGGCAAGTTCCCGCGCATCTGGGTCGGTGCCAGCGGCCCGCGCATGCTCGAGATTGCCGGCCGTTACGCGGATGGCTGGTGGCCGGCTGGTGCCTGGACACCCGAGGACTTCTCCGCCAAGTTGCAGGCGGTGCGCAACTCCGCCGAGCGCGCAGGGCGCGATCCTGCCGCGATCGTGCCGGCCTACATCCAGATCTGCTTTCTCGGAGACGACGCGGAGCTGGCGAAGATCCTCGACACGCCGCTGGTCAAGTCGCTGATCATGCAGTTCCCGGCCGGGCTTCTGAAGACGCATGGTTTCGAGCATCCGCTCGGGGAGAACTGGCGCGGCTATCAGGACATCGAGCCCGGCGTGCTGCCGCGCGAACGCATCCTGGACATGCTCAGCAGAACACGGCCTGAAATGCTGCTCGCGATCACACCGCACGGCACGCCCAAACAAGTCGCACGCATCATCAAGGGCTACGTCGACGCCGGGCTGCGTGTGCCGAAAATCATGGACTACGGCGGCATGGCCGGCCTGTCGTATGCCGCGAGTTCCGCACAGAAGGTGCGCGAAGCCGAGGATGAGCTGATGCGTCTGTGTGGAGACATCGCGTGAGCCAGAGCAAGATTCTCGACACGGCGGCACTGCTCGCAACGGCCGAGGCCGAGGCCGGCCTGTCCGACTACGGCGACGACGCCAGCTTCAAGACCCGCTTCGGCAAAGCCGTCGATCATCTGAACAGCCTCGGCATGGACGAAACCGGCCAGCGCGCCGGGGCCGCCGCCTGCCACTGGCTGCTCGTTTCGCGCCTGCAGCTGTTCGGAGATCGCAAGCGTTATCCGATCAGCCAGGAGAAGATCGTCAAGCCGCTGTTCGCGACCGGCCAGCCGCGCTCGGGGACCACGCTGCTGCACGCGCTGATGTCGGTCGATCCAAATGCGCGCTCGTTGCGCTTCTGGGAGGTCATGTATCCCTCGCCGCCACCGGGCCTGTCCGCCGACGACGATCCACGCCAGGCAAAGGCCGATGCGGACTGGCGCGATATCAACACCAAGATTCCGAAATGGCTGGTCAGCCACCCGTACAACGACATGCTCGGTGACGGCCTGCCCGAAGACGAGCGCACCTGGGCGCTCGACTTCCGCATGATGACACCGACTGCCTGGTGGCGCGTGCCGATGGGCATGAAGATCGGCGGTCTGCCGCTGGACCCGCGCGCGCAGTACCAGATTCACAAGATGATGCTGCAGCAGTTCCAGTACGCAAGGCCTAAGAAATACTGGGTGCTGAAGGGCTTCCACGGCGGGCGCCTGGAGGCGATGTTCGACACCTATCCGGACGCCAACATGATCTGGACGCATCGCGACCCGGTACAGGTGATCGCCTCGCGCATCATGATGGCGGCGGAGCTGGCAGAGGGCATGGTCGGCCACGTCGATCTGAAAGAGCAGGCTGCGATGCAGCTGGCCGACGCCCGTGCCGGCATGGCCGCGATGATGAGCGCGACGATGCTCCACGACCCGCGCATCCACCACGTGCGCTATACCGACTTCACCGCCGACCCGGTCGGCACGATCCGGCGCTTCTACGAGCGCAGCGGCGTGGCCTGGACCGATGACGCTGAGGCCGCGATGCGCCATTACCTCAAGAACAACCGCGGTGATCGCTACGGCAAGTTCAGCTATTCGGCAGACCTCATCGGCGTGGACATCGACGAGTTGCATCGTGAGTTCGCGCCGTTCCGCGAGCGCTTCGGGATCGAGATCGAGAAGCGCCACTAGCGTATCGTTTCGCGCATAAACGGAGCACTGCATGCACGAGCGAATATCGGCTGGTCAGACCTGCTTTCCCGACGCGGGCCTGGCGCAGTTGGCCGGCTACTGGCGCGAACTGGCGCCGCGGCGGGTCAGCTTCGTCAGCCCTACATTGCTGACGGAACCGCTATCGGCGGTACAACAGGTTCTGAGCAGCGGCGGCTATCGCGTGGAGACCATTACGCATGTGTTCATGCCGGGCCAACATCTGTCGCCTGAGGAGACGAGCTGGCAACAGCCGCGTGCACAGCTCACGCAGCTGATCGAGATCGCGCGGCAGATCGACGCACGCTCTATCTACCTGCTCACCGGCGGGCACGGCTCGTTGACCTGGGAGCAGGCGGCCGCAGCCTTCTGCGGCGCCGTCGCACCCTGCGCCGCGCAGGCGAAAGCCGCGGGCGTGTCGCTGCTGATCGAACCCGCGTCCGTGCTGCACGCCGATCTGCATATCGTCCACTCGCTGCGCGATACGCTCGCACTGGCCGAGATGGCGGACCTGGGCGTCTGCATCGATTTTTTCGCCTGCTGGACTGAGGCCGGCCTGCGCGAAACGATGATGCGCGCGATTCCGCGCTGCGACATCATCCAGGTCAGCGACTACGTCTATGGTGATCGCGCGCTGCCTTCGCGCGCGGTTCCGGGCGACGGCGTGATTCCGCTGTGGCGCCTGCTCGAATGGGTGCTGGCGGCCGGTTATGCGGGCGCCTTCGATCTGGAACTGCTGGGACCGCGAATCGACCATGAAGGGCGCGTACCGGCGGTTGCGCGTGCAGCCGGGGAACTCGGCAGGATGCTGCGATCGCTGGGCGCATGAAGATCAACATGGGAGCAGATCGATGAGTTTCGGAGCCAGCCCCGACGACGCCGCGCTGCGCAGCGCCTGGCAGCAGTTCTGCTCGCAGTTGCAGCAGGCCGGCGAGCGCGTGTTCAAGGATGAAAACCCGGCGACACCGCTGCATCGCGCGGACGCCTTCCGCTTCCTGACGCAGAATCTCGGCCAGGCCTTCGATCTGGCGCTGGAAACCAAGGATACGAAGTATCCCGCACTGCATGCCTTCTGCGCACCGAACCGCAAGCTCGGCGGCGACGCCGCGGACTTCGTGTATCTGCAAGCCTGGATCGACGGCGAATCGGTCTACAAGATCAGCGGCAACAAGGGCACCGCGCGCTTTCTGAATTTCACCGTGCAAGGACCGCGGCCTTCGATGCAGCCGGGCACCGACATCCCAAGCCTGCACGAGCCTTTCGGCGACATTCCCGAAGCCAATCTGTTCGGCCATCAGTTGCAGGCCGACGCAGACGGCAGCTTTGAGCTTTACATCGGCGGACCGCAGCGCGGGCCCAACTGGCTGCCAACCACGCCGGGATCGCGCAAGCTGTTTCTGCGCCAGGGCTTCGATCGCTGGGACGAGTTGCCGGCGCAGATGCGCATCGAGCGCATCGACATGGAGGAGCCGCGACCACTGCCGACACCGCAGACGATGATCGCCGCGATGAACTGGGCCGGGCACTTTGTCACCGGCTTGATGAACGACTGGCCGGATCATCCCTACCGATACGGCGCTCCGGTGGTCGATCCGGTGAACGTCAACCGGTTTCCAGGCACGGCCGGCGTCGATGGCGCCGACGTCAGGCGCGGCCGCTCCATCGCGCACCTGTGCTGGCAACTCGCGGCCGATGAAGCGCTGATCGTCGAGTTCGAAAGCCACGAGGGCTTCTGGATGGTCTCGAACAATGGCGTGTTCTTCAACAGCATGGACTACCTGTATCGCCCCGTGAGCTACACGCCGAGCCGCAGCACGGTCGACAGCGACGGCAAGATCCGGCTGATCCTCAGCCACGACGACTGCGGCTATCACAACTGGCTGGACACGCAGGGCTTCATGCGCGGCAACCTGACTTATCGCTGCCTGCTGAGCCAGGCATCGACCGTGTTCCGCACGCGTCTGGTCAAGCGCGCTGCGCTCGCCGAGGCACTGCCCGCAGACAGCGTCAAAGTGTCGCGGCAAGAAAGAGCGGCGCAGCTGCACGCGCGGTTCAACTCGATCCGTTGGCGTTACAGCCTTTGATGTAAGGGTGTGACTAGCCCGTGTAGGGCGGGAGCATCCCGCCTTGCGCGCCTCTGCACCACGCGGAAGGCGGGATGCTCCCGCCCTACGTTCTGCATCACTACGCATCGTGCTCGATGACCACCTTGCCGAAAGCCTCGCCGCTGTCGAGACGGCGATACGCTGCCGGCGCGTCATCGAAACCAAAGCGGCTGTCGATGAGGGGCCGCAGCTGCGCAGTCCCGATAAATCGCAGCAGGTTCTCGGTGTCGGTGCGGCTGCCGACCTGTACGGCGCGCACCGTAAGATCGTTCAGCAGAATCGGCATCAGGCTGCCGCCGGGATCGGTGAAGCCGGTGATGAGCCCGACGATGGCGATGCGCGCATGCCAGGCCGCGGCCGTCAGCGACTGCACATAGGTGCCACCGCCGCCGTTCTCGACCACCACGTCCACACCGTTGCCGCCACTCAGCGCACGCACCTGCTGCGGCCAGTCCGCGTTCCGATAGTTGACCACGCCGTCTGCGCCGAGCTGCCTGAGGCGTTCGCCGCGCTCGTCGCTCGAAGTAGTCACGATCACGCGCGCACCGGCCGCCCTGGCCAACTGCAAGGCGAACAGCGACACGCCGCCGCTGCCGAGCGTCAGCACGGTCTCGCCGGGCTGCAGCGCGCACTTCGTGAACAGCGCCGACCAGGCCGTGACCGCCGCGCAGGGCAGCGTCGCGGCTTCGGCGTAGCTCAGATGCGCCGGGAAGCGCAGCACGCCGGTTTCAGGTAGCACCGCATATTCGCGCAGCAGGCCGTCGACATCGCTGCCCAGCGTCGTCCCGGTGTTTTCGCGCTGCAAGGCGCCGGCGAGCCAGCGCTGGAAGAAGGTGCCGATCACACGCTCGCCAACACCGATGCTGAGCACACCCTCGCCCACCTCGACGACCTCGCCCGCACCGTCGCAGAGCGGCACGACCTTGCTCTGGCCGTTGCGCGGCAATGCCCCGCGGGCCGCCATCAGGTCACGCTGGTTGATCGAGTTGGCGCGCAGGCGCACCAGCACTTCACCGGGTCCGGGCCGTGGCATGGGCCGCGATTCCAGCTGCAGTCCATCCAGTGAGCCGAAGCTGTGCCAGCTCCAGGCTTTCATCATCGCTGCGCTCATAGTGCTCCGATCCGGCTGACGATCCGCGGGCCGCGAGACTGCCACGGCCTGCCGTGCTGTTGCAAAGCGGCATCATGGCCGGTGCGTACCGGATGCCGAGCGCTGTCAATCGGCGGCAAAGTCACTGGACGCGGCCGTGCCAGAAAGACACTCTAGCGGCCTCGGCTATTCAACATACTCGGCTATCCAACATATCTGTCGATTCATACAATTCGCGCACTTTCACCTGTACCGGCCCTCGCGGAGCGCTTCCATGGGTAGCAACATCGATGCAAAGCTGTTTCGTCAGGCCCTGGGCGCCTTCACCACGGGCGTCACCATCGTCACCACGGTCGACGAGGCGGGCAACGATGTCGGCGTGACCGCCAACAGCTTCAACTCGGTTTCGCTGGACCCGCCGATGGTGCTGTGGAGCATCGGCAGATCTTCAACCAACATCAACACTTTCATCGCCGCGCGCCATTTCGCCGTTCACGTTCTTGCGAGCGATCAGGACACTCTGGCCAGCCAATTCTCCAAGCGCGGTGTCGATCGTTTCGCCGGCCTGCAACTGGAACGCGGCCCCGGCGGCATCCCGCTGCTGGACGGCTGCACTGCGCGCTTTCAATGCCGCATGGCCTTCCAGTACGAAGGCGGCGATCACCTGATCCTGGTCGGCGAAGTGCTGGAGTTCGACCATTACGAACGCGAGCCGCTGGTGTTCAAGGGCGGACGCTACGCATTCGCAATGCCGAAGTCGAACGTGCCTTCGGCGATCACGGCCGACCCGGGCGCAGCCCCCGGCGCTTTCGCGCCCGACTTCCTGATCTATCAGCTGGGCCGCGCCTACCATCAGATCTTTATGCGGCTGCAACCTGAACTGGACCGGCACGGACTGGGCGTTCCCGAATATTTCGCGCTGAGCATGCTGGGGGTTCGGGACGGCCGCTCGCTGTCGCAACTCGACAGCCTGGTGTCCTACACCGGCACGCGTATCAACGCCGACTGCGGGCACCGGCTCGCGACGCTTGGCCTGGTTCAGGCCAGTGCCGAAACCGACGCGAAGCTTGCGCTCACACCGGAAGGGCAATGCGCCGTCATCAAATTGCTGGCCGCGGCCAAGGCGGCGAGCGAGGATGCCGAAAATGGATTCGACACCAGCGAAACCCACCTGCTGAGGCAGTTCCTGAACCGCGTCATTGACGCGACCGATCCGGGGCTTCCGTCGCCCTGGTCATCCTGAGAAGGCTCTTGGGGCAGGCGGTTCACCGGTCGTCGGAATCAAGCAGAGCAACGAGCACCCCGTCGCACCTTACGAAGCGGATTGCTTCGTCATCCGCAACGCGATAGCTGTTGCGCACCGCACCGGCGGCGTCCAGCCGGCTGAAGTGCACCGCGTATTCATTGCGACGCTGCTCGCGGAAAAACAGACGCAGATAGTTGCCGATGTCCGGGTAGGCCAGCTCAGCCCACGGCAGCTCCGCTTCGCTGAAGTAGCGGACGTCTTCGCATTCGGAGCCGATGACGATGCTCTGCTGCTGCGCCAACGAAATGCGCAAGCCGACGTAGATCTCGCCGATATCCGGAAGACTCGACAGCGTATGCAAGCGCAGCTCGCTGACATCGAGGCGTATGCCCGTTTCCTCCAAGGTTTCGCGGACAGCGGCCTCCCCCAGAGTTTCCTTGCATTCAATGAATCCACCCGGCAGGACCCAGCGTCCTTTCGCGGGAGGCTGCGCTCGCCGGCACAGCAGGACCTGCCCCTCCACCGAGACGAGCGCGGTGACGAGCACCTGCGGGTTGCAATACGCGACGATGCCGCAGCTTGAGCAGGCCAGCCGGATTCGGCTATCGGCGGGGATCAAGCGCTCGACCAGCGGCGCGCCGCAGGCACTGCAGAAGCGCGGTGCCGGTTTCACGCTGTCAGCCGTCCGAGCATCGGTTGGAAAGCGCCGCGCGGTGCAGGGTGAACGCCGTGTTCACAGCCCCTGGATGATCAACGCGCGATAGTCAGCGCCCTTTTTTCGGTGAACGGAGGCCGCCTGGTAGCCGGGGGAGTTGTACCAGGCTTTTGCGTCTTCCACGGTCGGGAACTGCAGCAGCACGACGCCGTCCGGTGCCGCACCTTCCAGCGCGTCGATAGCCCCGTAGACCGCCAGAGCGCTCAACTTCGGATCGGGAGGATTGCTATGGTTCATTTGCCCGTATGTCGCCATTTCTGCCGCGTCGCGGACTGGATTTTCGCGAATGAACAGAATGTAAGCCGCCATGGTCCTTGCTCCGTTTGAGTAAACCGTTCCGTGCGTGACTAGGGTTTGCCGAAGCAGTGCGTCGCGACGGCCTGAGCCTGTCCGCCGCGCCCGCCGAGTTCCGACAGCAGGGCCTTGATGCGATAAGTCCACAGGTGCAGCGGATGTTCGAGCGTCATGCCCATCGCGCCGAGCATCTGGTGCATCTCGTAGGCCATCCGCGTGCCGCTGTCCTGCGCGTGCAGCGCGGCCAGCGCGGCGTCGCCGTCGTTGCCGCTGAAAGCCGCCTTGCGTGCGAGCAGGCGCACGCCGCCGGCGAGCACCGCACACTCGGCCATGCGGTGGCGCAGCGCCTGGAAAGTGCCGAGCGGGCGGCCGAACTGCTTGCGTATCGAAAGATGTTCGACGGTGGAATCAATCGCGGCCTGTATCAGGCCCGCCGCTTCCGCGGCCAGCGCGACGCGCATCCACTTGCGCACATTCGCGGCGTCAGCCGCGGACAGCTTGGTCAGCGCCGGGCTACCGACAAGCCGGCCCATCGGGTACGCATACAGCGACTCAACCGCCTCGACATCCCCCGGCGACGGCCGCGCGAGGCTGATGCGCTCGCCATCGATCACGATCAGGGTTTTGGCGGTGGCGACGAAGCGGCCAGGCCGGCCGCTTTCGACCACGGCGACGGGCCGCGGCCATTCGCCGGGCAGCTGCGGACGCACCAGCATCGACAGCGCCGCCTCGGCCGCGAAGGCCGAGCGCGCGAGGCGCTCGACTGCCAGCGCAGCCGTCAGCGGCCCAAACTCGGGGATCAGCGCGATATCGAAGTATTCTCCTTCCGTCAGCTGGTGTTCGAGTGCTGCACCGGACAAGGCGAATCCGTGGAAGTCGGTGGGCTTGGCGTCGAACTGCTGCGCGATGCGATCGATCGCGTCGGTCAGCGCGGTCTGGTCGGACGTGAGCGTGAAGTCCATCAGCGCGGCTCCCTCGGCAGCTTGAGCAATTCGGTGGCGATGAGATTCAGCTGGATTTCGGCAGCGCCCGAAGCGATGCCGGCGACGATGGCGCGCTGGTGATGCGCCTGCAGCATCGGCTCGCCGCCAGCCAGCGCCTCGGGGCAATGCTCGACGACAAACTCGCCGACCAGGCGCTCGGCGCTGACGGTGGCGACGCGCGCGGCGCTGGCCTCCGGCCCGGTGGCGATGCCGCGTACGCGCTGGTCGATGATGTTGTAGCTGTACAGCCGCGCCGATTCGCAGGCGGCGTGCGCCCTGGCGGACTGCTCGATGGCGCCGCCGCCGTAGCGGCCGGCCTTCTTCAAGCGATCGACCGCGCGATGTAGCATCAGCGAGGCCAGAGCGAAGCGCGGAATGCCGACACGCTCCAGCGACAGAGCGGTGCGCGTGATTTCCCAGGCCTGGCCTTCGGCGCCGAGCATCGCGGTTCCCGGCACCTCGACTTCATCGAAGAACACTTCGTGGATGTCGCCTTCACCGATCACGCTCGGAATCTGGCGAACGGTGATGCCCGGCGTTTCCATGGGAATGAGGAAGATCGAGATGCCGTTCTTGCCGGGCGAGGTGCGCGCCAGCAAAAAACAGGTGTCGGCGTAGCCGGCGTACGAGGTCCAGATCTTCTGGCCGTTGATGCGGTAGTTCGAGCCATGCCTGTCGGCGCGCGTGCGCAGCGAGGCCAGGTCGGAGCCGGCCTCGGGCTCGGAGAAGCCCTGGCACCAAATCGTCGCGCCGCCCGCCATCGGTGGGATGTAACGCTGCTGCTGCTCCTCACTGCCGAAGCGCATCAGCGTCGGCCCGATCCAGTTGACGTTCATGTACTGGCCGCCGCGGGGTTCGCCGGCCATCCACATTTCCTCGGCGAGGATGAAGGCGGTCCAGGCGTCGGCGTCGCGTCCGCCCCAGCGTGCGGGCCAGTGCGGCACCAGCAGGCCGGCTTCGGCCAGCTTGCGGCAGAACACGTCCGCAAACTCGCTCTGCACTTCCGACGCAGGACCGTGCGCGACGGTCTCCCAGTTCGGCGGAAGATGCTCGGCAAGAAAGCTCCGCACCGTCGCGCGAAAGCTCAGTTGCTCTGGAGTCCAATCAAATTCCATCAGGGTCGTCCACGGTCTGGAGTGGTTGCGGTGCACAAGAGACGGCGGAACACGGCAATGTTCGCCAGCCGTCTCCTCAGTCGTCAATCAGCACAAGGTGCGTGCGCGCTGCCTCCGGGTTATAAAGTTCGCCGGGATATTCGCACGGCCTGCGGATATCCTGACCAGCATAAGGGCACGCGACGCGGGAATTGTACTGAGGCGCAGCGGTGAATGGCGCAGCCACGATCGACGAGCCAACTATTTGACCTGGAGGCGATGATGTCAACACCGTTGTACAAATTGCTGCTTTTCATCAAGCGCCGCCCGGGCATGTCGACCGAGGCATTCCGCGACTACTACGAGAACGTGCATAGCAAGCTCGCCCTGAAGTACGACACCGGCCAGCTGAAGCGCTACATCCGCCGCTACGTGGAGCCCCTGGGCGGGGATCTGGACCGTCAAGCCGAGGCCCTGGATTTCGACGTCGTCACCGAGCTCTGGTACGAAGACAAGGCAGCTTTCGACACGGTGGCGAAGTTCGCGGCGCGCGGCAAACTGCCGCCCGACGTCATTGCCGACGAAGAGCGCGTGTTCGATCGCACGAAGATTCGCTACATCACCGTCGTCGAGCATGAGACCGTGCTCGCGGGCGGGATCGTTTAGCCTCTCGCCCAACCAACACCCACAATCGCAGCGCCCCATGGCCTCTACCGATCCGACATCCCCGCCCGTCTACAGCACCCTGCTGCTCACCCGCCAGGGCCGCCGGCTGACCATCACGCTCAACCGTCCCGAGCTGCTCAACGCCTGCAACTTCGACATGCACGAGGAGCTGGCCGAGGTATTCGTGTTCGCGGCCAGGGACCCACATTCCGATGTCGTCGTACTGACCGGAGCCGGCCGGGCTTTCTCCGCGGGCGGAGATCTGCAGCACATCACGCGCAACGCGGCCAACCCCGAGCTGTTCGACCAGGAAGCGCGCTGCGCCAAACGCATCGTGTTCTCGATGCTGGACCTGGACAAGCCGCTGATCTGCCGGCTCAACGGCCACGCCGTCGGCCTGGGCGCGACGCTGGCGCTGCTGTGCGACGTGATCTTCGCTGCGGACAGGGCCAAGATCGGCGACCCGCACGTCAATATCGGCCTGGTCGCAGGCGACGGCGGCGCGGCGATCTGGGCACAGCGCATCGGCCTCGGCCGCGCCAAGGAATACCTGATGACCGGCGACCTGCTCACGGCCCAAAAGGCCGAGGAGATCGGGCTGGTCAATCACTGCCTGCCGGCCGCCGAACTCGATGCCGCGGTGGATGCGCACTGCGAGCGCCTGCTGAAAGGCTCGACCAACGCGATCCGCTGGACCAAGGTGCTGCTCAACCTGGAACTCAAGCGCATCGCCCACGCGGTGCTGGATGCCGGCGTGGCCTACGAGTCGCTCAGTGTCCGCTCGGCCGACCATCGCGACGCGGTCAAGGCCCTGGTCGACAAGCAGGCGGCGTCGGCGTCTTCGAGCAGGGACCAGAACGGATAGGCAACATTGGTGTTTCTTATATCGATGCCAGATTAACTCATTGGCTTATGCGGAACGGATGCGGCTTAATATGGTGTTCCTACAGCGCCATAAGACCGCCATGAATTCGTCTGCCTCTCCCGTTGCCACCCTTGGACATTACATCGCTGGCGCTGTGCGCCAGGCGGGGGACGCGCGCACCAGCGACGTCTTCAATCCGGCAACGGGTGCCGTCACCGGCAAAGTCACGCTGGCCACGCAGGCGGATGTCGATGCCGGCGTAGCGGCGGCTGCGAAGGCCTTCCCGGCCTGGTCGGCGACGGCGCCGCTGCGCCGAGCGCGCATCCTGATGCGCTTCCGCGAACTGCTCGAAACCAACCGCGACGAGTTGGCCAGGCTGATCACTCAGGAACATGGCAAGGTGCTGTCGGATGCCGCCGGCGAAGTCACGCGCGGCATCGAGATCGTCGAATTCGCGATGGGCGCTCCGCACCTGTTGGCGGGCTCGCACAGCGACAACATCGGCGGCGGCATCGACAACTGGAACCTGCGCCAGCCGCTGGGCGTGGTCGCCGGCATCACGCCGTTCAACTTCC
Source organism: Hydrocarboniphaga sp. (assembly GCF_028291725.1). Taxonomy (GTDB): domain Bacteria; phylum Pseudomonadota; class Gammaproteobacteria; order Nevskiales; family Nevskiaceae; genus Hydrocarboniphaga. Next base: position 1,189 of record NZ_JAQGNT010000051.1, on the reverse strand, counting down.
CGGTGATGGTGCCGATGTGGATGTTCCCGATGGCCCTGGCCTGCGGCAACACCTTCGTACTCAAGCCGTCCGAGCGCGATCCCTCGCCTTCGCTGCTGGTCGCCGAACTGCTGAAGAAGGCCGGTCTCCCCGACGGCGTATTCAACGTGCTGCAGGGCGACAAGCTGGCTGTCGACGGGCTGCTCGCGCATCCGGACGTGCAGGCGCTGTCCTTCGTCGGCTCGACACCAATCGCCGAATACATCTATTCCGAAGGTACGCGCCGCGGCAAGCGCGTGCAGGCGCTGGGCGGCGCCAAGAATCACATGGTGATCATGCCCGACGCCGATATCGACCAGGCTGTCGACGCACTGATCGGTGCCGCCTACGGCTCGGCGGGTGAACGCTGCATGGCAATCTCGGTGGCCGTGGTCGTCGGCGACATCGCTGACAGCCTGGTGGAGAAAGTCGCGGCCAAGGCGAAGAAGCTGATCATCCGCAACGGTACCGATCCGGCCGCGGAAATGGGCCCGGTGGTGACAGCGATCCACAAGGCCAGGATCGAAGGCTACATCGAAGCCGGCGTGAAGCAGGGCGCCAGGCTCGTCGTCGACGGCCGCGGAATGAGCGTTCCCGGCTGCGAGAAGGGCTTCTTCATAGGCGGCACGCTGTTCGACAAGGTCACGCCGGAAATGACCATCTACAAGGAAGAAATATTCGGACCGGTGCTGAGCGTGGTGCGCGTGCCGGACTTTGCCAGCGCGTTGGAACTGATCAATGCGCACGAGTTCGGCAACGGCGTCGCCTGCTTCACGCGCGACGGCCAAACGGCCCGCGAGTTCTCGCGCCGCGTGCAGGTCGGCATGGTCGGCATCAACGTGCCGATCCCGGTGCCGATGGCCTGGCACTCTTTCGGCGGCTGGAAGCGCAGCCTGTTCGGCGACACCCACGCCTACGGTATGGAAGGCGTGCGCTTCTACACGCGCTATAAAAGCATCATGCAGCGCTGGCCCGACAGCACGTCGAAGGGTCCGGAGTTCATGATGCCGACGGCGCAGTAAGGAAGCTCGCAGGGCGGGTCTCGACCCCAATGGCACTACCTTAAGCATTGCGGTCCCTTCTCCCGCTTGCGTTCGATGCTGCCCCGAAGGGGCGGATGAGGGGCTGTTCGGCGGGAAGAAGCCCCTCACCCGGCGCTCCGCGCCACCCT
>NZ_JAQGNT010000047.1 GCF_028291725.1 Hydrocarboniphaga sp. | reverse complement strand
GAGCACGTCGGCAAAGGATTGCCGACCTACCTTCGCCGGGTTCAGGGTCCGTGAGCAGGTCCGCAAGGACCACGGGGCTACCCAGGAACCTCTCCCTCCCCCGCTTGCGGGGGAGGGCGTTTGGCCTATCGCGGAGTGACATGGGTCACTCCGCGACCAAGCCAAACGCGGGTGGGGGCGAGCAGGCGCGGCGCTATCGTCTCGCCCCCATCCCAACCTTCCCCCGCATGCGGGGGAAGGGGCGGGGCGGTTCCGGGGCTCAAGCCGGCAGCGCCAAGCTGCGGCGGCCTCTCCCGCAGGCGGGAGAGGGTGGCCCGAAGGGCCGGGTGAGGGCGGCGCGGTAGCGCCGTGATGTCGCCGCAGCCGCCGCCAAGACGGAGCAGCCTCAGACCCTCTCCCGCTTGCGGGAGGGGGGATATGGGGTTGTCTCAGCTGCGTGACACTTCGTCACGCCGCGATTCGCCGACCGCGATGTCGTGACGTTTGAGCTTGCGGTACAGGGTGTTGCGACTCATTCCCAGCTGGCGCGCGGTCAGTGTCATGTTCCAGCGGCAGTTCTCGACGGCTTGCAGGATCGCGATACGCTCCGCCGCCAGCAGCGGGTTCTCCGACGCCGACGCTGCCGGCAACACCGGCAACACCGGCAGCGTCGGCGCCCATGCGCGTTCGGGCGTCGTGGACGCCGCGTCCGGATGGCCGGCCGCATTGAACAGCCGCAGTTCCGACGGCAGATCGCCCATGCGCACGACGCCGCCTTCGCAGATCGCCAGCGCAGTACGCACGACATTGCGCAACTCGCGAATGTTGCCGGGCCAGGGATACGACATCAGTCGCGAGAACGCGGGCGCCTCGATCGATACCGCGTGGCCGGCCTCGGCCGCGATCAGCTGGCGGATCACTCTTTCCTTGTCGCCGCGATCCTGCAGCGCGGGCAGCTCCAGCGTCATGCCGTTGAGACGGTAGTAGAGGTCTTCGCGGAACTCGCCGGCGCGGATCATCTCGCGCAGCCGGCGATGCGAGGCGCTGATCACGCGCAGCTCGACCTTGATCGGCGTATCGCTGCCCAGCGGCAGCACCTCCTGTTCTTCGAGCACGCGCAGCAGACGGGTCTGCAGGTTCAGCGGCATATCGCCGATTTCGTCGAGAAACAGCGTGCCGCCGCTGGACTGCAGGATGTAGCCGCGCGAGCCCTCCTTGCGTGCGCCGGTGAAAGCGCCGGGGCGGTAGCCGAACAGCTCGGATTCGATCAGCGTCTCCGGGATCGCGCCGCAGTTGACCGCGACGAAGGGCCGCGCCGCGCGCGCGCTGGACAGATGCATGGCCTTGGCGAACACCTCCTTGCCGGAGCCGGTCGGCCCCTGGATCAGGATCGGCACCTGGCTTTCGACCACGCGGCTTGCCGCGCGGATATTGCGCAGCATGTCGGGATCGTCACCGGCGAGATCGGCCAGCGTCATCACCGGCGGACGCGCCAGCGGCGTGATGTGGATCGCCTCGGTACTGCGGCGGCCGTAATGCACTTCGATCAGCTGGGCTGCGCGCTGCGCCGGCACCAGGCTGATGAAGAAGCGCCGGCCCAGGCGCAGATCGCGTACCGGGAACAGCGCCTGGCGCGTGCTGCCGAGCTGGGCGAGCTCGGCTTCGCCGACGTCGAACAGATCGCCGACCTGGCTGCCGACCAGCGCACCGCGGCCCTGCACCGCGAGCAGCGCCACCGCCATGTCGTCGGCCGCGACGATGGTGCCGTCGTCGGCCAGCGCGAGCGCAGCGTCATGCAGCAGGTTCACAAACTCCGGGCGGCTGTGAAACCGCAGGATGCGGTAGGGCTGGCAGCGCCGCAAAAACAGGCACTTTTCGATCAGCCGCGCCGAGGTATTGACCAGCGCCATCGTGTGCATCTGGCTGGAGCGCGTGTCGTGCGAGCCGACCACCGAGGCGTCGAGCACCGCCACCATCGCGCCGCTGGGATCGCGGATCGGCGAGCCCGAGCAGGACAGGCCGATGTGCCGCGCGCGGAAATGATCGGCGCGATGGATCGTGATCGAGCGGCCCTCGGCGATGCAGGTGCCGATGCCGTTGGTGCCCTCGGTCTGCTCGCTCCAGTTGGCGCCGACAATCAGGCCGGCGCTGCGGAACATCGTCGTCAGCGTCGGATCGATTTTCTCGGTCAGGATGATGCCGCTGGTATCGGTCAGCAGCAGCGCGTAGCCCGAGCCGCTGATCTGGTCGTAGAGCGTGTCCATCTCGGCGCGCGCGATGTCGACCAGTTCGTCGTGCTGGCCCTGCAGTTCCTTCAGGTTGTTGCTGTCGACCACACAGGTCGACTGCGAGCGGGCCGGGTCGAGACGGTAGTCGTTGACACAACGCTGCCAGGAGCTTTTGACGGATTTTTCGATGATGGCTCGCGGCGGTGTGCCCAGGCCGTTGACCAGCCCCAGAACGCCGCGCGCGTGCTGCATCAATGCGGTATCGCCCATTACGCACCTCTTGTTGTTGCCGGCGCTGTGTGCGTTCGGCTTATGGTCTTCTCCTGCCGCTGCGCGAGATCCTCAGCTGACCGCGCGCGCATTGCACGCTACGGGCATAGCCCGGCCGGCGTCAACGCTACTTTGGTCGCAGGGTCGCAGGGTCGCGTGGCTGCGACGGAAGGCCGTGGGACTGTGTCATCGGCGTGACACTGCGCAACTCGTAGGTCGGCAATCCCTTGCCGACGTGTATGCCCGATGCGCAATAGCCGCCTCACGTCGGCAAAGGATTGCCGACCTACGGCTTACGCGGGCGTGACTGCGTCTGTAACGGCTGTCGCGGATCTGCATCAAACGCCGTCACTGCATCGGGACAGGCTGCTCGATCGGCCATTCCGGGCTCAACGAAAATTATTCGAAAACCCCTTTAAAACAGCCATATTCGTGATTCAAGCGGATTGGCATGTCGCTTGCTCCCGGCGCGCCGCCGAAGCGTGTGCGAACGCCTGCTCGCCGCAATACAGAGACACCAATAGCGGATGGCCAGTCGTTGATGAGAGTCGCTCCGGCAACGCGGTCGCCTGCCCACACCCGGGCAGGCGGTGCCATAAAACCTATAGATCAGGGGAAGCAAATGAATCATTCCTGCAAGCGTCATGCGTTCGTGCTCGGAGCCCTGGCTCTGCTGAGTTCCACCGGTGCCAAGGCGCTGGAAGTCCAGGCCGGCGACTGGAAGTTCACCGCCAACGGCAATGTCAATGTCCACTACATCCATTCGACCTGCGAACAGCATCCTGAGGCCATCGTCACGGTCGGAGGCGCCTGTTCGGTCGATGCCGGCGGCGAGAAAAACACGTCCTCGGTCAGCAACGGCCTGTTGCCGGCCGCGCTGGTATTCGGCGTCGCCACCACCCAGGACGGCTACGACATCACCGGGACTTTCGGTTTTTATCCGGGCATCAGCACCAATGACGGCGGCAGCCCGAACCTGCAGCAGGACGGCAGCGCGCTCGGCACCAATGTCGCGCTCGGCACCACCGGCCTGGACGTGCGCCAGGTGTTCATGACCTTCGGTAACCAGGACATCGGCACCTTCTCGCTGGGCCGCAATTTCGGGCTGTTCGGCTTCGACGCGATCATCAACGACATGACCCTGCCGGGCGTCGGTGTCGGCGGCGCGATGTCGGGCGGCGCGCCGGCCAACACCTCGCTGGGCGGCATCGGCTTCGGTTACCTCTACGCCGATACGCTGGCGCAGATGAACTACACCACGCCGTCGCTGCTCGGCGGCCTGACGCTGACCCTGGGCATCTTCGATCCGCTGGAGCCGCTGCTGCAGGGCCCGGCCACCGCCGAAGGCAAGCCGGGCTTCCACGGCAAGCTCGCGTACAAGCTCGGCGACCTGTATTTCTCGTCGAGTTTCATCACCCAGACCCAGCATCTGCCGACCGGCCAGGACTACACCAGCAGCGGTTTCGATGTCGCGGCCAAGGCCAAGTTCGGCCCCGTGGATCTGCTCGGCAGCTACTACACCGGCAGCGGCCTGGGCACGACCGGCCTGTTCGTGCTCAGCGACGACGGCTTCGGCAACAAGCGCGATTCCGACGGCTATCTGTTGCAGGCCACCTACACGATCAACAAGACCAAGCTGGGCTTGAACTACGGAGTCAGCAATCTGGATTTCGCCGGCTCCGCGGATCGCGCGGCAACGCCGAACCTGCTGTCGAAGAACAGCAAGGTAACCGGCGGCGTCTATCACTCGCTGACCAAGAACCTGACCCTGCTCGCCGAGTTCAGCGACGTCAGCACCAAGGCTCACGACGGCGGCAAGAACACCAGCAACAACTTCAACGTCGGCGCTTTCCTGTCCTTCTGAAGCCGCTGTGTTTTCCCTCTCCTGGGAGAGGGTGTCGCGTAGCGACGGGAGAGGGAGAGGGACTTCTTGATTCGACCGGGCTCAACACCCGGTTTTTTTTCGGTGCAGGGCTCCTCCAGATCAAACCGCCGTTGCCAGCTGGAACTGTAGGAGCGATCCTTGACCGCGATTGTGCCGGTGCAGCCTCAATCGCGGACAAGGTCCGCTCCTACAGTGCCGCGAATCGGGCGGCTATGCTGATCGATCGCGGTTGCCGGGCTCTGGTTTTGTGGGTGCAGGGCTCCTGCAGATCAAACCGCCGTTGCCAGCTGGAGCTGTAGGAGCGGTCCTTGACCGCGATTGCGCCGGTGCAGCCTCAATCGCGGACAAGGTCCGCTCCTACAGTGCCGCGGACCAGGCGCCCATGCTGATCGATCACGGTTTGCCGGAATCTTGTTTCGTCGATCGCCCGTATCGGGAACGGGACACTTCGGCGGCGCGCGTCATGCGCCGGTGACACTTGGAGTAAAGGCTGCGTTCAGACGGGTAGCAGCAATCTGAGTTCAGCGAATGTGCGCGCTATCTGTCATGTAGGACAGATTTATAAATAAGGCTTAAAAACAGCCTAATGGCAGTGTAGGACGCGAGCAGCGCGAGCGGAGCAGGCTCGCTTCGAGCGCAAAGACTCGCGTGGCATCGATCGTGCTTTACGGCGCGCCGGTGATGCCGCAGGGGCTCACCCCCATATAAGAATTCAGGAGACAAGCAGATGGAAAATATTCCACGGCGCCGCGGCGAATCGCGGCGTGCAGGGCTGGCGTTGGCGGGGAGTCTGGGCGTGTTGCTGGCCGCGATGTCGCTGCCGGTCATCGCGGCCGGCGTCACCGCCGATATGATCTCGAAAGACGCGACATCCACCAGCGACGTGCTGACCGTCGGCATGGGCCAGAGCGGCCAGCGCTACAGCCCGTTGACGACGATCAACGCCGACACCGTCGGTGACCTGGTGCCAGCCTGGACGTTCTCGTTCGGCGACGAAAAACAGCGCGGCCAGGAAAGCCAGCCGCTGGTCTATAACGGCAAGATATTCATCACCGGCTCGTATTCGCGAATCTGGGCGCTGGATGTCAAAACCGGCCAGAAGCTGTGGGCTTACGAGCACCGTCTGCCCGACGGCATCATGCCGTGTTGCGACGTGGTCAATCGCGGCGCCGCGCTGTTCGACGATCTGGTGATCTTCAGCACGCTCGACGCGCATCTGGTGGCGCTGAACCAGGACACCGGCAAAGTCGTGTGGAACGAAAAGCTTGACGACTACAAGGCTGGCTACTCCAACACCGCGGCGCCGCTGATCGTCAAGAACATGATCGTTACCGGTGTCTCCGGCGGCGAGTTCGGTGTGGTCGGCCGGGTCGATGCACGCGATGCCAAGACCGGCAAGATCATCTGGACGCGTCCGACCGTCGAAGGCCATATGGGCACGCTCAACGGCAAGGACAACGGCATCACCGGCAAGACCAACGCGAGCTGGGAAGGTGACCAGTACAAGTCCGGCGGCGCTGCCACCTGGCTAGGCTGCACCTACGGCGTGGACGTGGATCTGATCTATTGCGGCACCGGCAATCCTTCGCCCTGGAACTCGCATACGCGCCCGGGTGACAACCTGTACTCGGCATCGACGCTGGCGCTGAAGGCCGACACCGGCAAGATCGCGTGGAGCTACCAGACCACACCGCACGATTCATGGGATTTCGACGGCGTCAACGAGTTCATTCCGTTCGACTACATCAAGAACGGCAAGACGGTTAAAGCCGGCGCCAAGGCCGATCGCAACGGCTTCTTTTACGTGCTGGATCGCACTAACGGCAAGCTGCTAGGCGTATCGCCGTTCGTGTCCAAACAGACCTGGGCCAGCGGCGTCGACATGAAGACCGGCCGTCCGATCGAAACCGCGAATCGCCCCGGCGATCCCGGCAAGGAGGAGAAGGGCAGCTCGGTGTTCGCCGCACCGTCTTTCCTCGGCGGCAAGAACTGGATGCCGATGGCCTATAACCAGGGCACCGGCCTGTTCTATGTGCCGTCCAACGAGTGGGGCATGGACATCTGGAACGAGCCGATCACCTACAAGAAAGGGGCGGCGTTTCTCGGTGCCGGCTTCACCATCCGCCCGCTGTATGAAGACCACATCGGCGTGCTGCGCGCGATGGACCCGGCCACCGGCAAGATCGTCTGGGAATACAACAATGGCGCGCCCTTGTGGGGCGGTGTGATGACCACGGCCGGCAACCTGGTGTTCACCGGCACGCCGGAAGGTTTCCTGAAGGCCTTCGATGCGAAGACCGGCAAGGAGCTGTGGAAATTCCAGACCGGTTCCGGCGTCGTTGGCCAGCCGATCACCTGGGAGCAGGACGGCGAGCAGTTCGTCGCGGTCGCTTCGGGCTGGGGCGGTGCGGTGCCGCTGTGGGGCGGTGAAGTCGCCAAGAAGGTCAAGGACATCACCCAGGGCGGCATGCTCTGGGTGTTCAAGCTGCATCGCACGCAGGCGGCTGCGAAGTAGCGACTCTCCAACTGTAGGAGCGGGTCATACCCGCGACTCTGTTCTGCGAGCTCCAGTCGCGGGTATGACCCGCTCCTACAGCTTGCGAATCAGCCGACGGCTTTACACCGAACACCCAGCATTCAAACAACCAGGCTAGAACCGCCATGAAAACCATTGTTCCCGCACTCGCTGCACTTTTATTGGCCGTCACCGCACTCGTCGCGCAGGCGCATGGCAACGTCACGCCGCAGGCGGTTGATACCCAGGATCTGCCGAAGCTGAAAGGCCCGTTGACGGTCAACCCTTATCGCGACAACAAGAAGGCGATCACGATCGGTGCAGCCGCCTATGGCCAGAACTGCGCCCGCTGCCACGGCCTCGGCGCTGTCTCCGGCGGCATCGCTCCGGACTTGCGCAACCTGCCGGTCGGCGACGACGGCGACGAGTATTTCCAGATGCGCATCCGCAACGGTTCGATCCGCAACGGTGTGACCTATATGCCGCCGTTCGGCGAAATCTTCAGCGAAGAGGCGATCTGGTCGATTCGCGCCTATCTCGACAGCGTGCATCAGGATTGATGTCGCCATGAAACGCTACTCGGCGGTTTGCGCATCGCTGCTGATGCTCGGTTTCGCGCTGCCGGCCTTGCCGGCCGACGAGCAGGGCGAGCCGGTGCTCGATCAGCTCGACCAGGCGCGCGAGCGCGGCGGTCTGGAAGTCGCGGTGTATCGCGACTTCCCGCCGTATTCGTACCAGGACCAGGGCCGCTATACCGGCGTCGATGTCGATCTGGCCGGCGCGCTCGCCAGGCAGCTCGGCCTGACGCTGCGCCTGCGGCCGATCTCCGCCGGCGACGACACCGACGACGATCTGCGCAACAACATCTGGAAAGGCCATTACCTCGGCGGCGGTGTCGCCGACCTGATGCTGCATGTCGGCATGGACCCGGAGTACGTCAAGCGCCAGGACAAGGCCGAGCTGATCGCGCCGTATTTCCACGAGGCGGTCAGCATCGCCTACCGCCCGGGGCGCTACAGGAACATGACCACGCCGCTGTCGCTGGTCGGCACCAAGGTCGGCGTGGAACTAGGCTCGATCAGCGATTACTACATGAGCGGTGCCTATGGCGGCCGCCTGCGCACCAGTGCCGAGCGCTTGCCGACGGCGACGGCGGCCGTGCAGGCGTTCGCCAACGACGAGGTCGATGCGGTGATGGCGCCGCGCGGCGAACTGCAGGGCCTGCTCAAGCAGCTCGGCGGCCCGGCGATCGAAACCCGCAGCACCGAATTGCAGGGCCTGTACCGCACCGCCTGGGATGTCGGCATTGCGATCAAGGCCGGTAATCCTAAGCTGAAGGCGGCGCTGCTCGCCGCGTTGTCGCAGCTCCAGCAGAGCGGCGAGCTGCAGAAGATTTTCGCGCAGTACGGTATCGACTATGTCGCGCCGGAGATGGCCGCGCCAATACGCCCGTAGCCCGTAGGTTGGGGTGAGCGCAGCGAACCCCAACATCAGCGCGGACCAATGTTGGGGTTCACTGCGCTCTTGCCGTTGGCGTCCGCTCGCCGGAGAATCCGGGTGTTCATCAAACCTGCTGGGGACTGGCCGTGGCGAAACACCGTCTGATGCTGTTGTCCGCTTTACTGTCGCTGGGCTTGATTTCAACCGGGGTATTGGCGGACGACGGCTCCGACGACGCCACGCCGGCGCCTGCCCACCATCACAAGAAAAAAGCGAATCCGTCTTGCGCCGACAAGAGCATGGCCGCGGACCCGAGCTGCATGGTTCCGCCGCCGCCGCCGCCGGTCGGCCCGGTCCACACCAACCAGCAACAGCCCGTCAGAAAATAAGCGGACTCCCGGTTTGAGCGGGCTGTTCGCCGAACTCCGGCGCCGCAATGTGTTGCGTGCGCTGGCGATCTACGCCGGTGCGGCCTGGTTGCTGGTGCAGGTGGCGACGCAGGTTTTCCCGTTCTTCGACGTTCCCAACTGGGCGGTGCGCTGGGTCGTCATCGGCACGCTGCTCGGCATTCCGCTGGTCGTCGCACTGGCCTGGATCTATGAGTTCACGCCCGACGGCCTGAAGCGCGAGCGCGATCTCGATCCGGGCCTGGAACGGCCGCCGCTGTTCGGCGTCGCGTTGGGGCGCAGCGGGCTGCTGATCGTCGCGGTCGGCGCCGTGCTGCTGCTGGGCGACATCGTGCTGCGTCATTGGCCAGCCGGCCCCGACGCGGCGATGCCGTCGATGGCGGTGATGCCATTCAAGAACCTCGGCGGTGCGGCGGACGAATCCTGGTTCACCGACGGGATTCAGGACGAGATTCAAAGCCGGCTGTCGAAGATCGGCGAGTTCCGGGTGATTTCGCGATCCTCCGCCAGCTACTACGCGAGCCGGACGCCCGATCTGCGGCAGCTGGCCCAGCAGCTGGGCGTCAGCCATATCGTCGAAGGCAGCGTGCAGCGCCGCGGTGAATCGGCGCGGATCATCGTGCAGCTGATCGCGGCGAATACCGGCGCGCAGATCTGGAGTGAAACCTACGACCGCCAGCTGACCAATGTCTTCGATGTCGAGAGCGAGGTTGCGCTGGCGATCGTCGATGCGCTGCGCGCCCGGCTGACGCCGGCCGAGCAGCGTGCGCTGTCCACCGACCCGACGCACAACGCCAAGGCCTATGACGCCTATCTCCGCGGCATGGCTGCGCATCGTCGCGTGCTGGAGCCGGGCTATCTGGATGAGGCGGCCGTATGGTTCGCCAAGGCGGTGGAGCTGGACCCGGGTTTCGCGCTGGCCTGGGCGCGGCTCGCGCGGGTCAATGCGGACCGCGCCTACTTCGGCCTGGATCTGACCGAGCACCCCTGCGAACAGGCGCGGCACGCCGCCGAAACTGCCTGGCGTTTGCAGCCGGACGACGGCGAAACCGATCTCGCGCGCGGCTTCGTGCGTTTCATGTGCGACAACGACCTGAGCGGTGCCGAGCAGGCTTTCGCAAGCGCGGTGCAGCGCCTGCCCAACAGTGCCGACGCACTGCGCGCAATCAGCCAGATCGAGTGGCAGCGCAGCAACTGGCCCGGAGTTCTGAAGCATCTGCACGATGCCGCAGAACTCGACCCGCGCAATTCCGAGTTGCTGAGTACCTATGCGCTGTATCTGCTGGCGAACCGGCAGTTCGATCCGGCGCGGCAGATGGCGGCGCGCGCGCTGGCGATCAGCCCGGACGACGCGACGCTGAAAGTCAATGCCGCGCTGATCGAGCAGGCCGACGGCCAGCTCGACGCCGCGCAGCACCAGCTCGACGCCTTGGCGTTGCAGCCCGCGGTGGCGGACGTATTCGCGTTCCAGATGCTGCAGCGGATCTACCGCGGCCGGTATCAGCAGGCGCGCAGCGACTTGCAGGCTGCGCTGGCCGGCGATCTGACGACGGTTGGCATCGGCGTGGCCGATTACTACGTCCTGCTGGCGACCGTGGAACTCGCGCAGGGCGATGCCGAGGCGGCGCGGCAGGCTTTCGCCGGCGGTCATCGCGCGTTGAAGACTTATGACAATGGCAGCATCACCGACAACAGCGCGGCCGGCGTGTATCTGCGCTCGATGCTGTGCCTGACCGAAGTCGGGGAGCAGGCCTCCGCGCTGGACGGCGCGGATTGCATCGCGACGCGCCGCGCCTCGCACAGCGGCGACCAGTTCGCCTTGAACGCGCTGGAGGTGCTGGCGCAGGCCGAGATGCTGGCCGGCAATCGGCAGGCCGCGCTCGCCGCGATTACGACGCTGCTGCAGCAGCCCTACATGAGCGGACGCTACCGCGCGCCGCTGACGCCGGCGCTATTGCGCAACGACCCGATCTGGGCACCGCTGCGCGACGACGCCAAGTTGCGTCAGCGCTTGTCCCGTAGGTTGGGGTGAGCGCAGCGAACCCCAACATTCGTCCGCGCTGATGTTGGGGTTCGCTGCGCTCACCCCAACCTACGAGCTGCCACGATCGCCAACGTGTTCACTACCGCACTGCGCCGGCGCGTAGCCGGCAACGGCAGGCGGATCTGCAAGCGGCAGCCGGCATAGCGGCCGGTGACGATGTCCATCTCGCCGCCGAGCGCCTTGATGCGTTCGCGTATGCCCATCAGCCCCAGTCCGGCGGTCTGCGTCTGCGGATCGAAGCCGTGGCCGTCGTCGGCGATGCGCAGACGGATCTCGCTGTTGACGATCAGCAGCTGCACTTCGAGCCGGTCGGCGCGCGCGTGGCGTACCGCGTTCGACAGCGCCTCCTGCACGATCCGGTAGACATGGGTTGCGGTGTACGCGTCGATGCGCTCGCACAGCGGGTCGATCTCGTCGACCACCGATATCTGCGGCTGGCTGGCCTGCCATTGCGCGAGCAGGGCTTGCAGGCCGCCGGCCAGGCCGAGCGTGTCGAGAGCGGCGGGACGCAGGCGGCGGATCATGCGGCGGCTCAGCTGATGGATCTCGCAGACCGATTCGTGGATGCGCGCGGCATTCGCCGAGCCCTCCAGGCCGATGGTCGCCATCTCGATCGCGGTGACATGCTGGCCGATCTCGTCGTGCAGCTCGCGCGCGATCAGCCGGCGCTCTTCTTCCTGCAGGTCGAGGTTCTGCAGCAGCAGACGCCGGTTCTCGCCCGCGCTACGCGCCAGCCGCTGCGCGAGCCGCTCGATGCCGCTGACCAGCCGGCGCAGATCGCGCGCCTCGGTCTTCGGTAGCTGCAGTTCGAAATCACCGTCGTGCAGGCGGGCGAGGGCGCCGGTCGCGGCATCGAGCGGGCGCAGTGCGATGGTCACCAGCATCAGGATCAGGGCATTGACCGCGAACCCCATCAGCACCATCAGCTGCAGCAGTTCGCGGGTTTCGTCCCAGGATTCGTTGAGCTCCTCGCTGGGATCGGCGACCAGCAGCACGGTGTACTGGCGGCCGTCGACGAGCAGCTGGCGGCGCTCGGAATGCGGCGCCTCGACCACGCCGCGCGCGAACCAGGCCGGTGCCGACAGCTCGGCGCTGTGCATGCGCGGACACTCGGTGCCGTTGACGAAGCCGATCGGGCCGGAGCGCAGCGCCACGCACAGATGGCGGCTCGCGGTCTGCGCCGCGATCCAGTCGTAAAGCGCGGTGTCGACTTCGCCGGGCGGCAGCCTTTCGAGCAGCGACAGAGTGGCATCCAGGCTGCTGGTGGTGGAGTTGAGGCTGGCCTGCAGCTCGTCCGCGACCGCGTTGCGCGCATTGCGCAGCACCACGCTGATCGCAATCGCCAGCGTGCCGGACAGCACCAGCACGATCGCCAGCGACAGCTGCCAGCGCAGCGGCAGGCGGCGCGGGTCGACACGTTCCAGCGAAATCATGCTGCCTCCAGGCGGACGACGCCGGCGGCGATCGCCAGGCGTGCCAGTTCGGCGGAATTGCCGACGCCGAGCTTGCCGCGGATCGCGGTGTGATAGTTGGCGACGGTCTTGCCGCTCAGCGACAGGTGCTGGGCGATTTCGGAGACGCTGTGGCCTTCGGCGAGCTGGCGGAAGATTTCGAATTCGCGGCCGGAGAGCTGGTGCAGCAGCGTCGGGGCTGCGCAGCTGCTCGCGCGACCGCGCGCCGCAACGTTCGGCAGCAGCGCCGGGTCCACGGTGCGAGATCCGGCGTGGACGCGGGTGACCGCGTCGATCAGCGTGCGCGGATCGGAGCGCTTGCTCAGGTAGCCGGTGGCCCCGGCCGCCAGCGCGCGCTCCACGATCACCGGCTCCTCGTGCATGCTGAACACCAGCGCATGCAGCTCGGGCTCGCGATGCTTCATCCGGCGCAGCACTTCGAGCCCGCCGACGCCGGGCATCGACAGGTCGATCACGACGACGTCGATTCCGCCTTTCAGAAAGCGCCGATAGCCCGCGGCGCCCGAGTCGGCATCGGCCACGACGCTGATGCGGCCGGTGCTGCCGAGCAGATGCCGGTAGCCCTCACGAACCACCGCGTGATCGTCGATCAGCAGCACGCGGATGCTGTCCTTGTTCTGGCCTGTGTGGCTCATGGTCTCTCCCGGGACTGTGCAGCCGCAGGCGCAAGGAACAGGCCAGCCGCACGGCGCGCGCAAGTGCTTGAAATCACATCGCATGCTCGGCGAAATAGCGCATGCGTCGCGAGCGCGCGACACACACTGTCGCGGTGGTGACACAGCGTCCGGATCAATCGCGTAGGTTGGGGTGAGCGCAGCGAACCCCAACATTCGTTCCGCGCCGATGTTGGGGTTCGCTGCGCTCACCCCAACCTACACCCCTACGCTCAGCTCCCGGCGAAGCTCATACGCACACCGACGAACACACCGCGCGGTGCGCCCGGCCCGACGAAGCGCCGCGCATCTTCGTAGTCCTCGCCCAGCACTGCCGCGCTGTCACCGTAGACGCCGAAGCTGTTGTAGTGCGTGTCCAGCAGGTTGGTGATCTTGCCGAACAGCGTGAGGTGCCGGCCGACGTCCTGCGACACCTGGCCGTTGAAGATCGCGAAGCCGCCGATGCGCTGTGGGTCGAGGTTGGCCTCGTCGCCGCGATAGCGCGACGACGAGCGCGCCACCATCTCCAGGCCGAGCCGGGTGCCGCCGCGATGCCAGTCGGCGGCGGCGCGGAACAGGTGCTGCGGGACCAGCGGAATCCGGTCGCCCGAGTGCACATCGCCGGTGCCTGCCGCGGGTTCTTCCGGATCGTCCGGATCGCGTAGCGGATGGTTCGGTGTATTGACCTGGAAGTTCTCGCGGAACTCGGCGTCGACATAGGTGTACGAAGCCGACAGTTTCAGCGACGGCAGCGCCGCCCAGTCGATGCCGAACTCGGCGCCCTGGCGCAGCGTATTGCCGACGTTGCTGAAATAGCCCTCGTTGCTCAGCGCGCCGTCGGTGATGAAGATGATGTCGTTCCGGCTGACGCCGCGATACAGCGCGCCGTTCCAATGCAAGGCCTTGCTGCCGCCGCGCAGGCCGATTTCGAACGTGCGCGTGATCACCGGCTTCAAGGGCGGATCGTCGACGAAGCCGTTCGGCAGCTTGCACGGGGCGTCCGGATTGGCGCAGCTCAGTTCCACCGGTGTCGGCGCGCGCGAGGCTTCCGATACAGAGCCGAACAGGGTCAGGCCATAGCCCAGCTCATAGGTCGCGCCGAGTAAGGGATTGAAGCGCGAGAAGTGGTGATTGCCGTCCAGGTCGTCGTCTTCGCCGAGGTCGGTGAGCTTGACTTCGGCGCGGTTGAAACGGCCCGACGCGGTCAGGCTCAATCGATCCGTGGCCTGCCAGACGTCGGATGCAAACACGCCGATGTTGCTGTTGATCGCGCGCAAGCTCACCAGGGATTCTTCGTCGTAAATGCCGCTGCCGACGGTGCCGCGCTCGTCGGTCAGCGCGCCGAGTTCGGTTTCGGAATGGAACAGCGTGCGGCCGCGATCGTAGCTGGCGCCGAGGTAGACGCGGTTGCGTCGCTGCAGCAGCAGGCCGTCGTAGGCCCATTGCAGATTGGCGCCGTAGCCGCGCTGTATCGTGCTGCTGGTGTTCTGCGTGGCCGAGTCGTTGGTGTCGCTGGCAGTGACCGGCTTGCCGTCGGCGTCGTTGATCACTGCCTCGTCGCCATCGTTGCTGTCGCACAGCAGCGGCTGACCCTGGGCGTCGACGTCGCCGGGATCGGCGCAGGCCGCGAATTCGCTGCCGTCGCCGTTGAACGCATGGATGCGGTTCTGGCGGTAGTAGACGCCGCCGGACAGGGTGGATTTTTCGTCCAGGCGATGCCGACCGAGCAGGTCGACGAAGAACAGCTGCGGCGCCGTCTGGTCGGGATAGGTGAACACCGCGTCGCGGCCCTCGGCCAGCATCAGTTCGATCGGCACCGCGCCATTGCCGCGCAACTGGTTGTCGGCGGCGGTGACGATCAGGTCGGCGCCGTCGTCGCCTTTGCCATAGGACGCGCGCGTGAACAGCTGGCGCACGCGGCTCGCGGAATGATCGCGCCAGCCGTCCTCGTCTTCGGTCTGCAGCGCCGCGAACAGCGCGGTATCGTCGCCGGCCACGCCGTATTCCAGCGAGCTGCTGATACGGCCGAACGAGCCGCCGCTGACTTCGGCCTCGACGCCCGGCTGATCCCAGCCGGTCTTGGTGTGCACCGAGAGCGCGCCGCCGAGCGTGTTCTGGCCGAACACCGGATTGGAGCCCGGGATCAGCTCGACGCGCTGGATCGCGGCTTCGGGAATCAGGTCCCAGTTCACGGTGTCGCCGAAAGGCTCGTTGACGCGCACGCCGTCCTGGTACACCGCCAGGCCCTGCGGCAGGCCCAGCAGCGGCGACACGCCGTAGCCGCGATAGAACAGATCGGCCTGGAACGGGTTGTTGGCCGCATCCGACAGATGCACCGAGCTGGCGCTGCTGCCGAGGAACTCACTGAGGTTGAGGCTCTGGCGATCACGCAGGCTGTCCGCGCCGAACACCTGGGCATTGCCCGGGTAATGCTGCAGGTCGCCTTCGCCGCCGGGGAACGGCGTGATGCCGAACACCACGATCTCCTCCAACTCGGCCGGCGGTGCGTCTGCAAGCGTTGTCGCCGCGAGATTCTGGGCGAAGCTCGACGACAGCGACGATAGCAGCAGTAGACCTAGCAGAGTCGATGAAGTGCGATGCACGGTTTCTCCTCCCGTTCTATTTTTTCACGCCGGGCATAGCGGCGGCTTGTCGAGCAGACTAACCAGCATGCCGGCAGCGCTGCGCGCCTGGAGAAGAACTCGGGATTTTCTCCTAATGCACTCGGGCGTCCAAGGCGCGATGTTGGCAGCGGCTGCAAAGCCTTTCAGCTCGCATGCACTAACATCCGGCATAGCCCGGAACGCCGATCATCAGGAGAGTTCGACCATGAACAAGCTTCACGCCGCAGGCTGTTTCGCGGCATCGCTGGCCTGCACCGCGGCCCATGCCGAGCGGGCCTATGTTCCCAACGAGGGCGACGGCACCATCAGCGTGATCGAGATCGCCAACGGCAAGCCGGCGACGGCGACGCTGCTGAACAATGTCAGCCTGGGCAAGAAGATCCAGGGCGTGGTCGTCGATCGCAGCGGCAAGCTGCTGTTCGTCGTCGATGCCGATGCCAGCGTGGTGCTGGCCGTGGACACCGCGACCGGCGAGCTGAAGAAAACCATCCCGGTCGGCAAGGCCCCCGAGGCGATCGATCTGTCGCCCGACGGCAAGACCCTGGCGGTGTGCTCCGAGGAGGCCAACCAGGCGGTGTTCATCGACGTGGCGAGCCTGGTTCAGACGCGGCAGATCGACGTGCAGGGACGCAACCCCGAGCACTGCGTCTACAACCCCAACGGCAGGCAGCTGCTGGTCAGCAACGAAGAGAGCCACGACATCGACGTGATCGACCTGGTGGCAGGCAAGTCGGTGGCGCGGATCAAGGTCGATGGCGCCGCTCGCGGGCTCGACTTTCTGCCGGATGGCAAGTCCGCCTATGTCGCCAACGAAGGCGCCGGCATGGTCGACGTGATCGATGTCGCGAGTTCAGCGGTCGTCAAGTCGATCACCACGGCGCTGCGCCCCGCGGGTATCGCGGTGCATCCGAACGGCAAGCGCGTCTACGCCACCAACGGCGGCGCCGGCAGCGTGTCGGTGATCGACACCAGGACCAACGAGGTGATCGCCACGGTGCCGGTCGGCCAGCGCCCCTGGAACATGGCGATGACACTGGATGGTGGCTTGTTGTTCGTCGCCAACGGCCGCACCGACAACGTCTCGGTGATCGACACCGCGACCAACCAGGTCGTCGACACGATCGCCGTCGGCAAGAAGCCCTGGGGCGTCGCGATCCGCTGAGCTGGCTTGTGTCCCTCGATACGCTTCGCAAGCGAAGCTACTCGGGAGGAACGGAGAGTCCTGCGCGATCCCCCGTTCCTCCCGAGTAGCCGCGCAGCGGCGTATCGAGGGACGCAGCCGTCGTAGGTCGGCGATCCATATACGACCTACTGTTTCGGCCTAGAAGAAGCCCAGCGGATTGATGTCGTAGCTGATCAGCAGGTTCTTGGTCTGCTGGTAGTGGTCGAGCATCATCTTGTGGGTTTCGCGGCCGACGCCGCTGCGCTTGTAGCCACCGAAGGCGGCATGCGCCGGGTACAGGTGATAGCAGTTGGTCCAGACGCGGCCGGCCTTGATCTTGCGGCCGACGCGATACGCGCGGTTGATGTCGCGCGTCCACAGGCCGGCGCCGAGGCCGAACTCGCTGTCGTTGGCGATCGCGATGGCTTCTTCCTCGGTCTTGAACGTGGTGACGCTGACCACCGGCCCGAAGATTTCTTCCTGGAACACACGCATCTTGTTGTGGCCCTTGAGCAGCGTCGGCTGGATGTAGTAACCGGTGCCGAGCACGCCTTCGAGCTTCTCGACGCCGCCGCCGGTGAGCACCTGCGCGCCTTCCTCCTTGGCGATGGTGAAGTAGGACAGGATCTTGTCGAACTGCTGTGCAGAGGCCTGTGCGCCGACCATCACCTCGGTGTCCAGCGGATCGCCGCGCTTGATCGCCTTGATCTTCTTCATCACCTCGGCCATCAGCGGCTCGTAGATCGATTCCTGGATCAGCGCGCGCGACGGGCAGGTGCAGACCTCGCCCTGGTTGAAGAACGCCAGCACCAGGCCTTCGGCGCATTTCTGGATGAATTCCGGCTCGGCCTGCATCACATCCTCGAAGAAAATGTTCGGGCTCTTGCCGCCGAGTTCGACCGTGCTCGGAATGATGTTCTTCGCCGCCAGACTCATGATGTGCGAGCCCACCGGCGTGGAGCCGGTGAACGCGATCTTGGCGATGCGCTTGTTGCCGGCGAGGGCTTCGCCGGCTTCCTTGCCGTAGCCGTGAACGACGTTGAGCACGCCTTTGGGCAGCAGGTCGCCGATCAGTTCCATCAGCACCGTGATCGACAGCGGTGTCTGCTCGGCGGGCTTGAGCACGACGCAGTTGCCGGCCGCCAGCGCGGGGGCCAGTTTCCACGCGGCCATCAGCAGCGGAAAGTTCCAGGGGATGATCTGGCCGACGACGCCCAGCGGCTCATGGATGTGATACGCGGTGGTCTTGGCGTCGATCTCGCCGAGCGTGCCTTCCTGGGCGCGAATGCAGCCAGCGAAGTAGCGGAAATGATCGGCGGCCAGCGGCACATCGGCGTTCAGCGTTTCACGCACGGCCTTGCCGTTGTCCCAGGTTTCGGTGACGGCCAGCAGTTCCAGATTCTGCTCGATGCGGTCGGCAATCTTCAGCAGCACCAGCGAGCGCGCGGTCACCGAGGTTTCGCCCCAGGCTTCGGCGGCGGCGTGGGCGGCATCCAGCGCTTTTTCGATATCCGCGGCGTTGGAGCGAGGGAATTCGGCGATCGGTTTGCCGGTCACCGGCGAGGGGTTGGTGAAGTACACGCCATCGACCGGCGGCACGAACTCACCGCCGATGTAGTTGCCGTACTTGGACTTGAACTTGACGATGGCACCTGCGGTGCCGGGATGTGCGTACTTCATTTTTTGGATCTCCTCGTTGGTTTGTCAGGTGCGGCGTCTATCGACTGGCGCTGCGCCGCTGCCGAACCGTGTGCGGTTCGCAATCGCCAGCATGCGCCTACGGATGGATTTATTTGCTGAATCGTTTCGCTCATTACACCGGGTCGCCAACAGGGCGGCCAGTGAACGCGGGCTCCCGCAGTGCATCGGTCATGCCAGATCGGACGGCGCGGATCGGAGTGCGAGGCAGGTGCTGCAGTGCGCGGCCGGGATGCTGGCGAACCGCGTGTCTATGGCCCCGAGCCCGGCGCTCCGGCAAAGCCGAGTTCGTTGATATATAAATGATTATCAGGTGATTATCAGGCGCCGCAGGGCCTCGGCCAAGATCCGGTCGAAGCTCTGGCCTCGATATCCGAGCCTCGCCCGAAAGCCCGACCGGCCGCGCGTCTGGTATCGCGATCGTGCCGGCCATCTCATAGCTGACACAAAGTGTGTCAACGGCGTCGCGGCGTGCTTGGGCGCTCATGCAAAAGCCCCGAGAGCGTGCCGCCTGCCTACCGCGCCGCGGTTTCGTCGCTGGGATGCGACAGCTCGCACTGCACCCGGTTGCGGCCCAGATTCTTGGCTCGGTAAAGCGCCCCATCGGCTGCGCGTATCAGGTCTTCGGGAGAGCCGGCCCCGGCTTGCGCGCAGGCGACACCCAGTGAAATGGTGACCATGATTGGAGTGGGAGTGTATCGGGTCGTCAGGATCTGATCCTCCAGCTTTTTGCGCAGGGACTCGGCGCGCGCGGCGGCCTGTTCCAGGGAGCAGCGCGGCAATACGATGGCGAACTCCTCGCCGCCGTAGCGGCACAGGATGTCGCTGGCGCGCATTTCCTGGCGCAGCAGTTCGCCCCAGGCCTGCAGCACTGCGTCGCCGACCTGGTGGCCATGCCGATCGTTCAAGCGCTTGAAGTGATCGAAATCGGCCATGATCAGGCTCACCTCGTAGGCTTCACGCTGGGCGCGATCGATCTCGCGGGACAGTGCGTCGTCGAAGTAGCGGCGGTTGAAGAGCTCGGTCAAGCCGTCGCGGGTGGCTTGCTCGCTGAGCAGCTCCTGCAGTGCGAGCACCTCGGCGATGCGCTGTTCCAGGCGGTGATTCAATTGCCCCAGCTTCGATTCGGTGTGTTTGAGGTCGGTGACGTCACTGAACACTGCCAGGCTGTTGCCGGCTTGCGGGCCTTCGCTGATCGGCAGGTAGACGCCCTGCACATGGATCACCCGGCCGTCCTCGACGAAGTGGTCGGTGGCCTCCACGGTCGCGCCGGCAATGGCCTGCGCCCAGTGTGAGCCGTTGCGCTGCAGAGCCGCTGCCGGAAGAACATCGCGGTAGTGGCGTCCCTCGATCTTTGCGACCGGCATGCCGAGTGTCTTGGCGTTGCGCCGGTTGGTGACCACGTAGCGGCCCTTGGCATCCACCATCGAAATCCACATCGGCAGGTTGTCGATCAGGTTGCGCAGCAGCGCGCGGCTTTCGCTCATGCGGTGCTCGGCCTGCCAGCGCTCGGTCACGTCCATGTTGACGCCGACCAGCCGTACCACTTCTTGATTCTGGTCGAGCACCACACCGAAGGCGGACTCGATGAACCGCAGCCCCAGCTTCGGATGCTGGATACGGAAATCATTCACCTGCGAAGTTTTCTGCTCGATCGCGGCCATGAAGGCCGCTTCGGCCCGCGGGAAGTCCTCGGGCGCCACGGTATCGCGCCAGGCTGCGTAGTCGGTAACGTCGCCGCGCTTTTTGCCGTAGATCCGGTACAGCGCGTCGTCGATATCGAAATTGCCGGCGGCCAGATCAAAATCCCAGACGCCGATTCCGGATACCTGCAGGGCCAGGGTCAGACGCTGGTTCAGTGCCTGACGCTGCTCTTCCAGGCGGCTGCGTTCGGTGACGTCCTGGATCTGCGAGATGAAATGCAGCGGCGCGCCGTCCGCGTTGCGCAGCAGCGTGACGTCGAGCTGGGCATCGACTACGCGCCCGTCGGACCGGATATAGCGTTTGTACATCCGGTAGCTGTCGCGCTTGCCCTCGATCAGGGCCTCGACCTGCGCGAGGTCGGCGGTGAGATCGTCCGGGTGGGTCAGATCCTGGAAAGTCTTGGCCTGCAGCTCCGGCATCGAGTAGCCGAGCATCGTGCTCAGTGCTTCATTGACTTCGATGAAGGCGCCGTCCAGGCCGACCAGAGCCTTGCCGATCGGCGCGTTGCGCATCGACTGCCGGAACCGGCTTTCGCTCTCGGCCAGCGCGGCCCGTGTTCTGCGATCCTCGGTTACGTCGCGGCCCTCGGGGATCAGCAGTTCGACTTTGCCGTCGGCGTCGAACACCGGCTTCAGCGAAAAATCGAGCGTGATGATGCGGCCGTCCGCTCCGCGCACTTCGGCGTCGTAACGCACCAGCTCGCCTCTTGCCGCGCGCATTACCGCATCACGCAACCGATCCTGGGTTTGTGGCGTCGCGTTCCACCAATAGGTATCCCAGGCCTGCTTTCCGACGACGTCCGCTGCCTGCAGTCCGGAGAAATCCAGCGCGGTCTGGTTGATGTCGAGCAGTCGGCCATCGGGGCTGAGAACGCCGATGAATTGCAGCATCGAGTCGAAGATCGCGCGGAATCGTTGCTGGCTGTCGCGCAAGGCCTGTTCGATCCGCCGCCGCTCGCTGACGTCCTGCACGATGCCGCGGAGTGCCACGACGTGGCCGGCGGAATCACGCACTGCTTCTCCGCGAACCGTCATCCATCGCCGAGCACCCGAGCTATGCAGCAGTTCCAGCTCGATTTCGTAGGCAAGGCCAGCCGAGATCGCGGCGTCTACGGCTTTGTCGAGGCGGGCGAAGCTGTCGGCGGTGAACAGCCGGCGCTGGTCGGCGTAGCTCGGAGCGGTTTCGGCCGGTGGCAGCCCGAAGACTTCAAACACCGTTTCCGACCAGAGCACGACATCGGAAGCCAGATCCCAGCGCCAGCCGCCTACACGGGCGATCCGCTGGGCTTCGGCGAGTTCGGAGGCCAGGGCTGGCGAACGTCCGGGCGGAGGCTGCGCCGCTTGCCTGAAAAGCGTGAGGAAGCGCCACCAGAGCCGTTTCATCGGGCCCCGGTTCAAGTCGCTGAAACTCTCTCGCTCTCGTGGCTCGCTCATCAATCCTTCCATCGGCCCCGCATCAGACTTCAGCAGGCCGGTGGCAGGGTCGCCTGAACGACCAAGCCGGGGTCCTGGCGGATGAATGGTGACAGTCGGATCAAACCATCGCGGTGCCCGGGCGCTGCTGCGTCAAGACCCGGGGATCGATCGGACTGTTGGCCGTAGGTCGGCAATCCTTTGCCGACGTTTGCCTTCGATGCGCAATCGGGGCCTCACGTCGGCAAAGGATTGCCGACCTACGGCCTGGCCGCCGCAGCCGAATCGGATAGGCTGCGAGGACAGTGGAGAACCGTAGACTCGGCGAGTCTCACCGGTTACGCAGGGGGAGTGTTGAATGGGTTCATGGATCAGATCCTTCGCCGGCGCGCTTCTGGCCCTGGCGAGTGCCGGTGCCGCCTCGGCGCCGCTGACCGAGGCGCAACTGCCGGCGCCGCTGCGCAGCTGGGTTCCCTGGGTGCTCGGCGGCGACGATCCGCGCCCCTGTCCGCTGGCCGACGATAGCTCGCGCCTGTGCCGCTGGCCCTCGTCGCTGCAACTGCAGCTCGACGCGCACGGCGGACGGTTTCAGATGGATGCCGAGCTGTACGCACCCGGCTGGCTGGAACTGCCGGGCGACGGTGATGCCTGGCCGCAGAACGTGAGCCGCGACGGCGGCGCGAGCCAGGCGGCGAACGTGGCCGTGATCGCACGCGAAGGCCATCCGCAAGTGCAGCTGCCGGCCGGCCGCTATCGGCTCGAGGGCCGCTGGGACTGGCCGCGTCTGCCTGAATCGCTGCGCCTGCCGCCCGATGCGGGTCTGCTGCAGCTCAAGCTGGACGGGCGCGGCATCGCGCATCCCGTGCATAGCGGCGACCGCCTGTGGCTGGGCCGCAACGACGCGGTCGCCGCGGCGCAGGGCAATCATCTCGCGCTGAAGGTGTTTCGCCTGGTCGACGATGATGTGCCGCCGCGCCTGAGCACCGTCATCGAGCTGGAAATCGCGGGCGACGTGCGCGAAGAGCGGATCGGGCCGGTGCTGCCGCCGGGATGGACGGCGCTGAGCATCGCCAGCGCGCTGCCGGTGCATCTGGAGGATGACGGCCGTCTGAGCGTCCAGGCGCGCCCCGGCCTGTGGCGGATCGAGCTGATGGCGCGCGCCGCTAAGCCGCTGCTGGCGGTCACCGCGCCTGCACCGGCGGAGTCCTGGCCCAAGGAAGAGGTCTGGTCGTTCCGGGCCAGGCCCGAGTTGCGCCGCGTCGATCTGGCCGGCGCGCCGGCGATCGATCCGCGCCAGACGCAGATGCCGGACGAGTGGCGCGAGCTGCCGGCGTTTCTGCTGGGCGCCGATGCCGCGCTGACGCTCAGCGAACAGCAGCGCGGCCAGATGCAGGCCGATTCCGACGAGCTGAGCCTCGAGCGCCAGATCTGGCTGGATTTCGACGGGCGCGGCTACACCGTGCAGGACCATCTCGCCGGGCGCCTGCAAAGCCGCTGGCGTCTCGAGGCCGCCGCGCCGCTGCTGCTCGGCCAGGTCCTGGTCGACGGCGCGCCGCAGCTGATCACGCGGCAGGGCGAGGGTGTCGGCGTCGAAGTGCGTCGCGGCCAGCTCGAATTGACGGCCGACAGCCGCATCGAAGGCGCCGGGCGCCGCATGCCCGCGCACGGATGGAACGTCGACATGCAGAGCCTGAGCACGACGCTGCATCTGCCGCCGGCCTGGCGTCTGTTCGCGGCGTCGGGCGTGGACCAGGTGCCCGGCACCTGGATGTCGCAATGGACGCTGCTCGATCTGTTCGTCGTGCTGATCGCGGCCATCGCCGCGTCTCGGCTGTTCGGTGCCGGCACCGGCCTGCTGAGCCTTTTGACGCTGGTTCTGATCTGGCACGAGCCCGGCGCGCCGCGCTGGTCGTGGATCAACCTGATCGCGGCGCTGGCGCTGCTCCAGGCGCTGCCGCCGGCGATGCGCAGCGGCGCGCTCGGCCTGTGGCTGTCGCGCTATCGCTGGATCGCGGCTGCCGCGGTGCTGCTGATCGCGCTGCCGTTTGCGATCCAGCAGGCGCGCCTGGCGTTGTATCCGCAGCTGGAGCTGACGTCGGCCGACGCCGGCGTGATGCCGATGACCGTGGAAATGGAGGAAATGGGCGGTCACGAAATGCCGATGCCGGCGTCCGCCCCGATGGCCATGGTGACCGCCGCCCGGCAAGCCAAGGCTGAAAATATCACCGCCAATGATGCGGCCAGTACTTACGGCGCGGCCGATTCGCTGTCGCGGCAGTCGATCCAGCAACTCGATCCCAGGGCGCTGACGCAGACCGGGCCGGGCCTGCCGAAATGGCAGTGGCGCGAACTCGCACTGAGCTGGAGCGGGCCGGTCACCGGCGAGCAAACCTTGCACTTGTGGCTGATCCCGCCGTGGCTGACGCGCAGCCTGCAGCTGCTGTCGCTGGCGCTGATCGCCTTGAGCTTGTCGCGCTGGCTCGCATCGGATTTGCGGATGCCGCGCATCACACCGGCGGCGGCGGGCGCCACCACCACGCTGATCCTGGCACTGAGCTTGTCGTTCACGCCGCGCGATGCGCAGGCGCAAGTCGTCGAAGACGCGTCGATGGCCGAGCCCGAATCCGCTCCCGAATCGGCGCCACCCGTCGCGCCGACGCCGGATCTGCTGGCGCAGCTGCGCGAGCGCCTGCTGGCGCCGCCTGATTGCGCGCCGGCCTGCGCGACGCTGTCGCGCCTGCGCATCGCGGTGCAGAACGAGCGCCTGATCCTGCGCCTGAGCGTCGATGCCGCCTACGTCGCGGGCCTGGCGCTGCCGCTGCCGTTCCTGACGCCGGGCGAACAGAACCGCGTCTGGCAGCCGGCGTCGCTGCGGCTCGGCGATCGCGCGCTGGATACGCGGCGCGACGAGGCCGGGCGCCTGTGGGCTGCGCTGCCGGCCGGGCACAGTGAACTGACGATCGAAGGCCCGCTGGCGGGTTTCAGTTCCTTGTCATTGCCCTTGCCGGCCAAGCCGCAGCGCGTCGAGGCCGAGGTCGGCAGCTGGCAGCTCGGCGGCGTCGACGAGCTTGGCCGTCCCGCCGAAGCGCTGCAATTGCTGCGGCCGGTGACGGCCGATCAGCGCGCCGCCGAGGGCGCCGCGCAGAACCTGCCGCCGCTGTGGCAGCTCACCCGCGAGCTGCGTCTGGGGCTGGACTGGGAAGTCGCAACCACGCTGCAGCGGCTCGGTGCCGCGCATGAAGCCGCGGCGATCGAGATCCCGCTGCTGGCCGGCGAGCGGCCGATCGGCGAGAACCTGCGCAGCCGCGACGGCCGGCTGCTGCTGAGTTTCGCGCCGGGCCAGCTCGAGGCTCACTGGACCTCGCGGCTGGCGATCGTCGATCGGCTGCAGCTGACGGCCGCGAGCCGCGACGATCTGTTCGAAACCTGGCGCTTCGATATCAGCTCGCTGTGGCATGCGCAGTTCAGCGGGCTGCCGGCGATCGGCGTGACCGAGAACGAGGGCTGGCTGCCGGTCTACCGGCCCTGGCCGGGCGAGTCGCTGAACGTGGAGGTTGGCCGTCCTGCCGGTGTGCCGGGCCAGACTTTGACCCTCGATCATGCCTCGCTGAGCGTGGCCGCCGGCCAGCGTGTCACCGACCTCGCGCTGACGTTGCAGCTGCGTGCCAGCCAGGGCGGCTCGCACCGGCTGAGCCTGCCCGAAGGCTGGTCGCTGCAAAGCCTGAGCATCGACGGCCGGCCGCAGTCGGCGCGCCTCGATGCCGGCCAGCGCGATGTGGTGCTGGCCCTGCATCCCGGCGCGCAGTCAGTCGATCTCAAGCTGCGAGGCGACCAGGGCCTGCGGGCGCTGCTGCGCACGCCGGCCTTGAACCTGGGGCTGGCCGGCGTCAACGCCGACCTGGCGATCGAGCTGCCCGCCGACCGCTGGGTGCTTTATGCCGGCGGGCCGCGGCTGGGTCCGGCGGTGCTGTTCTGGGGGGTGCTCGGCGTACTGATCGCGGTGGCCTTTGCGCTCGGCCGCGTCCCGCTGACGCCGCTACGCGGCTGGCAGTGGGCGCTGCTGATGATCGGCCTGTCGCAGATCCCGGTCTGGGCCGCGGCGGTGGTCGCGGGCTGGCTGATCGCGATTGGCGCGCGCGGCCGCTACGGCGGCTCCCTGACCGGCACGCGCTTCAATGCGATGCAGGTGCTGCTGGCGTTGTGGACCGCGTTGGCGCTGTCGCTGCTGTTCAGCGCGGTCGCCGCGGGCCTGCTCGGCAGCCCGGACATGCAGATCAGCGGCAACGGCTCGATGGGCAACAGCCTGCACTGGTACCAGGACCGCTACGAGCCGGCGCTGCCGCGGGCCTGGGTGCTGTCGGTGTCGATCTGGGTCTACCGCGTGCTGATGCTGCTGTGGGCGCTGTGGCTCGCCAATGCGCTGCTCGGCTGGCTGCGCTGGGGCTGGGACCGCTATAGCGACGGCGGTCTGTGGAAAAAATCAGTGAGAGCGCCAGTGGTTTTCGATGCGCCGGCGAAGGACGCCGCCGAGCCCGCGCCGGACGCGGTCGAGTAGGGCGTCGGCCGGCGATGTTCCCACAGATCGCGGCCGCATCAGCCGCCGGCGTCGGTGTCAGCCGCGTGCGGTTGCCGTCGGGGCCCTGGGTTCTGCTGCTGGACTTTCTCGACCAGCGTTTCCCCGGCGTCGGCCGCCCGGTCTGGGCTTCGCGGATGCGGCAGGGCAAGGTCGGCGACGCGCAGGGCGGGGTGCTGGGCGTCGATGCGCCGTTCATTGCCGGGCAGCTGGTTCACTACTACCGCGAACTTCCGTACGAAACCCCGATTCCGTTCGCTGCCGCGATCGTTTTCTGCGACGAACACCTGCTGGTCGCCGACAAGCCGCATTTTCTGCCGACGCTGCCGGCCGGCCGCTACGTCGAGGAATGCCTGCTGGTGCGGCTCAGGCGCGACACCGGGCTCGACCAGCTGGTGCCGCTGCATCGCCTGGACCGCGGCACCGCCGGCCTGGTGATGTTTTCCGTGAACGACAACAGCCGCGCTTCGTACAGCGCGCTGTTTTCCGCGCGCCGCATCGTCAAGGTCTATGAGGCGCTGGCGCCATTGCTGCCCAACGCGAAGTTTCCGCTGCAGCGGAGCAGCCGGGTTGTCGCGGGCGAGCCGTTTTTCAGGATGGCAGAAGTCGAGGGTGCAGCGAATGCGCAGACCTCGATCGAGCTGATCGAGGCGCAGGGCGACATCGGCCGCTACCGCCTGCGGCCGCTGACCGGTCGCAAGCACCAGCTGCGGCTGCACATGGCCGCGCTGGGCATGCCGATCCTCAACGATCGCTGGTACCCGCAGCTGCTGGCCGAGGCCGAGGACGACTATGCGCGGCCGCTGAAGCTGCTCGCTCGCGCCTTGTCGTTCATCGATCCGGTCACCAGCGAATCCCGGACCTTCGAGAGCCAGCTGCACCTGTAGGAGCGGGTCATACCCGCGACTGTGTCGGTGGGGTCTCAGTCGCGGGTATGACCCGCTCCTACAGCCGCGGTGATCGCGTGTCTTAATCCGCAACGAACGAACGCAGATGCTCGGCGCGGGTCGGGTGGCGCAGTTTGATCAGGGCCTTGGCTTCGATCTGGCGGATGCGTTCGCGGGTCAGCTCGAAGTGCTTGCCGACTTCTTCCAGCGTGTGCTCCGACTCCATGTTGATGCCGAAGCGCATCCGCAGGATCTGCGATTCGCGCTCGGACAGGCTGTTGAGCAGCTGGTGCGTGGACTGGTTGAGCAACTCGGCGGTCACCGCTTCCAGCGGCGACAGGATGGTGTTGTCGGCGACCAGATCACCGATGTTCGCGGAGCCGTCGTCGCCGATCGGGGTATCCAGCGACAGTGGCTCGCGCGCGATGCTGTAGACCTTCTGCAGGCTGGCTTCGCTCATCTCGGTTTTCTCGACCATCTCGGCCAGCGTCGCCTCGCGGCCCTTGGCCTGGCGGATTTCGCGGCTGACGCGGTTGACCTTGTTGACGCTTTCGATCATGTGCACCGGCACGCGGATCGTGCGCGCCTGGTCGGCGATCGCGCGCGACACCGCCTGGCGGATCCACCAGGTGGCATAGGTCGAGAACTTGAAGCCGCGGCGATATTCGAACTTGTCGACCGCCTTCATCAGGCCGATGTTGCCCTCCTGGATCAGGTCCAGGAACTGCATGCCGCGGTTGGTGTATTTCTTCGAGATCGAGATCACCAGGCGCAGGTTGGCCTCGATCATCTCTTTCTTGGCGCCGCGCGCCTTGCTCTCGCCCAGCGCCAGGCGGCGGGCGATGTCCTCGATCTCTTCCAGCGACATGCGGCTGTCGGCTTCGATCTGGCGCAGCTGGCCGGCCAGCGCTTCGATCTCGTCCTTGTGGGCCGCGAGCTTGGCGGAATACTTGCGCTTGCCGCGGATCGCCGTGTCCAGCCAGCGGGTGTCGGTCAGGCCGTCCTGGCGGCGGCGGGCGAGGAAGTCCTCGCGGCTCATGCCGGCGTCGTTGACCGCCAGATTAAGGATGCGCATTTCCAGCGCGCGGATCGCGTCGCGCTTGCCGCGCAGCTTGAGGTTGAGTTCGGCAACCAGCTTGGGTGCCAGGCGCAGCGTGATCACCTGCGCCGCGGTCTCGGCGCGCTGCCGCTGCAGCAGCTCCGGTGCGGCGCCGGCGGTCTGCGAGGTGGCGACGGCGATCCCGTGCAGGCGGCGCATTTCGGCGAACGCGGCCTCGGCGAGCACCGGGTCGGCGCCGCTGATCTTGGCTTCCTCTTCCTCTTCGGCGCTGTCGTCCTCGGCCACGGCGGTCTCCGGCGCACCGTGGACCACCGGCAGATCCATGCCCTCGTCGGCGAAGCCGAGCAGGACTTCGCCGAGGCGCTTGCGGTCGCCGGCGGCGGCCGCGTAGGCGTCCAGCAGCATGTCGATCGACTCGGGCGACTGCGCCACGGCGTAGAGCGCGTTGCTCAGGCCCTCCTCGATGCGCTTGGCGATGCGGATTTCGGCTTCGCGGTCGAGCAGGTCGACGCCGCCCATGTCGCGCATATAGATGCGCACCGGGTCGGTGGAGCGGTTGGCCAGGGAATCACCGGCGGTCAATGCGGTGGCGGCCTCCTCGGCGACCTCCTCGTCGACTTCGGCGGCGGCGGACGGGTCCGAGAACATCTGCGCCTCGCCCTGCGGCGCTTCCTCGAACACCGGGATGCCGATGCCGCGCATGGTCAGGATCACGTCGTCGACATGCTCCTCGTCCGACACGCCCGTCAGGTGATCGGAGATCTCGGACAGGGTCAGGTATCCGTTTTCCTTGCCCAGCGCGATCAGGGCCTTGATCTGCGTCTGCTGGGTCTGCTGCGTGGTCGGTTCGGGCATGTTCATCGGTAAATCTCCATGAATCCCGGGCACACTTGCCCGTATTGGCAATCGATTGAAGAGCGAGCGTGCCCGCGGGCGCGATCGTTTTGAGTCGTGAAGGGGGCCGCGATGAGCCGGGGTCGGGTCAAAGGGGCAGCAGCGGGCAGGTGAGGCCGAGGTCGGCGACCAGGGCCGTGGTCGCGACGGGCAGTGAAGGTTCCGCGATGGGCGGGATGCCGCCGGGGTGCGGTCCGGACTGACGCAAAGCGGCATTTACCGGCAGGCGGTACGGCCTGCCGATGTTGCTTGAGCTGAAAGTCCGGATACGCAAACTGGTTCGTCTCGGCGTCGAAGCGATGAGCGTCGGCAGCTCCGAAGAAGCGTAGGACGTCGGCTAGTATAACACCTTCAATCCGGATTCAGGCCCCTTCGAGATACAGAGTCTGCTGCTGCATCCAGCGCTTGTAGCCGGCCGAACGGCTGACCACGAGCAGCACCAGCAAGGTGATCGGAATCACCGTGCAGATGCCGATGCCCAGCAGCAGCGCGAACAGCCCCAGCAGCGGCACGCGCAGCGGCGCGCCCTGCTTGCCGGCCAGCCGCACCAGCCAGGCGCCCAGGCGGAAACCGCGGGTCGCGACTTCTTCAACCAGGATGTATTTCTGCAGCACGAAGGCGCTCTCGTGGCCGTTCAGGACCGCGTCGCCGCGGGCCAGCCGGCCGTCCAGCAGGCCGTCCATGACCTGCCGGCCAAAGCGGCTAGCCCCGGCGATATCGGCCTCCGAGACGCCGGCCGGGGACAGCACGCCCTTCCAGGTTTCTCGCCGCCCGGTCAGCAGCCATACCGTCACCGTGATGAAGGTTTCGGCGCGGCTGCCCTGGTCCTCGCGGACGATGTTGCCGGCGAAGCGGCCGCCCGCGGCGGTGATCAGCTTGCGCACCGCCTCCTGCCCCTTGAACCACATGTTGCGGCAGCCGATCACGGTGACCACCGGCGTGTCGCGCAGCACGCTGGCGTAGCGGGACTTCAGGAAACCGGTCGCCGGCAGTGACGGCGACAGATACCAGGTCTGATAGCCGAACATCACCAGGTCGTACTTCAGGCTGGCGTCGAACCCCGGCAGCTCGATCTCGGGCGGGTCGAGCGTCACGCATTCGGGGAACTGGTCGAAGAAGCGGATGACCGGCCACGGGAACGGGTAGGGCTTGACCGGCCGCATCTCCTGGAAGTGCACCTCGATGTCGTCACGCCCCAGGAACGGCGACATCGTCGAACGCATGATGCGTTCGAGCTGGCCGGTCTGGCTGTAGTACAGCGCCAATACTTTTTTCATGGGTTCCGATAGGGCCGGTTGAACGCGGTGATGGCCCGCTTGCCGGGCAAGTTCTGAGCCATCGGCGAAGGCGGGCGCGTCAGCGCGGTGTGCCCCGGATCGGGCCCGATTCGACTAGAGCGAGCTTAGCAAGTGGCCGCCATCCACCGGCAGATAGGCGCCGGTGATATAGCTGCCCGCGTCCGAAGCCAGCAGCAGCAGGGCGCCGTCGAGTTGCGCGGGCTGGCCGAAGCGGCGCTGCGGCACCCGGGCCTTCATCTTCTGCCCGAGCTCGGATTCCAGGAAGTCGCGGTTCAGATCGGTCGCGATATAACCCGGAGCCAGCGCGTTGACGCGGATGCCATAGCGTGCCCATTCCAGCGCCAGCGCCTGTGTCAGATGGCGCAGGCCGGCCTTGGATGCGCAATACGGCGCGACGCCGCCAGCCACTCGTTCGGCGAGTATCGAGGTCGTATTGATGATAGCGCCGCCCAGCTTGGCCGCGACCAGCCGACGCGCGCTTTCCTGCGCCACCAGCCAGGCACCCTTGAGGTTGGTGTCGACGACCGCGTCCCATTCCGCTTCGCTCAGCTGCAGCGCCGGCTTGGAGCTGACGGTGCCGGCGTTGTTGATGACCACATCCGCGACCAGGCCCAGCGCCGCGATGCGGTCGAAGCAGGCTGTGACGCTGGACGAATCGACGACGTCGACTGCGACCGCATGCGCCGTGCCGCCTCGTTGAGCGATCTCGTCGACCACGCGCTGCAGCTTGTCGATGCGCCGCGCGGCCACCACGACCACGGCGCCGGCCTCGGCCAGCGTCAACGCAAAATGAAGCCCCAGGCCGCTCGATGCACCGGTGACCAGTGCGCATCGGCCCTGCAGTGAAAAGCTCGTATTGAGTTGATGGTTCATTGGACGGCTTTTGTCGATAGTGCCCCGTAGGTCGGCAATCCTTTGCCGACGTGAGGCGGTGATTGCGCATGCGGGTGTGCACGTCGGCAAGGGATTGCCGACCTGCGGGCATGGACGTCAAGAATGCTTTTCATCGATTACGGGCTAATGCCGAGGATCACCGTGGCCTGGCTCGACAGCAGCCCGCCGTTGCCGTGCGCCAGCGCGAGTCCGGCATCGGCAACCTGGCGCTCGCCGCATTCGCCGCGCAGCTGGCGCACCGATTCGACCAGCGTGAACAGGCCGAACATGCCGGGGTGGCAATAGGACAGGCCGCCGCCGCTGGTGTTGACCGGCAGTGAGCCGCCCGGCGCGATCGCGCCGCTCTCGACGAAACGGCCGCCTTCGCCCTTGGCGCAAAAGCCGAGGTCTTCCAGGAACAGGATCGTGTTGATCGTGAACGCGTCGTAGACCTGCACCACGTCGATGTCGGCCGGCTTCACTCCGGCCTGTGCGTAGGCGCGTGCGCCGGATTCGACGGCGCCGGTCACGGTCAGATCCGGCATCGACGAGATGTCCGCATGCGTGACGGTGCTCGCCGATGCCAGCGCATAAACCGGTTTCTTCGCGGTGTCGCGGGCACGCTCGGCGCGGGTCATCACGATCGCCGCCGCGCCGTCGGTCACCAGGCAGCAGTCGCGCAGGCCGAGCGGGTCCGAAATCATGCGGGCGCTGACGACCTCGTCCACGCTCAGCGGATCGCGCATGACCGCCTCGGGATTCAGCTGCGCCCAGCGCCGCGCCGCGACCGCGACTTCGGCCAACTGGCGCTTGGTGGTGCCGTACTGGTGCATGTGCCGCGCCGCGGCGAGCGCATAAGCAGAGATTGGCCGCAGCGGCTTGTACTGCGCGTCCCAGAACGCGTTCTTCGAGGTCTGCACCAGCGCGCCGCTGGCGCTCGCCTGGTTGCTGCCGTAGGCGATCAGCGCGACGTCGCAGTAGCCGGCGTGCAGCGCCAGCGCCGCATGTTCGAGCTGCAGCATGAAGCCGCTGCCACCGCTGCGATTGCAGTCGGTGATCTTCGGCTGCAGGCCGAGTGCCTCGGCGAAGCTCAGGCCGGCGAGGGTGTCCTGGGGCTGGGCGATGAACAGCGCATCGACTTCCTTCAGCTCCATGCCGGCATCGGCCAGCGCGAGCAGGCTGGCGCGGATCGTCAGATCCATCGAGTCGAAGCCCGGCGACTTGCCGACGCCGAAGGTCGCGGCGCCGACGATCGCGGTCTTTCCGCTGGGGAAACCGTACATCAGCGGCTCGCTCCGGCTGGCTCGAACACCACCAGCGGCGTGCCGTCGTCGTCGATCACAGCGGCGAGCACCGCCATGCCGATGCGCACGTCCCCGGGCGCCAGGCCGATCACACGCGACATCATCCGCGGACCTTCGGCAAGATCGATCAGCGCGATGTTGTAGCTGGGCTCTGGGGGTTTTTTCCGGACAAGCGTCGTCGAATACACCGTGCCGCGACCGCTGACCTCGACCCATTCCAGATCGGTGTCGCCCGTCACCGGCTCGGCGACGCGCGGATAAAAAATATAGCGGCCGCTGCCGCGTGCGCGCTGGATCATGAAGCGTCCCTGGGCGAGGAACTCGCGGTATTGCCGTTCGGGCTGGATGTCGGGCATTGAAGGTTCCCAGTCGATTGAAGACACCACTGTAGGAGCGGTCCTTGACCGCGATTGAGGCTGCACCGGCGTAATCGCGGTCAAGGACCGCTCCTACAGTGGCTCCATTCAGTAGCGCGCGGGCCGGGAAGATCAGTTGCCAGTGAACTTCGCCGGACGCTTCTCGATGAACGAGCGCGTGCCTTCCCTGAAGTCCTCGGTCTGTGCGATCAGCGGCACCGTGGTGCCCTCAAAATCCATGAACTGGTCGAGCGTCATCGTCGACGCGACATCGAACATGCGCTTGGCCATGCCCAGCGCCAGCGTCGGCGCTTCGGCAAAAGTTTTGGCCAGCGTCAGTGCTTCGTTCATGAGCTGGTCGTCGGCGACGATCTTCGACACCAGGCCGATATCCAGCGCCTCCTTGGCGCCCACCATGCGCGCCGAGAACACCATCTCCTTGGCGCGGGCGGTGCCGAGCAGGCGGTTCAGGAACCAGACGTTGCCGGCGTCCGGGCACAGGCCGATCTTGCGCTGCACCGCGCCCATGCGCAGCGTCTCGGTTGCGATCACGTAGTCGCAGGCCAGCGCCATCGACATGCCCATGCCGACCGCGACGCCGCGGATCGCGCCGATCAGCGGCTTCTCGATATGGCCGAGCCCCTTGATTGCCTTCTGCATGTGGCGCGCCTTGAACAGCGAGCCGTTGATGCCGCCTTTCGCCATCTCCGACACGTCGGCACCGGCGCAGAAGTCAGTGCCCGCACCGGTGAGGATCGCCACGCGGATGCCGTCGTCGTCGTTGATCTGTTCGGCGATCTCGGCGATGCGGTCGCGCATGCCGATCAGCATCGCGTTCTTCTTGTCAGGGCGGTTCAGCGTGACCGTGGCGATGCCGTCCTGCTGGGTGAATTCGATGCTCATTGGTATCCTCAATTGGTCGATATTGTCAGTCGCGGCCGGGCCCGGTGGGGTGCGGTAACGGTGATGTCCTGACGCTGGCTTTCGTCTAAGGCTTGAATTAGTATCCCATTTAGAAGTCATCTTACAACGATCGGATGCAGGGCAGCCAAATCCCCCGATTCCGGCACTACCAGGCGGCAATGCGCACCCTCGGCCACATCATCGAACGCACGCCTCGCCACTGAGCCGACCTACGACATGCAGAGTTTCAGTTTCGATCCTGTTGTGCTGCCGCCCGGCATCGGCGAATTCCGCGCGCAGATCCGTGCCTTTTTGAAGGCCGAGCTGGTGTCGACGCCGGCGGTGAAGAAGGCCAACTCCTGGGCGGTCTACGACGCCGGCTTCTCGAAGAAGCTGGCCGCGCAAGGCTGGGTCGGCATGGTCTGGCCCAAGCGCTACGGCGGCTATGAGCGCAGCAGCATCGAGCGCTATGTGCTGCTCGAAGAGCTACTCGCCGCCGGCGCGCCGGTCGGCGCGCACTGGATTGCCGATCGCCAGTCCGGGCCGGCGCTGCTGAAGTTCGGCAGCGAGGAGCAGCGCCAGAAATACCTGCCGGGCATGGCGCGCGGCGAAGTCTATTGCTGCATCGGCATGAGTGAGCCCAACGCCGGCTCCGATCTCGCCAGCGTGCGCACGCGCGCCGAGCGTCAGCCGGATGGCCGCTGGAAGATCAACGGCCAGAAAATCTGGACCACGCAGGCGCAGCGCTGCCAGCTGATCATCGCGCTGGTGCGCAGCGCGCCGGTCGACGAGAAGAATCGCCAGGCCGGGCTGTCGCAGTTTCTGATCGAGCTGAACACGCCGGGCATCCGCATCCGCCCGATCGTCGACCTGATCGGCGAAACCCATTTCAACGAAGTGTTCTTCGAGGACTGCATCGTCGGCGCCGAATGCCTGCTCGGTGTCGAGGGCGCCGGCTGGGCGCAGTGCACCGGCGAGCTGAGCCTGGAGCGCAGCGGGCCGGAGCGCTACATGTCGAGCCTGGCGCTGTTTCTGGAACTGCTGCGCGTCGCCGGGCCGAATCCGTCCGAAGTGCTGCGCCAGGTGATCGGCCGCACCGCCGCCGAAGTGTGGACGCTGCGGCAGATGTCGCTGTCGGTCGCCGGCCAGCTCGCGCAGGGCAAGGACCCGACGATCGAGGCCGCCATCGTCAAGGATCTCGGCAACAGCTTTGAACAATCGCTACCAGTGCTGGTGCAGAGCATCACCGACTCCGGTGTGAGGCTTGAAGACGACAGCGATTTTGTGCAGGTGTTGACGTATCTGCTGCAGACCTCGCCCTCGTTCTCGATGCGCGGCGGTACCCGCGAAATCCTGCGCGGCATCATCGCGCGCGGCCTGGGGCTCCGGTAAGCCATGAGCGAACAGAAACAGATGCTCGCCGATGCGGTGATCCGCCTGTTCCGCGACGCCGGCGATATTTCATCGCGGGCCGAGCGCGAGGGTTTTTCGTCGGCCCTGTGGAACCAGGTCGAGGAGCTCGGCTTGCCGCTGGTGCTGGTCCCGGAAGACCGCGGCGGTGTCGGCGGCGACTGGGAAGATGTGCTCGCGGTGCTGCATCCGGTCGGCTACTACGGCATCCCGCTGCCGATCGGCGAAGCCATGCTCGCGTCGAGGCTGGCAACCGATGCCGGCTTCGACCTGCCTGCCGGCGTATCCACAGTCGCGGCCGAAATCCAGGGACAGCTGAGCCGCAGCGCGGACGGCTATGTTTTCAGCGGCACGCTGAAGCGCGTTCCCTGGGGGCGCGACGCGCAGAGCGTCGCCGCCGTGCTCGAGTTCGAGGGCAGGCCGCATTTGCTGCTGCTGCTGCTGCCGAGTGCCGCGGCGAGCGTTCATGCGGCACACAATCTATCGGGCGAGCCGCGAGACGATCTGTATTTCGAAGCTGCGGCGGTTCAGGCCGCGCCGGTTGCGTCTGCCGATGCCGCGGATGTCCACGAGCGCTGTGCCTTGCTGCGTGTCGCGCAGATCACCGGCGCGCTCGAAGCAGCGCTGCATCGCTCGATCGACTACGCCAAGGAGCGCAAGCAGTTCGGCCGCGCGATCGGCCAGTTCCAGGCCGTGCAGCAACAGTTGGCGCTGTTCGGCAGCGATGCCGCTGCGGTCGCCTGCGCCGCGCGTGCTGCCTGCCAGGCTGCGGCCCGCGGCCCGGCGAGCTTCCAGATCGCCGCTGCGAAACTGCGTGCGAACCAGGCAATCGGCCTGGCCACCGGCACCGCGCATCAGGTGCACGCGGCGATCGGCTTCACCCACGAATACGCGCTGCGCCATGCGACGCAGCGACTGTGGTCCTGGCGCAGCGAATTCGGCAACGACCGCTACTGGGCCGAGCGGCTCGGTGCCGCAGTTGCCGCGCGCGGCGCGGAAAACTTCTGGGCCGACCTGACTGAGCGCGACGATGCCGCAGCTTGAGCCGCTACCAGATCGTACGTACGCCGAAGCCGGCGAACGCCGGGTCTTTGGTCACGACCGGATAGTCCAGCGCGAGCGCCTGGGCGATCAGCATGCGGTCGAAGGGATCGCGGTGTTCGCCTTGCAGCCGGCCGGCGGCGACCGCGTGCTCAACCGAAACCGGCAACTCGCGCAAGCCCGCCTGGCGAAGATACAGCGGCATGTCCGAAATCAAGGGTTCGGCTTCGGGCAGCTTGCCCAATCGGTGCTTGGTCGCGATCTCCCAGGCGGAAGCAGCGCTGACCCAGACCCGGGTTTCGGGGACTGCGATCTGACTCCTGGCGATGGTGGAAAGCTTCGGCGAGTCGATCAGCCACCACAGCAGCGCGTGGGTATCGAGCAGCGCGTCGCTCATCCCTCCCATGCCTTCAGTTCGTCTTCCGGCAGGGGATCGAAGAACGATTCCGGCACGGTCATTCCCTTGAGCAGCCCCGGCTTGCGCGGCTCCTTCTGTGCCAGCGGCACCAGCCGCGCCATCGGCTTGCCGGACTTGGCGATGACGATTTCCTCGCCTGCCGCCGCCGCGCTGACCAGGGCCGAGAGATGGGTCTTCGCCTCGTGCAGATTGACGGTTTTCATTTGAGCCCACTCATTTGAACCAACTCATTAAACCAACTGGCCAGAAATCTAGCACGCCATGAACGAAGCCGTCATCGTCTCCACCGCACGCCTGGGTATCGGCAAGGCGTTTCGCGGTGCGCTCAACAACACGCATGGCGCGACCATGGCCGGGCATGTGATTGCCGAGGCGGTGCGGCGTGCGGGGCTGTCGCCGGACGAGATCGACGACGTGCTGCTCGGCTGCGCCTGGCAGGAAGGCGCGACCGGTTCCAATATCGCGCGCCAGGCCGCGCTGCGTGCGGGTCTGCCAGTCGGTGTGGCGGGTGCGACCATCGATCGCAAGTGCTCGTCGGGGCTCAACAGCATCGCGATGGCGGCGACGCGCATCATCGCCGGTGAAGCCGAGGTGATCGTCGCCGGCGGCGTCGAATCGGTGTCGCTGGTGCAGGACCATCGCAACAGCTTCCGCACGCGCGAGGACTGGGTGCAGGAGCATCACGCCGGCGTTTACGCGACGATGATCCTCACGGCGGAGAATGTGGCGTCTCGCTACAAGGTGTCGCGCGATGCGGCCGATCAGTATTCGCTGCTGAGCCAGCAGCGTACCGCTGCGGCACAAGCTGCCGGCCGCTTCGACGCCGAGATCGTGCCGTTCACCACGATCAAGCATCTCAAGGACAAGGCCGGCGCGGTGATCGGCGAAGAACCGGTGACCTTGACGCAGGACGAGGGCAATCGTCCCGAGACGAATATCGAAGGCCTGATCAAGCTCAAGCCGGTGATGGGCGAGGGCTATACCGTGACTGCCGGCAACTCCAGCCAGCTGTCGGACGGCGCCGCCGCCTGCGTGGTGATGAGCGCGAAGGAGGCCGCGCGCCGCGGCCTGCAAGCGCTCGGTATCTACCGCGGCTTTCAGGTCGCCGGCTGCGAGCCCGACGAAATGGGCGTGGGCCCGGTGTACGCGGTGCCCAAGCTGCTCAGGCGCGCGGGCCTGAAGATCGACGACATCGGCCTGTGGGAATTGAACGAGGCCTTCGCGGTGCAGGCGCTGTATTGCCGCGACAAGCTCGGTATCGATCCGGACAAATTCAATGTCGATGGCGGCGCGATTGCGGTCGGCCATCCGTTTGGTGTTTCCGGCACGCGGCTGGCCGGCCATGCGCTGATCGAGGGCCGTCGTCGCGGCGTGAAATACGCAGTGGTGACGATGTGCATCGGCGGCGGCATGGGCGCTGCGGCGCTGTTCGAAATCGCCTGAACCTCCACGCCTCAGCCACTCATTCCCGACACACAAGAGCACACGAGAAAACAAACATGGGCAAGCAGATCCCCATCAAGGAAGACCTCTTCACCTGGCCTTCCGCCGCGCCGCAGCTGATCGGCGGCCGCTGCCCCGAATGCAGCGAGTTTCACTTTCCCTTGCAGCAGAACTGCCCGAGCTGCGCCGGCCGCAAGGTCGACAGCGTCGAACTGAGCCGTCGCGGCAAGCTGTGGACCTGGACGATTCAGAACTTCGTGCCGCCGGTGCCGCCGTATACCGGCGAGGTCAAGAGCTTCAAGCCCTTCGGCGTCGGCTATATCGAGTTGCCGGAAGGTGTCGTGGTCGAAAGCCGCCTGACCGTCAGCGATGCCTCGAAGCTGCACATCGGCATGGACATGGAACTGGTGCTGGAGCCGTTCCGCATCGATGAGCAGGGCAACGAGATCATCAGCTTCGCATTCGCGCCGATAGCGACCTACTAGGGTCGTGACACAGTGATAACAAAACATTCACAACCTACCGTCATTCCCGCGAAGGCGGGAATCCAGGGCCGTCGAGCACTCATCCGCGAACTCTGGATTCCCGCCTGCGCGGGAATGACGTTTCAAAATTAATGTGCCGCACCACTTAGAGAACGCCAATGGCAACCACGAATTCCAATGACATCGCGATCATCGGCGTCGGCCTGTATCCCTTCGGCCGTCACCACGACGTCTCCGCCATCCAGATGGGCGTGGTCGCCGCCAACAAGGCGATGGACGATGCCGGCCTCGGCTGGCGCGACATCCAGGTCGGCTATGTCGGCAGCCTGTCGGTGATGATGCCGGAGACGATGACCAAGTTCCTCGGCTACACCGGCGTGCCGATCAGCAAGATGTTCAACGGCTGCGCCACCGGCGGCAACCTGCTGCTGAACACGGCCAACGCGATCCGCGCCGGCCGTGCCGACATCGGCATCTGCATCGGCCTGGACAAGCATCCGAAAGGCGCTTTTTCCGCAGGCGAAAGCATGGATTCCACCGGCCTGCCGCAGTGGTACGGTGAAGTCGGCCTGACCGTGAATCCGCAGTTCTTCGCGATGAAGATCCAGCGCTACATGCACGAGTACGGCATCTCCCCGGCGACGCTGACGCGCACCGCGGTCAAGGCCTTCCAGAACGGCGAGCTGAACCCGGCGGCCTGGCGGCGTTCGGCGTTGTCGGCCGATGAGATCGACAGCTCGCAGATGGTCTGCGATCCGCTGCGCAAGTATCACTTCTGCTCGCCGAGCGACGGCGCCGCGGCGGCGATCGTGTGCCGTGCCGACATCGCGCATCGC
Organism: Hydrocarboniphaga sp.; assembly: GCF_028291725.1. Lineage (GTDB taxonomy): Bacteria > Pseudomonadota > Gammaproteobacteria > Nevskiales > Nevskiaceae > Hydrocarboniphaga. The sequence continues at coordinate 21,292 of NZ_JAQGNT010000047.1, read as the reverse complement.
TTCAGCGGCACGCCGATCTTTCTGCGTGCCGGCGAGTTCGTCACGCGCCAATACGGCAGCATCGACGTGCAGGCGACCTCGTTCTCGGCGCGCGCCACCATCGGTGCCAGCGAGGCCGCGGCCAGGGCCGCGTTCGAGTCCGCCGGCATCGGCCCCGAGGACATCGACATCGTGCAGTGCCAGGACACCGAGGTTGGCCACGAGATCATGCATCTGGCCGAAATCGGCCTGTGCAAGCACGGCGAGCAGGAGGCGCTGATCGCCGACGGCGCAACCTCGCTGAGCGGCCGTCTGCCGACCAATACCGACGGCGGCCTGCTCGCCAACGGCGAGCCGATCGGCGCCTCCGGCCTGCGTCAGGTGCACGAGATCGTGCGCCAGCTGCGCGGTGTCGCCGGCCCGCATCAGGTGCAGCGCGAACTGAAGACCGGCCTGACGCATGTCTACGGTTTCCCGGGGTCGAGCTGCGTGACGATCCTGTCGAAGTAGGTGCAGGCCTCGCGAACGGACGCCATGACTTACAGCGAAATCACCTACGAACAGCTGGGCGCGGTGGTCCGCGTCTGTCATGACCGCCCGTTCAAAGCCAACGCCGAAAGCGAGCAGCTGCTGGCCGAACTCGATCACGCATTGGAGTGCGCGAAGAACGACGACAGCGTTCGCGTGCTGATACTCGGCGGCAAGGGCGCACATTTCTCCGCAGGGCACGACCTGGCCGAAGGTGCAGAAAAGCGTGGCCATCACACGCCGGAGCAACACTGGCTGTGGGAGCAGGAGCACTACTACGGCAACGCGATGCGCATCCGCGACTTTCCCAAGCCGACCATCGCGCAAGTGCAGGGCGCCTGCATCGCCGCCGGTTTCATGGTGGCCAATTCCTGCGACCTGATGGTGGCCAGCGAGGACGCGTTCTTCTCCGATCCGGTCGTGCATAGCCTGGGCGCGGCCGGCGTCGAGGCGCTGGTGCATCCCTGGGTGCTGGGCTTGCGCAAGGCCAAGGAGTTCCTGTTCACCGGCCAGCGCTTGAGCGCGGCCGAAGGCAAGGAGTGGGGCATGATCAACCACGTCGTGCCGCGCGTGCAGTTGGAAGCGTTCACTTTGAAACTCGCACAGCAGATTGCGCTGGCGCCGCCGATCGCGATGCGCATGATCAAGCGCTCGCTGAACCGCACCGCTGACATCCAGGGCTATCGCAACGCGCTCGACGCGCATTTCGATACGCATCTGCTGAGTTCGTCGACGCAGGAGTTCAAGGAGATGGTTGCGCGCGGCATGGAGGTGTCGATGGCGGTGGCGAAGAAAGCTGGGATCGGGCCATGACACGGATATCGATTCGGGCGCATGAGTCCCAATCGCGGGCAAGGTCCGCTCCTACAGGAATATTGCGACCCTCGATCCGCGACTGTAGGAGCGGACCTTGTCCGCGATTGAGGCCCGGCAAATGAAGGCCCTGCAACTCGACGGTGTCGGTTTCGACCAGTTGCACTACGTCGATCGCGACGTGCCGCGTCCTGGCGCCGGCGAAGTGCTGCTGAAAATGCGCGCCGCCAGTGTCGGCCTGCGCGACTACAAGGTCGTCAACGGCGCCTATGCCGCGGCCGAACAGACGCGCCCGTTGATTCCGGGCGGCGAAGGCATGGGTGAGATCGTCGAACTTGGCGCTGATGTCGTTGGCCTGAAAACCGGTGAACGCGTCAATCCGGTCTACGTGCAGGGCTGGTTGTCGGGCAAGCCGCACCCGGACCTGATCGCGCGCAATACGCTGGGCGGGCCGCTGCTGCACGGCACGTTCGCCGAGTACCTGTGCACGCGCGCCGACAGTGTCGTTGCGGTACCGGCGCATCTGTCCGACCTCGAAGCCGCGACCCTGCCATTCGCCGGGCTCACCGCCTGGCGCGCGATCGTCGAACACGGCGCAATCAAGTCCGGCGACGTCGTGCTGATCCAGGGCAGCGGCGGTATACCGCTGTTTGCGCTGCAGTTCGCCAAGCAGTTCGGCGCCACGGTGATCCTCAGTTCCAAGAGCGACGACAAGCTGGAACGCGCGCGCGCACTCGGCGCCGATCACGTGATCAATTACATGAGGACGCCGGAATGGAGCCGCGCGGTGCTTGACCTCACCGACGGACTCGGCGCCGACCTGGTGATGGACCCGGGCGGCACGGTGACGCTGAGCCAATCGATCCGCGCGGTGCGGCCCGGCGGCGTCATCAGCGTGTTCAATGCTCTGAGCACCGCCGATGTCAGCGTCTACCTGCCATATCTGCTAGGACACAACGTCGCGGTGCACGGCGTCAACGCCGGCTCCCGCGACGCGCATCGTGCGATGGCGCACGCGATGGGTATCGGCGGCATCAGGCCGGTGATCGAGAGCGTGGTGTCGCTGGAGCAGGGCGCCGATGCGATCGCGCGCGCGCCCAAGGCCGAACAGTTCGGCAAAGCCTGCATTCAAATCTGAATCCGAATCGAGAGCCCGTATGGATTTCAACGACACACCCGAAGAAGCCGCGTTCCGCGCCGAGGCGCGCACCTGGCTGTCGTCGGTCGCCGCGCCGCGCGATACCCGCACCTCGTTCGCCATCGGCCAGGAGACCGGAGAGTTCGAGGCCGAATTTCCGGCGCAGCGCGTCTGGCAGCAGAAGAAATACGACGCCGGTTTCGGCGCGATCTATTTCCCGCAGGACGTCGGCGGCCGCGGCGGCACCTCGCTGCAGAACATGACCTTCATGCAGGAGGAAGCGCGCTTCGACGTGCCGGTGACCGCGCATTTCATGATCGTCAATCGCGGCTGCTGCTCGCTGCTGATGAAACACGGCACGCCGGAGCAGAAGGCGCTGATTCCGGCGACGCTGCGCAGCGACCTGATCTGGTGCCAGCTGTTCTCCGAGCCGGCGGCCGGCTCTGATCTCGCCGGCCTGCGCACGCGCGCCGAGAAGGACGGCGACGACTGGGTCGTCAACGGCCAGAAGATCTGGACCTCGAATGCGCAGATGGCCGATTGGGGTGTGCTGATCGCGCGTACCGATTCGAACGTGCCCAAGCACAAGGGCCTGACGTTCTTCATCGTCGACATGAAGTCCGCCGGCATCGAGCGCCGGCCGATCAAGCAGCTGACCGGCGCTTCTAATTTCAACGAAGTGTTCTTCAATGATCTGCGGATACCGGATGCGCATCGCGTCGGCGCGGTCGGCGAGGGCTGGAGGGTCGCGGTGGCCTTCCTGTCCGGCGAGCGCACCAATATCGCGATCAAGGAGCTGATGCCGCTGATCGGTGGCATCGTCAATCTGGCGCGGCAGACCGAGATCAACGGCCGGCCGGCGATCGAGGACGGCGAAGTGCGTGCGCGCATTGCCAGCTTCTACATTCGCGAAGCCGGCGTGCGCTTCACCGTGCAGCGCATGCTGACCGCCTTGTCGCGCGGTGAAACGCCGGGCCCGGAAATCACTATCGGCAAGTACACACTGGCCAATCTCGTGCAGGAGATGACCGCGTTCGCGCTCGATCTGCAGCACGCGGCCGGCGCCGTGATGTCGCCGGCGTTTGCACCGTTCGACGCGGTGTTCCAGAGCGAATGGTTTGGCTCGGTGATCGACCGCCTTGGCGGCGGCACCGACGAGGTGCTGAAGAACGTCGTCGGCGAACGCATTCTGGGTCTGCCCGAAGACATCCGCGTCGACAAGACGATGCCCTTCAACCAAGTGGGGAAGTAGCGTGGACTTCGACTTCAGCGACGAACAGAAAACGATCCGCGACGAGGCGCGCAAGCTGCTGAGCGCGCGCTGCGACCGTCATCGCGTGCGCAAGCTGCTTGAGGACAAGGCGCCCTACGACAAGGAGCTGTGGGCCACGGTCGCCGAGAACGGCTGGCTCGGCACCGCGATAGCCGAAGATTTCGGCGGCCTCGGTCTGGGCCACGTCAGCCTCTGCGTGATCGCCGAAGAACTCGGCCGCGCGCTGGCGCCGCTGCCGGTGTCGTCGTCGCTGTACCTGGCGGCCGAGGCGCTCGTGCTCAGCGGTGACACGACGATGCAGCAGGAACTGCTGCCGGCGCTGGCGTCCGGCCAGCTGATCGGCACGCTCGCGCTCAGCGAGGCGATGCTGCCGCAGCATGCGTTGTCGCGGTTGAAGACGCGCGTTGTTGGCGGCCAGCTCAGCGGCATCAAGCTGCCGGTTCCGCACGGACAGATCGCCGATTTCGCGGTGGTGGTCGCGCACAACGAAAACGGCGGTGTCGGCCTCTACCACGTCGATCTGCGCGGGCCTGGTGTCGAGACCCAGCCGCTGCAGACCATCGACGCCGCACAGCCGCAGGCGCGCATCGTGTTCCGCGATGCGCCGGCGCGGCTGCTCAGCGCTGACGGCGAGCGCATCGTGCCGAAGCTGCTGGATCGTGCCTCGGTGCTGATCGCGTTCGAGCAGATCGGCGGTGCGACCGCAGCGCTGGAGAGCGCCTGCGAGTACGCGAAGATCCGCAAGGCTTTCGGCCGCCAGATCGGCTCGTTCCAGGCGATCAAGCACAAGCTCGCCGACATGTACACCAAGATCGAAATTGCGCGTTCCAATGCGTTCTACGCAGCCTGGGCGCTGGAGGCCGATGCGCCGGAGCTGGCGCTGGCAGCCGCCGCCGCGCGGCTTGCGGCGACCGAGGCCTTTGAGTTCGCGGCCAAGGAAACCATCCAGGTGCATGGCGGCATCGGCGCCACCTGGGAGGCCGATCCACATCTGTTCTATCGCCGTGCACGCGCGCTCGGCAGCCTGCTCGACAGCACGCCGGTTTGGCGTGATCGGCTGGTTGAAGAGTTGGAACGGCAGTTCGCGGCGTGAAACCGATCGCGATTTCTTTTCCCCTCTCCCACATGTGGGAGAGGGTGGCCCGCAAGGGCCGGGTGAGGGTTTGCGCCCTCGCAGTCTCAACAGCCCCTCACCCGTCGCTACGCGAGACCCTCTCCCGCACGCGGGAGAGGGGATAAAATCTTCAAAGGACTTGAATCATGCGTGATGCCGTCATCGTCTCCACCGCACGCTCGCCGATCGGCAAGGCGTTTCGCGGTGCTCTGAACAACATCAAGTCGCCAACACTGGCCGCGCATGCCATAGCGCATGCAGTGCAGCGCGCCGGCATCGAAGGCACTGAGGTCGAGGACGTCGTCATCGGCTCCTGCCTGACCGCCGGCACCGCCGGCCAGAACCTGGCGCGCAATGCCGCGCTCGCCGCCGGTCTCGGCGTCGGCGCTTCCGGCCAGACCATCGACCGCCAGTGCGCGTCGGGCCTGATGGCGATCGCCACCGCGGCCAAGCAAGTGCTGTTCGACGGCATGGACATCGTCGTCGCCGGCGGCCAGGAGAACATCTCGGCGCTGAACGCTTCGTACAACGAATGGGTCGCGCGCGAGAAAGACGAGCAGGTGATGCGCTTTGCGGAACATGCCTATATGCCGATGCTGCACACGGCCGAATTCGTCGCAAAAAAATACGGCATCTCGCGCGAGGTGCAGGACCAGTACGCGCTGCTGTCACAGCAGCGCACTGCTGCGGGGCAGGCCGCCGGCCGCTTCGACGCCGAGATCGTGCCGATCACCGCGACGATGGCGGTGGTCGACAAGGCCACCAGGCAGACTTCGTACAAGGAAGTCACGCTGGCCAGGGACGAAGGCAACCGCGCCGACACCACGCTGGAAAGCCTGGCTGGCCTGAAGCCGGTGGTCGAGGGCGGCGTCATCACCGCGGGCAATGCCTCGCAGCTGTCCGATGGCGCATCGGCCTGCGTGATCATGGATTCCGCGCTTGCATCGCGCCGCGGCCTGCAGCCGCTGGGCATCTATCGCGGCATGAGTGTCGCCGGCTGTGCGCCTGAGGAAATGGGCATAGCCCCGATCTACGCAATCCCCAAGCTGTTGAAGCAGCACGGTCTGAAAATTGGCGATATCGGGCTCTGGGAAATCAATGAGGCCTTCGCGGTGCAGGTGCTGTACGTGCGTGATCATCTGGGCATCGATCCGGCGATCTACAACGTCGACGGCGGCGGTATTTCGATCGGCCATCCTTACGGCATGACCGGCGCGCGCGTGGTCGGGCATGCGCTGATCGAAGGCAGGCGTCGCGGTGTCAAGTACGTGGTCGCCGGTATGTGCATCGGCGGCGGCATGGGCGCAGCCGCGCTGTTCGAGATCGCCTGAGAAACGCCCGATGGCACTCGATTACGACAAGATCAAGCACTGGCCGCAGCCGTCGCTGACGCAGACCTACAGCGAGCGCGACACGATTCTGTACGCGCTCGGTCTCGGCGCGGCATGCAGCAATCCGCCGGCGGCCGACGATCTGCACTACGTCTACGAGGGCGTGCGCGGCGGCGAGCTGCGCGCGCTGCCGATGATGGCGGTCAATCTCGGTGTCGGTCCGTTCTGGATGATGGACCCGGAGACCGGCATCGACTGGAAGAAGATCCTGCACGGCGAGCAATACCTGACGCTGCACCGGCCCTTGCCGGTCAGCGGCAGCGTGATCGCGCATCACAGCATCGACGAAATCTACGACAAGGGCGCCGACAAGGGTTCGGTGCTGTATGCGCGGCGCGAAATCGTCGATGCCGAAACCGCTGAACCCCTGGCGACGCTGATCGCGGCGGTATTCCTGCGCGGCAACGGCGGTTTCGGCGGCAAGTCCGAAGCTGCGCCGAAGCCGCACGTCATTCCGGCTCGCGATGCCGACGCGATGCTGGACCTGCCGACACGGCCGGAACTGGCGGCGATCTATCGTCTGTCCGGCGACTACAACCCGTTGCATATCGATCCGGCGGTCGCCACCGCGGCCGGATTTCCGCGGCCGATCTTTCACGGCCTCGGCACCTACGGCGTCGCCGGTCGCGCGCTGCTGAAACTGCTGTGCGGCAACGATCCGTCGCGGCTGCGCAAGATGAACTGCCGCTTCGCCAACCCGGTCTTCCCGGGCGAGACGATTCGCACCGAGGTCTGGAATGAGAGGCCTGGCGTCGCGGCGTTCCGTTGCAAGGTGGTCGAGCGGGGTTTGATGGTTTTGAATAATGGATATGTGGAGTACGAAGTATGACGGCCTATGACATTCCCTCTCCCGCAAGCGGGAGAGACCGCAGCAGTTTCATAGCAGCCGGCTTGATGCCCGGAACCGGCCGGCTCCTTCCCCCGCGTGCGGGGGAAGGTTGGGATGGGGGCGCGACGACAGCGCCGCGCCTTCCGCCCCCACCCCGGCCGTCCCCCGCAAGCGGGGGAGGGAGAGGTTCCTGGGTAGGGGATTCTGCTGCCGGGAGCGTCCCATGAACACGCTCACCGACGAACAGCTGCTGGAACGTTTTCCCGGCACGCGCATCGACCACGACAACAAGGCCTTCTATCGCGGCCTGCTGAATCGGCAGTTGCTGATCGACCGCTGCGGCGATTGCGGACACTGGTTCCACCCGCCACGGCCGATCTGCCCCAAGTGCTGGTCGCGCGATATCCGCCCGACCGCGGTCAGCGGCCGCGGGCATATCCATCTGCTGATCCTGTTGCATCAGGGCCCGTCGGCGCCGGGCGTCCGTTACGACACGCCGCATCCGGTGGCGACGATAGAACTCGAAGAACAGTCCGGCCTGCGCTTTACCAGCACGATCGTCGGCAGCGACAACGCGGCGCTGAAAATCGGCCTGCCGGTGGAGTTGAGCTGGATCGATCGCGGGGCAAACCCGGTGCCGGCGTTCAAGCTCAGCGGAGCAAGCCAATGAGCGTCCGTTATCCGATCAAGGACCAGGTCGCGTTCGCCAGCGCCGCGACCACGCCATTCTCCAAGACCAGCAACGAGCGCACGCAGGCCGGCATGGCGATCGACGCCTGCGTCGCCGCGATCCGCGCGGCAGGGCTGGGCGCCGCCGACATCGACGGCATCAGCGGCTCGGGCACGTCACCGGAGGCCAAGTGGATGCAGTCTGCACTCGGCATTCCGCGCATCACCTGGTGGCAGAACCCGTCGCTGACCGGCACCTTCGCGACCACCATCTACGAGGCGATGCACGCGGTGTATTCCGGCGCCTGCAGCACCGTGCTCTGCTATCACGCGGCCTACCGTCTGCCCTGGCAGTCGCGCGCCGCGGCGGCCGATGCGATGCGCCGCCGCGTCGGCGAACTCACCGGCATGATGGGCGCGGTCGATCCCGAGACCATGGGCGGATCGGTCGGCTACACCGCGTGGGCGAGCCGTTATCTGTACGAATACGGCCGCCGCCGCGAAGACCTCGGCATGGTCGCGATCAACAGCCGTTCCAACGCGCTGCGCAACGAGCACGCGGTGATAAACACGCCGCTGACGATGGATGACTACCTGCAAGGCCGCATGATCCGCAACCCGCTGTGCGTGTACGACATGGACGTGGCGATCGACGGTGCCGATGCGTTCATCGTGACCACCGCCGAGCGCGCGCGCGACATGGCGCTGCGCCCGGTGCTGATCAACGCGGCGGCTTCCGGCATGGTCGCGAACAACGACGAAGACCAGCTGCCCGGCCTGCATCAGCACGGCCAGCAGATCGTGGTCGAAGAGATGAAACGGCGCGGCGATTTCTGGATAGACGACGTCGATCTGTACTACCCCTACGACGGCTTCTCGATGCTGACGCTGGCGTGGATCGAGAATATCGGCCTGTGCAGGCCGGGCGAAGCCGGCGACTTCATGCGCGAGCACTGGGACTGGGCGCAGCAGCGCGTGCTGCTGCGCGGCCGCGTTCCATTCAACTCGCATGGCGGCAGTCTGTCCGAAGGCGCAACCCAGGGTTCCGGCCACATCCGCGAAGCGGTGATGCAACTGCAGGGCCGGGCTGGCAGCCATCAGGTCGACGGCGCGAGCAAGGCGCTGCTGACCATCGGCGGCTTCTTCTTCAACGCGCAAGCGCTGTCCTTGCACACTGTATGAGCGCGGACCTGAAGGCCACGCGCTTTAACGGCGCTGATGGCGTCATGCTGGCAGCCGACGTGGGTGGCGATGTCGGCCGCCCCGGCATCGTGTTGATGCACGGCGGCGGGCAGACGCGCCAATCCTGGGGCCGCGCACTGACGGAGTTGATCGCGGCGGGTTATCACGTTGTCAGTCTCGACCTGCGCGGACATGGCGACAGTGACCGCGCGCCCGACGGTGACTACCGCTTCGGCCGCTTCGTCGCCGATCTGCGTGAAGTCCTGAAACAGTTGCCACCGCTGCCGGCCCTGGTCGGTGCTTCGCTCGGCGGACTGACCGGCCTGCTCGCGGTCGGCGAGAGCAAGCAGCCGATCGCGTCCGGCCTGGTGCTGGTCGACGTGGTGCCGAAAGTCGAGCGCGAAGGCACCGGCCGCATTCACGCCTTCATGACCGGCAATCCCGATGGCTTCGCCACTCTGGATGAAGCTGCCGACGCGGTCGCGGCCTACCTGCCGCATCGGCCGCGGCCGCGAAACACCGGTGGATTGAAGCGCAATCTGCGGCTGCATGGCGACGGACGCTGGCACTGGCACTGGGACCCGGCGTTCGTCACGGGCGATCTGCGGCCGGAGACGCATCGCATTGTCGAGCGCATGCGCGAGGCCGCACAGCGCGTGCAAGTGCCGACGCTGCTGGTGCGCGGCGCGATCAGCGACGTGGTCAGCGTCGAGGCGGCGCAGGACTTCCTGTCGCTGCTGCCGTCGGCCGAATTTCTCGACGTCGCCGGTGCCGGCCACATGGTCGCCGGTGACGACAACGACGCCTTCAACGCCGCAGTGCTGGATTTTCTTCACCGCCGGCTTCCGGCCTGAAAACCCAAGGATTCACGACATACGGAGCAAAGCAACATGGCATTACTCGAAGGCAAGGTCGCGGTCATCACCGGCGCCGGCGGCGCGCTCGGCCGCGCCTATTCACTGCTGCTGGCCAGCGAAGGCGCCAGCATCGTCGTCAACGACTACAGCATGGAGGCGGCGCAGAAAACCGTCGATGAAATCCTCGGCGCCGGCGGCAAGGCGGTCGCGGTTGCCTGCGATGTCGGGGGAGTCGAAGGCGGCGACAAGATTCTGAAAGCCGCGCTCGATGCCTACGGCGCCGTGCATATCCTGGTCAACAACGCCGGCATGCTGCGCGACAAGGCTTTCCACAACATGGACGAGTCGGTGTGGGACGCGGTGCTGCAGGTACATCTTAAGGGCGCGTACGCGGTGACCAAGCCGATCTTCAGCTGGATGCGCGCCAACAAGCAGGGCGGCGTCATCGTCAATACCACGTCGACTGCGGCGCTGTTCGGCAACTTCGGCCAGGCCAACTACGGCGCTGCGAAAGGCGGTATCTGGACCTTCACCAAATCGCTCGCCGTGGAAGGCGCCAAGTCCGGCATCCGCTTGTGGAGCATCGCGCCGGCCGCGGTCAGCGGCCTCACCGGCGTGGTTGGCATGGACGAGCAGACCCAGGCCGACCTGAAGCCGGAGTATGTCGCGCCCGCGCTGCTGTACATGGTCAGCAGCCTGTCCGGCGACAAGACCGGCAAGTGCCTGTTCGTCGGCGGCCAGAAGATCATGGAGCTGAAGCTCGAAGCCGGCGAGGGCATACGCGGCGTCGGCGTGAGTGCGCAGCAGATTGCGGAGAACGAGGCGCGCATCTTCCGCGATGCGCCGGAGCTGACGTTTGCCGATCTGAGCTGAATCTCAGCGTAGGGCGGGAGCATCCCGCCTTCCGCGAAGCCGGCGCGCGAAAGGCGGGATGCGCTTCGCTCCTCCCGCCCTACGTTGATCTGCGATGATTTTAGGGAGTGACGATGCCGCTGAATGCTGAGACACAAGCTGCCGCCGCGCTGCTGTCGGCGGCCTGGCAGGACTTCGCCGCCAAGCTCGGCCGCAGCGCGGCCACGATCGCCACCGCCGACTTCGCCGATAGCCCGCGCGACCTTGCAGAAGGTCACCGCTATCTCGCCAGGCTGATCGCCTACGCGATCCAGGAAGCCTTCTGCTTTTCCGACCCGGAATTCCCGGCGTTTCATCGTAGTCTCGATCACCTGGCGCCCTGGGGCGCGCCGAATCTCGACAACGTCTACAGCATGGCCGTCATCGACGGCCGCAAGGCGTATCGCGTCTGGGGCAAGGCCGGCTCCATCGACGGCTTCATCCTGAACTTGAACGAGGGTGTCTTCCCGATCTTTCCGGGCTTCAAGACCTCGCTGGAAACCAGTTCGCGTGAACTGCACATTGACGAGGACGGACGCTTCGAACTGATGCTCAGCGCCGAGCGCCCCGCGGACTGGACCGGCAACTGGATGCGGCTGAACCCCGGCGACCGCAAGTTCAGCATTCGCCAGTACCTCACCGACTGGGACCGCCATCGGCCGGTGGACTTCCACATCGTCTGCCTCGGCAACGAAGGGCTCGCACCGCAGCCGCTGACGCCGCAGCAGGCCGCGGGCTTTCTGGATGAAGCGGTGACCTGGGCGCATACGCTGGCCGCCTATTACCTGCAGCGTTTGAAGCAGGAGCGGCTGACGCGGCCGTACAACCAACTGCCGCCGCCCGAGAAGAAAGTGCCCGGCTCGGAATACGTGCACTACGGCATCGCGTTCTTCGACGTCGCCGACGACGAAGCGCTGCTGATCGAAATGCCGCATGAGCCGGCGCCGTACTGGAGTTTCCAGCTCTACAATTTCTGGAACGAGTTCACCGATCCCTTCAACCGCATCACCAGCATCAACCATCGCCAGGCACAGATCGACGACGACGGCATGTTCCGCATGGTGATCGCGCAGCGCGATCCGGGTACCGCCAACTGGCTGGATGCGGCCGGGCAGCGCCGCGGCTATCTGTGGTATCGCTGGATCTGGGCCGAGCGCGTGCCGACGCCGGTGGCGCGGCTGGTGAAGCTGAGCGAGCTGCTGCCGTCCGCGTCACCTCGGGTCGACGATGCCCGGCGGCGCCAACAGATCATGCAGCGCCGCAGTCAGCTCGAGGCGCGCTATCACGGCTGAGCGTCGCTACAACTGCTTGAGCACCGACTCCGCGCTGCTGACATCGACCTTGCCCTGGGGTTCCACCGCAAGGAAGCTCACGACGCCGTTCCTGACGATCGCCGCATAGCGTTTGGAGCGCACGCCCATGCCGCGCGCGCTCAGATCGAATTCCAGGCCCAGCGCCTTGGTCCAGATTGCGCTGCCGTCGCCGAACATGCGGATCTTGCCGATGGTCTTCTGGTCGCGCGCCCAGGCGCCCATCACGAAGGCGTCGTTGACGCTGACGCACCAGATCTCGTCCACGCCCTTGGATTTGATCTCGTCGTAGTGCTTCACATAGCCCGGCACGTGCTGCAGCGAACAGCCGGGCGTGAACGCGCCGGGCACCGCGAACAGCACCACGGTCTTGTCCTTGGCGATTTCCGAGACCTTGAATGTGTTCGGCCCGATCGCACAGGCGCCATTGGGTTCGTCGAAATATTCCTGCAGGCTGCCGTCGGGCAGCGTGTCGCCGGTGTTGAGGCTCATCTTGGCTTGGCTCCAGTGGTTGAACGAGTCAGTGCGGACTGTAATCGATCGAGGGCCGAGATTGCCGATAGTAGCCTGCGATCCGCATCTGTAGGAGCGGGTCATACCCGCGACTGTGCTCTTGCAGGTCCGAGTCGCGGGTAGGACCCCAATGGCACTACCTTAAGCGTTGCAGTCCCTTCTCCCGCTTGCGGGAGAAGGTGCCCCGAAGGGGCGGATGAGGGGCTGTTCGGCGGGAAGAAGCCCCTCACCCGGCGCTCCGCGCCACCCTCTCCCGCAAGCGGGAGAGGGGATTTTCTTCCTAAGGTAGTGACATTGGGGTAGGACCCGCACCTACAAACGCGGTTTTCCGGCGCTCAGTACCGCCACGATTTCGCGTTCCAGCACGGTGCCCGAAATGTGTGCCTCGGCGATGTTCCACTGGCGGACGATGCTGCGATCCAGCAGCAGAGCCCGATCCCAGAATTCCACGGACTCGATCGCATGCGTCGCCAGCAGAACGCTGCATCCCTGGGACCGAACCCGCTCTCGCAGATAGTACTTGAGCGTGAACGCAGCGACCGGATCGAGGCCATTGAGCGATTCATCGAGCAGCACGAGTTTCGGCCGCCCGATCAGCGCCAGCACGACGGATAGCTTTTGCCTCGTCCCCAGCGAGTAAGCATGCACCCAGCGATCGAGCCAGGGCATCAGGTCCAGGGCTTCGGCCAGCGCGAAAGCCTCCGCATCCGGCGAGGGCAGGCCGCGCATCTGGCTCACCAACTCCAGGCACTGCCTGCCGGTCAGCTCCGATGGCAGGCTGCCGACGTCCACCGCGTAGCCCAAAGCCGCTCTCGCCAGCAGTAGATCCCCTTGCAGCGAGTGGCCGCCGATCTCGATCGTGCCGCCGTCGGCTTGCTCGATTCCGGCGATACAGCGCATCAGTGTTGATTTGCCAGACCCATTGGCGCCGACCAGCCCGCAGAAAAGGCCAGCCCCGATCTCCAGGTCAAGCTGCTCCAGGACCGGGACGTCTCCATAGGCTTTGCACAGGCCGGTCAACCGAAGGAGGGGATTCATGCCCTTGCCGCCTTGAGCATCAGCATCGTCATGAACAGCACCCAAAGCACCGGTGTCAGCGGCGGATAGTCCTGCCCCAGCGCCATCAGGAGCAGGGTCTGCGCAATAAACCATGCCGTAATGCGGGCGGCCTGATACCGGAAGGCGGCGACGCAGGCGCCATGCAGCAATGCCAGCGCCGGCATCCCGGAGGCGAGCAGCAGCGAAACCACCGGCGGCGTACCCAACACGATCAGGCACGACGCCGCGACCAGCGACAGGCAGACGATGATGATCGTCGGCGGAACCAGCAGCGGACGTATCAGCTGCGCAGCACTCAGCGGTTGCGGACGCAACCAGGCGGCTGCCACCAGCAAGCGGTTCATTGCCTGCGCCCATGATGCAAGGCCGGCTGCGAAGCACGCCGCGATTGCCAGCAGCGCCAGGGTGGTCAGCATCGCCTCGCCGCCCGGTATCAGCAACAAACCGGGTGCAAGGGCGGCAGCCGAGGCGCGGCTGCGCCAGGCCGCGCGCAGACCCGCCCACTGCCAGGAGCCCAGGCTGGCCCGAGTCGGCTTGAGGGCGATGGTTCGCGAGCTGCGCTTTGCCGGGCGGGCCCGCGCCGGGCGCCGTGTGATTCTCGAACGGATCGTCAGCATTCCCGCTGCCGCTGCGCCCGCGGCAACCGCAACGCCCAGGCCAAGCCCTGTGTTGATCCAGATCGGGGAAGGGCGGGCCCACCAGCCAAAGCCTGCAAGGCAGATGATTCCCGCCATCTGGCGGATCACGAGAGCCAGTAGTTGGTTTGCCAACGCGGATGTCTCGTCGGCCGGCAGCAGATAGGGTGCAAGCCAGCCGGAGCGCCACAGGGACAAGTGCTTCCTGCACAGCGCCAGAGCCACCCACAGTTCGCCGAGCCAGCAGACCAGCACGACCGGCAGCCGATGGGCGCCGAGGAACTCCAGCGCCTCGTCCGCATGGAGCCTTGCCAGCGTTGCGAGGATCAGCGCCGCGATCCCCGTCAGGACGATCAGAAATCCCAGGCCGAACGCCGCCTCGACCGGGTTCGATCGGCTTCTGATCCAAAAGGCCAGTCGGAGCGCTTTTTTTTCCAGCAGGAGCGGGTTTGCGGTCGGCACGGAAAGTATCAGTCGGTAGTCGGTGGCTTGTGTCCTTGCAGCGGCGGTCGCCCCCGGCGATTGATTCACGCGAGGGGCCGCGTAACATAAGGGCTGGCTCTCCCACCGCGTCGGCTTGTCGATAGCGCCGACCGGCGCCGTGGAAAAGTCTTCAGAGCGTCTCGCACACAGAATTCTGCCAGTACCCGTCAGCAGTGAATGCACTTGGCCGGCCAGATCCGGCTACAAGCCGCCATTCCATGACGCGGGCTGGAGCCCCCCAATCTAGGACTTAGACAATGAGTACCCAGCAGCCGACCATTATTTACACCTTGACCGATGAGGCACCGCTGCTCGCGACCTGTGCCTTTCTGCCGATCATCCGCGCCTTCGTCGAGCCGGCCGGCATCAAGGTCACCACCAGCGACATCTCGGTGGCCGCCCGCATCCTCGGCGAGTTCCCCGAATCCCTGACCGAAGCGCAGCGCGTGCCCGACAACCTCGCCGAGCTGGGCCGGCTGACCCTGCTCCCCGACACCAACATCATCAAGCTGCCCAACATCAGCGCTTCGGTGCACCAGCTGATCAGCGCCGTCAAGGAGCTGCAGGCCAAGGGCTACAAGATCCCCGATTACCCCGAAGACCCCAGGACCGAGGAGGAAAAAACGCTCCGCAAGCGCTATTCCAAGTGCCTGGGCAGCGCAGTGAACCCGGT
The DNA here is from genome assembly GCF_028291725.1 of Hydrocarboniphaga sp. Taxonomy (GTDB): domain Bacteria; phylum Pseudomonadota; class Gammaproteobacteria; order Nevskiales; family Nevskiaceae; genus Hydrocarboniphaga. The sequence goes on along the minus strand of NZ_JAQGNT010000047.1, from coordinate 5,955 downwards.
GCTGCGCGAAGGCAACTCGGACCGCCGCGCGCCCAAGGCGGTCAAGGATTACGCACGCAAGAACCCGCACAGCATGGGCGAGTGGAGCATGGCCTCGCGCACCCACGTGGCGCACATGCGGCATGGCGACTTCTATCACGGCGAGAAGTCGATGACGCTGGACCGCGCCCGCGACGTCAAGATGGAGCTGGTCACCCGCAGCGGCAAGTCCATCGTGCTCAAGCCCAAGGTCCCGCTGCTGGCCGGCGAGATCATCGACAGCATGTTCATGAGCAAAAAGGCGCTGTGCGACTTCTACGAAGAGCAGATGGAAGACGCGCGCAACACCGGCGTGATGTTCTCGCTGCACGTCAAGGCGACGATGATGAAGGTGTCGCATCCGATCGTCTTCGGCCACGCGGTGCGGATCTTCTACAAGGACGCGTTCGCCAAGCACGCCACGCTGTTCGATGAACTGGGCATCAACGTCAACAACGGCCTGGTCGATCTGTACAGCAAGATCGAATCGCTGCCAACGACCAAGCACGACGAGATCATCCGCGACCTGCACGCCTGCCACGAGCATCGTCCCAAACTGGCGATGGTCGATTCGGCCAAGGGCATCTCCAACCTGCATGCGCCCAACGACGTGATCGTCGACGCGTCGATGCCGGCGATGATCCGCATCGGCGGCAAGATGTGGGGCGCCGACGGCAAGCCCGAAGACACCAAGGCGGTGATTCCGGAGAGCACCTTCGCCCGCATCTACCAGGAGATCATCAACTTCTGCAAGACCAACGGCAATTTCGACCCGGTGACCATGGGCACCGTGCCCAACGTCGGCCTGATGGCGCAGCAGGCCGAGGAATACGGCTCGCACGACAAGACTTTCGAGGTCGCCGAGGATGGCGAGGCGCGCATCGTCGACATCGCCACTGGCGAAGTGCTGCTGGTGCAGAACGTCGAGGCGGGTGATATCTGGCGCATGTGCCAGGTCAAGGACGCGCCGATCCGCGACTGGGTCAAGCTGGCCGTGACCCGTGCGCGCAACTCCGGCATGCCGGCGGTGTTCTGGCTGGATCCGTACCGCCCGCACGAGGCGGAGATGATCAACAAGGTCAAGACCTACCTGAAGGATCACGACACCAGCGGCCTGGACATCCAGATCATGTCGCAGGTGCGCGCCATGCGTTACACGCTGGAGCGCGCGATCCGCGGGCTCGACACGATCTCGGTCACCGGCAACATCCTGCGCGACTACCTCACCGACCTGTTCCCGATCATGGAGCTGGGCACCAGCGCCAAGATGCTGTCGATCGTGCCGCTGATGGCCGGCGGCGGCATGTATGAGACGGGGGCGGGCGGCTCGGCGCCGAAGCACGTCAAGCAACTGGTGGAGGAAAACCATCTGCGCTGGGATTCGCTGGGCGAGTTCCTGGCGCTGGCAGTGAGCCTGGAAGACCTCGGCCTCAAAACCGGCAACAGCCAGGCCAAGATCCTGGCCAAAACCCTCGACGCCGCGACCGGCAAGCTGCTCGATAACAATAAAAATCCGTCGCCCAAGACCGGCCTGCTGGACAACCGCGGCAGCCAGTTTTATCTGGCCATGTACTGGGCGCAGGAACTGGCCGCGCAGACCGAAGACCCGGTTCTGCAGGCGCGCTTCGCGATCCTGGCCAAGACCCTGACCGAGAACGAGAAGACCATCGGCGGGGAACTCGCCGACGTGCAGGGCAAGCCGGTCGACATCGGCGGCTACTATCTGGCCGACAGCGACAAGATGGAGGCCGTGATGCGGCCGAGCCGCACGCTCAACGCGGCCCTGGCGGCCACGCGCGGCTGAGGGTTTCAGGCGGCCGGAGGCCCTGTCCAAACGTGAACCACTCGTCGGGCAAGGGATTGCCCGCGGACTGCAGCTGTAGGAGCGGGTCATACCCGCGACTGTGCCGTTCAAGGCCTGAGTCGCGGGTATGACCCGCTCCTACAGAGGCGGTGATGGCGCATCCGGGGGCAACACGTCGGCAAAGGATTGCCGACTTCTTTGACAGGATCAAACCGACGCCGCTAAAGTTAGCCATATGGCTAACTATTGCTCCCCGCTCGACGAGGTGTTCCTCGCACTAGGCGACCCGACGCGTCGGGCCATCGTCAGTCGCCTGGGCACCGGCGCCGCATCGGTCAAGGAACTGGCGGCGCCGTTCGCAATGGCCCTGCCGTCGTTCATGAAGCACCTCGGCGTGCTGGAGCGCAGCGGCCTGATCCGATCGAAAAAGCAGGGGCGCATCCGCACCTGTGAGCTTGAGCCCGCGACTTTGCGGACCGCTGAAACCTGGATGGCGGAACAACGGGCGATGTGGGAATCCCGCTCCGATCGTCTCGCCGCTTACGTCGAATCCCTACACGCCAAGGAAAAAACCAATGGCCATTGATACCGATCTCGATCTCGTGATCTCGCGCCGCCTGCGAGTGCCGCGAACCCTGTTATGGACCGCGTGGACCGAGCCCGCCCACCTCAAGCAATGGTGGTGCCCGAAGCCCTGGACCACCGAGGTTCTCGGTTTCGACCTGGTCCCCGGAGGTTCCTTCCATACCCTGATGCGCGGGCCGGATGGAGAAACCAGCGACAACCCGGGGTCTTTCCTGGAAATCGTGCCGCTTTCGCGCATCGTGTGGACCAGCGCATTGGTCACGAAATGGAGACCGGCCGCCGAGCCCTGGATGCCGTTTACCGCTTTCGTCACCTTGGAGGACGAGGGGCAGGACACGCGCTATGTGGCCACCGTGCTCCACAAGGACAAGGCGACGCGCGATCAACACGAGGAGATGGGCTTCTTCGATGGATGGGGGACCTGTATCGATCAATTGGAGGTCTTCGCGGCTTCGTTGAGATAGCCCGTTTCGACTTCGGACGCTCGCGGCGGAGCTTCAACGCGCGGACAGAAAGCGTCTATTCCGCAACAGGCCGGCCGATACCGCGGATACCACGCCGACTGGGAAGATTTCGGTGAACGTCATCGGCAGGCGATAAAGCGGATTGGCGTACTCGGCCTTGAACACCTCCATGTCGGCGCTAGGCGGGCCAGAACCGGATGACCCCGCCCAGCTCGATGTCCCGGTGCCGCTTGATCGCGACGAACACCGCGCTCAATGCGATCAACATGATCATATAGCCAAGCGCCACGCCGTAGCGTGTAGGTTGGGGTGAGCGCAGCGAACCCCAACATTCGTCCGCGCTGATGTTGGGGTTCGCTGCGCTCACCCCAACCTACTCAGCTCCGCGATCGGCGTCTGCGCGATCACGTGAATTCCGATTCCAATTTATCGGCGCTACTCATTGAGACAAGCCGATTGTGACAAGCCGGCACTCGAGTTGTTAAAGTCCCGGCTTGCCTATCGACGAGCCGACACCATCAGTGGCTGACGTAAACCTTCCGCGGCGTTCGTCGCCCATGCGCATGCCCTATCTGCGCCACGTCATGCTGGCCCTGTCGATGCTGCTGGCGGCTGGCCCGGCCCGGGCTCGTGCAGCAGAGGATCTGGCCCTGAAATCCACGGCGGTACTGGTTGTGGACCAGGAAACCGGCGAGTCCCTGATCTCCAAAAATGCCGATGTGGTAATGCCCATTGCGTCGCTGACCAAGCTGATGACGGCGATGGTGGTGATCGGTGCCCAGCTGCCGATGGACGAAGTTCTGGAAATCGACAACGACGATGTCGACCGTGAAAAGCACACCGCTTCGCGACTGGCGGTCGGCACCCGTTTGAGCCGCGCCAATCTGCTGCTGCTGGCGCTGATGGCCTCGGAGAACCGGGCCGCGATGGCACTGAGCCGGGGCTATCCCGGCGGACGCACGGCCTTCATCGCGCGGATGAACGAGACGGCGCGCTCGCTGGGCATGAACTCGACCCGTTTCGCCGACCCCGCCGGCTTGTCGAGCCAGACCGTCTCCACCGCCCGCGACCTGCTTCGACTGGTGAGCGCCGCCGACACGCAGGACTTGATTCGACGCGATTCGACACAGGCTGAAGGCACGGTGCTGGTGCGCGGGCGTCCGCTGACTTTCGTCAACACCAATCGCATGGTCCGCTACCCGCGGGACTGGGATATCGGCCTGCAGAAGACCGGCTTCACCAACGAGGCCGGGCGCTGCCTGGTGATGCGCGCGACCACGTTGAATCGCAAACTTTCGATGGTCTTCCTGAATTCAATCGGCACGATGACGCGCTTTGCCGATGCCACGCGTGTGCGCAGGCGGCTGGAGTTACAGGCAAGCGGCCGGCCGTTGCGTTCGGCCGAGGCGGCGACCGCGACGGCAGTGCTTCCCTGATCGCGACCGGCTCCCCGGCGCCCGGGGAGCGGTAGCCCCGAGGCCTGATCCTGCGGAGCGTTGGAGTGCGAACTATTCCGCCTTCCGACGTCTCTTCATATCCGTGTATGCCGTTCCGATCAGCGTTACAAGCGCCTCGGCATTTACTTCACGGCCGGGCATGAGCTTCACATGGCGCATGAACTTGCCTGTACCTTCCAGCAGGCCATCCGGATCGGAAATCTCGGCACCACGAAAGAAGCCGACGTTGACGTGAAATCTGAAGGCATTGACGTAGCCGAATGCCGCATCAGCCACGCACGCGGTTGGATGGCCGTCATGCAGTAACTCTCGGACCTCGCCTCCGCAGGCGCGCATCACTTCAAACCAGCGCTGTGCGATTGCTCCCAATTCACCGGCATGCTCATGCATCCACGCCTCGATGGCCGGATCGCGCTTGACTGCACTGGGGAATCGAAAAAGTTGGCTCATGTCGCTTCCACTCTCGCCATATAACGCTCGTGTTAGCTGCTGAATCTTTTTGAACACTGCGTCCGACAGGCTTTTCGCGGTCCAACGCCGGAACTCACGCGCGGCCCTGCCGCAGCGAAGCCGAGGCAGGGACGTCGCCTGGAGTGCCTGGTCGAACGGGCGCCGACTTCACGCATTAGCCGCCCAGTTTTGAACCTTCAATCCAGGAACTCGCTTGAATTCGCGCTCGTTGTTTGTGACGAGCACGAGACTCATCGCCTTTGCGTGTGCCGCAATCCAAAGATCATTCCCACCGATGATTTCTCCCTTCGTTTCGAGGTGAGCCCTGATCTCGCCATAATCCTGAGCCGCATCGCCAGGAAGCTCCAAGACTGGGAGGAACGAGATGAGGTCAGACAGGCGATCCATAGCGATTTGCCGATGCTGGCTCTTTGCGGCGCCGTAGAGCAGTTCCCCGTAGGTGATCACCGACAACGCGGCCTCCCCGGCCTTGAGCTTCTCGAAGCGCGCGAGGACCTCGGCGGGACGCTTCTGCCGAATGTAGATGCAGATGTTCGTGTCGAGCAGATAGCGCGCCACAACTAGAGGCCCTTTCTCTTTTGAGGGGGAACGTCCTTGCGCCCGTCCGCGAAGAAGTCGTCGGGCATGCCGGCGAGGAGGTGAAAAGCCGTAGCCATGCCTTTGGCCTTTTCCTTTAAAACGATCTCGTCGCCACGCCGAAAGATCTCGACCTCCGAGGCATCGAGGCGGAACTGCTTCGGCAGCCGAACCGCCTGGCTGTTGCCCGATTGGAACACTCTTGCGGTTGCCATTCCGGTCTCCGTGCGATGTATATACTCATAAGTATACACTCCGGATGAGGAACAGCCAACTGAGGCGCGCAGAGGCGCCCAACGCCGAGCTTAAGCCGTGGCCACGCTAGAGCGAAGCGGAGGCGGTGCAGCCTGGTTGGGCATTAAGCCGCTCATCTCTACGCCGATGCTGCCTTGGCACGCTTGTTACCTAGAAGCGCGCCAACCGCAACGCCAAAGGCCAGGCCGATGCTTATGCCTAGTCCGCTGGATCATTGGAATTGGCGGTGAGGGACGCCCGAGGCGGGACGCGATGCAAGGCGCAAAGCGCAGCGATACCCGTAGGTATCGCGAGCATTTGCAACGCAGCAGCGCGCCCGCATCGG
>NZ_JAQGNT010000021.1 GCF_028291725.1 Hydrocarboniphaga sp. | reverse complement strand
GCAGATCGGTGGTGATGACGGCCGGCAGATCGACTTCCAGCGTCTCCAGGCCCGCGTCGACTTCACGGGTCACGGTGGCCTTGTCGCCGTCGATTTCGACTTTCGAGGCGAACGTCGCCTGGGCGATATCGAGCAGGGCGGCGACCATCTGGCCGGTCTGGTTGGCGTCGTCGTCGATCGCCTGCTTGCCGGCGAAGAACAGCTTGGCGTCTTCCTGCTTGAGCGCGGCGGCGAAAGCGCGCGCCGCCGTCAGCGGCTGGATGTCGCCTTCTTCCTTGATATGGATCGCGCGGTCGGCACCGAAGGCCAGCGCCGAGCGCAGGGTTTCTTCATTCTTGGCGCCACCGATGGTGATCGCCACGATCTCGGTGACCTTGCCTTTCTCCCTCAGGCGGACCGCTTCTTCCATCGCGATCTCGTCGAAGGGATTCATCGAATGTTTGACGCCGTCGGTAATCACACCCGAGCCGTCAGACTTCACCTGCACGCGGACGTTGTAGTCCACCACTCGCTTGACGCTGACCAGTACTTTCATTCGCTCTCTCGTTTCACTCTGCTATTGAGACTGCTGGGTAGGCAGCCCGGGAACAGGCTACGGGCTGCCGGCCTATCGTATTAGTATGGTTCAATACTACATGTTCGGGTAGTTGGGGCCGCCGTTGCCCTCCGGCGCGATCCAGGTGATGTTCTGCGCCGGGTCCTTGATGTCGCAAGTCTTGCAGTGCACGCAGTTCTGCGCATTGATCTGGAAGCGCGGGTCGCCGGTCGCCGCGGTCACCACCTCGTAGACGCCGGCCGGGCAGTAACGCTGCGCCGGTTCGTCGTACATCGGCAGGTTCTTGCCGATCGGGATGCTCGGATCGGTCAGCTTCAGATGCACCGGCTGATCTTCTTCGTGGTTGGTGCTGGACAGGAACACTGACGACAACTTGTCGAAGGAGAGCTTGTTGTCCGGGCGCGAGTAGATGATTTTCTCGGACTGAGCCGCGGGCTTGAGCGTCTCGTGATCCTTCTTCAGATCGCGGAAATGCCAGGGCGCCTTGCCGCCGAGCATGTTCTGCTCGATCCAGTTGATGGTGCCGCCGATCAGCGCGCCGAACTTGTGGATCGCGGCGCCGAAGCTGCGGCTCTTGTACAGCTCCTCGTACAGCCAGCTCGCCTTGAATTTCTCGGGATAGCCGGTCAGCGTGTCGCCGCCCTCGGAGCCGCCCTGCAGCTTGTCGGCGATCGCTTCGGCCGCGAGCATGCCGCTCTTCATCGCGGTATGGCTGCCCTTGATCTTGGCGAAGTTGAGCATGCCGGCGTCGTCGCCGATCAGCGCGCCGCCCGGGAACACCAGCTTGGGCAGCGAATTGAGGCCGCCCTTGACGATCGCACGTGCGCCGTAGCTCAGTCGCTTGCCACCCTCGAGATACTTTGCCGCGACCGGGTGATGCTTGAAGCGCTGGAACTCGTCGAACGGCGACAGGTAGGGATTGGTGTACGACAGGTCGACAATCAAACCGACGACGACCTGGTTGTTTTCCATGTGGTACAGGAACGAGCCGCCGGTGCTGTCGGTGCCCAGGTTCTGCAGCGGCCAGCCGGCGCCGTGCACGACCAGGCCCATCTCGTGGCGCGCCGGCTCGATTTCCCAGATTTCCTTCAGGCCGATCGCATAGTGCTGCGGGTCAGCGGCGCTGGCCAGGTTGTAGCGCTCGATCAGGCGCTTGCCCAAGTGCCCGCGGCAGCCTTCGGAGAACAGTGTGTACTTGGCGCGCAGTTCCATGCCCGGCGCGTAGTCGGCCTTGTGCTCGCCGGAGTGCGAGACGCCGAGATCACCGATCTGCACGCCGCGGACCACGTTCTGCTCGTCGATCAGCACTTCCTGGGCGGCGAAGCCCGGGTAGATTTCAACGCCGAGACCTTCGGCCTGGCTCGCCAGCCAGCGGCATAGATTGCCCAGCGAGATGACGTAGTTGCCCTCGTTGTGCATGGGCTTGGGAACCATGAAGTCGAAGAACTTGAACGACTTCAGCGCGCTGTAGAAAAAATGCAGCTCGTCGCGCTTGACCGGCGCATTCAGCGGCGCGCCCAGCTCTTTCCAATTGGGGAACAGCTCGTTGAGCGCGCGCGGCTCGAACACCGCGCCGGACAGGATGTGCGCACCGACTTCAGAGCCTTTCTCGACGATGCAGACGCTGATTTCCTGGCCGCGTTCGGTGGCCAGCTGCTTGAGCCGGCAGGCCGCGGCGAGCCCGGAAGGGCCGGCGCCGACGATCAGTACGTCGTACTCCATCACGTCCCGCTCGACGGGCGTCTCTACCGACATTGACATGACTCCAAGGTGGATTCGTGGAACTGGGTCCGCCCGAGGGTTCAGCTGTGCCGGGCGCCTGGCGGAATCCGCAGGTTGTCCATTATCCCATTGCGGCGGGTGCCGGGCCAAGCTCTGCGGAGTCAATCGTAGGTTGGGGTAGGTTGGGGTGAGCGCAGCGAACCCCAACGATCACCGTCGCAATGTTGGGGTTCGCTGCGCTCACCCCAACCTACGGAGCCAGTGGTACGCCGGCCAGCCTCATTGCCACCGCCAGCACCGCGGCCGAGAACAGCCCGGCCAGGCCATCGTCCAGCATCACCCCGAGGCCGCCATGGACGTGGCGGTCGAGCCAGCCGATTGGCCAGGGCTTGAGGATGTCGAAGGCCCGGAACAGGCCGAAGGCCAGCGGCAGCCAGGCCAGCGAGACCAGGCTCAGATAGTGATAGGCGACCACCAGCGGCGCGGCCGCGATCAAAAAGCCGACGATCTCGTCGAACACGAAGCCCGGATAGTCGGAGACATGCAGCAGCCTCGCGCTCTCGCCGGTGACCCAGCAGCCGAACACGAACAGCAGCGCGCAGGCGGCCGCGTAATACGGCCAGCTCAGCGCCGACAGCAGCAGGTACAGCGGCACCGCGGCCAGCGTGCCCCAGGTGCCGGGCGCGTGTTTCGCCAGGCCGGAGCCGAAGCCGAAGCTGATCAGGTGCACCGGCGTGCTCATGATCAGCCGCACCGGCGGTGGCGGAATCGCGTCGAACTTGTCGCGCTGGCGTTGTGCGGTCTTGGCTTTCAAAGGGCTTTCAATGGGCTATTCAATTGGAGCTTCATTGGAAGTGACGATAGCCGAGTTCGGTGAATGCCAGTGGCTCGCACTGCGCACCGAGCACGCTCAGGCCGCTACCGGCCTGGATCTCGCCGATATCGGTCAGCGCCACGCCGATCTGCTGCGCAAGCCGCCGCACCTCGCTCAGCCGCGCGGCCGGGATGCACAGGCACAGCTCGTAGTCGTCGCCGCCGGCCAGCTGCAGGCGCGTGCGCTCCGCCGCTGGAGCGAGCCGGTCGAAAGCGGCCGACGATGGCAGCCGCGCGCCGTAGATATGCGCTCCGACACCGCTGGCCCTGAGCAGATGCGACAGATCGGCGGCGAGGCCGTCGGACAGGTCGATCGCCGCATGCGCAAGGCCGCGCAGCGCTTCCCCCAGCGCGAGCCGCGGCGTCGGCCGGTCGAGCCGGGCGCGCAAGTCCAAGGCATCGTCGGAGCGATCCCGGTCGCCGGCGCGCCAGCGCTCCAGCGCCAGCGCAGCGTCGCCGAGCGTGCCGCTGACGCAGACGCGATCGCCGACCCTGGCGCCGGAGCGGCGCAGCGCGCAGCCAGCAGGCACGACGCCGAGCGCGGTGATCGTGATCGTCAGCGGCCCGCGCGTGGTGTCGCCGCCGACCAGGCTGACCTCGGCCTCGTCGGCCAGCGCTTTGAGGCCGTCAGCGAAGCCGGCGAGCCAGCGCTCGTCGGCTTCCGGCAGCGCCAGCGCCAGCGTGAACCAGCGGGCCCTGGCGCCCATCGCGGCCAGATCGGACAGGTTCACCGCGAGCGATTTCCAGCCGATGTCGAACGGCAGGCTTTCTTCAGGAAAATGCCGGCCGGCGATTAAGGTGTCGCTGGTCACGGCGAGTTCATGGCCCGCCGGCGGCGCCAGCAGCGCGCAGTCGTCGCCGATGCCGAGCACGACGTCCTCATGGGCGCCCGACAGCGGCGCGAAGTAGCGGCGGATCAGTTCAAATTCGTCCATGGATCGATTTCCAGCTGGCGGAACCGACTTGCGACTGAACCACTGTAGGAGCGGGTCATACCCGCGACTGTGCCGATGAAGTCTCGGTCGCGGGTATGACCCGCTCCTACAGTTGCGGTATGAAGCGCATTAGTAGCCGGCGCCGATCTCGCTGCCGCGCGCGTCGCGCGCCAGTTTGTCGAGTACACCGTTGACGAACTTGTAGCCCTCTTCGGCGCCGAAGATCTTGGCCAGGTTGACCGCCTCGTTGACCACGACTTTCCACGGCACGTCGGTCTTGTAACGCAGCTCGTAGGCGCCGAGCAGCAGCACCGCGTGCTCCACCGGATCGAGCTGGTTGAGCGGGCGATCCAGATGTGGTACCAGCATCATCGTCAGCTCCGGCGCCTGCTCGACAACGCCCTTCAGCAGCTCGTTGAAGTAATCACCGTCAGCACGGCCCAGGCCCTCGGGCTGCTCGCGAAACTGCGTCAGCATGCCCTCAGTCGAAGTCTCGTTGACCAGCCACTGATACAGCGCCTGCACCGTCAGACGGCGCGCCAGGCCGCGGCGGCTCTGCGAACCCTGATATGCCTGGGACCCACCGTGTTCGCTCACGCCACACTCCTTGCCAGCCTGACCATGTCGAGCACGGCAGCGGCCGCCTCGTAGCCCTTGTTGTCGCGACCGGGGCCGGCACGATCATGCGCCTGTTGCGCGGTGTTCACCGTCAGCACGCCAAACGCGACCGGGCGGCCGTGCTTGAGCTGCACGTCCATCAGGCCGCGCGCGCATTCGCCGGCGACATATTCGAAGTGCGGCGTGTCGCCGCGGATCACCGCGCCGAGCACGATCACGCCGTCGTAGCGGCCAGCGGCGAGGATACGATCGGCGGCGAAAGGCAGCTCGAATGCGCCGGGCGCACGGAATTCCTGCACATGCTCGGCGGCAAGGCCCCAGTCGGCCAGGCAGCGATGCGCGCCGGCCAGCAGCGGGTCGACGATGTCGGTGTTCCACTGCGTTGCGCAGATCGCGATGCGGACGCCGGCGAGGTCACCACTGTTCTGGCCGGCGGCGGGTGCGGGCGCCGAGTAGCCGGTCTTCCCTGGGATATGGGTCATTGAGCCTGTTTTGAAAAAGAGCGTAGGAAGCGGAGCTGCTTGAGGCTAACCTGCGATTAATCGCAGGCCACGTATTCGATCACTTCCAGGCCGAAACCGGACAGCGCGTGCATGCGCTTGGGCAAGGACAGCACGCGCATCTTGCGCACACCGAGATCGGAGAGGATCTGCGCGCCGATGCCGTAGGTGCGCAGGTCGCGCGGATCGGACGGGCCATGCTCGGGCTCGCCGGCCAGGCCCTTGTGCAAACCCACGATCTGCTGCACCAGCTCGCGCGTCGTCTCCGGCTTGCGCAGCAGCACGACCACGCCATGGCCCTCGTCCGCGACGCGCTTCAGCGCGCGGCGCAGCGGCCAGCCGAAGCTTTCGTTCTCGACGCCGAGCACGTCGGCCAGGGTATTGCGGATATGCACGCGCACCAGGGTCGGCGCGTTCGGCTTGATGTTGCCTTTCACCAGTGCCAGATGAACCGTGTTGTCGACGGTGTCCTGGAAGGTGACCAGGCGGAAGTCGCCGAACTCGGTCTTCACCGTGGTTTCGGCGACGCGCTCGACGGTGTGCTCGTTGTCGAGGCGATAGCGGATCAGGTCGGCGATCGTGCCGATCTTCAGCTCGTGCTCGCGCGCGAACACTTCCAGATCCGGGCGGCGCGCCATGCTGCCGTCCTCGTTGAGGATTTCGCAGATCACGGCGGCGGGCTCCAGGCCCGCCATCCGCGCCAGATCGCAGCCGGCCTCGGTGTGGCCGGCGCGCGCCAGCACGCCGCCGGGCTGCGCGGTCAGCGGGAAGATATGGCCGGGCTGCACCAGATCCTGCGGCTGCGCGTCGCGCTTGACCGCGGTGCGGATCGTATGCGCGCGGTCGAATGCGGAGATGCCGGTGGTGACGCCGGTCGCGGCCTCGATCGACACCGTGAACGCGGTAGCGAATTGCGTTCCGTTGTCAGCGACCATCGGCGGCAGGCGCAGCTGCTTGCAGCGCTGCTCGCTCAAGGTCAGGCAGATCAGGCCGCGCGCGAAACGCGCCATGAAGTTGATGTCTTCGGGCCGCACCTTCTCGGCGGCCATCAGCACGTCGCCTTCGTTCTCACGGTCTTCGTCGTCCATCAGCACGACCATCTTGCCGGCCTTGAAGTCGGCGATGATTTCTTCGACCGAGTTCAGCGTGCGGCTGCGCAGCGCTTCATTCGCGGGATTCAGGGCTTTGATGTTGGTGTTCATCTCTCGTTACTCCTCGCCTGCCCGAGCGGCAGGCGTACTCTGCTCCTCACCGCGAGCGGCGAGGAGACGTTCCAGATATCGGGCGATCAGGTCGACTTCCAGGTTGACCGCGTCGCCGGTTTGCAGATTGCCGAGCGTGGTGTGCGTCAGCGTCTGCGGGATGATGTTAACTCCAAAGCGCCGGCCCTCGACCTCGTTGACGGTCAGGCTGACGCCGTCGATGGTGATCGAGCCCTTGCGCGCGATGTAGCGCGCCAGCTCGGCCGGCACCTCGAACAGCATGCGCCAGCTGCGCGCGTCCTCGCGTCGTTCGATCAGACGGCCCAGGCCGTCGACGTGGCCGCTGACCATGTGGCCGCCGAGCGGCTTGTGCGCGGTCAGCGCTTTTTCGAGGTTGATAGCCTGGTTCTGCTGCCAGGCGCCGGCCGTGGTCGCGCCCAGGGTTTCGCCAGACAAGTCAGCATCGAAACCTTGGTCATAGAGCTTCACAGCGGTCAGGCAGCAACCGTTGCAGGCGATGCTGTCGCCCAGGGCGATGCCTTGCAGATAGCCGTCGCTGGACTCGAAGCGCATGCGGCGGTCGCCGCCGATAAATTCGATCGCGGTGATGCGGCCTACGGATTCGACGATGCCGGTGAACATGCGCTCAGATCTCCTGGATCGCAGCGATAATTTTGAGATCGGCACCAACGCGGCGGACGTCGGTATAACGCAGGCGAATGCGCTGATCCAGCTGGCTGACCGACAGATTGGCCAGGCCGCGCGCCTCGCTGCCGAGCAGTGACGGTGCGAGGTAGATCAGCAACTCGTCGACCAGCTTCGCCTCCAGCAGCGAGCCGGCGAGCGTAGCCCCGCATTCGATCATCAGCTCGTTGATGCCGGCAGCGGCCAGCGCCTTCAGAGCGGCGTCGAGGTCGACCGTGTGAATCGAGGTCAAGGGCAGCAGGATCACCTCGACGTCGTCGGGACGCTGCACCGGCTCCTTGCCGACCAGCCAGATACGGCGCGCGCCGGGTGCCCAAACGCGAGCCTCAGGCGATACGCGAGCCTGCGGATCGAGCACGATGCGATCGGGCTGACGCGAAGGCTTGTCTCCTTCCCCCGCGAGCGGGGGAAGGCCGGGATGGGGGCGAGCAGGCGCGGCGCTACCGTCGCGCCCCCACCCCGGCCCTCCCCCGCTCGCGGGGGAGGGAGAAAAATGGCGAACCGTCAGTTGCGGATCATCGGCAAGCACCGTAGCCGAACTCGTCAGCACCGCACCGGCTTCCTCGCGCAAGCGATGCACGTCCGCACGCGCATCGGCACCAGTGATCCACTGCGACTCGCCGCTGGCGGTCGCGGTGCGGCCGTCGAGGCTCGCGCCGAGCTTCAGCGTAACGAAGGGGCGGCCGCGTTCCATCCGCGAAACGAAGCCGCGATTGAGCTGGCGCGCCGCGGCTTCCATCAAGCCGGTTTCAACGATGATGCCGGCCGCCTGCAGGGTTTCGATGCCACGGCCGGCGACCAGCGGATTCGGATCGCGCATCGCGACCACCACGCGTGCCGGCCCAGCGGTGATGACCGCGTCCGAGCAAGGCGGCGTGCGGCCGTGATGCGAGCAGGGCTCCAAAGTCACATAGATATCGGCACCGCGTGCGCGCTCGCCAGCCATTCCCAGCGCGTACACCTCGGCATGCGGTTCACCGGCGCGTTCGTGCCAGCCTTCACCGACGATTTCGCCGCCACGCACGATCACGCAGCCGACACGCGGATTCGGGAACGTGCTCAGCCGGCCGCGCTCGGCGAGATGCAGTGCGCGGGCCATTGCGGCGGCGGGAGTCAGCGCGTTCAAGAGCGGAGCAGCCGCACGCAATCAGACCGAGCGCTTGCGGACGACCTTGTCGGCTTCGATCAGCGACAACTGGCTCTTGCGCTGCTCGGCCGTCGGCAGCGTCTGCAGGCGTTCGATTTCTTCACGGAAAGCGTTCACATCCTCGAAGCTGCGATAGATCGAGGCGAAACGCACGTAGGCGACATGGTCGAGGTCGCGCAGCTCGTCCATGACCCACTCGCCGACCTGGCGCGACGGCACTTCGCGCTCGCCGGTCGCGCGCATCTTGCGCATCACGTTCTCGATCGCGTGATCGACCATCTCGGGCGTCACCGGCCGCTTGTAGATCGCGTGGTCGATGCCCTGGCGCAGCTTGTCTTCGCGGAACGGCTCGGGATCGCCGCTGCGCTTGATCACGTTGGGCGTCGCCAGCGCCGCTTTCTCGAACGTGGTGAAGCGCCCGAAACACACCGGGCATTCACGCCGCCGCCGCACCTGCGAGCCGTCCTCGGCCATGCGCGAATCGATCACGCGCGTGTCGGGTGCTTTGCAGAAGGGGCATTGCATGGATTTAGCGCCAGCTCAAACGCTGGTCTCCTTCCCCCGCCTGCGGGGGAAGGCCGGGATGGGGGCGCGACGTGTAGCGCTGTCCCGCGACGAACGCCCCCACCCTAACCCTCCCCCGCACGCGGGGGAGGGAATCAGAGATGAGAGCGCGGTCGATCACAGCTTGCTGCCGTATACCGGGAAGCGGCCGCAGAGTTCGGAGACTTCACCACGCACGCGGTTCACCACAGCATCGATATCGCCACCCGCCGCCATCGTGTCGACCAGATCCGCGATCCAGGCCGCGACCTGCTTCATCTCGGCTTCCTTGAAACCGCGAGTCGTGCTGGCCGGCGAACCCAGGCGCAGGCCCGAGGTCACGAACGGCGACTTCGGATCGTTCGGCACCGAGTTCTTGTTGGCGGTGATATGCGCGCGGCCGAGCACCGCTTCAGCGTCCTTGCCGGTCACGTTCTTGGCGATCAGGTCCAGCAGGAACAGATGGTTGTCGGTGCCGCCGGACACTACTTTGTAACCGCGCTCGATCAGCACGCCGGCCATCGCGCGGGCATTGGCGACGACCTGCTTCTGGTAGGCCTTGAAGCCCGGCTCCAGCGCCTCCTTGAACGCGACCGCCTTGGCCGCGATCACATGCATCAGCGGGCCGCCCTGGATGCCCGGGAACACCGCAGACTGGAACTTCTTGTTGAATTCTTCCGACTGACCTTTAGTCAGGATGATGCCGCCGCGCGGGCCGCGCAGCGTCTTGTGGGTGGTGCTGGTGACCACGTGCGCATGCGGCAGCGGGCTCGGATATTCACCGGCGGCGACCAGTCCGGCGATGTGCGCCATGTCGACCCAGAAATACGCGCCGACCTTGTCGGCGATGGCACGCATGCGGGCCCAGTCCTTGACCCGCGAATACGCCGAGAAGCCGCCGATCAGCATCTTCGGCTTGGCCTCAATGGCAATGCGCTCCATCTCGTCATAGTCGATCAGGCCGGTTTCGATGTTCAGGCCGTAGGGCACGATCTTGTACTGCTTGCCGCTGAAATTGGCCGGGTTGCCGTGCGTCAGATGCCCGCCCTGCGCCAGGTTCATGCCCATCACCACGTCGCCCGGGCTGACCAGCGCCAGGAAGATCGCGGCGTTGGCCTGCGCGCCGGAATGCGGCTGCACGTTGGCGTAGTCGCAGTCGAAGACCTGCTTGATACGGTCGATCGCCAGCTGCTCGGCGATGTCGACGAATTCGCAGCCGCCGTAATAGCGCTTGCCCGGATAGCCTTCGGCGTACTTGTTGGTCAGGCTGGAACCCTGCGCCTCCATCACCGCCGGACTGGCGTAATTCTCGGAGGCGATCAGCTCGATATGCGCTTCCTGGCGCGCGCTTTCGGACTGGATGACAGCGGCGATCTCGGGATCGAACTGATTGAGGCTAGGGGCTTTGGTCCACATACGGTCTGCTTTCTCTCGAATCTCGATAATAATGATCCCCTCTCCTTTCGGGAGGGGAAACAGTTCAGTCCACCACTTCCGGCGTGTAGGTTGGGGTGAGCGCAGCGAACCCCAACATCGGCGCGGACACCTATTGGGGTTCGCTGCGCTCACCCCAACCTACTTGGCTGGCGGGAAATATTTTCAGTCCACCACTTCCAGCATCAGATTCAGCGCCTTGCGCGCCGGCTCGGCGATCGCCTCCGGCACGCGGATGCGGTTGACGACGTTGCCGGCGACCAGGTTGTCCAGGCACCAGGCCAGATGCTGCGGATCGGTGCGGAACATCGTCGAGCACATGCACACGGTCGGGCTCATGAACTGCACGGTGACGCCCTTGGGCTTCATCTCGTCGGCCAGGCGGTTGACCAGGTTCAGCTCGGTGCCGATCAGCCAATGCGTACCCGGCTGGCTGCCGCGAACCGTGCGCAGGATGTACTCGGTGCTGCCGACGAAGTCGCTCTTCTGGCAGACCTCGTAGCTGTTCTCCGGATGGCTGATGACCAGGCCGTTCGGGTTTAATTTGCGGAAGTTGTCGATGTGCGCCGGCTGGAACATCTGGTGCACCGAGCAGAAGCCTTTCCACAGAATGATCTTGGCGTTCCTGATCTGCTCGTCGCTCAGGCCACCGCGCGGCTTCATAAAGTCCCAGGTGACCATCTGCTCCAGGCTCAGGCCCATCTTCAGGCCGGTGTTGCGGCCCAGATGCTGGTCGGGGAAGAACAGCACCTTCTCGCGCCGGGCAAAGCTCCATTCCAGCACCGCGCGGGCGTTGGAACTGGTGCAGACGATGCCGCCATGGCTGCCGCAGAAGGCCTTCAGATCGGCCGCGGAGTTGATGTAGGTGACCGGCGTGACGTGTTCGTCCGGGTCGAGCAGCGTGCTGATCTCGTCCCAGCACTTGCGCACCTTGACCAGGTTGGCCATGTCGGCCATCGAACAGCCGGCCGCAAGGTCCGGCAGGATCACGCTGCGCTTGCCGAACGTCAGGATATCGGCGACTTCGGCCATGAAATGCACGCCGCAGAAGACGATGTATTCGGCGTCCGAATCGGCCGCGAGCTGGGACAGCTTCAGCGAGTCGCCGGTGTAGTCGGCGTGCTTGAAGACCTCGTTGCGCTGGTAATGGTGGCCCAGGATCGCCAGGCGCTTGCCGAGGATCGCCTTGGCGGCGGTGATGCGGGCATCGCATTCACCATCTTCCATCAGGCTGAATTGATCAATCTTGAGTGCCGCTGACATGCCTATTCCCGGTGGGGAGCGGACGCGGATTCTACTGCATTGCGGCAGTCGGCGAGCCGTCGCGGGCCGCACCGTCCAAACCGCAGCGACGCTGTTTCCGGCCCCCGGGCGGCTGACCGGCAGTTCCAAGGCCCCTGGACGGTAGGTGCCGCGCGGTTCAGCTACCCGGCCGTGTGGCGCCGGGCTCCCCGGCCGCTCCTAGAGTGGCTTCGAGGCCAGACCGCCGACGCAGCGGCAGGCCCGGGCAGTCCATAAAAAACCTAGCGAGGAGAAACCAATGAAACGCTCCATCCCGGTCGCCTGCCGATCCGGCGCGATCGTCTTTGCGCTGTGTGCCACCCCGATCCAGGCCGAGCAGACCGGCAGCTCGTCCGGCCTCGCCGGTATCGACTACAGCTTCAGCGGCAGCATGCGGATCGACAATGCGTTCTCGACCTCCAGCTCGGAAAACCCGTTGAACCAGCGCGGCAACCTGTTCAACGGCGTGCCGGTACAGCGCAACTCGGTGATCGGCGTCCAGGACACCGCCACCCGCACCGGCATGCCGGCCGACAACGACTTCAATCTCGAGGTCGTGCGCGCCGAGCTGAACGCCAAGATCAAGCTGACACCGCAGCTCGACCTGGTCGCCAAGCTGCGCGCGCTGTGGGACCCGGGCGTGTACCAGGAATTCGACCCGGGCGATGTCGGCAGCCAGGCCGTCGGCAAGCTCTACGGCCGGCCGAACTACTTCGAGTACGACACTGAGGGCCTGTCGCACCCCAATCCGCTGGAATGGGCGGGCAAGAATGGCATGGTCGACCTGCCGGCGCTGTTCTTCGAATACAACCGCGGCCCGCTGAACCTGCGCGCCGGCAACCAGCAGATCGCCTGGGGCCAGGCGATCTTCTTCCGCGTGCTCGACGTCGCCAACGGCCTGGACCTGCGCCGCCACTCGGCACTGGACCTGGCCTCGGAGGAATTCTCCGACAAGCGCGTGCCGGCGCTGGGCCTGCGCGGCTCCTACCAGATCAACGACCGCTGGCTGCTCGACAGCTTCGTGCAGAAATTCCAGCCGACCATTCAGGGCAATCCGAACACCCAGTACAACGCGATCGCCTCGCAGTTCACGATCCACGACCGCTACGCGGACTTCGACGACAAGTTCAACTACGGCCTGCGGCTCAAGGGCGATTTCGGCGCGGTCGGCCTGCAGGCGATCGCGGTGCGCCGGTACAACCCGGACGGCGTGTATCGCTGGACCGAGTCGGGCGTGAACCGCGATCTGCCCAGCGCGCCGGGTTCCGGCGCGGTGCTGGAACACACGCCGTTCGAAGTCGACCCTAGCGGCGTCTGGTCCGCGGACGAGTGGTTTACCTATGCCGCGATGTCTCGCCTGGACGGCACCGAAGGCCTGAATTCGGCCGTCAACGAGTTCGCGGCCTCAGGCCTGCTCGGTGCGTATCCGGTCGCGACCCGCGATCAGGCGGCGCAGGAACTGGATCTGTTCTTCCAGCTGTCCGGCAGCGGCCTGCGCGGCCACCTGGGGCGCGAATACCGGCAGGAAACCGATCTCGGCGCCGGTGCCAGCTACGTGATCTCGGCCGCGCCGGGCTCCCTGCTCGACCAGCTGATCATCAATGTCGAAACCCTGTACACGCCGAATCGCAGCTTCACCAATCCCTCGCTGAGCCGCGACTACCTGGAACAGGACGAATGGACCACGGCGCTGGTGATGGAGAAGTACCAGCGTTTTGCCGAATCGCTGCCGGCCACGTACATGGTCGCGCAATGGCTGCACAAGACGCGCAGCGATCTGTTCGGGCGCAGCCTGGAAGGCATGGGCGGCGATGTCGACCACACGCCGAGCGGATATTCCGGCGGTTTCGACGCGGTGGTGCTGGCCCTGCAGCGTAAGCGAGCGGCCACGACACCTTGACGCCGCGCTGGTTGATCAGCGAGCGGCGGGCGGCACCCAGCGATGCGGGAGCAGTTGCCCGATGTCGCGATTGAGCGTAGTCGGCAGTCGCGTGAGCACA
>NZ_JAQGNT010000013.1 GCF_028291725.1 Hydrocarboniphaga sp. | reverse complement strand
CAGCAGCTCGATCGCCTTGCGCGCCAGTCCGTTCACCAGGCCGTACACCAGCAGGATGTGAAAAATCACAACGCCGGTGATGCCGATGATGCGTCGCTTCGGATCTTGGCGTTGGCCAAATTCCATCTCGAATCTCCTCCTCTATCTCCCGCCCCGAGATCCAGGACGGGCGAACGAATCTAGTCTTTATGGTTCTAATGACCGGCACACGATACAAACACATGTTACGAATATAGTGCGTATACGTATCGTTTGCTTCTATCCATTATCTGTTGACTTGCGCACGAATACAACCACGCCCATCGGACTAGCGTGAGCCCCTGAATAACATCAAAAATGCGTAGAGCATGGTCTTCAGCGACATCAGGCCCATCGCCTTGCGGATCTCGACGGGTTTGACGATCGCTCGTATGGGCATCGCGCCCATGATCGTGCCTTCGACGATCAGAGTGCCGTTCAGGTGGTAGATCTTGCTGATCTCCATCAGTTCGGAGTTGTCGCTGGCGTACAGTTTCATGGCTTATGTCTCGCTGGGATGGCACAGGTCTGTGGGTACGGCGAAGATCGTCGCCATTCGCTGGTAACGGGAGCAATCCGATTGGTATGCTAATGTACTGTTCGCGGATAAACCAATCAATCCAACAAGAGCGGGCGCCCGTCCGAGGCCTGCGGTGGCCCCACGAACCTGGGCGGGAGAAGGCGTTTTCATGAGCAAGGCATACGATATCGTCGTGGTCGGCGGTGGATCGAATTCATTGACGGCCGCGGCCTATATGGCCAAGGCCGGCAAGCGCGTGCTGGTACTGGAAAAGAACAGCCGCTGCGGTGGCGGCGTGGTTTCGGTCGAAGTCGCGCCGGGCTTCATCCACGACACGCATGCGACCGGCCTGATGACCTGCATGGTCAACCCCGCACTGTCCAAGGACGAGCTCGGCCTGAAATCCAGGTTCGGCCTGGAATTCAAGGAGTGGGACGCTGCGTTCACGACGCTGTTCGATGACGGCTCGGTACTGGCGACGGCCCAGGACGTGGACCGCACCGCACAATCCATCGCGAAGTTCTCGACCAGGGACGCCGAGAGTTATCGCGAACTCGCGCGCCGCTGCGTCAAGCTCGGGCCGCTGCTGAATGCCGGCGCGGCGACGCCGCCGATGCCGTTCTCGCGCTTCATGGGCCTGCTCGACGGCAACGAGATCGGATCGGAACTCGCGGCCGGTTTGTTCAACAGCGCCTACGACGTGATCTGCCGCTATTTCGAGTCCACCGAAGTGCGCTTGCACTATCTGAAGTGGATTGGCGAGGCGATGGAAAACCCCGAGTCCAACGGCACCGGCGTGCTGGTCTACAACCTGCTCGCGCTGGTGCACGGCTCCGGTCCGTACGCGGTGGTCGGCGGCTCGCAGCGGCTGTCCGACTCGCTGGTCAAATGCATCGAGCATCACGGCGGCACCGTGCGCACGCAGGCCGAGGTCGTAAAGCTGCAGATTTCCGGCGGCCGCGCCCGCGGCGTGGTGCTGAAGGACGGCGAAACCATCGCCGCGAAAGATGCAGTGCTGGCCTGCATTCATCCCTGGAACCTGAAGCAGTTCATCCCCGAGATCGACGAGCGCGTGGCCACCGATGCGCGCGCCACCAAGCTCAGCAATCATGGCGCGGTCAACCAGCAGATTTCGCTGTCGCGCGAGCCGATCTTCATCGGCGGCAACCCCGACATCCTGCGCAACAGCATGGTCGTGGAATATATGCCGCGCGGCGATTTTCTCGGCATGCGCAAAATCTACGACGGCTATCGCTACGGCGAGATTCCCTACGGCCACTTCAACCCGTTGTCGATCATCAACTCGTTCATCGACAAGACCCGCGTGCCGACGCCGGATCAGTGCGCGCTGTATCTGTATCACTTCGCGCCCATGCATCTGAAAGACGGCGGCATCGACGCCTGGGACGAGCGCCGGCAGGAATACGGCAACCTGGTCTGGGACGCATTCAAGAAGTACACGATCAATATCGACGAGAGCTGCATCAAGGGCCGCCTGATCGAGACGCCGCTCGACCATCACCGTCATTCCGGCAGCATGATGCAGGGCGACATTTTCGGCATCGGTACCGCGGGCGGACAGATCCTGGGCCGGCGGCCGACGCCGGCGCTCGCCAACTACCGCGTGCCGAACATCGGCGGCCTGTATCTGACCGGGCCGTTCATGCATCCGGGCGGCACGGTCACGATGGGCGGGCGCCCGACCGCGATGGTGATGTACCAGGACATGGGCATCGATCTGAGCGTCGGCTTCGAGATCTGAAGCTCGGAGCCCTGCTGCATCCGATGCGGGGCCGGCGGACACGTCGGCAAGGGATTGCCGACCTACGGAAGCGGCTCCAGCAGCCTGGAGCGCAGTTGGTCCCGGCGCGGCGGGCTCAGCCCGGCCTGCTGCTCCAGGTACCCGTCGACACCGCGATGCTCGCGTTCGATGCAGGCCAGGACTTCTTCCAGATATTCGCTGCGTACGCGGAACGCATCGACGCCGGCCGGCACCGGGCCATCGCCGGAATGCAGGATCGCGGCGATGCGCTCGCGGCCGAAGTGGCGATCGCTGAGCATGTAGTCGGCCTCGATCGTGTCGCGCGCCACTCCGAGCGCATGCAGGATCATCGCGCAGACGAAGCCGGTGCGGTCCTTGCCGGCGGCACAGTGGATCAGCACCGGACCGCGGTTCTCGATCAGGTGATCGAACAAGGCACGCAGGGTCGCGGCGAAAGCGAGCGGAAAGCCGCGATAGGTTTGCATCATGTAGGCGCGAGCCTGCTCGTGCGTGTCGCGCGGATGCCGGATCAGTGCATCGCGGATATCGGCTGCACCGGCGTCGGCGCTTCCATCGGCGGTCAGCAGCAAGGGGCTGACACCCTCCGGCCAGCGATTGGGCGCCCGGCTGCGCTCGCCGGCTGAACGCAAGTCGCAGATCAGCGCGATGTTCAGGCCTCGCAGAACATCGAGATCAGATTCGCCGAGACGATCAAGCGCCTCGCAGCGATACAACTGCGCGCTGCGCAGCCGGTAACCGTTCGCAGCCGTCAGCCCCCCGAGATCGCGGAAGTTGGGCGCCGCCTCCAGCTGCAAAGACAGCGCGGATGCGGCATCGTTTTTAGAACTCATAGGCTACTCAGGTCGCGACGATCAGCCGCATTGATACTGCGCTTTGTTTGCAAAGCCGAGTCAGATTCGCGTGGTCCGGCCTTTCCAGTAGCGATCCTTCACCAGCCGCTTGACCAGCTTGCCGGCCTCGTTGCGCGGCAGCTGATCGACGAAATCCACCGAACGCGGGCACTTGATCGGCGTCAGCCGCGCGCGGCACCAGGCGATGATATCGGCCTCGAGAGCCTGGGCGTCGACAACCTCGCCCCGCGCCTGCACGACCGCTTTCACTTCCTCGCCGAACTCCGGATGCGGCACGCCGATGACCGCGACATCGGCGATCGCCGGATGCGAGTACAGCAGGTTCTCGGCCTCCTGCGGATAGATGTTGACGCCGCCGGAAATGATCATGTGCGACTGCCGGTCGGTCAGGTACAGATAGCCTTCGGCATCGAGGTAACCGACGTCGCCGAGCGAGGCCCAGCCGTCTTCGGTATAAGCGCTGCGCGTCTTCTCCGGGTCCTGGTGGTACTCGAAGCGATGGCCGTTGTACATGTAGATCGCGCCCAGCACCATCGGCGGCAATATCGCACCCTGCTCGTCCTGTATGCGGATCGAAGCGCCGGCGAATGCACGGCCGACCGAACCCTTGTGCAGCAGCCATTCCTGCGAGCCGATCAGCGTGTGACCCACCGCTTCGGTGCCGCTGTACATTTCCTCGATCACCGGTCCCCACCACGCGATCATCTGCTCCTTGACCGCGATCGGGCATGGCGCCGCCAGGTGGATCGCGCAACGCATCGACGACACATCGCAGGCCGCGCGCACACTCTGCGGCAGATTGAGCATGCGGATGAACATCGTCGGCACGAATACACCGTGCGTGGCGCGATAGTCCGGTATCGCCTGCAGCGTCGCCAGCGCGTCGAACTTGCGGAACGCGACCACGGTGCCGCCCGTGCGCTGCACGCTGAGCATGAAGCGCCCCGGCGCCGCGTGGTAGAACGGCCCCGGATTGACCATCACGGTTTCACTGGAAAGGCCATAGCGATCAACCAGCATCGTCAGCCGCGGCGGGGCGGTTTCGGGCGGCTCGTCCGGCAACTCGGTCCGCACACCCTTGGGGCGGCCCGTCGTACCCGAGGAGTACAGCATCGACGGGCCTCGGCGCCGGTTCTGCAGGGCCAGCGGCGGATGTTGCGCGAGCAGGTCCTCGTAGGAGCCGAAGCCGGGCCGCGCGCCATCGAGCATCAGGCAGCGTAGATCGCCAGCGCAGCGTTGCGCGACGGCCAAGGCCGTCGCGGCCAGCATCGCGGAACTGATCAGCAACTTGGCACCGGAGTTTTCAACGATATAGGCCGCGTCGTCGACGCTGGACTGGCTGCCGACACAGGCATACGTGATGCCGGAATTCTTCGCCGCCCAGCACAGCTCGGGATAGCGAATGTGGTTTTCGATGAAGATCGCGATGGTGTCACCTTCGGCCAGCCCCAGCGCCTGGAACAGCTGCGCGGCGCGGTCGGCGTTGTCGACCATTTGCCGATAACTGATCGATTCACCGACGTCCGCCAGGATGAGCGCTGGTTGCGTAGGGTGACTCAAGGCGTGTTGTCGAGGATGCGCATTCATCATTCAATCTCCTTCCCGCGGATGCGACCCGACACCTTATCGGACAACGACTAAAGACAGTATCTCTGTGCGGCACAGAACAGAACAGTCTTTAAACATATCGTACGCTAGCTATCTTTGAATAGGTCGGTTTTCCAGGCGCCGCTATATTTAGGTCGCCTGCGTACCGTTTAGCGGGTGAATCACTACCACTTAATTGTAAAGCTGTATCCGCCGCTGGGTCCGACGCCATTGAATAACCCCCTTGCAGTTCTTGTGCAAAGCAATCGACTACGTCTCAGCGTCGCCCGTATTCGGCCGGCGGACGACACCTGTCAGCACGCACCAATAGCACTCAGATGGCAAGCACGGCCGATTCAGCCGATGCAACTACAACAGCGGAGGAGAGACAATGCAATCAAGAACAAAAAGGGGCCGATATCCAGGTATGGCGTTCAAGCCATGCCTGTTCGTAGCCGCCGCCATCGGGGCTACGAGCGCCCAGGGGTTTCAGATTGACGCCGGACCTGACTGGCAAGTCCACTGGGACAACACCGTGTCATACAACCTCGGCATGCGCGTGCAGAGCGTCGATGACAAGATCGGCGACAACCCGCTTTTCAACGAGTCCGACTACAAATTCTCAAAAGCGGGCGACATCGTCACCAACCGTATCGCCGATCTGTCCGAGTTCGATGCGGTTTACAAAAACGATATCGGTTTCCGCGTCAGCGGCTCGGCGTTCAACGACTTCGCCTTTGATGACGACGTCGAGTTCAACCCTGGAGAGGTCGCTCCGGGCACGCCGTACTCTGCGCTGAGTACCTATTCCAACAACAAGTTCAGCAGCTATACCAAGCGCTATTACCAGCGCGGCGCCCAGCTTCTCGACGCTTTCGTATTCGGCAACTTCGATATCGCCGGACACGCCAGCTCGGTACGTATCGGGCGTCTGACTCAGTTTTGGGGCAATGCACTGATTTTCGGCGCGGAAGGCATCAACTACTCGCAGAACGCGTCCGACAACATCAAGGCACTCAACTCGCCTGGAACCCAGGCCAAGGAACTCGCCATTCCGCGGGCACAGTTCCTGTTTCAGACCGCGCTGACGCCGACGATGACCTTGGCGGCACAGGTTTTCGGCGAGTTCTACGGCAACCGCCTGCCGGAAGGCGGCACCTATCTGGGCACGTTCGGGTTCGCGTTTTCCGGCCCCGACCAGTTGCCGGGCGGTGCTGGCACCAATGGTGGCAGCCGCGAGCCCGGCAACTTCAATTCCAATTACGGACTCAAGTACACCTGGAGCCCCGACTGGATGAGCGGCGGCAATGTCGGTGCCTATTATCGCCGTCTGGACGAGGTACAACCCTGGCTGCTATTCGGCGTGGACCCAGGCACCGGGGCGGTCAACTACCACCTTAGCTACAACGAGAACGTCAAACTCTATGGCTTGAGCCTGGACCAGCAGATTGGCCAACTCAGCACCGGCTTCGAGGCCTCGTACCGGCAGGGCACGGCGCTCAACAGCGCGACCGGCCCCTTACCCACCGATCTGTCGGGCCGCCAGGGGCCACGCGGCAATACGATCAACCTGATCGCCAATGTACTGGCAGGCCTCACGCCGACGGCGCTCTATCAGACCGGCACGTTCCTGGCCGAAGTCGCCGTTACCCACAAAGTATCGGTGACCAGCAACCAGGCGCTGTACAACGGCGTCGACAATGCATCGGGCTGCCCCTCCGGCTCCAAAAAGGACGGCTGCTCCACCGACAATGCAGTCGGCATCGCGGCGCAG
This sequence comes from Hydrocarboniphaga sp., assembly GCF_028291725.1. Taxonomy (GTDB): domain Bacteria; phylum Pseudomonadota; class Gammaproteobacteria; order Nevskiales; family Nevskiaceae; genus Hydrocarboniphaga. Next base: position 86,531 of record NZ_JAQGNT010000013.1, on the reverse strand, counting down.
TTCGATCCCCAGTGGCTGCAGGTGTTTCCCGGCGTCGACCTGGATACACCGGTCTTCGCGCAATACGGCATCTCGGGCAATGGTCCCAGCGTCGGCGGCGTGATCAACCAGGGAACGATCGTCTACACCGCCGGGGTGCACGCCTTCGTACGCCAGCGCTACAACCTGAGCCTGCAGTACAACGGCTTTCACGCGCCGACCAACGGGCTGACGAATGCGGCCGGTGGTGCTGCAGGGGGCGTGCCGCTCGGAACTCCCGGATTCCCGTCCTACTACAACGCCAACAACCAGCAGTTCTTCTTTAACGACAAGGGCTGGGTTTCCCTGACCTTCTCGACCGTATTCTGATCGGAGACCCACTATGAGAATAATTAGAACGATGCTGGCGGCCTGCTTTGCCGCTGCGATATCAGGCACCGCGTACGCCGCGGTGTCGCAGCAGGAGGCCGATCAGCTAGGTGGCACCACACTCACCGAATTCGGTGCCGAAAAGGTCGGCAATGCCGACGGCAGCATTCCGCCGTACACCGGCGGCCTGCCCAAGGACACGGCTCCTGCGGGCTGGAAGCCGGGGACGGGCCGCTACGATAAAAACCCGTTCGACGACGAGAAACCGCTGCTGTCGGTCAATGCCGGCAACATGGACAAGTATGCCGACCGCCTGACCGCGGGCGCTGTCGCGATGATGAAGAAATATCCGGACTACCGGATCGACGTCTATCCGAGTCATCGCAGCCAGGGCTACCCGGCCGAATGGCTGTCGCACTGCAAAACGAACGCGACGACGGTGAAGATGACCAAAACCGGCAACGGCGTTGAAGGCGGCCACTCCTGCGTCGCCTTTCCGATCCCCAAGGACGGCAACGAAGTGCAGTGGAACAACGCCACGCGCTACGTCTACGGGGTCGACGTCGAGATCTCCATGTCCAACTGGCTGATGGACGCCGCCCAGCACGTGACGGATCTCGGGCATATCACTTATACGCAGTCGAACTACTGGACGGACCCGGCCACGAACACGACACCGGGTTACCGGCTCGGAATCAGCCAGGGCGCATGGAAAGGGCCTCCGTTCCAAGTCGGCACGCTGGTCAGACAGACTCGGTCACTCGACTACGACAAGCAGTCCACACTGGCATGGTTCTACTCGCCGGGGCAGCGCCGCGTGCGTCTGGCTCCAGAGTTCGCCTTCGATACGCCGATCGCTTCCTACGGCGGTGCCATCACCTATGACGAGCAGTTCGGTTTCGGGGGGTCGCCTGAGCGCTTCGACTGGAAGCTCGTCGGCAAGAAAGAGATGTACGTCCCCTACAACGACTACAAGCTGTTTTTCACGCCGGTCGACAAGCTGTTCAGCAAGGGCTTCGTCAATCCCGACAACTTTCGCTTCGAGCTGCATCGCGTCTGGGTGATCGAGTCGACTCTGAAGCCCGGCAAACGGCATGTCTATTCACGCCGGACTTTTTATATCGATGAGGACACTTGGGCGGTTGTGGCCAGTGACTCCTATGATCAGAGTGGAAAAATTTATCGTGTGGGCTTCATTCCCAGCTACCCGGTCTGGGACAAACAGACCTTCGTCCAAGGTATGAATTTTTACGACATGACCAAGGGATCTTTCCTGATCGGCCCCGTCTATAGCCGGCCCGAGGATGGCGCAATCGTCAGCGACAAATTCCCGGCGGACTCATCCAAATGGTCACCGGACCGGATGGCGGGTAGCGGCATTCGTTGATGCATGCTGGATGAGCGGATCACGCAGGGCGGCGACAGCACCGAAACGTCGCTGGCTTCCCTGCGTGATTTCGCATGACGATGTAGAGCGAGAAGATCCAGTGTCTCCATCAATAGTGCAGAACCAATCTGCCGGCGAGCGCAACCCGTGCGACAACGATTATCAGCAACGGAACAACGGCGACTGACGACACTATTCGTCGGCCTCTATTTTTTAATGTCGACCACTGGCGTCGCGGACGCAGGATCGAACAAGCCCTTTCGCGATCCACTGAATACGCCGGCAGATGTCCTGATCGGGGCGCTGAATCCGGCACAGCAGCCGATACTGGCTGCCGCGCAGGCGGGCAAGCAACTGGTGGGCGTGGGACTGCGTGGTCTGATTGTCCTGTCGGACGACGACGGTCTCCGGTGGCACCAGATCAGCGCTCCGGTGCAGTCCGACCTCGTTGCCGTGCAGTTTCCAACTTCGCAACAGGGCTGGGCCACCGGCCACGAAGGCGTCATCCTGCATACTGCGGATGGCGGCCAGAGCTGGACCAAGCAGCTCGATGGCCGAATCAGCCAAAGCACGCTGCCAGTGCACTATCGGCAGCGCATCGATGCGGGTGAAACCGCGATGCAGCCGTTTCTCGACGAGATCAATCTCAACACTTCCGGCGGCCCCACGCTACCGTTCCTGAGCGTGTACTTCGAAGACGGCACGACCGGCTACGCGGTCGGCTCGTTCGGCATGATCGTGATGACCCGGGACGGCGGCAAAACCTGGATTCCCTGGCTCGATCACATCGACAACCCGGACTTCCTGAATCTCAACGACATTCGCAGGATCGGCAGCGAGATCGTGATCGTCGGCGAGAAAGGCAGCGTGTTCCGGCTCGATCGGGCGCAGCAGCGCTTCGTGTCGATCTCGACGACTTACATCGGCAGTTTCTTCGGCATCGTCGGCAACCAGGACTTCCTGCTGGCCTTCGGTCTCGCCGGCACGGTGTACAGAAGCCGCGACGGCGGCGCGAACTGGGACCTGATCGCCTCGGGCGTTCACGCAACACTGACCGCTGGGTCGATGTCCGCCGACGGCTCCACCGTGCTGCTGGCCACCGAGAACGGACAACTGCTGGCGAGCGACAACCAGGGCCAAAGCTTCAGGTCGGTTTCAACCACCTCGCCGATGCTGTTTACCGCAATGATCCCGACCGCCGACGGCGGACTCGTGCTCGCCGGCTACCAGGGCCTGGCGAAGCAGCCGATGCCGGGCCAGAGCCCGGCCACTTCCGGCAATCACTGAGAACCCAATGGCCGCTTCCCTGCAGACCGATGCGATGCCGGTGGTTCGCGATCGGGCGTCGTTCGATTCGAAATCCGGCAATGTCCTGGAACGGCTGATCTTCAACCACCGCCTGGCGATCGTGCTGCTCTGCACGCTGGTGTCGGCTCTGCTCGGCTGGCAGGCGATCCAGCTGCGCGTCAATGCCAGCTTCGAAAAAATGCTGCCGCAGTCGCAGGCGTATATCCAGAACTATCTCGCCAACAAGGATTTCCTGCGCAGTCTCGGCAACTCGATCCGCATCGACGTCGAGAACACCAAGGGCGATATCTACGATCCGGACTATCTGAGGGTTCTGCAGGACATCAACGACCTCGTATTCCTGATGCCCGGCGTGGATCGCTCGTTCCAGAAGTCGCTGTGGACGCCCGGTGTGCGCTGGACCCAGGTCACCGAGGAGGGTTTCCGCGGCGGCCCGGTGATGCCGCAGGACTACGACGGCACGGCGGCCTCGCTGGATACCTTGCGCAGCAACGTCGGCCGGGCCGGGCTGGTCGGCAATCTGGTCGCCAACAACCAGAAGTCGAGCACGGTTTTCGTGCCGCTGCTGGACCTCAATCCCGATACCGGCGCGCCGCTCGACTACGCCGAATTCGCGCGCGCGCTCGAAGACAAAGTCCGCAGCAAGCAGAACGCCTCCATCCACATCCACATCGTCGGCTTCGCCAAACTGGTCGGCGATCTGATCGATGGGCTGGTGCAGGTGATGGCCTACTTCGCCGTCGCTGCAGTGATGGCCGGCATCGTCATTTTCCTTTACACGCGCTGTATCCGCAGCACGCTGCTGGTCGTGGCCTGCTCGCTGATGGCCGTGCTCTGGCAACTCGGCATCGTGCATCTGCTCGGCTACGTGCTCGATCCCTACTCGGTGCTGGTGCCGTTCCTGGTGTTCGCCATCGGCGTCAGCCACGGCGCGCAGAAGATGAACGGCATCATGCAGGACGTCGGCCGCGGCACGCATCGCTATGTGGCAGCGCGTTATACGTTCCGCCGCCTGTTTCTGGCCGGCTTGACCGCGCTGATCGCCGACGCGGTGAGCTTCGCCGTGCTGATGATCATCGACATCCCGGTGATTCGTGATCTGGCGATGACCGCGAGCCTCGGCGTCGGCGTGCTGATCTTCACCAATCTGGTGCTGCTGCCGATCCTGCTGTCCTATATCGGCGTCAGCCCCAAGGCCGCCGCGCGTGCGATGCGCGCGGAATCCAACATGCCGGGCCGATTCGCGCTGCCGCGTCTGGCCTGCTTCACTCAGGCGCGGTACGCCGTTCCGACACTGATCGCCGCGGCGATACTGGCGGTGGCCGGCTATGTCGTCAGCCTCAATCTGAAGATCGGTGATCTCGACCCGGGCGCGCCGGAGCTGCGAGCCGATTCGCGCTACAACCGAGACAACAGCTTCATCGCCGCCAACTACGGCCTGTCCAGCGACCAGTTCGTGATCATCGTCAAGACGCCGACCGCCGGCATTGCGACTTTCAACACACTGACCGAACAGGACCGGCTGCAGCAGAAGCTGCGCGAGCTGCCCTCGGTGCAGACCGTCGCCTCAGCGTCGCAGGTGATCCGCTTTGCAACCTCGGGCAGCTACGAGGGCTCGCCGAAGTGGCTGTCGATCAATCGCGATCAGGCCGTGCTTTCGCCGGGTGCCAACTTCGTCAGCGACAACAATCCCGAACTGATCAACAAGGAGTGGTCTCTGGGCACCGTGATCGCCTATCTGAAGGATCACAAGGCCGAGACGCTGGAACAGATTGTCGAAGTCTCGCAGCAGTTCGCCGACCGCCACAACAATCAGGATGTGCAGTTTCTGCTCGCTGCCGGTTCCTCCGGCATCGACGCCGCCACCAACATCACCGTCAAGCAGGCCAATCGCACGATGCTGCTGCTGGTCTACGCAGCGGTCATCACCCTGTGCTTCATCACTTTCCGCAGTTGGCGGGCCGTGGTCGTCGCGGTTGTGCCGCTGGCGCTGACCTCGATCCTGTGTGAGGCCCTGATGGTCGTGCTCGGCATCGGCGTAAAAGTCGCGACGCTGCCGGTGATCGCGCTTGGCGTCGGCATCGGCGTGGATTACGCGCTGTACCTGCTGAGCGTGCAGCTGACACTGCAACGTTCAGGCCTGCCACTGGGCGATGCCTACGCCCGCGCGGTGAGCTTCACCGGCAAGGTCGTCGCGCTGGTCGGGGTTACGCTGGCAGCCGGCGTCATCACCTGGGCCTGGTCGCCAATCAAGTTCCAGGCCGACATGGGCATCCTGCTGACCTTCATGTTCCTCTGGAACATGCTCGGTGCGCTGGTCCTGATCCCGGCGCTGTCGAGTTTCCTGCTGCGAGACGTAGCTACCATGGTCCACGTCGGCGAGCGTGCGGCGCACGCCTAGCCCACCGAATCATTGGAAATGGGGCTGAGGGACGCCCGAGGCCGGGTGCCGCGACCCGTGTACATTCAATCTATGCTGGCCGAAGACCGGCACCGACATCGTAAGCAAGCAATCCAATAGAATGTCGCCAGGTCAACGGAGACGAACTTGAACGACACGGTTCTGGTGCAGGAACAGGACGGCATTCTGGAGGTGGTGCTGAATCGCCCGCAGAAATACAACGCGATTTCCGACGAGATGCTGGAGATGCTGCGCGAAACGGTCGACCGCTTTGGCGCCCGGCGCGATCTGCGGGTCATGCTGATCCGTGCGGCCGGCCCGTATTTCACCGCCGGCATGGACGTGAATCCCGAGCTTTCACCGAGCGTGGCCGGCAGCACGCTCGATGGCCGGCACTGGTACCGCACCAAGTTCCACCGCATGTTCGACGAGCTGGAGGCGATCGAGAAGCCGATCGTCGTCGCCCACCAGGGGCCGTGCCTGGGCGGCGGCCTGGAAATGTCGCTGTCCTGCGACTTCCGCCTGGCCGCGGCCAGCGCGCGCTACGGCCTGCCGGAAATCGACATCGGCGCCCTGCCCGGCTCCGGCGGCATCAGCCGCCTGACCCGCATCGCCGGGCCGCACTGGGCACGCTGGCTGGTGATGGCCGGCGAACAGGTCGATGCCGCGCAGGCACTGAGCATGGGCATCGTGCACGCGGTGTACCCGGACGAGGAATTCGAAAGCCGGGTACGCGCGTTCTGCGCCAAGCTGACCCGCCAACCCTACGAGCTGCTCGGCCTGGCGAAGCTGTCGATCGAGCTGGCGACCGATCTCGACCGCGCGCAGGCGCGCAACGTCGAGCGCATCAGCAACAGCATCCTGTTCACCGGTGCCGAGCACAAGGCCCTGCTGCAGGCCTTCCTCGACCGCCAGGCGGCCAAGCGCAAGGCGCGTGATGGCAGCGCGTAAACAACTCGTCGTTCTGCGGACGCGGAAGTGAGTTCGGGTCCCGCAAACAGCCCATTCCGCCTCGACGGCAAGGTCGCGATCGTAACCGGTTCGACACGGGGTATCGGCCTGGCAAGCGCCAGGCTGATGGCGCAGGCCGGCGCGAAACTGGTGATCTCGTCGCGCAAGGCCGAGCGCTGCGCCGCGGTCTGCGACGAGTTCCGCGCGCAGGGTTTTGACGCGATCGCGGTTGTGTGTCACGTCGCGCGCGACGAGGATCGCGTGCAACTCGTCGAGCAGACCCTGGCACGCTGGGGACGCATCGACATCCTGGTCGCGAATGCGGCGATCAATCCCTCGTTCGATTCGCTGCAGGATCTGCCGCCGGCGGTCTGGCAGAAAGTGCTGGACACCAATCTCACCGCAGTCTGGCATCTGTCGCGCCTGGTCCTGCCGACGATGGCCGCCCAGGGCTCGGGCGCGATGGTCATGCTGTCGTCGACCGCCGGCACGCTCGGCGTGCCGAACTCCGGAATCTATGCGGTTTCCAAAGCGGCAGGGAATCACCTTGCGCGCCAACTCGCGGTGGAATGGGGCGCGCAAGGCGTGCGCATCAACGTGGTCGCACCGGGCACCACGCGCACCGACATGATCCGCTCGCTGATGGCGGTTCCGGGCGCGGAACAACAGGCGATCGCCAGCACCGCGCTCCGGCGTCTCGGCGAGCCGGACGACGTCGCCGCAGCCGTGTTGTTTCTTGCCTCGGACGCAGCGCGCCACATTACCGGCCAGATTCTGGTCGTCGATGGCGGCCAGTCGCTAAGCTGATGCTTCTTCGGGATCTGTCACCGATCCACCCATGACCGATCGCATCCGATCTTCCGCGTTGACGGGTTATCGCCGGCTAGTGGCGAAACTCGGCGGAGATGCGGACAGCCTGCTGCAGCGCGCCGGCATCGCCCCGGGTGCGCTGGAGGTTTCGGATGAACTGATCTCGTTCCGCTCGATGGTCCGGCTGCTGGAGGCCACCGCCATCACCCTGGCCTGCCCCGACTTCGGCATGCAGCTGGCACTCGAGCAGGACATGCGCATCCTGGGGCCGGTCGGCATCATCGGCCTGAATTCGCCGACGGTACGCGACGCGATCGCCGACATGATCGAGCACATCGGCTTCTACAGTCCGGCGATCCTGTGCCGGATCGACGAGCAAACCGATCCGCGGCGCCCGCTGCTGACCTACGACCTGCGATTCTCGGGCGAACCCCACAAGCGCCAGACCATCGAACTCGCCATGTGCCTGTTCCATCGTCACATGCAGACGCTGACGCACGGCCAGGGCTGGCTGGAGACGGTATTGTTCCGTCACGCCACGCCGCTGCCTCAATCGACTTACCGGCATTACTTCGGCACCGCCGCGCAATTCAGCCAGCCGGTCAATGCCTTGGTGGTAAGGGCGGAGGATCTGCGCCGGCCGCTCGAAAATACCGATGCGCAGCTGCGCCGCGTGATGACCGACTATCTGCGCCAGTTCAGTACCAGCAACCCCTTCGATTTTCGCTGCCAGGTCGAGCAACTGATCCGTCGCCTGCTGCCGAGCGGCCGCTGCAACCTGCAATACGTGGCCGGACAACTGCATCTGCACGAACGCACACTGCAGCGGCGCCTGACTCAGCTGAACCTGCATTTTGAAGACATGGTCGAGTCGGTGCGGCGCGAACGCGCCGAGGAACTGCTGTCGGAGTCGAAGCTGTCGATGGCGCAGATCGCCGAGCAACTCGGCTACCTGGATCAGAGTTCACTCAATCGCGCTTGCCGCCGCTGGTTCAGTACCGCGCCCAGGCAGATCAAGGCCCTGCATCGCCCCCAGCCGGAGCAGTGATAAAGACCTTTGATCGCGATCGCAATGACCTGATCCGCGCGCCAACTGTCATCAGATGCCAAGAAATTGTCGCTAGCAGCAAAAATGCTCCTCAAGGCCGTTCGCCAGAATGGCCGAGCTAAAAAGCACCGCCGTCAGGCAACTCCGTTGCCAGGAACGCGGAAGAATAACGAGGAGAAATGTCGTGAAAAAACACCATGTCGTGCCGTTTGCGCTGAGCTTCTGTCTGTATATCCCGATGGCGGCCGCACAGGACGCCGCCAGTCCACCGGCGGCGGAAGCCATCCCGGGATCGATGCCAGAACCGGCTCCGGCCGAATCCGCAGCCGGCGCAGCTCCCGGTGCCGCCGCTATACCGGAGCAAACGGCGGGCATCGAAGAAATCATCGTCACTGCGCAGAAACGCCAGGAGGCGGTCAACAGTGTGCCGATGTCGATCACCGCATTGAGCGGCAATTCCTTGCGCGACCAGGGCATCAGCAGCGTTGGTGATCTGCAGAAGATCGTGCCCGGCTTCCGCTATACGCAGAGCGCCTACTCCACGCCGATCTACTCGATCCGCGGCATCGGCTTCAACGAAAGCAGCCTCGGCGCCAAGCCCAATGTCAGCGTCTATGTCGACGAAGTCCCGCTGCCATTCCCGATCCTGACCGCCGGTGCGTCGATGGACCTGCAACGCGTGGAAGTGTTGAAAGGCCCGCAAGGCACGCTGTTCGGCCAGAACTCGACCGGCGGCGCCGTCAACTACATCGCGGCCAAACCCACCGATACGTTCTCTGCCGGTTTCAGCGACGAATACGGCAGCTTCAACACATCGGTCATCGAAGGCTTCGTCAGCGGACCGCTGGCCGACACGCTCAAGGGCCGCGTCGCGATCAAGACCGAGCAGGGCGGCGACTGGCAGCAGAGCTACACCACCGACAACGAGAACGGCAAGAAGAACAAGACCGCTGCGCGTGTGCTGTTCGACTGGGCGCCGAGCGGGGCGCTGAAAGCCGAGCTCAATCTCAATGGCTACGTCGACCGCTCCGACGAGCAGGCCGCGCAACTGATCGCGATTACCCCGTTGAGCCAGGCCAGGGTCGAGAAGTACACGCCGGACCTGCTGACGTATCCGACCTCGCCCCAGGACAATCGCGCCGCAGACTGGGGGCCGAGCGATACCTACAGCCGCGACAATCGCTTCGTGCAGTCCGCGCTACGCGTCGACTACGAGCTCACGCAGGACCTCACGCTGACCTCGATCTCCTCGTATTCCAGCTACAAGCAGGACCGCGACGTCGACCCCGATGGCACCACGCTGCAGAACATCGAGTACCACACCGACGGCGACATCGACTCGGTAAACCAGGAACTGCGCCTGGCCGGTGCGCTGGGCGAGCGCACGCGCTGGATCGTCGGCGCCAACTACGCCCACGACAAGGTCAAGCAGCGCGACGACGGCAACGTGACCTACAACGGCAACGCCTACGCGCTCGGCTCGCCGCCGTTCTTCGTCTACTACAACTACTCCGACCAGAAGTTCGACACGAAATCAGCTTTTGCCAACGTGGATTTCGATCTGACGGACCGCCTGACCGCCCACGCCGCCGCGCGCTATACGCAGGCCGATCTGGACTTCTCCGGCTGCACCGGCGACAGCGGCGATGGCTCGCTCGCCACGGCATGGAACCGCGTCTTCGGCACCGCCGTCGCTGCGGGGGATTGCACCACGACGACGCTGGAGGCCGACGGCAGCCTGAACGCCGGCTTGAAGAGCCGCACACTCGACGAGAACAACCTGTCCTGGCGCACCGGCCTGGACTGGAAGCCGGCCGACGGCACCTTGCTCTATGCCAACATCAGCAAGGGCTACAAGTCAGGCAGCTTCCCGATTCTGTCGGCGAGTTTCGACGCGCAGCTCGATCCCGCGACGCAGGAGTCCGTGCTCGCCTACGAGACCGGCTTCAAGACCCGGCTGCTGGATCGCACGATGCAGTTCAACGGCGCGGTCTTCTACTACGATTACAAGGACAAGCAGGTGCGCGGCCGCGTGATCGATCCGGTGTTCGGGCCGCTCGAAGCCCTGGTCAACATCCCCAAATCAAGCGTCAAGGGTGCCGAACTGCAGCTCACCTGGCTGCCGGTCGCGGGCCTGACGACGAATGTCGGCGGCACCTATGTCGACAGCGAGATCAAGGATTTCCAGAACTACGATCCCTACGGCCACCCGGGCGATTTCAGCGGCGAAGCCTTCCCGCTGACGTCGAAGTGGCAGGGCTTTGTCGACGCGCAATACGAGTGGCCGCTGAACAACGATCTGAACGGGTTCGCCGGGGCCAACCTGAGCTACCAGAGCAGCACCAACGGTGGGCTCGGCGATCTGGACATCCTCAAGATCGACGGCTACGCGCTGCTCGACCTTCGCGCAGGCGTGGCCACGGCGGATGGCAAATGGCGCTTCAGCGTCTGGGGCCGCAACCTCACCGACGAGTATTACTGGACGATCGCCGACCACATCTCGGACACCACGGTGCGCTATACCGGCATGCCGACCACGGTCGGCGTCAGCGTCGCCTACCGCTACGAATAAGGAGCCTGCCATGGGAATCGACGCACTGTCACAGGAACTGAGCCGCATCGAATCGGATTCGGTTCCCTGGCTGACTTATCCGCTGATCGAGAACTCGCAGTTCAAAGTCCTCAAGGTCAACGAGGAAACCAACACCGTCATCCTCAAGTTCAGGATGGGGCCCAACGTGGTGACTCCTCGCCACGGCCATCACTGCGTAGCCACCGCGTACACGCTGGCCGGAGCCTGGTACTACGGCGACCTCGAGTTCCGCGCCGGCGACATCGCGTTCGAGAACACGCTGGAGATCCATCAGCCGATCACACGCGGCGAAAGCGCAGAGTTGTTGACGACCTTCATCGGCGGACGCGGCAACGATCGGCTGCTGGAAGAACATGCGGACGACGGCTCGTCGCATGTCTTGCGCACGCGCTTCTTCAAGGCGATGGAAGGCATCACCAACGAGCAGCTCGCGCTGCTCGACCTGCAATCGCTGATCAACTGAGCCGCCATAGCTCGTCGCTCGTAGCTCGTAGGTTGGGGTGAGCGCAGCGAACCCCAACGGGCACTCCCGACGGCTGGCATCTCAGTTGGGGTTCGCTGCGCTCACCACCAACCTACGAGGCCCGACGGGGCTCTCGATGACTTAACGAGATCACGATGATCCGCAATCGATGGTGGCTGCTGCTCGCAGCATCGGCATGCTGCAACGTCCACGCAGAAAGCATAATCGACGGCGCCGCCATCGCCGACGAGTCCCGCACCGGCGACTGGCTGTCCTACGGCCGCGACTACAGTGAGCAGCGCTTCGTTCCGCTGTCGCAGATCAAACCGGACAACGTCGGCAAGCTCGGCCTCGCGTGGTCGCTGGATCTGCCCGGCATCAAGTCGCTGCAGGCGACGCCGCTGGCAGTCGATGGGACGATCTACTTCAGCGGCAACGATTCGATCGTCTTCGCCGTCGATGCGCGCAGCGGCCAGCTCAAATGGCGCTACGATCCGGAAGTCTGGAAGCACGCCGGCAAGCGTTATCGCCTGCTGTTTCCGGCCAATCGCGGCGTCGCCTACTGGAAGGGCCGCGTCTATGTCGGCACTTACGACGGCCGCCTGATCGCGGTCGACGCCGCGACCGGCAAAGAGAGCTGGGCAGTGCAGACGCTCGAAGGCGAAACCGGGTACATCACCGGCGCGCCGCGCGCGTACAACGACAAGATCATCATCGGCAACGGTGGCGCCGAGGCCGGCTATTCGCGCGGCTACGCCACCGCCTACGACGCCGCAACCGGCAAGCGGATCTGGCGCTTCTATATAACCCCGGGCGAGCCCGCCAAAGGCTTCGAGAACGCCGCGATGGCGATGGCCGCCAAAACCTGGAAAGGCGAATGGTGGAAGTTCGGCGGCGGCGGCACGGTGTGGAACTCGATCACTTACGACCCCGAGTTCAACCGCATCTATCTCGGCACCGGCAACGGCGGGCCGTGGAACCAGAACGTGCGCAGCCCCGGCGGTGGCGACAACCTGTTCCTGTCGTCGATCGTCGCGCTCGATGCCGATACCGGAGCCTACGCCTGGCACTACCAGACTACGCCAGGCGAGAGCTGGGACTACAACTCGTCGCAGGACATCGTGCTGGCGACGCTCAAATGGCAGGGCAGGAATCGCAAGGTGATCCTGCATGCGCCGAAGAACGGGTTCTTCTATGTGATCGATCGCAGCGATGGCAAGCTGCTGGCGGCCGATGCCTTCGGCAAAGTCACCTGGGCGACTCACGTCGACATCGAGTCCGGCCGGCCGGTGGAAACACCGGAGGCGCGATTCCCCGGCGGCGCGGGCCTGCTCTACCCTAGTTCGGTCGGCGTCCATGACTGGCAGGCGATGTCGTTCAATCCCCAGACTGGGCTGGTCTATATCCCGACCGTGGACATGCCGCAGTACTACAGTCAGAAGAACATGGACCCGCGCAGCTGGGTCGAAAAACCGTTCTTCTACAACACCGGCTACGACGTGATCGAAGTCGAGGGCCTGGGGCAGATCAGGCTGTCGGCCTCGCTGATCGCCTGGGACCCGATCGCCAAGCGCAAGGTCTGGGAGACGCCGATGCCGGGGCTGTGGAACGGCGGCACGGTGACCACGGCCGGTGATCTGGTATTCCAGGGCAATGCAGCCGGTGAGTTCGCTGCGTATCACGCCAGAACCGGCAAGAAGCTGTGGAGCTTCGACGCGGGCCTGGGCATCGTCGGCGCGCCGATCAGCTACCAGATCGACGGCCAGCAGTACGTCGCGATCCTGGTCGGCTGGGGTGGCGCGCTGCCTGGCGCTTTCGGCGTCGGCGTCGCCCGGCACGGCTGGGTCTACGGCGCGCAGCCGCGCCGGCTGCTGGTGTTCGCGCTGGGCCGCAAGAGCGTCTTGCCGCCGACGGTAAAAGCGCCGATGCCGATACCATTGGATGACACGAAACTGACGATCGACAAGCCCCTGGCGACGGCCGGGCAACAGCTCTTCAATACATCCTGCCATCTGTGCCACGGCTTCATGGCGATTTCAGGCGGCGGCGCGCCGGACCTTCGCGCCTCGCCGTTGATGCTCAGCCCCGACGCGCTGCGCAGCGTATTGCAGGACGGGGCACTGGCGTCACGCGGCATGCCGCAGTTCGACGACCTGAGTGATGAGCAGATTCGCAGCCTCTATTTCTACGTCCGCGACCGCGCGCGCAGCGATCTTGCCCGCCACAAAGCAGAGCCCGCGGGTGATACGGTGCTGCCCACCGGCAGTTGAATGACGGGGCTCAACCTGTCGCGGAGATGCAGCATTCATTCGATCCGTCGTCACTTGGAACCGCTGAAGTAGGTCGGCAATCCTTTGCCGACAGAAACTCCTCACGTCGGCAAGGGAAGGGGTTGCCGACTTACCCACGCCGTCCTGTCTCCACTGCAACCCGGAGTACCCGATGAATCCCGAAATCATACAAGCCGCCTACTATCGCGACCGGCTGCACAATCGTGTTGCGGTGACTGCCGACGACTTGCCGCTGTCGTTCGAGGCGATCACCGATGGCTGGCTGACAGCCGTGCTGTGCGACAAGGCGCCCGATGCAGCGGTGACGGCGCATCGTCTCGGCGCGATCGATACCGGCACCTCCAATCGCCGTCGGATTTTTGTCGACTACAACGCGGCGGGCGTGAAAGCCGGACTGCCGGCCGCGATGTTCTGCAAGGCATCGCAGGATCTCGCCAACCGCATCGTGCTCGGCGTCTCCGGCGCGGCGCGCTGCGAGACGCTGTTCTACACGCAGGTACGGCCGCTGCTGGATATCGAGGCGCCGATGTGCCACTACGCGCGCTTTGATCCCGAAAGCTTCAACTCGATGATCATACTCGACGACCTGACCGACACGGCCCAGGCGTTCTGCAATCACAAAACCGTGATCACGCGGCAGCGCGCGGAAAGTCAGATGCGCCTGCTGGCCAAGGTCCACGGCAGCTGCTACGGCAATGAGGCCTTGCGTGAGCGCATCGCCGGGTTTCCGACGTTCAAGGAATTTTTCACCGACACGCTGGGCTTCGGCATGCGCGAAGGCTCGGAGGCGGGCTTCCTCGCAGGCGCCGAGGTGATTCCGCAACGGCTTTACCAGCGCGCCGCAGCGATCTGGCCGGCCACGCTGGCCGCGGTCGATGCGCTGGACCACGGCCCGCGCACACTCGGGCACGGCGACGTGCATCTGAAGAACTGGTACGTGGCCGGCAACGGCGAGATGGGCCTGGCGGACTGGCAGTGCTGCTCGCTCGCCAACTGGGGCCGCGACTTCGCCTACACGATCGCGACCGCATTGACGGCCGAGGACCGCCGTGCCTGGGAGCGCGAGCTGCTCGCCTACTACCTCGAACAACTCGCGGCGGCCGGCGGGCCGGCGGTCGCCTTCGACGCCGCTTGGGATATCTACCGCCAGCAGCTGATTCCAGCGCTGACCTGGTGGACCGTCACCTTGTGCCCGACACCCGATATACCTGACATGCAGCCACGCGACGTGACGCTCGAGTTCATCCAGCGTATCGCCACCGCGATGGACGACCTCGATTCGCTGAGTCTTTAAGTGTTACCCAGCGGTTCGATCTGCGGCTCGCCGGCATCGCCCGGGGTGCGCTGGAGGTTTGGAAAGACCGGCGTAGATCGGCCGAGATGCAATCGACCAACGACCCGTCTCCAGTGTCCTTTGCATACCGTACGCTAGACTATCAATATGCCGTCACCGATGAGCGCGACCATGATCCCGAAAATCCTCGAGCTGGTGCCATGGACCGCGACGATGCCGGCGCTTCCGCAGGCGATCCTGATCGCGTTGTCTTGCCTGATGTTCGTGCTGGCGAGCTGGTTCGTCGTCGCCGAGACGCGGCGCCGCGGGGACTGGGTTCCAGTATTCGCGTTTCTGGGCGGCGGGCTCGCAGTGGGCTACGAGCCCCTGGGCGATATCCTGGTGAGCGTGCTGTATCCGGTCCATGGGCAAATCGGCTGGATCGATTTGTTCGGCCGTCAGGTTCCACTGTTCATCGGCGTACTCTACTTCTGGTACATGTCGGTGCCGGCGCTCTACTTCCTGAAAAAGGTGGAGCAGGGGCTAAACCGGGCGACACTGTGGAAGCTCTATGCGTTTACGCTAGCTATTGCTATCGGCATCGAGATTTTCGGCGTCAATCTCGGTGCCTGGG
This sequence comes from Hydrocarboniphaga sp., assembly GCF_028291725.1. Classification (GTDB taxonomy): domain Bacteria; phylum Pseudomonadota; class Gammaproteobacteria; order Nevskiales; family Nevskiaceae; genus Hydrocarboniphaga. Next base: position 71,024 of record NZ_JAQGNT010000013.1, on the reverse strand, counting down.
TGTACTACGGCCCGCAGCCCTTCGTCGTCCTCGGTGTGCCCTTGAGCTGCCCGATGACCTACAGCGCATTCCTGGTGACGATTTCCATCGGCCTGCACGCAATGGCCACCCATCTGGATCGGAGGCATCACTGGCTGATCCTATTCGGTCTTCCGCTATGCATGGGCGGTGGCCATTGCGCTGCGGCGCTGCCGATCGCGGCCGCGATGTTCACCACCGACAATCCGCTATGGATCCATCTCGGCGCTTTAGCATCCTCCGCATTCAGCCTGTTGCTGGTCTACACCGCCAGCCTGATCTACTGCAACGACGGCAAGGCCGCGGCGCGCCGCCACGCAAACCGGGCCTGGAACGGAACCGCTCCAGCGCTCTGACGAGACCGCGCCCCACCGCCAGAACGCTCCGCCGGAGGTTGCCGAAGCAACGGCCGGGGGTGGCTGCCCGCAATATTGGTACATTAGATTAACGTACGCTAATGTACGACTACGGCTCACTCAGAAGCCCACCGATATCGGCGACGGAGACAGCGATGCAAGACAACAAGGCGGTCGTCACGGCATTCATGCGCGCGCTGGGCAGCGGTGATCTGGATACGCTCCAAGCACTGATCACCGAGGACATCCAGGCGGTCTGCACCGGCACCAGCGTCGTGTCGGGAACCCGCCACCACGCCGACATCTGCGCAGTCGCCGGATTTCTCGGCACGGTGACCCGCGGCGGCATCGATTTTCAGATCCTCAGCATGACCGCCGAGGACGAGCGCGTCTCCTGCGAAGTCCAGGGATACTCGACTCTGGTCAACGGCACGGCGTACAACAATCAATATCACTTCCTGTTCTTCATCCGCGACCGACGTGTCTTCAGGATCAGGGAGTACATCGATACCAAACTCGCCGATGAGGCGCTCGGGCCCTTGCTGCAGATCGCTTCGGCCTAACGTCTCCCGCAGTGCAGCATGACGGATGGCCGGTGTGGGATCACCCTTGGCCGGATCCGGTAGCTTACTAGTTAGCTTGCGACCGATATGCTTGCTGTCTATCGTGAGAGCCGCGCACGGAGAAGTCCTGCAGACTCGGCCAGACAGCCGAATCAGGGATCAATAGAGGAGAAGCTCCACCATGTACGACGCACACGCCGCCCTGCTGGCGATCGACCAGCACACTTTCACCATCATGGCCTGCCTGCTGAGCACGGCATTTTTTGTGTTCGTGTACTTCTTCATCGCCTTCGCGATGGCCAGAAAACAGCAGGTCTATGTCGTGCCCTTCATCGGCTCCGCCGTGTTCCTGTGGCACGACTTCAGCTTCGTGCTGATGTACGACAAGTGGTTTCATTTTTACAACCACTGGTGGGTCAAGATGTGGTGGTTCGCGCTGTGCGCAACCGTGGTGCTGGAAGTGGTGATGCTGTACCAGGTCTACCGCTACGGGCACAAGGAGCTGTGGCCGAATCTGTCCAAGCGCGCCTTCGGCATGCTGATCGTGCTGGGCACCATCGGCATCGGCTTGCTGTGGGCGCTGGTCAAGGTTTCGCTCGGCGACGAGTTGTTCTTCATCACCTTCGCCATCACCGCGTCGTTCTCGGTGCCATTCCACACCGCGGTGATGTCGCGGCGCCAGAGCCGCGCGGGCCAGTCGGTCGTCATGGAACTGTCGACCATTGCGATGCTCTGGTCATTGACCGGCGCATTCGCCCAGATCGATGCGTTCTTCCGATCGCCGGTCTACCTGGCCTACGTGGCCACATTCACGCTGTGGCCGCTGGCCAATATCTGGCTGATGCGCCGCCTGCCGCCGGTTGCGGCCGGCAGCGTCACGCGTACCAGCGGTGGCCGCGCGATGGCCACAGCCTGAGCTTCGCAATATACGGATAAGGCCTGGCCAACAGGCCACGGCGACGGAACATTGCCTAGCGGAACATTGCTTGGCATCAACAGATCGTGCAGCTCGGACGACAAGCACGGCTATCAGGGAGAGGACGAATGCATCACGCTACTGTGAGATTTCTGCTGGGCGTCAGCGCCGGCATCTTCGCACCCACGACGCTGGCGCAAGCCGAGGCACCGGCCGCCACCGAGGCCAGCGCCGGTGCAGACGCCGATAGCGGCCCGGCCGCGGCGCCCGCAGCCGACGCTCCTGCGAGCCTGGACACCATCCCGGTAGCAGGGCCGGCCGAAGCCGAAGCCGCGCCGGAGCGAGCCCACAGCAGCAGCCGCCTGATCGAAGAAGTGATCGTGACCGCGCAGAAGCGCGAAGAAAACCTGCAGGACGTGCCGATATCGGTGCAAGCATTTTCGGCCGAAGCACTCGACGCACGCGGCGTCAGCGACTCGCTGAACCTGCCGACGGTCACGCCCGGCATGGTGTATTCGGTGATCGCCGGCTATTCGATCATCTTCATCCGCGGTGTCGGCACCGACGCCTTCGTACCGTCGGCCGACGCCAGCGTCTCCACCTATATCGACGGCATCTTCTTCCCTTTTTCGCACGGCCTGGTGCAATCCTTCGGCGCGGTGCAGCAGGTCGAAGTGTTGAAAGGCCCGCAGGGCACACTGTTCGGCCGCAATTCCACCGGCGGCGCGATCAACGTGATCACCAAGAAGCCGACCGATACCTTCGAAGGTTCGGTGCAGGCGAGCTACGCCAATTTCGACGCGATGCAGACACGCGCCTACGTCAATGTGCCGGTCACGGACACGTTCGCGTTCAACGTGTCGGCGCTCTACAACCTGGCCGACAGCTACTACAAGCTCACCGCCGATTCGCCGCGTGTTCCGCTACCCCGGGAGCGCGAGCAGGGCGCACGCATACGCGCCAAATGGTCACCGACCGACGACTTCGACATCACGCTCAGCGGCCTGCTGGTGGAGCAGTCCGGCATCGCGCCGGTGATCAACCAGAACACCTCACCGAATGCGCAATACGTGCTGCTCGGCGTCACCACGACGCCCAAGTACCAGAGCAGCATCGACAATCACTCGTACAGCAACTCGCGCAACCCGGTGATCTATGGCGAGGCCAACTATCGCTACGACTGGTTCGACACCAAGCTGCTGGCGAGTCACCAGTCGATCACCACTTCAGCGGCAATCGACTATGACGCCACCAAGGCACCGCTGGTGAGCTTCGACGCCGATCAGCTGGCGCGCGTAAACACGCAGGAGCTGCAGATCATCTCCAACGCGACCACGCCCGGCGCGGACTGGTTCAAGTGGATTGGCGGCCTCTATCACATCGACAGCTATGCCGGCTTCGACCCGGTGCTGTTCTCAGTGGGCCGCGATGTGCCTGTGTTCGACGACATCATCACCACGCTCAACGACCAGCTCGGCCTGCTCGGCAACACCAACCTGCTCGACGGCCTGGGTACCCGCGTGGACATCCAGGCACAAGGGTTCCTGAGAACCAAGTCGCTGGCCGGTTATGCGCAGGGCACGGTGCAGCTGCCCTATGACTTCGCGCTGACGCTGGGCGGCCGCTATCAGACCGAGAGCCGCGAGCTGCAGGATTCCAAGGATCAGCTGCAGGTGTCGGACGGCGTGTTCGTGCCGCTGTTCAATTTTGCGAACCAGAAGGCGGATACCTCCAACTTCTCGCCGAAAGTCACGCTCGACTTCCGCCCGGCCGACGATGTGCTGACCTACGCCTCGTACCAGAAGGGATTCAAGAGCGGCACCTACAACATTCTCAACATCTACACGCCGACGCAGTATATCGAGCCGGAAACCGTCACCGCGTACGAACTCGGCGTGAAGAGCCAGCTGTTCGATCACCGCCTGCAGTTCAACGCTGCGGTGTTCGACACCGAGATCGACAACATGCAGGTGCAGTTCATCTCGCTGCTCAGCGGCGGCGCAGTGCGCTTCGAGTCGGCCAAGCACGCCCGCATCCGCGGCGCCGAGTTCGACCTGCTGTGGCAGATCGCGCCCGAGCTGCTGCCCGGCCTGATCGCCACCGCCAACGGCGCCTATCTGGATGCCAAGTACACCGACTACCCGAACGCCAGCGGCTTCACCGATCAGGGCATCCCGTTCGGCGGCAGCGGCTTCGTGCTCGGCGGCGGCGTGCTGCCAGGGCAGGACTTCGCCGGCAACCGCATCGTGCGTTCGCCCAAGTTCTCGGGCACCGGCGGCCTCAGCTACACCTTTGACGTGGGCCCCGGCACCGTCGAAACCGGCGCCGACGTCTATTACAACTCGGGCTACTTCTACACTGCGCAGAACTTGTCCAGGGCCGAAGAGCCCTCGTACGCCACGCTCGATGCGCGCATCAGCTATCTGTACACACCCTGGCGCCTGCGCATCACCGCCTTCGGCAAAAATCTGACCAATACGCTGCACGCGATCAACAAGCTGCCGACCGACATCGGCACCTGGACCACGTACGCGCCGCCGGTGACCTACGGCGTCCGCGTGAACTGGGATTTCTGAAGCAAGGCATGCAGCTTTTCAATGCCAGCGCGCGTACCCAGCGCCTGCTGATCGCGCTGAGCCTGGGCATGGCGACGGTCTATTTCGCGGCCCTGGTCTTCATGATGGGTATCTTCCCGCCGCCGGCACCGGACCTGAGTGCCGCGCAGGTCGCGGAGATCTATGCACACAGCAATCTGAAGTTCCGTATCGGCGTGGCGCTGACGATCATCAGCGGCGGCTTCTACCTGCCGTGGTCGATGGTCATCGCGGTGCAGATGGACCGGATCGAGCAGCGCACTTCGATATGGACCATGCTGCAGGCCCTGACCAGCGCCGCCGGCACCTGGATCTTCGCGCTGCCGCCGCTGCTCTGGGGCGCGGCGGCGTTCAACCCGGGCCGCAGTCCCGAGATTACCGCGCTGATGCACGAACTCGCCTTCCTGACGTTCTACTGCGCGGCTTCGTTCTTCCCTTTCCAGCTGATTGCGGTGGCCCTGGTCAGCCTGTCCCGCAACAACCTGGATCCGCACACCGCCTTCCCGCGCTGGCTGGGCTGGCTGACGCTCTGGACCGGCATCGTCGCCAGCGAAGGCTTCATCGGCGTGATGTTCAACTCCGGCCCGTTCTCGTGGAACGGCATCTTCGTTTTCTACTTGCCGGTGCTGTTCTTCACGATCTGGATGATCGCGATGACGGTGATGATGCTGCGCGCGATACGGCTGCAGCAGACGCAAGCGGCCGCGTGACTCGTAGGTCGGCAATACCTTGCCGACATGAGGCCTCGATTGCGCATCGCAGCTACACGTCGGCAAAGGATTGCCGACCTACGGGTTCGTTGATACTTTGAGGAGTCGCCATGTACGACTACGCCGCCGCGATCGATGCGCTGAACCAGCACTGGCGCACGATCCTGCCCTGCCTGATCGGGCCGGTCATTTTCAGCTACATTTATTTCACGACGGCAGTGCGCCAGGCGATCGCCGAGAAGGTCTATGTCGAGGCCTTTTTCAGCGCGGCATTCTTCTTCTGGCATGACCTGAGCTTCGTGCTGTCGTACGAGCTGTGGTTCGGCGGCGCCTACAGCCACTGGTGGTTCAAGGCCTGGTGGTTCGCGCTGCTCGGCACGGTGGCGTTCGAGGCCTACCTGATCTACCAGGTCTACCGGTACGGGCACAGGGAATTGTGGCCGTCGATGGCACGCCCGAAGTTCGGCGCGCTGCTGGTGCTCGGCACGCTGGCCATCGGCGCGCTGTGGTTGCTGATCAAGCACGGCATCGCCGACGATCTGTTCTTCGTCACTTTCGCGGTAACCGCGGTGATTCCGGCGGCGCCGTATCACACCGCGCTGATGGTGCTGCGCAAGAACCGCGCGGGCCAGTCAGTGGCGCGGCAGCTGTGCATGGCCGGCAACCTCGTGTTCCTGACGGCGGCTTTCGCCCAGGTCAGCGACTTCTTCCTGTCGCCGGTCTACCTGGCGTTCGCCAGCGCGTTCACGCTGTGGCCGCTGGTCAATATCGGGCTGATCCGCAGCCTGCCACCGGCGCCGGCCTCCGGGCCGTAGCAGCCTGCCCCGTCCTTTCAATCTCTTACACTAGGAGACCCGCCGCCCGGACTGTGCACAGCGAATGTTTCGACCTGCCCGAATCCGCCACTACCTGGCCGTGATGCAGCTGCACGGGTTCAAGGCCGAAGCGGTGCTCGCCGGCAGCGGGATCGATGTCGCGGCACTGGCTGAACCGAGCTGCCTGATCGGCCTCGATGCCTACCGCAGGGTCGTTTCCAACCTGTTGCGCCTGAGCGGCAACCAGGGCATCGCGTTCGATCTCGGCAGCAGCAGCGAGATCGCCGACCTCGGCATCGTCGGCTACGCGATGATCTCCTCGCCGAGCCTGCGCCAGGCGCTGCTGCTGTGGATGCGCTACAGCCGCAGCCTGGTCGGCACCTGCTGGGGGCTGCATACGCTGGTCGAAGGCCCCGAGTATTCGTCCGTCGAAATAGCCGAGGAAATCCCGACCGAAGGCGGGCTGGCGTTCTGCGTGGAAGAATTCCTCGCGATGACGCACAAGATCGGCGGCACGCTGTCTGGCGAGCCCCCTTCATTCCACCTGGTGGAGTTGAGCTACCCGCCGCCCGCACACGCAGCTCTCTACCAGCAGACTTACGGCTGCCCGGTCCGGTTCTCGGCGTCGCATACCCGCGTCACGATGGCCACACGCTGGGTCGAGAAGTCGCTGCGCAGCAGCGATCGCGAGTTCAACGATATCTGCCTGCAGAATTGTGGGCAGATCATGCGGCAGCTGTCCCAGGAGAGCCCCTTGCTGTCCCGGCTGCGCTTGCTGCTGCTGCGCAGACCGAGCGCGACACCTACCCTGGACGAGGCCGCCGAAATCCTCGGCATGAGCGGGCGCACGCTACGCCGCCAGCTGCACGAACAGCACCGCAGCTACCAGAAGCTGGTTGCCGACTTCCGCACCGAGCTGGCCTGCGAATACCTGCGCTCGTCCAGCCTGTCGTCCAAAGAGATCGGCTACCTGCTCGGCTTCGTCAGCAGCAACGCGTTCCGCCGCGCGTTCAAGAGCTGGACCGGACAGACGATCAGCGAATTCCGCGGCAGCGAAATCGACGGGGACGACGCCGAGCCAGGCACCGGATAAAGCGGTCGCGCCGGGCAAGTGTCTAGTGTCGCGACACAGTGCTAACGAAACTTTCACAACCTACCGTCATTCCCGCGAAAGCGGGAATCCAGAGCCGCCGAGCGCGCATCTGTAAACTCTGGATTCCCGCCTTCGCGGGAATGACAGTTCCAAATTAATGTGTGGCACTACTAGGCCCCCGCCCTCACTACCGCGCCCCGCGACCGTGCGCGGCCGCAACCGATGCGCCATGGGCGACACAAACCAGACGGCCCAGGGTCCACATCAGCAGCAGCGACATGCCGATCGAAACCAGCGCGGCGATGTTCGTCACCACGGTGCTCTGACTCGCGTTCAGGGCGATGAACACCGGCAGCGCCACCGGGCCATGCGTGGCCATCAGGGCCAGCGGCGTCAGAGGAATGAACAACAGGCTCATCCGCTCCTGCAGCACCGTGCGACGCAGGAAATGAAACAGCACCGCCATCGCGAACAGGCAGAAGGGATTGGCAAACCACCACCAGGCCGGGAAGCCCATCAGGAAATTCAGCGGCTGGTTGTCGCCATAGTATTCCCAGAGCTGGTAGTGCAACGGCACCAGTTCGAAAACGGTGACGAATACCACGCCGATACCATACATCCTCCACCACTGCGCAGCTGTCACGCCTTCGGCGATGCGGCGCATGATGTACAGAATGCTGCCGCAGAAGTAGAACAGGTAGATCAGTCCCAGAAACGTCGGCATCTTGCGGTCTATCGCCTCGATCCAGGTCCACTGCCCTTGCTGCGGATACACGCATTGGCCTAGGAAATTGTTCAGCGGCTCGTAGGTCACCGCGAGCCCGCAGCCGATGAACAGCGCGATCGGAAACATCGAGCGCTGCGCGCGGGCAGTGCGCAGCGCATTGATCAGCGAAAGCACCGCTAGAACCGCAAAGAACACGGTGATGATCAGTTGGGGAGTCTCGGGCATCGCCAACTGCGGTTGAGGCGTGATCTGGCTCATTGTGTCCTCTGCTGCATCAGGAATTGACGATGGGACTTTGCTGAAAATGCGTGTGGGCGGCAGCTCTAGAAATTCCATTCGACGCGTACGCCATAGGTCGCCGGCGGCGCGAGTATCTTCGCCACGTCGAAATCGAACTCCTGCATGCCGTAGTAGTACTTGGTGTCGGTGAGGTTCTTGCCGAACACCGTAATACGCGTACTCCAAGGATCGTACAGATAGCTAGCGCGCAGATTGAGTATCCCGAAAGGATCCTGCTTGGCTCTGTCGACGTTCTGTGCCGAGAAGTAAAAGCCGGTGTTGTAGTAATAGTCGCCGGCAATTTCCGCCGATCCGTGACCGGCGTTGAATGCGTAACTGAGCCCGGCGTTGCCGGAGAACTTGGGTGTGCGTACCAGGGTATTGCCGGTGAAATCGCGGCCAGGAAGAATGCCGCCGCCCACCACCAGGCCGGTGCCGCCGAAGAACAGGCCGGTGACGTCGTCGTAGCCGCTACCGTTTTGGTAGTCGGTATAGACGCCTTTCAGATAGGCGCCGCCTCCGGTCACCACCAGGCCTGGCAGTGTCTCAGGCAAGGCCTGCCAGGTGAGATCGAAATCGGCGCCGCGAATCCGGGCGCCGCCGGCGGTCTCGAAGCGCGTCGCACCGCCGCTCAGCAGCGACACCGACTGGGACTGGAGATTGTCGATCTTGTTCTGAAAAATGGCTCCATTGAGTCGCATGGCGCCGTCGAGCATTTCGGCCTTGTAGCCGGCCTCTAGCGTGGTGACCTCTTCGGGTTTTATGTACTGTGAGCGCTCGTAGATGTTGATGATGTTGTACGTACCGCTCTTGAAGCCCTTGCTGAAGGAGAAATACGTGTGCTGCTTGTCGTTGATCTTGAAATCGATGACAGCCTTCGGCGACAGGTTGGTCGTATGGCTGGATTCCGGCGCAAAGTCGGTCAATGGCAACTCGCTGCTCTCGTCGGCCGTCCCCGGATTGAGCTGAACCCCTGAAGTCGACTTGACCAGGCTACGGGTTTCGACCTGGTATCGCGCCCCTAGAGTAAGAGCGGCCCAGTCGGTGATATCGGCTGTCGCCTGTGCGAAACCCGCGGTGGACTTCGTGTCGATGATGCCCCGCGCACCGATCGTGACTCCGGCGTTGACGCCATCGAGCGTGCCGCCGAGTATCGGCAAGCCCTCCAATGCGCCGATCAGCGGATTCACCACGTTGCCGAGCGCGGCTTCGAGAGGCCCGGTCGGGGTCTTCAGAAAGTTGAGGACGTTCTGCGCCACGTACAGGTTCAGCGGATCGAAACCGGCGGAACTCTTGATGTAATACAGGCCGCCAATCCACTTGAGCCAGTCATACGTGAAATCGTTCGAGATGAACTGCAATTCGGCGGTCTTGACCTTGGCGAACTGACCGACCGCCTCAAAGCTGACCAGCGGCGCTGACGAGCCGTCGAAATCGATCAGCGCGGGTGATTTGATGTTCTGATCTCCGCCGATGAAGCGCATATCGAGCCACGGCAAGTTGTACTTGATGTCCGCGGTCCAGACCTTGGTGGTGTTGTCCCCGTATAGCGGAATGTTGGAGCCGCTGACGTAATCAGGCTCCTCGGTCACCCCCAGCGCAACGCCAAGAGGCTTTACGTCACGGGTCGGAAAAACCTCCGCCTGCGAACCCTTGGTATTGAGATAGGTGCGACCGAACACCGCCTTCAGATCGTCGAATGGCCTGATGCCTACTTTGATCGAATAGCCCTGTGAAATTTCTTTCGGCAGGCCGTCCTGCCGCGGTTCGTCCTTGACCGCCTGTTTGTAGTAGCTGTCCTCTGTATAGCGCAGGCCCGATAGCGAGACTGCGATTTCATCCGTAACCGGGATGTTGGTGAAGGCGCGCAGGTTGGTCTTGTCGAAATTCTCGTGAGTCAGCAGCACATTACCTTCGAAGGTATCGCCGGGCTGCTTGGTGATGATGTTGATCGCACCGCCGGTGGAATTGCGTCCAAACAGCGTGCCCTGCGGGCCTTTCAGGATTTCGATGCGCTCGACCGAGCCCAGCGACGACGCCAGACCGTGCCCGAATGGGAAATAGACGCCGTCGATGTAGGTGGCGATGCTCGCGTCCGCCGACGGGATGAACACATCGGTACCGACACCGCGGATATAAATCAGCGTGTAGTTGGCAATGATGTTGTACTGCATGCCGGGCGTGCTCAGCGCCAGTGCCTTGGGCTCTTCGATACCCTTGGCGTCGAGCTGGCCGGCACTGAAAGCCTGCACCGAGATCGGAACGTCCTGCAGATTCTCTTCACGCTTCTGCGCGGTAACGACGACTTCCTCGATCAGGCGATTGCTCGGCCGTGCCTCCGCCGGCTCGGCGGCCTCGTCAGCGGCCACCTGGACCGGAACAGTCGGCAGTTCGCCTTCCGCCGATGCAGCGACGGACTCGGGTGCGCCCGCATCTGCGGTGCCGGTACCCGCTTTTTCTTCAGTGCCGGCGGCACTTTGCGCCTGCGCGGCCCCCATGCCGAAAGCCAGAAAGCCAGCGGCGATTGCGCCTGTACGAACTTGCATCTGGTCACTCCCCCGTGTTGACGCTTTGAAAGCATCTTGTTGTACTCGCACCAATAAACTGTAACGTGTTCCAGTTCTCTTTTACATACTATCAACTTAAAAAGATCGTTTCAATACGGAATGTAAGCGTACTAGTTAGTCAGTAACCGCCGGGATCGCCTGACACGCAGGCAGGCAGCCACGGGCGATGCCCATACCCGACAGCGCGCGGGATGACCCAAGGTCGGGCGCATGACACAATGCATTGGCTTGCTGTTTGCCGATGCCGGGGCTCGCCCGGACGGGGTCGGACCGATTCGCAAGCGCCGCCAGATGAGCCCGACCGACCATGCGTCTCGCTGAAAGAAAATACTTCACCACCACCAAGTTCGACCGCTTCGAGAGAATCATCGAAGCCACCAAAAAGCGGCTGGCCGAGGTCGGTGCCGACCGGCTGACGATTCGCGATCTCGCCGTCGCCAGCCAGGTGTCGGCGGCAACGCTGTACAACCGTTTCGGCAGCAAGGACAACATCATCTCCGTCGTGGTGATCGACCATTTCGAGCAGGTGGTGCGGCTCGCCCTGTCCAAAGAGAATGGCGCGCGCGAGCCTCCGGTGGCCCGGATACTTCATGTGCTCAAGCTGCTCGAGCGCAACACCTGCGACAACCGTGGCCTGGTCCAGGCCTTGATGAGCATCCACTTCAAGATCGACAGCAACGAGGAACTAAGGGATCAGCTGTTCCTGCAGTGCTACGAGCTGCTGCTGGGCATGGTCGAGGATCTCTATGCCGGCAAAGCCCTCAGCAACTCGATCCCGGTCGCGCTGCTGGTGGAGGAAGCGACCGACAAGATCTTCAGCGTCGTACTCAAATGGGCGCAGCAGAAGTTTCCGAACGAGCAATTGCTGGACCGTCTGATCCTGGGCGTCCTGTCGGTGCTGGTGGCCGGCTCGCAGGGCCGAGGGCTAGTCGAACTCGAAAATGAATTGAATGCGGCTGCGTCGCGGATCAGCGCCGCGCCGCTGCAAAAGAAAAATTCGAAGCCGGCAGCCGGAAAAAAAACAGCGGCGGCGGTACCGCGCGCGGCGCACAGATCCGGTGGGGTGCGCGCCCCAAAATAGGCTGAAGCGCGGCAGCTACTTCGCGAAACGCAGCGATCGACTAATTGTTAACAGGCCCTAGAACGTCCAGTTGACCCGCACGCCATACTCGATGGGCGGCGCCAGGGTATCGGCCCTGCCGAAGTCGGTATGGAATTGCTGAGTGTCGTAGCGCTCGTTGGTCAGATTGCTGCCAAAGGCCGTCAGGCGGACGTCCCAGGGCTTATACAGATAGCTGACACGGGCATTGACGACCGAATAGTGCGGCTCAAATGAGACCGGGGAGTTCTGCGCCAGAAAATAGAAGCCGCTGTTGTAGTAGTAGTCGCCACCGATTTCGATCGTCCCGTCGGTCACGTCGATGGTCTGGCTCACGCCGATCGTGGCCGTCGATTTCGGCGTGCGCGCAATGCGATTGCCGTTGAAATTGCCGTTGGCAAACGCGAGCCCCGTTGTCTCGTTAAATCCGGTGCCGTTGGTGTAATCGGTGTAGATCGCTTTGAGCAGGGACAGGCCCGGCGTGAACACCAGGCCCGGATCGAGATCGGGCAAGGGAACCAGGAGCATGTCGAACTCAACGCCACGGATGCGAGCCGCGCCGGCATTCTGGAACCGCACGGCGCCGCCAGAAGTCAGCGAAACGAATGCTGTTTGCAGATCCTTGATATCGGTCTGGAACACCGCAGCGTTGAAGCGAACCAGGTGATTGAAGAACTCCGATTTGATGCCGAGTTCGTAGGACGACACAATTTCCGGCTTCACGAAGTCGGGTTGCTGATAAATGTTGACAATGTTGTAGGTCGCACTTTTGAATCCCTTGGAGTAGGAGGCATATGCCAACACATCCTCGAAGGGTTTGATGTCGAGCGTGATCTTCGGCGAGAGGTTGTTCTCCTTGGAGCTTCGCGGGGCATATTGGATAAGCGGCGTTGTGCTTCCGCCCAAATTATCGACCTCGACGTTCGATACCAGCAGCGCGCGCTTCTCGACCTGATAGCGGCCACCCAGTGTCAGATTCAGCCAGTCGGTGAAGTTGTAAGTGCCCTGCACGAAACCCGAGTAGGAATCGGTACCCAACAGGCCGCGGAAATACAGCCTTACACCTTGAGGTGCCGGCAGCCCCGCCAACGACAGCGCGTCGAGTGCGCCCCGCGGAATGAGATTGACGATTTGCCCGGTTGGCAGGGTCAGCAGGCGGCTGGCGACCTGCAGGTAAGCCGGGTCGTAGCCGCCGACACTGTGCAGATAGTAGAAGCCACCGACCCATTTGAACCGATCGGCCAGCCAACTCGTATCGTTGGAGGTGAGCTGCAATTCCGCTGTCTTGATCGTCTGATATTCGGGCTGCGCAACGAAGTTGATCAGCGGTCGCGCGGACCCGTCGAAATCGTATTGGAAGTCGTGCGAATCGACCTTGTAGTCACTGCCGATGAGCTTGATGTCGAACGGATCCGATTTCCAGATGCCCTGGCCATAGATCGCGGTGGTGTCGATCGTGATCATCGGGAAGGAGTCGTCGGTGACGACATAGTCGCGCTGCTCGGCCGGAACCAAGGCCACGATCGCGAGCGGGCTTGGATGCGTGGTGATCGACGAAGCGGCTACCGAGCTGACCTGGCGTGTGCGGATGCCGGTGAGCGTGAAGTCGAGCGAGTCGAGGGGCGTCCAGCGTAGCTTGATGCGTCCGCCGCGGGTTATATCCTGCATCAGCGGTCGGCCATCGGCATTGTCCCGAACATAGTAGGGATCGGAGTTGTTATAAACGACCGACAAACTCGTCGCGAGCGTGTCGTTGAGCGGAATATTCGTGTAGCCGCGAAACTTGAAGTCGTCGAAGCGGCCGTAGCTGGTCTGGATCTCGGTTGCCTGGCTCTGGTCGGGATCTTTGGTGACCACATTGATGGCACCACCGGTTGAATTGCGGCCGAATAAGGTTCCTTGCGGCCCCTTCAGGACTTCAATGCGCTGCAGCGCGCCGAACGACTGGGCCAGGCTATGCGCCGACGGGAAATAGACGCCATCGACGTAGGTTGCGATGCTCGGATCGGCCGACGGAATGAAAGCGTCGGTTCCGACGCCTCGCAGGAAGATAATGCTGTAGGACGCAAGGTCCGTGAACTGGAGGCCGGGCGTCGCCAGGGCCAGATCCTGAATGTTGACCAGTCCACGAGCATCCAGCGTGTCGGCACTGAATGCGGATATCGAGATAGGAACGTCCTGAAGCTTCTCCTCTCGCTTTTGAGCCGTGACCACAATTTCTTCGATCAGCCGCGAGGATGAACCCCGCTTGAGTTCAGGGGCGTCCGGGGCCGGCGCATCGGCAACAGGGATCGTCGGGAGCGCAGCGGAATCGTCGCCGGCCCCACCGGCGTCCGTCGCTGTCGCTGGCTCGTCCTGCGCCTGTGTCGCGATGGTGGGCAATGCCAGCGCCAATGAGAGGACCGCGAAGCGAGCCGAACGGCCGCGCAGGCCTCGGGTTGCCGTTATGTTTTTCATGAAATCTCCCCCTGTCCCTTATTTTTTTGACTGCAGCACTTTTGTCGATTCCAGGTCTTCGATCGCATTGGAGGTGCGCTCGATAATGGGAATGGATATCGAGTCCGGCTGCATGGCCGGTTGAAGTGCGCCCGCCCCTATCGTGAAAACCCAGGCGAAATACGGATACAGGGTCGACTGGCGGTATTGAAGCCAGGCTGCATCGAAGCCCAGGCGCGGGCCGCCAAAGGCCAGCAATCGATCCAGATAGAAGCGAAGCAACTCGTCCTCCCACGCACGGCGGTCGGCTACTTTCAGGCTGGTCGTCAAGATGTAGGCGTAGTCGTATGCCCAGCCGCCACGCTGCACGACTTGCCAGTCGCTGTAGCCCATCCGGCCATCGCGCGTCATGTAGGTGTTTCCCACATGCGAGTCGCCGTGAAGCAGCGTCTGCGGCCCCGAACTCAGCAGTTCGAACGAACGGCCGTAGGCGTTCCACAGTTCTTGTTGCCGGGGAAATAGCGCGGGAGGGATGACTCGCTCGGCCCGCTGCGCCCCGATCAGGGAACGCTTCTGCATCGCGATCAGCGCGCTGGTCTTTGCACGAAACCGGGCCGGGGTCATCAGCCAGGACAGCTCGCCGTTGAATTGAGAGCTGTTCCACATGGCGCCGTGCCAGGCCGCCATGTTCGCGAGTAAATCCTCAATCCGCGTACGGGTGATATCGGTGGCCGGGGAACAGAAGCTCACTCCCTTGGTCGCCACGATGTCCTCCATCATGGTGATCGACCGCCATGACGCCGGATCGCAGGAGGCGTGGTAACCCCAGGGCGCCTCGATCTTCAAGTGAGGCCGGATCTGCGAAAAGAAACCGGACTCGCCGCGAATCACACCGGCCAGGCCCAACACCATTCGCTGCGTCCACTGCGCGGTGGACTTGGTGTACATCGAGGCCGGCAGTCCCGCATCGACACCAGCCTGGTTATAGGTCAGGCTGATCCGTCGACGGCTCGATGTCCCTGCGCTCCCGTCGACGGGTTTGACCGAGAGGACTCGGGCACCGGGGATGTCCTTGCACAGCACCGCGGTCAGCCATTCCGGTGTGAGCGCTTCGGCGGATCGAGGCACTTCGCTTGCGGACGTCGGCTTCAAATTGGTCATCCGTTCACGGGCGATCTGAAGCCCGATCTGTGCCGCCCGATGAATGATTTGAGTGGTGTCTTTCAAACTAGGCATGCCCGCTCCCCATTGCGGGCAGCGGAAGGACGAGCTTGCCGTCTTTGCGGAATGGCGAGTCGCTGGCCAACACGAAGCTGATCAGGTAAACGCAAACGACCGCCATGAGCCAGGACCATAGTCCGGCGACGTGCGTGAGCGCCGGGCTCAGTGAAGCATTGTTCACGACCGTTATCGCCGGGTAGGCCAGCAGCCCATAACTGACCAGGTCGATCGTGGGAGATATCAACGGAATCAGGAAAAGCTTCCAGGCTTTCAGGTGCGGCATCAGCAAGTACACGGTGACGACACCGCCGAACTCGCCCAGCGCATTGATCGGCGGCCACCACAGCGGCAGCCAACCGATGAAATCCAGCGGCTGGTTTCCGTAGTAGTAATAAAGGCCATGGCTCAGCATCAGGTTCTCCATGACGATGTCGACGACGACCGGCGTGAAGAACCCGATCCAGATCATTTTTCGGGTAATGCCGTAGCAGAACCACAGGTAGTTGGCGGCCGCAATCGCGCCGAAATAAACGAAGTATCCGATGCACACCCACGGCGGAATGCCGCGCCCCAACAGGGAGAAAACCGTCGGTTGCTCCACTTCCGGGTGCCAGCAGGCGCCCAGAACATCGGCAAACGGCTCGACCAGTGCGCAGAGGCAACCGCCGACCATGAACAGCAACATGATCTGGCCCTTCCGTTCCCGGACATGCCAAAGCGCATACAACAGAACGGGCAGGCCGAAGCAGAGGTAAACCACAGCGGCCCAGAAGCCCACGGTGTGGTTGTAGACCGCATCGACCGGCGGGATCGGGAGGCGCAGTTGCGCGTCCCACAGTGTGGGTGTCGTCACCAGAGGATTCTCCTTTTGCACTTTTCTTCGAGTTCGTACACAACCGAACCGTAATCTCTATGTACTAACTATAAGCGTCGGCCCTTTGAAAAGGACTAGCTGAAATCGCCGTCTGTATATGCAAAGATCGCCATCTAAATTGGGCAGGCGTCCTACTCCATGTCGCGTGAGGTTGCATGTTCCGGCCGATCAAGATTCGACACTACGTTTCGCTGATGAAAACCAGGGGCTTCGATACCGCGGACGTTCTTCAAGGCTCGAAGATCAAGTCGGAACGGCTGGACGATCCCTCGTACTTACTCGATCTGAAGCAATGCGAGGCGGTGGTTTCCAACCTGATTCGCCTGACCGGCGATCAGGGCATCGGACTGACGATAGGAGAGCAGGAAAACCTGGCCGATTTCGGGATCATCGCGCAGGCGATGATCTCGTCGAAGGACTTGCGGCAGGCGGTCGGCTACTGGATTCAGTACAGCAATCTTGTCGGCATGCTGATTCACATCACCCTGATCGAAGAGCCCAGAAAAGAATGGACGGTCGTATTCTCAGCAACCGAGCCGCTCGGCTTCATTTACAACTTCTGCGTGGAGGAGATTCTTGTCGCAGGCTTGCGACTTGGCTCCGCACTCGGCAAGGTGCCGCTGGTCGTCAAGGAAATATCCTTGTCGTACCCGGCCCCGCTTCACGCTCATCTCTATAAGGAGCGTTTTGGGTGCCCGATCCATTTCAACGCTGCGCGCAGCAGCCTCACAATCAAGTCGCCCGGACTGGACATTGCATTGCCGGGATACGACGAAGAATTGAATGACATCTATCGCAGGCGCTGCCGCGAAGTCATTCGGCAAATCAGAAGCAAAGACCCTCTCGTCGCTCGACTTCGCAGCCTGCTTCTGAGTCGCTCATCCTCTCTGCCTGACTTGGAAACGGCAGCGGGCATGCTCGGGACCACGCCGAGAACGCTGCACCGTCATCTGGTGAGCGAGGGGTCCAACTACCAGCAGACCGTGAACCGGTTTCGCCTGGAGCTGTGCATTCAGCTCCTGAGATCCGGCGATCTGACTCTCAAGGAGATTGCGGTGCAAGTTGGCTTCCGGGACACCAATTCTCTGCATCGAGCGTTTAAGAGCTGGACCGGATCTACGATCAGGACATACCAGTCATCAAGGAAGTTCAGCAGTCAGCCGCGTGGTTAGACGCTACGGCGTAGTAAGCAATTTTCGCCGGGCTTGGTTGCCCAAGTGCTTCAGCTGAGGTCCTCAAGGATGTCCCACGATACGGCACTTCAGACGAATGGAAGTGCTTTCATGAGATCTTGACAGTTCAACGCCACGTCAGTACCGGACCATTCCTAACGAACGCAAGCGTCTCGCAGGCGTTGAGGTCCGTGTTACTTCTTGAAGAACATGCCGAAGACGAAGAGCACCAAGCTCAAGCTCAACAGCTTGAATACCTTGCGCAGCTCGGCCGGCGTCAACATTGCCTCTGTCGGCATGGCGCCCATGATGGTGCCGACAACGATGAGGTTGTTGCCCTCCGTCTTGAGGCTGCTGACTTCCATCAGTTCAGCATTGTCCGATGTGAAAAGCTTCATGGCAGGTCCTGTTCTGTTGTGAGAGGAAAAGCGATTTCTACGTAGATGCTCAACCCGATCTCCTTGTGTCTTAAAGGACGGTGAAGGCCTTCTTCAGGTCCATCTTCCAGTCCATCATCATCCGCATCGCAGTCGCGCGGCCGCCGAAGGTCACGGTGCCGCCCGGATGCTGCGACGGGCCGGCGAGGTACAGCGCGTCGATGCCCGGCACCTTGTACTGCGCCAGTTCGACCAGCGGGCGGCGGCCGAGCAGCTGGCCCGCCGTGGTGCCGATGCCGAAGATGTCGCCGGCCATCATATTGTTGGAGTGGTGGTGATGATCCAGCGGCGTCTCGATATGCCGCGCGATGATCTTGGAATCGTCCATGTTCGTGCAGTAGCTCTTGAACTCTTCCCAGATCGCATCGGCGAAGGCCTGGCCGTGTTTTTTCCAGCCCTCGAGCCCCCCATCGGCGAGCACGCGCGGCGCGAAGTGATACAGATACATCGCGCAGTGATCGTGACTCGGTGCGCGCGTCGGGTCCTTGCGCGAATTCATGATCGTCAGCGGGCTCAGGTGGGTCTGCGGGATCTCGCCGTAGCGGTACTTGTCGAAGACCTTGCGCACTCCAGTCAGGTCCTTGCGCACGTACTCGATGCACAGCGCCTCGGACCACGGGTCCTGCCCGGCCTTGAACTGCGGCCATTCGGATAGCGCGATCTGCTGATTCAGCGCGCCGTGATTGCTGAGCTTGACGCCGCGCGCGGCGCGCACCAGCGCCGGGTCGACCGCACCCGGCAGATATTCCTCGAGGCGCCAGGGATGGATGTTGGCCATCACGGCGTCTTTCGCCAAGATTTTTTCACCATCGGCCATCAGCACGCCGGTGGCCTTGCCGCCGCTGATCAGCACCTGCTTGACGGTGGCCTGGGTGCGCACGGTGCCGCCGTAGTGCTCGATGCATTTGATCAGCGAGTTGGTGACCGCGCGCGAGCCACCGACCGGGATGTGGCCGTCGTAGCTGTGCGCCAGGCCCAGCAGGTTGACCAGCGTGACGCCGGTGCCTTTCACGTCCGGGCCTTCCATCGCCTCGGCGCACCACTTGCACAGGTGGATGCGGACTTCGTCGCTCTCGAACAGGTTTTCGAGGATGTCATAGACGCTCATGAACATCATGTCGACGAGCCGGCGTCCGCCCGGGCTCGAGTCGAGCATCGAGATGAACGGGCCGGTCGGCAGCGGCGGCGTCGCCGCGCTCTTGCTCAGCAGCGGCAGCAGCGCGACGCACTCTTTCGCGAAGCGCCGATAGGTCTCCGCATCCTTCTGCGAATAGCGGGCGATGTCCTCGCAGGTGCGGTCCAGATCACCGTACGCGACCAGGCCGTCGCCGCTGTCGAAGATCGTCGCGAAACCGGCCTGCCAGGTCTTCCACTGCAAACCGAACTTCGATGCAAGGCCGAGTTCGTCGTCCTTGACCGCGGGGCTGGCGATGCACAGGTAGTAACCCGAGGCATGCGGGTCGTGAATGAAGCCCGGCGCGATCTCGATCGATACCACGCCGCCGCCGCACTGCTCGTTCTTCTCCAGCAGCAGCACCTTCTTTCCGGCCTTCGCCAGATACGCCGACGCGACCAGCGAATTGCTGCCCGCGCCCACCACCACCACGTCATAGCTTGTCGACATTCGTGTCTCTCTTTAGATGTTCTTTGATGATGGGTTGGATAGCGATGCCATCGCGCCTAGCCACCGATGCGACGCTCATGGCCTGCCCAGAACGGATCGCGCAGCTGATACTTGACGACCTTGCCGAAGGCGTTGCGCGGCAGCGCTGCGACAAACTCCAGCGAGCGCGGAATCTTGAATCCGGCAATGCGCGTGCGCAGGAAAGCGGTCAACTCCTCCGCCGTCGCGATGCTGCCGGGCTTTAGTACGACGATGGCGTGCACCGCCTCGCCCCAGCGCTCGTGCGGCACGCCAATCACTGCGGCTTCCTGTACGGCCGCGTGCAGCACCAGCTCGCGCTCGATCTCGGCCGGATAGATGTTCTCGGCGCCCGATACGATCATGTCCTTGTAGCGATCGGTCAGGTAGAAATAACCGTCAGCATCGCGGTAGCCGGCGTCGCCGCTGCGATACCAGCCGTCGCGAATCTGCAGACGATCTTCATCGGGCCTTCTCCAGTAGCCTTTCATCAGGCCGAGGCTGCGCACCCAGATCTCGCCGACCTCGCCCTGCGCCACCGGCTCGCCATCGATGCTGCGGACATCGAGTTCCGCCGTCGGGCCGGCCTTGCCGATCGACAGCAGATGTTGCGGTTGCGCGGGATCGTGATCTTCCGGCGCGAGAAATACACAGGTGCCGGCGACTTCGCTCATGCCATAGCCCTGAGCGAAATCGCATTTGAAAACGGTCAGCGCTTGGGTCAGTGTTTGCGGCGCAATCGGCGATCCCCCGTACATCACCAGGCGCAGGCTGGACAGCTCGTAGTCGGCGATCCGCGGCGAGGCCAGCATCATGTTGATCAGCGTCGGCACGAGCAGCCCGCGCGTCGGGCGCTTTTCGGCGATCGCGGCGAGCAGCGCTTCCGGATCGGCCGCGTCCATCAGCAATACCGCAGCCCCGCGATAGAACGCCATCATCGTCGCCGACAGGCAGCCGATATGGAACAGCGGCAGAGCGGCGAAGAGTTTCTCCTGCGGCTCGTTCCATTGCATCCACCTGCCCAGCCCCAGCTCGGCCTGGCGCGGCGCGATGAAGCCGCGATGCGTCAGCTGCACGCCCTTGGCACGGCCGGTGGTGCCACTGGTATACAGCAGCACCGCTGTATCTTCAGGATCGGCGGAAGGCACTTCCGCAAGATCGCCGTCGGCGAACCAGGTCTCGAGGTCGTGTGCGCCGGTCAGCGTGTCGATGCTGAAGCGGCATAGTTTGTAGCCGGTGTCGGATACGGCCGCTTCGAAATCGCGATCCACCATCGTCAGCGCGGGCTGGGCGTCGTCGAGTACCTGTGCGAGCTCGGCTGCCGCCAGTCGCCAGTTCATCGGTACGAAGATCGCGCCGACGATACTGCAGCCGTACAGCAGCAAAAAATACAAATCCGGATTGCGGCCAAGGAACGCCAGCCGGTCGCCCTTGCCGATGCCCTCGCGCCGCAGCGTCGCCGCAACGCGGCAGCTCTCGCTCCACAGCTGCGCGTAGGTCAGCTGCCGCTGCCGATACTCGATCGCCAGTTGCGCGGGCTGCACCGCCGCGTAATGGCGCGGAAGCTCGGCCAGCGTGCGGATCGCGGCGCTGCTCATTCAGAAATCCCAGTTCAGACGAATGCCGTAGACCGCCGGCGGCGCCAGCGCGTCGAGCGCGCCGAAGTCGTTGGTGAAGCGGCTGTAGTTGTATTTCTCGTTGAGGATGTTCTTGCCGAACACCGTCATCCGCAGATTCCATTGCTCGTACAGATAGCTGATGCGCGCGCCCATGACGCCGTAGGCCGTCTCGTGATTGAAGTCGGTGTTCTGCGGCAGGTAGTAGAAGCCGCTGTTGTAGTAATAGTCGGTCGCCAGCTCCAGCGGCCCGCCCGGCACGTCGAAAGTCTGGCTCAGGCCAACCGTTCCGGAGAACTTCGGCGAGCGCACGATCTGCTTGCCGGTGTAGTCGTTGCAGGCGTTGTAGACACCCAGATTGTTGAATCCCTGGCCGCAGGGGAAATCGGTGTAGCGCGGGTCGAGCGCGGCGCCGCCGATGGTGAACACCAGGCCGTTGAACACACTCGGGAACAGCTGGCTGGTCACGTCGAAATCGACGCCGCGGACACGCGATGCCGGTGCGTTCTGGAACGTCACCGCACCACCGGCGAGCAGCGAGATGAACTGCACCTGGTCGTTGCGGATCTCGTACCAGAATGCGGCGCTGCTCAACCGGGTCGTGCCTTCGAACAGATCGGTTTTCAAGCCGACTTCATACGCGGTCAGCTTCTCGGCCTTGACCACGTCCGGCTCGGCGAAACGCAGGAAGTTGACGACGTTGAAAGTCGAGCTTTTGGTAGCGGTCTGGTAAGACAGGTACAGCAGGCCGCCGTCCCAGAGCCGGAATTCCGGTGAGATTTTCGGGCTGAAGCTCGTCGTGGTGTCGCTCTCGCCGGAGAAGTCGGTGTACTTGATGCCGGGGCCGTCGCCCGGCGTGTTCACTGCGCCGCTGGAGTCGACGATGGTGCGCTTTTCCTGCTGCAGGCGGCCGCCGAGCGTCAGCGCGAACCAGTCCGTGAAGTTGTACGTGCCCTGCGCGTAAAGCGAGTTGGAATCGGTATCGAGAATGCCGACTGCATTGAGCAAGCCGTCGTCGAGTAGCGGCGGGACGCCGAGCGGCCCCAGCACCGGCGCAAGCAGTGCGTTGACGCCGCTCAGCAGCGAGCCGGCGACGCCGAACTGCGCCGGGTTAAGTCCCTGCCGCCCCTTGAAGAAATAGTAGCCGGCGATCCATTTGAGCTTGTCCGAAGCCCATGAATCGGCGTTGGACACGATCTGGGCTTCGGCGGTCTTGACGTCGGCAAACTGGAAGGCCTCGAAGTAGACCAGGGGCGTCGGCGAGCCGTCGAAATCATATTCGGATTCGGTATGCAGACGCTGATCGCTGGCGATCAGCTTGACGTCGAACCAGTCCGTGTTCAGCGTGCCCTGGCCGTAGATCACGGTGTTCGCCAGGTTGAAGTAATCGCCGGCATCGTTGGCGCCGCCATAGCCGGTCTGCGGCGTGATGACCGCGCGGAAGTCCGGCGCCGGATCGGAGTTGGTCGCGAACATCGTGCTGACGCCGGTCTGTTCGATATGAAAGCCCGCCAGTGTCAGATCCAGATTCTCGATCGGGTCCCAGCGCAGCTTGACGCGCGCGCCGCGCGCGATTTCCTGCGGCATCGGGTTGCCGTTGATGGTGCCGTCGAGATAGCTGTCGGCATTGTTGTAGATGCCCGATACGCTGACCGCGAAGTTGTCGGCGATCGGAACATTGACGTGCGCGCGCGTCTGCACATCGTTGAAGCGCTGGTAGCTCGTCTGCAGCGATACCTCGGTGTCGGTGAAGCTCGGCGCCTTGGTGTACACGCTGATCGCACCGCCGACCGCATTGCGTCCGAACAGCGTGCCCTGCGGGCCCTTGAGCACTTCGACGCGCTCGATCGCGCCGAAGTTCTGCGCCTGGCCGTGCGCGAACGGAAAGTAGATGCCGTCGATGTACAGCGCGACGCTGGGATCACCGAGCAGGAACGCATCGGAGCCGACACCGCGCAGGTAGGTCACCGTGAAGCCAGCCTGCGAGCCTATCGTCAGGCCCGGCGTCACCAGCGGCAGGTCCTTGGGATCGCTGACGCCCTTGGCGTCGAGCATGTCGGCACTGAACGCGTTAATCGAGATCGGCACGTCCTGCAGGTTCTCTTCGCGCTTCTGTGCGGTAACCACGACCTCCTCGATCATGCGGCTGTTGCTGTGCGCGCGCGGCTCGGTGGCTTCGGCCGCGCCGGCGACCGGGATCGTGTCGAGTTCCGCCGCAGCGGCGGGCTCAGGCGCTGTGGCGGAGGATTGTGCCCCGGCCGGAAACGAAATCAGCAACAAGCCCAGAACCAAAGTCCACGACTGCTTCCTGATCATGCCCGTCTTCATGCCCGTCTCCTCCATCGCATTTTGAGATCGATGGGCTTTTCGCCCTTTTAGGTTCATGCTTAACCAAACCGTACACCATGTATACCATTTATTTTGGCGTATCGTAAACATGTGTACTAAATTAATGCAGCCGGTAAAGCGGCCTGGATGCGGCTCGGCTACTGTTCAGTGCGTCAGCGATGCCGGATCATCTGCGCTTCATTCAACCGCCATGGCGAAGGATCTTATTCATGCCGCAGCAGAGGGCCGCGATCCAGACGGGCTTCCTGATTCACGATGTCACCCGCCTCGGTCACCAGATCTTCGACGAGCACATCAAGCCGCTGGTCGGCATCACCCGGCCGCAGTGGTGGTTGCTGATCAGCCTGACCAACCGCGACAGCCATACGATGACCCAGGTGGAACTCGCGCGGCTGCTCGACATCGGCAAGGTCGCACTCGGCAAGATGGTCGACAGGCTCGAGGCCAAGGGCTTCGTCGTCAGAACCACCGACAACGAAGATCGCCGCTCGAAAAGCGTGCGGCTGACGCAGAAAGGCGAAGAGCGTATCCGCCACGCGGAGGAAATCGAGAACGAACTGAGCTTGCGCTTCATGCTCGGCATCGCGCCGGACAAACAGCGGGAACTGGAGCAGATGCTGGCGACGATCAAGCAGAACCTGCTGACGATCGCCGCCGCGCCGGCACCGCCGGCCCGCGCGCACCGTGCACCGTGCACCGGCCAAGACCACGCGCCGCGCCAAGAGCAGCCGCTGACGCAGCCGCTGACGGATCAGGCAGGCGCTGCGAGCGACCGCTTCGGCAGGCGCGACACCACGAACAGGTTCGCGAGTCCCCAGATCACCGCTGCCGCCCCCAAGGCGAGCCAGGGCAGCGAACGGAAATACGGCGGCAGGTACAACAGGCCGGCCAGCCAGTAGAAAACCGGGATCGCGGTATAGCCAACCCACATCAGCCGCGACTGGCCAATGCTCGATCGGCGCCGCAGTATCAGCGACATGCCGAACGGCGCGCACCAGAACGCGGTGAGCCCGAATGCGAACAGATAGAGATCGTCGACCAGCACCGCCTTGACCGCAATCCAGACACCGGTCGACAGCGCCAGGCCACCCAACACCAGCGCCGTGAACACCGCGCGCGACACCTGCGGCAGCAGTTCCTGGTGGCCGTAGCGCAGCAGCTGCCACAGGAACACCCAGGCCGACGCGGACGTAAGCACCAAGCCAAGCCAGAACAGCTTCAGGAACCAGTGATCGTATTCGACGAACCACTTGTGCCAGAGCAGCGCGTAGCTCATATCGTGCGGGATGAAGAAGTACAGCCCCGCGAGCGGCATCGTGTAGACGCGGTCGCGAAAGCCCAGCCGCATCGATTCGAAATAGTAGATCGCGTTGCCGAGCAGCGCCGCGCCGCACAGCAGCAGCACAGGCACCGGATGAGCATCGACGGCGGCAAGAACGGCAGCGGGATCGTACATCGCTAGCTTCCTCCCATGGCCGCGCTCGGCCGCGTCAAGATTGTCGGGCCGGAGCCCGACCCACATTCCGCCGCGGGTTCGGTGCTTTCCATGAACCTGGCGCAGACCGTAGGGCGGGTCGTGACCCGCCGCCTTTGTTCGGGCTCGACGACGGCGGGTCACGACCCGCCCTACACCGGGTCATGGCCCATGAGCAGGTCCGCAAGGAACACGCGGCTTTCCAGGTACGTATACATACCGTACTCTATGCTTATCAACGGCGCAATTCACGACGTCGGAATCGAGTGCGGCGGCACCAGCGGAGATCGAGCGTGTTCCAGGAATTGAGAGAATTAAAAAAAGGCGCAGCCGTGATCATCGGCGGCAGCGGCGGGCTCGGCATCGAGATCAGCCGCAGCTTCGCGCGCGTGGGCAGCGCCGTGGCGTTCAACTATCACCAACGCGCACAGCGGGCCGAAGCGCTGCATTCCGAATTGGCGGACGCAGGCGCGCGCGCGCTGATGCGCCAGGCCGATCTCGCCGATGTCGGATCGATCCGCGCACTATTCGACGCGGCCGAACAACAGTTCGGCAGCATCCACACCGTGGTCTACGCGTCGGGGCCCACGGTGCGGATTTCGGCGATCGCCGATCTGCCGCCGGAGGAATGGGCCGGCATCGTCAACGCCGACGTCAACGGCTTCTTCAACCTGGTGCATGTCGCGATCCCGGCATTGCGGCGCTCGCGTGGATCGCTGGTCGCGCTGTCCACCGCCGGCACGCGCCGCTTTCCGCCGCTGGACGTGATGTCGGCCGGGCCGAAAGCCTCGGTCGAGATGCTGGTGCAGGGCATCGCACGCGAAGAAGGCCGCAACGGCATCCGCGCCAACTGCGTCGGCGTCGGCCATATCGACGCCGGCCAGGGTCTGACCATTCAGCAGGACCCGCGCGGCAAGCGCCTGGCCGAGCGCGT
Organism: Hydrocarboniphaga sp.; assembly: GCF_028291725.1. Classification (GTDB taxonomy): domain Bacteria; phylum Pseudomonadota; class Gammaproteobacteria; order Nevskiales; family Nevskiaceae; genus Hydrocarboniphaga. The sequence goes on along the minus strand of NZ_JAQGNT010000013.1, from coordinate 45,132 downwards.
GCTCGCCGCAACGCCGTTGCGGCGCCTGGGTACCGCTGCCGATATCGCCAATGCGGTGCTGTTTTTCGCATCGCCGATGGCGAGCTTCATCTCCGGCGAAATGCTGTGCGTGGACGGCGGTGGGCATGTTTAGCCCGAACTTCAGCATAGACCCGATCGACCCGGATCAGGAGTAGCGCATGTACGATCCCGTCGCGACACTTCAGGCCATCGACGAGCACGTCGTGCCGATCATGCTGCTCAATGCGCTGGCGCTGATCGCCAACGTGATCTACTTCGGCGAAGCCGTGCGGCTCGCGGCGCGCGATCGTCTCTACACAATGCCGCTGGCGGGCACGCTGCTGTTCATTCCTCATGACCTGTCGTACATCCTCAACTACGACAAATGGTTCAACCAGTACCATCACTGGTTCAGCGAGCTGTACTGGTTCGGCCTGATCGCGACGCTGGCGCTGGAGCTGCTGTTCCTGTACCAGACGATAAAATACGGCCGAAAAGAGCTGTTTCCGAGGCTGACGCAGAGGTCTTACACTGCGCTGCTGCTTGCCGGCCTGCTCGGCGTCAGCGTGTTCTGGTGGGTGCTCAAGCAGAACCTGGCGGACGATCTTTATGTCGTCAGCTTCTTCGTGACGACGATGCTGTGCCCGATGCTCAGCATCGGCCTGTTGGTCAGGCGGCAATCGGCGCGCGGCCAGTCCACTCTCATGTGGATCGCGTTCTGCGCGATGGTGATCGCATACTTCGGCTGGACCCAGTACCTGGGTGACTACTTCCGCTCGTTCTGGTGGCGCGCTTTTGCCGTCGTCGATCTGGGCTGGGGTCTGGCGATGCTGTGGCTGGTCCGTTCGATTGGCGACGTAGGTCGGCAATACTTTGCCGACATCGCGTCGGCGACAGGCACGTCGGCGACAGGCACGTCGGCAAAGGATTGCCGACCTACGTCGGGCGTGCCCACAGCGTGACCGGCTTGTTGCGCAGGTCGGCGTAAATCGTCTGGCCGTCGACGCGCGCGGGGAACAGATGCAGCGGCGCAACCGCCGGGCCTGAGCGCGCTGCGCCGGTCCGCAAGTCGAAGCAGGCACCGTGAAACGGGCACGAGATCTGGCCTGCCATCAGCTTGCCGCGATCCAGCGGCCGGCCCATATGCGTGCAGTGGTTGTGAGCAACGACGACGTCGGCGCCATCCAGCATCAGCAGCAGATCGATGCCGTAAATGCTGCGCACCAGCTTGCGCTCACCGGCGAAGTCCGCGATGTCCGCAAGCGGCGTCCACTCCGGAAAATCGCTCAAAGCTGCAGGCCGCCATCGACGGCGAGACTCTGCCCGGTGATGAAGCTGGCCTGGCGCGAGCACAGGAACAACACCGCGTTCGAGATATCGTCAGCCTCGCCGAAACGCTGCAGCGGAATGGTCTTGGTGCGGATCGCCTCGCGGGACTGCTCGTCGAGCTTTTCTTCGAGGCCTTTCTTGCCGAGGCCGGCGTTGATCCAGCCCGGGCCGACGCAGTTGGCGCGGATACCGAAGCGGCCGGATTCCTTGGCGACACCACGCATCAGCATCTGGATCGCCGCCTTGGGCGCCGCCGACATGATGTCCGCTACCGGCACGCGCTCGACCGCGCTGGTGATGACCGCGACCAGGTTGCCGCCGTCGCCCTGCGCACGGAAGGCGCGCACTGCCGCCTGGATCAGATGGAAAGCACCGTTGAGGTCGGCGTTGACCACGTGGTGCCACTGCTCGTCGGGGATCTTGCCGATGAAATTGAACTCGAAGTGCGGGCCGGCGGCGTAGATCACGTCGGCGATGCGGCCGTGCCGGCTCGTCACCTCGGTGAACAGCGCGTTCACCTGCGCTGCGTCGGCCAGATCCACGCGATGACAATCGCAGCGGCCACCGTCAGCCTCGATCTCGGCCTTGATCGCGGCTGCCCTGGTTTCGCTGCTGTGGTAGGTGATGGCAACCGGCAAGCCGGCTTTCGCAAAGGCCCTGGCGATCGCCTCGCCGAGGCCGCCGCTGCCGCCGGCGACGATCACCACGCCGGCTTCGAAATCGAGGTTGAGCCCCATGTTCACGATGTCCTGATGGGTTGAGAGGGACAACGTCGGCAAGGGATTGCCGACCTACGGTCCGATCGAACGAGTAGGTCGGCAATCCCTTGCCGACGTGCCCGGCGAAAGGCTGTGATTCCACAAGGTCTCAAAGACCGAGCGTCTTTTCCAGCACTTCGTGGAAATGCAGGATGCGCTGCTCCTGGTAGCGGCCGAACGTCGCCACGGCGCGAGTGTCGGACGCCGCCCGCAGGCCGCTCTGGATGCGTGGCAGGTTGCTCATGTCCTGGTCGAAGATCACCGCCAGCAGGCCGATCTCGGGTGCGCTGTTGAACAACTCGTCGAAGCCGATCTCGCGGATCGGCGCGGAAGGCGGCCGCGGCGCCCCGCCACCCGGCAGCGGCGCGGTAAGCCTGACGCTCATCACCGACTGGTTGGGGTCATCGCCGTAAGGCAGGAACTGGTACACCAGCGGCAGACCTTCGCCGTACCAGGGGCAGAAGTTCGGAAACATGTGGTATTCGACGCTGTCGATCATCGTCACGTCCGGCCAGGACGAGAAGTCGCGTGCCAGCCCGGCGCCCATCATCTGCCGGCGCCATTCGGCAACCTGGGCACGGCCGCTCAGCTTGGAGTCGACGTCGAAGCTCGGCACCGGCACGCCCGGCATCGCCAGCGCGAACGCCTGGAACGCATAGTTGGCAGCCTCGGCGATCGAGGCCCCGTCGCCCAGGTGCGGGCTCGGCGTCGCCAGCGGCGTGATCAGGCGGCTGATGTGGGCATCGCCCTGCTCCCAGATGTCGTACTGCGTCGATGCGTCGCCGGTGAAGCCCAGCGATTCGGTATGCGTCTCGACCACGTGGTAGGACTCAAGGAAAGCCTCCATCGTGATTTTCCAGTTGGCGCGGACCCGCTTGCGGATATGGAAGGCGGTAAAGCGGTTCTCCGGCTCCCAGCTCTTGAAGTGATCCGGCATCACGCCCAGGTAATTTTCCAGCGGCGCCGCATCCGGATCGGGATTGATGAAGACGAAACCGCCCCAGGTCGCGACCCGGGCTTCGGGCAGCTTGAACTCCTCGGTCTTCACCTGCGGGAAATCCCAGCGGCTCGGGATGTTCTTAAGGCTGCCGTCGAGCTTCCATTCCCAGGCATGGAACGGGCAGCGGATGCTCTCGCTCCAGCCGTTGCTGGAGCACAGCTGCGTGCCGCGATGCAGGCAGCTGTTGTTGAACGCCCTGATCTCGCCCGGGCCGCTGCGCACGATGAACCAGGACAGCGTGCCGACGTCGTACTTGTAGCGGTCACCGACTTCGGGGATGTCTTCTTCCCGGCAGGCATACTGCCAGGTCTTCTTCCAGAGTTTTTCTTTCTCGAGTTCGGCGAACGCCGGGTCGTAATAGCGCGACAGCGGGATCTGCCTGCTCGGCGGCAGGTAATTGCCCTGCTGCTTCAGGCCGGCCGGTACCGCGCGGCTGTCGGCCTCGAGCAGGCCCGTCACCAGGGGGCTGGCCTTGGAAGAAAAACCTCGAACGATGTCGCCGAACTCTCCAGCCATGATGCTCTCCGAATAATGGAGCGCGCCGACGCTGCGCGCACCGGTGATCGCCCTGAATTTTCGGTAGTTTGGACCTCATGTGAATGGTACGCAAGCAATCGGTTTCCGGCTGTCCATGACTGCGGCTCGATCATGCGCGCTGCCCGCCCGCCTCGCGGTGGACCGCCTTCATCGCCGGCAAAGTCATGCCCACAACCCAGATGAAAAAGATGAATGCGGGGATATAAAACGCAACGACACCGTTCCACGAGAACGGCCCTTTCTTAAACCAGAAAATCATGCTTGAAACAACAACGGCTGCGACTTCGTGTCGCAACCAACGCCGAAGCTCACGCGAGGCGAAGGCTTCGCGTGCAGCGCCCTATTGGGGCGCGATGGTGGCTGCGCAAAACTTATTTCTAGGCCGCAGCGGCGGCATCCCTAAATCGATCTTCCCGAGGCGAGCGCCCGTAACGGGCTTTGTAGACTCGACAAAAATGGGCAGGGTCCTCGAAACCCCAGTCGCCCGCAATCTCGATGATGGTCCGGTGTTGCACCCTGGGGCTCATCAGCATCTCACGGGAAGCTTGAAGGCGATGCTCACGGATGAGGCTCGCCACAGACACCGGGGAAAGTGCGGCGAATGAGGCATGCAGATAGCGCGTGGAGACGCGGCAATGTTCCGCGACACGCGCTGGATCAAGTTGGGGATCACTCAAATGGGAGGCAATGAATGCCATCGCGCGGTCCAGCGTTCGCTGGTGGGCGTGCGGCCCCGGGCTATCGGGTACACAACTATCGGCGAGTCCCGTCGCGACGCCCCCTATCAGCTCGAGCAGGTTCGCCCCCAGTCGCTCCCTCTCGGCCGGCGACAGAAACGGGCCATCGTTGAGTGCGACATCGAACATGGAAATCATCATGCGGCCGCTGCCGGGCAACAACGGAATCTCGCGACCACAAGCATCGTCGAGATTCGGAATCTGCCGCCTCAGCAGCGATCCGGAGACGCGGACATGCATCGCGGAGAAGAACTTGCCAGGCACTTCAGAGCGGATGCGGGCACTGAACGGCCGGTTGGTCGAGAGGAGTGTGCAAGTGCCCGCTCTCAGTTGGATATCCGAGCCGTTCTGGCAGATGCCGAGCTGCGCAGCAACTGGTGCGCATACCACGTAATAGTCGACTCGATTCATCCGAATGTGGCGTTGGTCCCGTGCGCCCCATTGTTCTCCCAGGCCGCTGTAGCGCAGCACGTCCACGGGACCCACCTGCAGACCTGCCAATGAGGGTGGGCGGCTGCGAGCACAGACATCGCTCTGATACTGCATTGCGCACAGCTCGTTGCGAATCACGGCGGTGAAGTGCGGCGGTTCGGCCGGTGATCCCATCGAGTGAATATCAGATGTCATAGCGCCCTCCGAAACAGAACAACGCTGAAATCTCGAACCTTCATGATGAGGCCGCTGCTAACAATGGAGAGAGGCTCATCGAAGTCAGTCGCGCCCGAAAAATGGCCTGACGCAGTACATAGAAGTTCAGAAGAAAAAAACCGCTGAAGACGACAACGGGAATCCACAGGCCGAAGAGTCCGTTCCAAGCGAATGGCCCACTATGGAAGAAGAACAACATCTGATCGGGCAGAATCATAACAGTCAGCCACAAATTGGCGTATCCACACCAACGCGGGAACGGAGCCTCGGGACGGCGGTCCAGTAGCGCCGCCGCTGTCACCGCGAGCGGCATCGCGAGATAAAGCGAGACACCCCCCAGAAACTGAAGCCAGGCGAGATCGTTCATCAGGTAGATCAGCTCCGCCGAACGATCCGGCCGGAACGCTGCGACCAACCACCAGATGGCTGGATAGAATGTCAAGGCCATGTTGCCGGCGGCGCCAAGAAGGAACGTGTAAGTCAACATGCCCGCCCCTCGCTCTACCTGGGCAATGAAGTGCGTCATGGCGGCGGCAAAAGGGATGAAGATCAGCGCGGCAAACATCACGATCAGCATGCCGATGCGAATTCGCACATAATCGCTCTGAAATAGAGCACTGATTTGTTCGGCCGTATGGGTCGGTGGCGTCGCCGGCAGAAAACCGGCAACCAATCCCCAACCGCCCAGGACCGCAGCAAGGTAGAGAAGTGCGCTCCACGCACCGAACATCAATAACCCGGACTTTGCACTCTCATCCACAGCATCACCTCCGGGCGGCTACCGCCTTACTTGCGCTGGCCGCCGAATATGCCAGCCGTTGTCTGCACCAGCCTTCATTGCCTCAGAGAAACACCACAGCCCAAGCACTGCTACAGGTTCTCGATAGCAGATCGCGACACAGCTGAATAGAGTCCAACGACCCGACGCTTTAGGGGGATGGGACATGCCTTAAGACGAGGCACGGTGCGCGCCGCTGTCGTGGGTCTGGCGGTCTGGGTCGCGACGGTGCCGGCTTCTCCACCCGATACCCGTAATTACGGGTTATCGCTGGCCCAGTGTTGAGCGGATTGTTCAAAATGTCTCTCCTCATACTCGGGCCGTTCTGTTGCGGCTCAGATCAATGTTCATCGCCGTCTGTCGTCGCTTTCGATGCAGATTCGCGTCTCGTACCCAACAGCGCTCAACCTGCGGAGCGCCAGCTCGCGGGGGCGACTTGGATGTTATATTGACTAAACATTCACATTCAATTCGTGTTCTAGTCGCGACTGTCATCGATGGCAATTAAAGTTCCACGAGATTCTGGAAGGGCCGCCGGCCGTCGCCGAAAGATTCCCCGGCAGGTCCGCTCGGAGGCGACGGTGGCCAGTATTCTGCAGGCCACGGTCGCGCTCGCTGAAAAGGAAGGATTTAAGAGGTTGACCACCCCTCGTATTGCCGCGAAGGCCGGAGTCAGCATCGGTTCGCTTTACCAATACTTTTCAGATCGAGAGGCGATTTACAGCGCCCTGTATGACGCGACATCGACCGAGTGCGCCGTTGAGGTGCGCGCCAACATGATGAAGATGGTGAACGAGTCGCCGGAGCGGGGCATGCTGGCAATGGTCTCGGGTCTATTGGCCGTGTACGAGCACAATGCGCTGATCTTGCTCAGGCTGGTGAACGACGTGCCCGGTATGCGCGAGCGGACCATGATGCTGTCGTCGTTTGAGTCGTTGGTACGTGCCAGCATTAAGCTGTATGTAAAGCTGCATCTAGCCAAAGGCAGCGAAAGCAAGATGGAGACCCAGCTGTTTCTGATGGAAAGCGGTGTTGTTCATGCAATACAACGGTATGCACTCGAACGACCGCCGCTCGTCTTGCGCGAAAAGCTCCTCAAGGACCTTTCGAATACGGTCCTATATTATCTGAACGAAGAAGTGAGAATCAGTGGAGGTCGAGTGAAATCGACAAGGGCGACAAAGCCTTAGGGGTCGAAACGCAGCCTCACCCAGAGACCTTCAAGGCCCCTCTGTTTTGCCCTCGTTACCGAACCACTGGTCGAGTCGCGATTGTATGCGTCGACTCATTAACCGCTGCGAGTGTACTTTTTAGAATGGATACTGCAGACGCAGGCCGATGGCTCTAGGATCGCTGGGCTCCTGGAGGCGCCGGGATTGCACGAAGACGGAAGCGTGTACAAGAGGCTCTCGTCAATCAGTTCGAGCCGAGACGGGCGACAGCGCGCTCAAGAGTGGTGATTCGCGACTCGATATCTTGGTCAAAGTGCGTTTCATCGTCCCGATTGATCGCACGGATGGTCATCAGTGTGGTGCCCACTACCCATAGAAAGTAGACGGTGACGGCAACCCAGAACCCGAGGATGCCGTTCCACGCAAATGGTCCTGTTTTGAAGATGAAGACCCCGAAGGTGAGCCCGACACCGACCGCACACCAGAGTTGGAAGAACGCGAACCAGCGCGGAAAGACGGGATCAGGGCGCGAGTCGCGAAACGTAACGACAGCAAGGGCGACCATCTGAAACATCCCGGTGCAGACGATACCCAGGAACGGTAACCACCCCAAGTCGTTGAAGGTCTGAACGCGCGTAGCGTCATCCGGCCGGAAGGCGGCGACGAGCCAGAACGTGCATGGATAGACGAACTCAATTACTACGCAGCCCTGCGCCGCGACCCAAGCCCACATGAGAGGTGCACGCGGACCTTCTATGCGAAGGATCTGCGCAGACACGGCGCCTCCCCATGGCAACAAAAGCGCTGATGCAAAAATCGACAGCACCATGCCGATACGAATCCCCAGGAGGTTGGCTCGGTAGAACTGTGCAATGTCGTCTGCCCCCTCCATCGGAGATCGAGGCGGGACGAATCCTGCAAAGCCTACCCAGCCGATGAGGAACAGCACGATGAAGCCAAATACCGAATAGGCGCACCACAGTTGTACGCGCTTGTCACTCACTGGCTCCCTCCTCGTGCATCGCGGTTTCAGCGGCCAGCCGACCGGGCCAGCCGCAAACACCACCGGACGGATGCGAACCTGCGCCAGCCAGATACAGGCCCCCGAACGGCGTCTTGTAGCCGCCCAGACCCGGAGCGGGGCGGTTCATCAGCATGCGCGACGGGATCATGTCGACGTGGAAGTAGGCGCCATTGGGCGCACCGAACTGCTCCTCAAAGTCCTTGGGACAGTGCTCGATACTGCCGATCTCCAAATCGAGCCCGTCGACATAGTGACTGACAGCGGAGCGGATCTGCTGGCTGTACTCCGTCTTGCACGCATCCCAGCCGCCGATGGGATTGATCGGCGTGTTCACGTACAGATAGAACACGTCCTGACCCTTAGGCGCGATGCTCGCGTCATTGGCGGACATGATGGAGAAGTACAGTGGTGGCCTGAAATCCACGGGCTCGCCGCGCAGGCTAGCCTTGTGCTGGGCGATGTGCTGCTCCAGCGTGCCGGTCATAAACGTGGTTTTGCGCACGTCCATGTCATCGCGCCTGGCGCGCATGGCCACGGCCTTTTTGTAGGTGATCCGGCCGCCGACGGCGTAATCAATCTTGAACGGCGCCACCGAGACGGAGTTGGCGGGAATGAAGTCGATCTTCGTGCGCAGCTTCTCGTCCACGACCGACGCCGGCAGCAGTTTGCCCAGCACTACCTGCGGCGCACAGTTGGCAAGCACGGCATGGCGGGCGAACAGCTCCTGGCCGCCGACGATGCGCACGCCCTTGATGCGCTTGCCGTCGAGCAGCAGTTGCTCGACCTTGTGATTGCAGCGGATCTCGCCGCCCTTCGCCGTGAGCGCCCCCTCCATGGCCCGGATCATGCCGCTCATGCCGCCCACGGGCCGGAAGATGCCGGCGCGATGCACGCTGCCGAAAGCGGCGAGGTATACGCCGCTGGCTTGCACGGTCGCCGGCGCGAACATGCAGGCCCAAAACGCCCACAGTCCGCGCATGGCCTCGGACTCGAAAGTCTCGGCAATCATCTCGAACGCATTGACCGACAGCATGCGCCCCAGCACCTTGCGACTCTTGCGATCGATCGCGGCCTTGAGTGCCATCTTGATCAGCAGGCTCTTGGGAATCTGCGCCGGGTGGTAGGGCATGATCCCTTCGAGGCCGCCCATCACCAGGTCGATCGCGCCGCGCACATCGATGTAGGTTTGCGCGTCCCTGGGCGAAAAGTATTTAATCTCCTCCACGGTGCGGTCGAAGCTGTTGTGCAGCAGCAGTGTTTCGCCGTCTTCACCCATCCAGCCGTAGGGCGCGGCCATGGGTATGGAGTCGTAGCCGTACTGGCGCAGACCGAGAAAGTCGATCATCGGGCTATGCCCCATCAGAGCGTCGTCCATCGCGCCGATGCTTAAGTGATGGTTGGGCGCCGCCGTGACGAACGGGTGGCTCACGGAAAGCCCGCCGGTGATCGCTCGCTGCTCGACCACTAGAACTGACCTGCCGGCTTTGGCCAGGGTGCAGGCGGCTGTCAGGCCGTTATGCCCGGCACCGATGACAATGTAGTCCCAGGACTGATTCATGCGCTAAGTACGGCCCCCACGATCTATTGAACAGCGCAGTCTTCAGGCCGCTTTAAGTTGCGGAGCCGATTCGACGCTCTTGCCAATTTTTGACAGGACACGATCGGCGGCCTTTTCTCCCCATACCACCGCCGCTTCCATGGAGCCCGCGCCAAACAGGTCGCCCGCCAATTGCACGCGTGAGGGCGCGAGATTCGCAAAAAGTGTCGAAGTTCTGCGGTAGAAGCCAGGGGAGGCAAAGTAAGCGGTGCGGGGCTCTCTTCCCACGTGACCGAAGACGAAGTGCCCCTTCAATTCCGGATACCAGTTCTCGATGCGCTCACGACCCCAATCGATGATCGCTTGATCGGACATCGCCGCAAAGCGATCCCAGACGGCGTCGTCGGTGTAGATCGTGAACAGGCTGTGGCCCGGCGGCGCCCGATCGGGCGCCTTGTTGTGGACGAGCGCGAACATCATTAGGTCCGGACTTTCGATGGTTGCGGCCTGGGCTACATAGGCCTTGCTTCTCGTGGCGACGCTGTAGCCCAGCTTGAGATCGATGAGTCGGCAGTACTTGAGAGAACGTCCGAAATCCCCTGCATATTTTGCCAATCCCGGGAAAATACGCTCGGCATCGTCGTACTGCGCCGAGACGATGCAGTGGTCGGCTCGTAGCGTCTGGGCAACGCCGTCGGCGTCGACGACACCGACATCGACGCCACCACCCTGTTCAAGCACCTTGGCTACCCGCATGTTGTAGCGGACCCTCAGCTGGGTCGCGATGCCTTCGGGCACGCGGTAAAGGCCACCGAGGATCGTTACCATCGACGAAGCCCAACTATTGACGCCGCCCAGGGCCGTCAGTTGCGAGACCTTGCCCATTTCGGAACCCCCCAGCGTGCGCATCAGCGGATCGATCAGATAGTCCGCCGCTTCGCGTCCAAAGGCCTTGACCGCAAAGTCCTCCGCGCTTGTCTTGGGATCGTCCAGCGCGGCGAGCTCGCCCAGCTTGAAGGCGTTGGCGGTCTTGATCAGTTTGAAGTTGCGGATCAGACCAATCGCGAGCTGTAATTTCGCTTTCCACGACAGAAACGGCGTGAATAAGAGAGACAATGGACTACGGGTGTCGATGTCGACCATCTTGCCGTTGCGTAGCGAACTGATCACCGTGCTGCAATCGACGATATCGGCTTCCAGCCCCGCCGCCTTGGCCAACGCGAAGAAGCGGTGATAGCTGGCGGCCGATATCTCCGGACACATGTCCACGAGAAAGCCGTGGGTGCGCATTACCCCGCAGCGGCCACCGGGACGCGTACTGGCTTCCACGACTTCGACATCAACGCCAGCCTGCTGCAGTCGATATGCCGCCGCGAGCCCCGAAAGGCCTGCACCCACTACGACAACTTTCATGATTGAGCTTCCTGTCGCCTTGATTTCGGAGCCGCGTAGACGATCCCCTCATCCGCCGGACCGATAGTCGGTCATCGCCGGCTTAATGCGGATTGCATTGAGCGAGCATCGTAGGAAACCTTGTTCCTGTCTTGCCATGCAGCGAATCGGCTCTAGTAAATCCGCGCACTCCGAATCCGCAGCGGGGTACGGATCGACAAATGCTAGTTCACGCAAATGCAAGATCGCAACGAGCCAATGGGGCAGGCTACAGGACACAAATCACAAGTCCCTTCTGCTCCGGAGCGCGCTGCCATGAGGATCGCAACATCATCGACATCAGTTGAGACCGGCACCGTCATATCAGCAGCGCGTACACGAGCCTTGGATGTCCCCGCACATCGGGCGAGTCCGGTTGCGATCTGGGCCGCGCTGGGAGGGCTGATCTTCTGTTTTCAGGCCTATGTCCTTCTCAAATGGATGACGGGGCCCTATTTCGTTCCAACGCCGACGGGACCGGACAAACTATCGCAAGCACAGAGCGTCTACTTCTTGTTTCTGCAGATCGCCGTACCCCTGGGGGCTTTGTACTGTCTGATGAAATGGGTGGCGCTTCCCCGTATCCGTCTTGGCCATCTCACGGCAGACGGTCGCTTGTTTCTCGCGGGAACGCTCATTTTCTTCTGGGATATGAGCATGAACTACTCGTCGACCAGTCTGCTCTATAACTCGCACATGCTGAATTTCGGCGCATGGACCCTGGGTTCATGGCCCATGTGGTTCAGTCCTGCTGCGAATCTCCTGCCCGAGCCCGTATTAGTGACGATTCCGGGCTATACCGCTCTGGTGACGACGCAGGCACTCTTCGTATGCTGGCTACTTCGCAAAGCCAAGGTCCGTTGGCCGCGGCTTGGGATTCTCGCCAGCGTTGCCCTGATCATCGTCGGCTGCACCGTTGTTGATTCCACTATCGAATTATTGCTGATCCGCACCGGCGTATACGCATATCCCGGTGCTATTCGTTCATTTGCCATTTTTCCGGGACAGACCTACCAATTTCCTCTGAATGAGGGAATCCTGTTCGGTGGGCTTGGTGTCGGCTCCATGACGGCGCTGCTGTTTTTCCGCGACGATAAAGGTCAGACCTTCGTGGAGCGCGGTATCGAATCGCTGAAGTACGGCCCGGTGGCGAAGGGCTGGCTGCGTGGATTCGCCGTCTTCGGCTACTGCCACTTGATGTTCATCATTCTTTACGCGATTCCGATGCAGTTCTTTTCACTTCATGCCGGCGCATTTCCCGAAGGTTACCCCTCGTACATGCTCAACGGCATGTGTGTGTACGGCGTTACCGGCGATCAATGCCCGGGGCCCGGCGTGATGATTCCACGGATCGACACCCCGCAGTAGCCGCTGGCCAGCGCCTGTTGCGTTTTCTATAACGCGATCCGTAATAGGGATCGCTCACATGGGCTTCATGTACGTCTAAAAAGGGGAGAGGCCGCGCTGTAGGGCCGGTTTCGTAGGTGGCATCGAGATCACCAAATGTATGGAGGGAGAAAATTGACCATCAGATCCAAGCAGAAATTATTGTGGTCCCTGCTTGCATTCGCGGCCGGGGGCGGCCCATGCGAAGCGAACGCCCAAGACATCGCACGAGCGCTCTACAACGGTCCGTATGCGGCGATCCTGGGTCAATTCGACAGAACCGATGGCGACAATGAGTTGGGCGACGGAAGCGGCGTCACCCTTGCCGGTGGAATACGCCGAGGTGCAGTCGGATTTGAGGCGCGCGGCAGCTATACCTTCCACGGACACGGTACCGCTCTCGGCGCCAGCGTGGACGGCCTCGTTTTTCCGATAGACAAACTCTCCGGCCTATATGCAATCGGCGGAATCGGTTTGACCAACGTCGACGGCTACCCTGGCGTCGGCGACAAGACGTTCAATAACACGACCCTCAGCGGCGGAATGGGCTACCTCCTTCCGCTGCATTACAGCCGCTATGAATTCGGGCTTCGTGTTGAGGCCCTGTATCAATACGGCAAGAGGAACAAGCGGTCGCAGGACCAAGTGCCACCGACAGTCGACCTTCCGGTGGAGTCCTCGTTCCGGGACGTCATTCTGCAGGTCGGTCTGCAATTTCCATTTGGGGCGCCATTGCCGACCGAGCCGGAGCCTGCGGTGCCGGCGCAGGTGGTCCCTGTCGATCAGCCGCCGGCGGTAGCACCGGAACCCATGCCGCCTTCCCTGCCACCGCCGCCTTGCGAGGTTCCGGCAGCGGGGCAGCCCGTTTCGCTGGCGGGTTGCAGGACTGGCGATAGCTTCGTGTTGCGGGGCGTGACTTTCGAATTCGACAAGGCTCGCCTGACACCCGACGCCAAGATCATCCTGGACGGGATTGCCGACGCCTTGCTGACTCAGCCGGGCCTGTCCGTCGAACTGGACGGACATACCGATGACCATGGCGCGGCTGCCTACAACCAGAAGTTGTCTGAAACTCGGGCGCGATCGGTACTGGACTATTTGGTGCTCCGCGGCGTCGACGGCGGTCACCTCCAGTCCCGGGGCTTTGGTAAATCGATGCCGGTTGCGGACAACGCGACCGACGAAGGGCGCGCGCTCAATCGGCGGGTTGAATTCAAGATTTTAAGCGGACCGGACGCCATGCAAGCTCAGCCGGCCGCACTCGGCGCTGCGGCGACGGCGCTGCCGATCGAGAGTTCCGATGCGGGCGCTGAGGGAGGCAACTGATGCGCATATCAGAAGCCTGTTCGGCCATTGAGCGTGACTTCTCCCATAAAACCAATAAGCCCTGCGATAACGCGATGGAGATCGGAAAGATGTGCAGGACATTGTTCAGCTGCATTTTCTATTGGATGGGGGTGGGGGTCGCATCGGCGCAGCAGGGAACCGACTCGGATCCCGCACAAGGTTCCGCCCAAACCGCTGAACAGAGCCTGCCGCCGAACGATTCCAGTGCCGTCGTTGGCGCTGGCGCGTCCTACGACGCCGTACCCGTGGCGAACGCGACGGCAGAAGCTGAACCTGCCACGACGCGCGAACGCTCCTCAACCAACTCGATCATTGAAGAGGTCGTCGTCACGGCGCAGAAGCGGGAGGAGAATGTTCAAAACGTTCCGATCTCGATCAGCGCCTTCAGCGCGGAGAAACTGGAGGCGCTGGGTGTCAAGTCGGCCGATCAACTGGGCAAGATCACACCTGGCTTGACGTTCTCGAACCAGGCGGGCTATTCGCTGATTTTTCTACGCGGCGTCGGTAACAACGCGTTTCTTCCTTCGGCGGATCCGGTCGTCCCGATTTATCTGGATGGAGTGGCGCTTCTGGCAGGCCAAGGTGTAACCAGTACTCTAGGCCGCGTCGAGCGAGTCGAGGTGTTGAAAGGCCCTCAAGGCACCTTGTTCGGGCGCAACTCGACTGGAGGTGCCATCAGCATTGTCACACCCGATCCAGGTCCTGATCTGACGGCTGACGTGCAGTCCGAATTGGCTAACAACGGAACGCTGAATGAGCTGGTGTTCCTCAATCTGCCAATCGCCGACGGCCTGGGGGCAACGCTCACCGGCTACTCGCAGCAGCATGATCCATACACCACCAATCTCGCAGGGGCTACTGTTGCTACGTATTCGCGAGGCGGCCGCCTGAAACTTGTCTGGAACGTGACAGAGGATCTCTCGTTTAATGCCTCGGCAAGCTACGGCGAGCAATCCTCCAACGCTGGCACCACCGGTCAACTTACACGCGTTGCGCCTGATTTTTCATTGATTATCCCGCAGGACCCGAAACTGGACTACCACTATAGCGAGAATGTCGTCGGTGGCTCGGTTACGAATATGACGTTCTTTGCTGGCGGCGGAAACTGGCGGCTGCCTTGGGTCGACCTGAAGTTCATCGGCTCATATCAGCACCAAAATAGTCCATACCAGGCATATGACTACGACGGCAGCACGCTGCCGGTGCTCTCGTTCAACTCCTACGACCTATACTTTCGCCAATCCAGCGCGGAGCTGCAGGTTCTGTCTTCAGAAAGTACTCCGCTCAATGAGTATTTCTCTTGGGTCGGCGGTGTCTACTATCTGGACGGGACAGGAGGCTACCCGCACTTGAATCTGTCGGTTGCCAACGGAAACCAGTCAGCTGGCGTGCTAAGCATTATTCCCTCGTTGGATGGATTCATTAACAGCCTAAACGGACTCCTCGACACGGTCGGAATCGGGCCGATCGCGGGTTTGACGGGCCCGATCACGCTGGTATCCGGCGGTCTGCTCAATACCGAGTCGCTGTCCGGATACTTTCAAGGCACGACGCACTTTCAGGATATTTTCGATCTCTCTCAAGAACTCAATCTGATCCTGGGGGCTCGGGTCGATCATGAATCCCGGAGCCTGTCGGACAATCGCCTGGGCATCGTTCAGCCGGTCGGCACGTCAATGAACGAAATCAGGCTGATTCCTTTCAGTGTTCCCGAGGTCACTGCCCTGCAGGTTCCGATCAAGGTCGGCCTGCAGTGGTTTCCGGTAGAGCAAACCCAGTTGTATGGCTCGTTCTCCCGGGGATTCACCGCTCCCACCTACAGCACCGTAAACTTCTTCGGGCCGCCCAATGCCGTTAAGGGAGCCAAGACCAATGCGTACGAGCTCGGCGCGAAGACCGAGTTGTTCGACAGAGCGCTTAGGCTCAACGGTGCGGTGTTTTACACCGACGTATACAACGCCATTACGGGCTTTGCCTCCATTACCTCAGGTGGCGTCGTTGAGTTCGATAACGTCCCGCGCTCAAAGATCAAGGGCGCTGAGATCGATGCGACGTGGCAGCCTCTGCCTGACTTCGATCCCGGTCTGGTCATCTTGGGAAGCGCCAGTTACCTCAACGCGAAGTACACGAAGTACCCTGATGGCCGCGGCTATGATCCGAATACCGGTTTGTCATTCGGCCCTGGAAATCCCGTACCCGTGCTCGGGGCGGCCCGCGATTTCAGCGGCAACGATATCGATCGGACGCCGCACTTCTCCTACAACCTGGGGATCAACCAGAGCTTCCCGCTCGGAGAGACCGGCGAACTGGGAATCAATGTCGCAACCAACTACAGCGACGGCTTTTTCTTCGACCCTCAGAACGCGCCCGAGTATGCCAGCCCGTCCTTCCAGTTGTGGGATGCCAGCGTCGCTTATACCTACATTCCGTGGAATCTACGGATTACTGCATTCGGTAAGAACCTGACCAAAGAGTTGTATCCCGCTTCGGTCTTCGTGCTCGATACCGGCCGCTTCCAAGAGCCGAACGATCCCCGCACGTTTGGTCTGCGACTGCAATACACATTCGGAGTGTGAGCCGACAGGCGATGCCGATTCAGTTGATCACGACATCTGAATATCCAATTGTAAGAGACGCCATCGATCGGCGCTGCCCATTTATGGCTTGGGGAACTTTCGTAATGACTGATGTACTTCTCAGACTTGGCTTCGATCTGACGAGCAATTGGGGCGTCTTTTGGCTCTGTACCGCCTACACGTTTCTGGTTGTCACGATCATTTTGGTGATCGGCAACTTCCAGACCGATCACTCGATGATGGATGGGTACTATGGGTTTGGATATGCGATTCCGACGCTGATCGCGTTCTGCGTGGTCGGTGCTAAGTCGCAAACTGCAGCGGTTCTACTGCTGATGTGTTCCTTACACGGCTGCAGGCTCGGGATGTACTTGTCCAGGCGCTGGCTGGGGTATCGGCGCACCACCGGCGGGGGCGACCAGCGCTACATGGGTTTCGTCAAGAAGTTTGCACCGGGCTACTGGTGGAAAAGTTTCTTCGTCGTCATGGAACCGCAGGCGATCGTCATTGCCGTCATTTGCCTGCCGGCAGTCTTTGGTGTCCTGGCTGCCAAGGACGTTGCGGGTGGCGACCTAAATGGGCTGTCGCTGATCGGCATGGCGCTATTCGGCTATGGCTACTACTTCGAAGTGGTCGCTGACGGGCAGCTGCAGGCCTTCAAAGCCGACAGCAACAACAAGGGTCGCTATCTGCGCACAGGCGTGTGGACGCACACGCGGCATCCCAACTACTGAGGCTTACCCGGTTTCGCATGGCTTGTGGATTTATTACGACTACCAGCCGTTGCGGATTTGGAACGGCACCGCTCCGCTGACCTGGAACTTCCTCAACAGCGCCTGCATGCTCATGGGCGCTAGTTTGATGTACGTCACGCTGCCGTCTCTTAAAGGCTGGAAGCAGATATTGATCGTACCCATGGGGCCGATGGGCGCGCTGATGGGTCATGCGGGCGCTGGCTTCCCGATGTACAACGCCATGAACACGGATTGGCCACATTGGATCATCCAGGCGTCCGGTGTGGCTACCGTGGCGCTGACGCTCATGATCGTTTGGATCTGCACGATCTTGCTAACACGACGATCGCTGCGACTTTCAACAAACGGCTGTCTGGGCTGACGCTGTTGCAGTGCGACGGTGCGCCTCAGGTCATCTTGCCCTGAATTCCTTTGGGCCCGAAGCCTTCGGCCCGGCGGGCTGGAAGGGTGAGCAGCGGCCTGCGCGCTATACCCCCAAGGAGCTTTCCGAATTCGGCTATCTGCTGGCGCAGGATGTGCGGCGCATTCCCGAAGTGCAGAAAGGCCTGGAATCGGAATACTTCAAGGGCACGCGACTGTCGGAATCCGAAATCCGGATCCGGCATTATCTGGCGGAGATCGACCGGCTCATCGGGCGCTTGCCGTCCGAGCCGTCGACCTGACGCAGTCTGCAGATGCCCATCGGTACCGCAGCGCTCCATCAATCCCATTTCCAGGCCGAGACCAACGTCGACTTTCTCGACTGGTCGGTCGGGCAGCTGCTGCGCGATGCGGCGCAGCGGCAGCCCGAGCGGCTCGCGCTGATCGCGCCGCGGGCCGATCAGCCGCCACGGCAGTGGACGTATCGCGAACTGCTGACTGATGCCGAACGCACGGCGTGTGCGCTGCTGCGGTGTTTCAAGCCCGGTGATCGTGTCGCGACCTGGGCGGGCGGCAGCGTCGAGATCGTGCTGCTGCATCAGTTCACAACGGATTGTTTTCCGGTCGCGGCATCATCACGCCCGGCCCCGGGCACTGGTTGCGCTCGACGCCGTAGGTGCACATGCCGTTGAGCATGTACGAGGGATAGCCTTCCGGGTACGGATCGGAGTGCGTGGCCAGCCACTGGTTCGGAATCGTGAACACCACGAGCATGCTGAGGTGCACGTAGGCGAACAGCGCGAGGAACTTGACCCACTGCCGGCCGGCCTTGCCGATGCGCAGCTTGTCGATGCCCTGTTCGACAAAGGTCTGCCCCTTGTCGTCGCGGTACAGCAGCAGCACCATCGTCATGCCGATGGTCAGACCGCCGTAGGTGAGGCCCTCGGTCAGCGGGAACTGGTAGGTTTCACCGGCGAACAAGGTCAGTTCGCGAATGCCGCCCGGATAGGCGTAGACGCCGGTGCGCAGCAGCAGCGATTCAAAGATCGTGTCCAGCACCGCCAATGTCGCGATGCCGATCAGCGCAAGCCGGAACTTGCTCAGAGACGGCCAGCGCTGCTTGCAATGGTTGAGCATCGCCAGCACCGGGAAACACAGCGAGTAGCCGATGATGGTATAGCCCACGATGATCAGCAGCAGCGGCTCCGGCAGGTTGTTGCCGTTGGGGCTGGTCCAGCCCGGCGTCGAGCCCAGCGTCCAGGTGCCGAGGTTCACCATGTAGGAGTTGTACAGCACCGTCGCCGAGGTGTAATTCATCATCGGGTCCTGGAAGAACAGCGTCAGCCAGGCGATGTAGAGCATGCCGGTGGTGGTCAGCTGCCCTTCGCGTATCCACGGACGGATCACGAAGTACCAAAACGCGAAAGCCCCCATCAGCATCGCGACGATCTGCACCCAGAAAATGAACTGCCCCATCACCGGCGGCAGCGGGTCCGGGCCCGGATCGGTCGGCACCGCGCGGCCGCTGATGAACCAGGTCGCGAATACCGCGATGATGAACACCGCGATCGCTGCGCCGGCATAGGCCCAGCGCAGCACCGGCGGCGTCGCTTCGCGGAACAGCGGCACCGCTGCGGAAGTCGACTTTTGTGCCGTACTTTTCATCACCTTCGACATGCCGATCTCCCAATCACTTGCCTGGTCACTTGTCTACAGCGCCCGCCGTCACGCCTAGCCGCTGGATGCGTTCCGCGAGCAGCTTGCCACTACTGACCGCGGCCTCCATGCCCATCGACAGAAAATCGCTGCCGAACTGCACGCAATCGGACTCGTCGATCTCTGATTCGTAGTCGCGGATGCGCTGGTACAGGCCGCGCTCGCTCCTGATGATCGCGTACGGCCAGCGCTGCACGACGTAGGTCTCGACATCTGCGCTGACATCGCCGATGAAGCCACGTGCCATGCGCAGGGCCTCGTTCAGAATCTCCGGGTCCGGCCGCTCGAAATTCGCTGCGGACCATTCTTCGCGGAAGAACAGCGACACCACCGCCTTGCCGGCCGGCGCGCGGCCGGGTGCTTTCAGATGATCCATGACGATAGTCGTCAGATCGCGATGCTCGCTCTCGGGCGGCAGCACGAAAGTCTCGCTGATCGGCGGCGGACGGCGCAAGCCCAGATGCACGTTAACACTGCGCAGCGGCTTGGCCGAGTGCAGAAAGCGGCGCTGCTTGTCACCGAGATTCGGCGCCAGTTCCAGCAGCGCCGGCGGCGGCAGCGCGATGATGCAGGCGTCGAAGCTCTCGCTGAAGCCGCCCTGCGGACCCTGCCCGGCCACACGCACTTTCCCATGCTGCTTGCTGACCGACTGCACCTGCATCCGATACTCCACCGGCAGCCGCGTGCTCAGCGTTTCGGCCAGGAAATTGATGCCTCGATCGAAGCCGTAGACATAGGGCGCCGCATACTGCCGCAGCATCCACAGCAGTTCGCCGATCGGCGCGTTCGACGTGGAATTCAGCGTATTGCCGCGAATGATCGGGCCGGCGATGTACTCGTTGATTTCGTCGCCGAGTTCGCGCTTCACATAGCTGGCGATGGTCTCGCCGTCCCACTCGGCCAGCGGCGACAGCGACTGGTAGTTGGAGCGGTTCCAGCTGCGCAGCATCGGAACCAGCAGCTTCAGCAGCCGCAGCTTGGCGCCGAACGAAATCAGCTTCGTAGCAAGCAGACTGCGCACCGGCCGGCTCAGGTCCAAACGATGAATACGGCCGTTGCGCGGGATACCGATCAGCGGCTGCATTTTGTGCAGATGGGCACTGATGCCAAGCTCGGCTATCAGCGCGCAGGTCACTGCGTAAGTCGGCAGCATCGTGATCGCGCCGACGTCGAACACGAAGCCGTCCTTGCGGATCGACATCGTCCGGCCGCCTGCGACGTCGGCCTTCTCGAATACTTTCACGCGCAGACCGGCGCTCTGCAGCCGCCACGCGGCGGTGAGGCCAGTCAGGCCGGCACCGACGATGGCGACGCTGAAAGGTTCGCGGGCGGGAGTCATCAGAAATCCCAGTTCAGGCGCAGGCCGTAAGTGCGCGGCGGCGCGAGCAGGTTGGCGGTAGCGAAATCCAACTCCTGCTTGACGTAGCTGTACTTGCCGCCGTTGATGTTCTTGACGAACGCAGTGATGCGCGTGCCCCAGGCCCTGTGGAAATAGCTGGCCCGCGCGTTGACCACGTAATACGCATCCTCGCTGGCAGTCTCGGTATTCTGCGCCGAGTAGAAGAAACCGGAGTTGTAGTAGACGTCGGCTGCCACCTCGACGCTGCCCGAATCGATATCCATGCCGTAGCCAAGCCCGGAGTTGCCGGAGAACTTGGGCGTGCGCACCACCTTGTTGCCGGTGAAATCGCGGTTCGGGAAGATCGTGCCATCGAAATACACGCCGGTCTTCTCGTCGAAGCCGCTGCCCTCCTTGTACGAGGTGTAGATGCCTTTCAGATACGCGCCACCGGCGGTCAGCACCAAGCCCGGCACCAGCTCCGGCAGGAACTCCCAGGTGGCATCGAAATCCGCGCCGCGGATCCGCGCGCCGCCCGCGGTCTCGAACTTGACCGCGCCGCCGCTGGTCAGTGAAATCGTCTGAACCTGCAGATCCTTGATCTTGTTCTGGAACACCGCGGTGTTGAAGCGCAGGTGACCATCGAGAATCGTCGTCTTGTAGCCGAGTTCGTACGCGGTGACTTTTTCCGGTTTGATGTACTGCGTCGGCGTGTAGATGTTGATGATGTTGTAGGTGCCGCTCTTGAAGCCCTGCGTGTACGACAGATAAATCAGCTGGTCCTCGGCCGGCTTGAAATCGAGCACCGCCTTCGGCGAGAAGTTCGACGTGTGCGCCGACTGGGTCGGATAGCGGATCAGCAGTGTGCCGGCATCGCCGGAGCTGGGATCGGTGGCGAGATTGACATTGGATTTCACCAGATCACGCGTCTCCACCTGGTAGCGGCCGCCGACGGTTGCGTCGAGCCAGTCGGTGATGTCGTAGGTGCCCTGGAAGTAACCAGCGGTCGACTGGGTATCGAGCACGCCCTCCAGACCGAGGGTTACGCCGTTGTCGATGTAGTCCAGCAGCGGGCCCAGGCCCTGCGTGTTTTTCAGGAAGCTGATCAGCGGCGAAGTCACACCCGTCAGCGGCCCGGTCGGCGCGGCAAGATAAGAAATGGCACCGGGGGCAGCCGAGAAATACAGCGGATCGTAGCCGGCGGAACTGTCGATGTAGTACAGGCCCGCGATCCACTTGAAGCGATCGGCGAACGGCGTGTCCTGGTTGGACAGCAGCTGCAGTTCGCCGGTGAACACGTCCGCGAACTGGCCGATCGATTCGAACGTGAAAAGCGGCTGGCTGGAGCCGTCGTAGTCCGCGAGCGCCGGCGAGGTGATGTGCTGGTTGGCGACGATCGCACGTGTATCGAACCACGGCGTCGTGTACTTGATGTCGCCGGAGAAAATCGTCGCCTTGGTCGAGATGTAGACCGGTGCGTCGATACTGGTCTGGTAGGCCGGCGCCTCGGTGACGCCCAGCGCCGTCCCCAGCGGCTTGACGTCGGTGGCTGGCAGCATCATCGACTGCGCGCCGTCGACATTCAGCTGGGTAGCCGCCAGCACCACTTTCAGCTCATCGGTCGGCGTCCACGCGAGCTTGAAGCGGCCGCCCTTGGTTTTCTCTTTCGGGAACACGCCGCGCGGAGAATCGGCCGAGCGGCTGTAGTAGTTTTCTTCGGTGTTGTAGATCGCACCCACCGACACCGCCAGCGAATCGACGATCGGCAGGTTGGTGTAGACACGGGCATTCATCTGGTCGAAGCGGCCGCCGCTAAGCAGGATCGAGGTCTCCGCGCTCGGCCCCGGATCCTTGGTGACGATGTTGATCGCGCCGCCAGTAGAATTGCGCCCGAACAGCGTGCCCTGCGGGCCCTTGAGCACCTCGACGCGCTCGACCGCGCCGAACGACGACGCCAGGCTGTGGCCGAACGGGTAGTAGACGTTGTCGATATAGGTGGCGATGCTCGCATCGGCCGACGGAATGAAAGCGTCGGTGCCGACGCCGCGGATATAGATCAGCGAGTAGCCGGCAAACAGGTTGTATTGCAGGCCCGGCACGGTCAGCTGCAGCGCCTTGGGATCGTCGATGCCCTTTGCGTCCAGCGTATCGGCGCTGAAAGCCTGGATCGAGATCGGCACGTCCTGCAGGTTTTCTTCACGCTTCTGGGCGGTGACCACGACCTCCTCGATCAGGCGGCTGGCGCTGCGCTCGCGGGCAGGTGTCGCGGCGTCTTCGGCTGCCGGACCCTGCACCGGGATCGTCGCCGTGCCGGTGTCGGCTGCGGCCAGATTGCCGTCGCTCGCGGACGTCGGCGGCGCGGCAGTATCTTCGACGACAGCCTGCTGCGCGCTCACCGGCAGGCTCAGCCCGCACAGCAACGCTAGCGCTGAGATCCTACCCTTGGCCTTGCTCATCGTCCCTCTCCTGAACACCTGATATCGCCCTCTGCAGGGGCTTGAACCGCGATAGAAGCGGCGCGGTATACAGCGTACTGTATCCATGGAGACAATATGTAAGCAATCTTAAACCCGGACGTCAACTCCGTTCGTCGCGAGGCCCGGTTGGCGGCCTGCCTGGGCTACGCGGTTTCTGCTGTAAACTTTTAAAAATCATTACTTTCACATTACTTTCAGCCGGCGTTGCATGACGTGAACAACAAACTTCCCGAATCGCTCGAGAACTACACCGGCTACCTGATCACCGACATCGGGCGCCTGTACCGTACCGAGATGGACAAGCGCATGGCGCGTTTCGAACTGACCCGTTCGCAGTGGTGGCTGATCTCGTTCCTGTCGCACTTCGAGGGCGCCACGCAGCAGGAGCTTGCCGACGTGATGGACGTCGGCCGCGCCGGCATCGCCAAGCTGATCGACCGGCTCGAGAAAAAAGGCCTGGTGTGCCGCGCCGCCGATGCGCGCGACGGACGATCCAAGCGCGTGTACCTGTCCGAGCGCATCAAGCCGCTGGCGATCGAAGTGGAGAAAGAAATCGCCGACACCGGCCAGAGCTCGATGCGCCGTCTCGGCAAAGACGACATTGCGACACTCAACCGCCTGCTCAATACGATCCGCGCTACCGTGCTCGAAGACCAGCAGGCCTTGGATGCCGCAGACCGGCCGCCGCCCGACGGCTGACGCATCGCACCGCGCATCAATGTAGTTCGCTATAGTACGATGACAAAGGAGCCGTGAGGGCTGCTGGCAGATCATCACGATCGCAGCCGTCACCAGAACGCTCGCTTGGAACGATCGTGGTACCGGGAGATGATGATGGGAACGAGGGGACAATGGCTGTGCCTGTGGTGCGGGCCGGCTTTTCTGCTGCTGTTCGGCATTGGCTTCTGGGGCTGCGCGGGATTCGTGCCGCCGATCGCGCCTTCGCTGGGCGCGGCCGATGTCGCCGCCTACTATCAGAGCCACACCACCGGCATCCGGCTGGGCATGGCGATCGCAATGGGCGGCGCCGGGCTGATCGCGCCGTGGGTTGCGCTGATCACGGTGCTGATGCTGCGCATCCGCGGCAATAGTCCGGCACTGGCCTACACGCAGCTCGGCGCGGGCTGCGGCGGCATCGTGCTGCTGATCCTGCCGACCTTGATCTGGGAGATCACCGCGTTCCGCCCGGACCGCGATCCGCAGCTGACGCTGTTGTTGAACGACATGGGCTGGATCATGATCATCGTGCCCTTCACGCTGGCCACGGTGCAGTGCCTGGCGCTGGCCGCAGCGATTCTGCTCGACAAGGCCGAAACGCCGGTTTTCCCGCGTTGGTCGGGCTATTTCAACGTCTGGATCGCGCTGCTGTTCGTGCCCGGCGCTGTCGCGGTGTTCTTCAAGACCGGCCCGTTCGCATGGAACGGAATCTTTCCCTGGTGGATCCCGTTCGCGTCCTTCGGCACCTGGTTCGTCGTGATGTTTGCGGTGCTGCACCGGATACTCCGCCGGCAATCACTGGCTGTGCCGGCGGTGCCGGCATGAACTCGGCTGTCGATATGCCGCTACCCAAAACGATGAAAGGCCATGTGCCCGGCGAAACCGGCATCTGGGTTTTCGTGCTCGGCGACATGAGCGTGTTCGCGCTGATGTTCGGCACCTTCCTGTATTACCGCGCGCTGGACGTGGATCTGTACATGCGTTCGCAGGCCACGCTGAACCAGAACTTCGGCGCGATCAACACGCTGCTGCTGCTCGCCAGCTCCTGGTTCGTGGTGATGGGCGTCGACGCGGCCCGGCAGCGGCGCACGCGCGCTGCGTCCACACTGTTCGCGTCGGCGTTCGTCTGCGGCATCGGCTTCGCGGTGGTGAAGTTCTTTGAATACCACGAGAAAATCAGCGCCGGCTTGACGCTGACCACCAACGGCTTCTATTCGTACTACTACATGCTCACCGGCCTGCACTTCGCGCATGTGTCGATCGGCCTGGTGCTGCTGGGCTTCATGTGGGCGAAGTCGCGCAAGCCGCTGACCGAGGCCAAGCAGATCATGCTGCTGGAGAGCGGCGCCACCTACTGGCATATGGTCGACGTGCTGTGGATCGTGCTGTTCCCGCTGATCTATCTGCTGAAGTGAGCCCGCGATGACCCTGCTTCGACATCATGCGACCTGGATCTGGCTGCTGCTGGCCACGGTGACCGGCCTGTCCTGGTGGTTCGGCTCCGACCACGGCATCCATTCCAGCACGCCGCACGCCGGCATCGCGATCGGCCTGCTGATCGCCGCCTGCATCAAGGCCCGGCTGATCATCTTCCACTTCATGGAGGTGCGGCATGCACCCTGGCCGCTGCGCCTGGTCTGCGATGTCTGGGTGCTGGTGGTGGGCGTTTCGCTGATCTCGCTTTACTGGATGGGCTTGCCGCCGGCCTGAAGCACTGCGCTCGCAAGCTCGGACAGCATGGAACTTCCAGCCGGATGACTAAGGGCTCGTAAATCGCCACAGGAGGAAATCTGCCGCCATGAAAAACCCTATGAGAGTCGTCGTCTGGGGCCCGGGTGGCCTCGGCATGGTCTGCATTCGCGAGATCTCGATGCTCAAGGAATTCGAGCTGGTCGGTGTGCGCGCCTACAGCGATGCCAAGCACGGCATGGATGCCGGCGCCTTGATCGGCATCGCGCCGATCGGCGTCAAGGTGTCGTCGAACGTCGAAGAGATGCTCGCGATCGACTGCGATGTCGTGCTCTATACCGCGCGCGACCTTGCCACCTACAACAATGACGAGGAGATCGTACAGCTGCTGGCGGCCGGCAAGAACCTCGTTACCGCACTGCCCTATCACTACATGCATGTCGTACGGCCGCCGGAGTACGTCGCGCGCGTGGAGGCCGCGTGCAAGCGGGGCAACAGCGTATTCCACGCCACCGGCGTCAATCCTGACCTCGTCGGCGAACGCCTGCTGCTGGCACTGACCGGCCTCTGCAATGACGTACGCCACGTCAAGATGCAGGAAAACTGGGACGTCTCGTTCCTGGAGCCCGAGACCTTCAAGGTCTGTGGCTACGGCGAGTCGCCGGAAGTCGCAGCGCAAAGTCCGGTGGTGCTGGCGATCTCCGGCAACTTCGTCAAGCAGGGGCTCGCGGCCTGGGCCGAGACTATGGGCGTGACCTACGATCGCATCACGGTCGAAAACGAGTATCCGGTCGCCGCTCAGGACTTCTCGCACGGCAGCCTGTTCGTCAAGAAAGGCACTGTCAGCTGCATCACGACGCGCATGTGCGGTTATCTCAAGGATGCCGAACGTCCGTTCATGACGGTCGAGGTCAACTGGGCGATCACGCACCAGAGCCTGCCGCCGGGTGTCGAGAAAGTGCAGGGCTGGGTGCTGACGATCGAAGGCCGGCCATCGGTGCGCACGGTCATCGACATCAAGTCCGACTTCAGTACCGGCGAGCGTTTCATCGTGCCGGGCGACACGCGCACCGAGTCGGGCTATCACGCCGTGGTTGCGACGCTGCTCAAAGCCGTGCCGAAAGTCATGAAGGCGCCGCCCGGCATCCTCAAGCCCTTGGGCACACCGATTCATTGGCTGCCGGATTTGCGCAACCTGTAAGACGCATCCCAGTCACATCGAGACCCAGTCACATCGAGAAACTACGGAAAAGTCGATGAACACGAGATTGCAATTGTTCTGCGCGTGGATGGGGCCGGTGTTCCTGGTTCTGTATGGTCTGGCCTTCATGGCCCTCGGCAAGTACATCCCGCCGCAACCGCCAAGCTGGAGCCCGGTAGACGTGGCGATGTTCTACGCGGAGCACACCAACCGCATCCGCATCGCGCAGCTACTCGGCATCATCTTCAGTACGCTGCTGTTCCCGTGGTTTGCGGTCATCTCGGTGCAGATGGCGCGCATCGAGGGGCGCTATCCGATGCTCTCGCTGA
The DNA here is from genome assembly GCF_028291725.1 of Hydrocarboniphaga sp. GTDB lineage: Bacteria > Pseudomonadota > Gammaproteobacteria > Nevskiales > Nevskiaceae > Hydrocarboniphaga. Next base: position 18,289 of record NZ_JAQGNT010000013.1, on the reverse strand, counting down.
TGCAGTTCGGCGGCGCCACCTTGCTGATCGTGTTCTTTCAGATCTGCAGCATGCTGTGGATTATCGCCGCATGGCGGCAGGACCTGGACCCCGCGATCGTCCGCATGTTGCACGAGAGCGCCTGGCTGATCTTCGTCATGGTATTCCCGGCTTTCACGATGCAATTGATCTGCCTGGCCATCGCGGGATTCATGGACAAGAGCCCGAATCCGGTGTGGCCACGCTGGGCCTGCTACTTCAACATCTGGGTCGGCTTCGCCGGCATGGGTGGCGGACTCGCCTGCTTTTTCAAGAGCGGCCCGTTCGCCTGGAATGGCTTGATCGGGTTCTACATTCCAGTCGCAATGTTTTCCATCTGGCTGTTCATCAACGCCTCGCTGATGATCAAGGGTATCAAGCAGCAGGCAGAACTCCCGTCAACCTGAACGTCTCGTCTTGCCATCACGTCAATGAATTTTCGTTAGGCGACATTCGCGAAGCCCGGGCGCATGTTTCATGCCCGTCAACATTCGCCGCGGCGGGCTTACGCTGATGCAGGAACGCGGCTTTGGCCCCGACATCGTGGTTGCCGGGACCGGTGTTGACATCGAGCGACGAAGCGAACCGGCCTATCTTCCGGCCTACGCGGTGCCTGGATGAACCTGCAGTAAGCCTGCGTCGCGGCTAGTAAGGCGGTCGCGGCATCGCGATGCCCGGCCCGGGGCATAGATCCCGATTCGGGCCGACGACGCACATGCCATTTTCGAGATGGCTCGGATAGCGCAGGAAAGGATCGGAATGCATGCCGAAGCTGATCATCGGGATCGAGTAACACAGTGCCATGAACAAGTGCATGAAACCATAGACGGCGAAGAAGCGCAGCACGGTCTTCACCGGCTGCGAATACGAAAGCCGGTCCAGCCCGCGTTCGGCCAGCGTCTGGCCCTTGTCATCGCGAAAGAAGCGCAACATGCCGCCGGATGCGATCACCGCGCCGAACAGAATGCCCTCGTACATCGGGAACTGGTAGGGCCTGCCATAGAACAGGCTCAAGCCCTTGATTGCGCCGGGCCACGCGAAGGTGCCGGCCGCCGCCAGCGACACTTCGGCCGCCACGTCGAGCACCACGCACAGGGCAAGGCCGGCGAGCATCAGCTCCGGCGCGCTGGCGCGTGGGAAGCGCTGCCGGATGCGGCTCATCAACCAGAACGCGCTCATCCCCGCCAGAAATCCCAGCCACAGGTAACCGAAGCCCATCACCAGGATCGGCTCCGGCAAGTGATTGCCGGCCGGGCTGATCCAGCCCGGCAGCGATCCCAATGTCCATGATCCCCTGTTGACCCAGTACGAACTGTAGTAGAGCTGAGTGCTGGCCAGGTTACCCATCGGGTCCTGAAACCACAGCGTGAAATAAGACACCACGAGCATGCCGTCGAGCGTGAACCGCCGCTCGCGGATCAAGGGCGCAACCAAAAATTTCAGCACGATGAAGACGCAGACGATCGGCGAGATCACCTGGGTGACATGGATCACCTGCCGGGTAAACTCCGGCACGCTGCCGACGTCGACCGGCCGCGGAGCAAAGTTGGCCGAGCCTATCCATCGCGCCCAGACATAGCACTCGAAAGCGGCGAATACCGCGCCGGTACCCGCCCAGATCGCGACCGGGCTGATGCGGCGCGGCATGATCGATTCGGCGCTGGCCACAGCGGCAGGCATCGCAGACGATCTCGACATGGCAGCTCAGAAATCCCAGTTCAGACGCAGGCCGAAGGTTCTCGGCGGAGCCAGCGTGACATTGGTGCCGAAGTCGGCGGTAAAGCCGGAGAAGCTGTAGGCCTTGTCGTTGAGGTTCTGGCCGAACGCGGTAATGCGCAGCTTCCACGGATCGTACAGATATCCGACGTGGGCGTTGAGCAGATAGTAGGAGCCCTGCCGCGCCACGTCGGTATTCTGCGCGCTGTAGTAGAAGCCGCTGTTGTAGTAGACGTCGGCCGACAACTCCAGCGAACCCTGGCCGACTTCCAGCGTCTGGTTCACCGCAAAATTGCCGGTCTGCTTCGCGGTGCGCGGAATCCGGTTGCCGGTGAAATCGCCGCTCTTGCTGAAGAACAGACCGGTCTGCTCGTTGAACCCGCTGCCGTTGCGGTAGTCGGTGAACACCGCGTCGAGATACGACACGCCCAGCGTCAGCACCAGGCCGGGATCGGCGTCCGGCAGCGGCACCAGCAGCGTATCGAATTCGGCGCCGCGGATTCTGGCGCTGCCGGCGTTTTCAAACGTGATCGCGCCGCCGTTCACCAGGGACACATAAGTGACCTGCGGGTGCCGGATGTCGTTCTGGAAAATCGCGGCGTTGAAACGCAGCTTGTGGTCGAAGTATTCCGACTTGAGCCCGAGTTCGTAGGCATTGACTACCTCCGGCTGAACGTAGCTCGGCGGCGTATAGATGTTGATGCCGTTATAGGTGCCGCTCTTGTAGCCCTTGGACCAGCTCAGATAGACCAGCATGTCGTCGGCCGGCTTGAAGTTCAGCGACACCTTGGGCGTGAAATTGTGCTGCGTAATCTTGGGCTCGTGGTACCGGAACAGCGGCAGATCGTTGTTGCCGTTGCCCGATTCCAGCAACACGTCCTGCCGCGTCAGAAAGCGGTCCTCGATCTGGCCGCGCAGGCCCAGCGTCAGATTGAACCAGTCGCAGAAGTCGTAATCGCTCTGCGCGAATGCGGAGTACGAGTTGGTTCTGAGCACGCCGTGGATATCGACCTGCACGCCCGGCGTCGCCGAGCCCAGCCCGGGGATACCCTGGAGAAATTGCTCGACCGCATCCAGCACCTCGGGCGTCAGCAATCCCGCACCGATTCGCGGGACTCCGCTGCCGGCGATTTCCAGCGTGATCGGATCGTAGCCGCCGAGGCTATGCAGGTAGTACAGGCCGCCGATCCACTTCAGCCGATCCGACATCCAGCTCGACGCGTTCGACGCGATCTGGAATTCGGCCGTGGTCACACGGTTGTAGGCGTTGTTGGTGAAGAACGAGACCAGATCCTTGGCCGAATTATCGAAGTCGTAGTACGCGTCCTCGGTGACGATGTCCTGGTAGCCGGTGATCAGTTTCAGATCGAAGGCCGGCAGATTCCACGTGGCATTGCCGGCGATCACCGAATTGCTGACCGCCAGCTTCGTGGGTTCGTTGCGATGGATTTCGTAATCCTGCTGTTCGGCTTGAATGCCGAGCAAGGTCGCCAGCGCGCTGGGCTTGGTCAGCGCACCGATGGTGCTTCCGGTACCGACCTGCCTGATGTGATAAGCCGTCAGGCCCAGATCAAGTTCCTCGATCGGGAACCAGCGCAGCTTGACCCGCGCGCCGTAGCTTTCGTCCGGGTAAAGCCGATCGGCAGGGGCGGATTCCAGCGATCCGAGATCGTCGGTGATGAGCTTGTAGTACGGATCGGTATGGTTGTAGATCGCCGAGACGCTCGCGGCGAGCGTGTCGCTAATCGGCGTGCTGGCATAGACCTGGACTTTCTTGTCGTCGAAATTGCCAAGCTCGGCCTGCGCCGAGATCTCGGTGGTCTGATCCGGCGACTTGGTGATGACATTGATCGCGCCGCCGGTGGAGTTGCGGCCGAACAAGGTGCCCTGCGGGCCTTTCAGCACTTCCACGCGCTGGATGCCGCCGAAGGAATTGACCAGGCCCTGCTGCGCCGGAATGTACAGGCCGTCGACATAGGTGGCGACGCTGGGATCGGCATACGGCAGGAACGAATCCGTGCCGACACCGCGCAGATAGATCAGCGTGAAACCCGCGGTCTCGGTGAATTGCAGGCCGGGCGTGACGCGGCCCAGGTCCTTGGTGCTTTCGACGCCCATCGCCTGCAACTGCTGCTCGGAGAAAGCCGCGACCGAAATCGGCACGTCCTGAATCGCCTCCTCGCGTTTCTGCGCGGTGACGACGATCTCTTCGATCAGACGATTTGCGCCTCTCGGCTTGTCGTCACCTGTCGGCGCATCGCTTTCCGCCGACGGCGGAAGCGTGATCGTCGCCAGTGTATCCGGAGCGGCGCGATCCGCATCGTCGGCCTGGTTTTCCTGCGCGGCCAGCGGCGTGACGACCGCCGACAAGATCAGCGCACTGCTGATCATTCTTGCAACCGACATGAGTCCCCTTCTCCGTGCGGAGTCTTTCTTATAGTGGCTGATACGAGCGTGCCGACCGACCGCCCTGAAATCCTTTCGGTGAGCATTACGCAATATTCGCGGCGCCAAGAACAGACGCGCGGCGGGCCAATCTGTTGCGGATCAGGCCAGATATCGAACTGCAGTTTTAAATGCGCGCCACGACATCAGTTCGCGTGGCCGCATACGCAACACTTTGGCCGCTCAGCCATCTTGCGGCGCCGCCACGACTGCAGCGTAATGAGCCACGCATCGCCCCTACATTCGGAGAGCGCGCCTCGCTGCGCAGAAAAAGCCGTGGGCGCGCTGCCACGAAGTCCCGCTATTTCCCCCATGTCACCGCCGGCGCCGGCCGTCGATACGCAAACTCCGCCTGAGCTTGCATTGGTTTTGGTACTACAGGAGCAACCATGAAACAGACAGAAATGAATACGAGCGTGATGCGTGCGCTCGTATGGTCCGGCGTCGTGCTGATCGTCGCGATGCTGGTGGCTCAGGGCTGGCTGATGGGTTTCATCCCGCCACCCGCACCGTCGCTCAGCGCCAAGGAACTCGCGCAGATCTTCATCGAGCGCCAGGACGGCATTCGCCTGGGCACGCTGATCCAGTGCATCTGCTGGTCGTTCTGGAACACCTGGGCGATCGCGATCACGATGTTCATCCGCAAGATGGAGCGCGGCATGCCGGTGCTCACCTACGCATCGATCGCCAACATCGGCGGCGGCTACGTGTTCTTCATCCTGATCCCGATGACCTGGGCGGTGATCGCCTTCAGGGCCGAGTCGCTCGACCCGGCCACGATCCAGATCATGAACGACTGGGTGTGGTTCGATTTCCTGTTCACCTGGCCGCCGTTCGCGCTGTGGATGGTGATCATCGCTGTCGCGATCTTCAACGATCACAACCTGCCGACCGTGTTCCCGCGCTGGGCCGCCTTCTTCAACCTGTGGTGTGCACTGCTGATCTTCCCGGCCGGCCTGATCGTGTTCTTCAAGACCGGGCCGTTCGCCTATAACGGGCTCATCTCGTTCTGGTTCGCATTCTTCGTGTTCTTCGGCTGGATGGTGGTGATGACCGTGCTGACCTTGCGGACGATCAGCGCCGAAGAGCGCCGGCTGTCGCTGGCTACGCAGCACAGCGGCAGGCCGGCCGCGCTGCCGGCCTGAGAGGCTGTGAGTTCGTCGCGATGGCGGTGCACGCGGCGCGCAGGCAACGCGGTAGAACGACGCCGATGCTGCTGATGCTGGCGTTCGTCTGCGGCCTGGGCTTCGCCATCCTGAAAATCATCGAGTACTGCGAGAAATTCGCCGCCGGCATCACCGTGACGAGCAACGATTTTTACACGTACTACTTCGTGTTCACTGGCATCCACTTCGTGCACGTGCTGATCGGCATGGGCGTGCTCGCATTCATGGCGCGCCATACCTGGGCCGACGCGTAGCACGAGCACAAGCTCCGCAACCTGGAAAGCGCCGCCAGTTTCTGGCACGTGGTCGATCTGCTGTGGATCGTGCTGTTCGCGCTGCTCTATCTGCTCCGATAGACGGGCATGCGATTCTTTCTGTTCAACCGCATCACGCTGGTGTGGTTCCTGCTCGTGGCGGCGACCGCGCTGTCCTGGGAAATGGGCCATGGCTCCGGCGAAGCCCGGCACGCCGGAGTGGCGATCATCGTCGTCGCATTCATCAAGCTGCGCTTCGTGATTCTCGAGTTAATGGAGATTCGCTACGCCCCGCGTTTCATGCGTGTCGTCGCCGAAGTCTGGACAGTGATCGTCTGCACGACGCTGGTCACGCTGTTCTGGACGGCAAAGCAATAAAGATCAACCAACCTGCAAGATCTGCTGGCGATACTCCCGGGCGGTTTTGCCGGTCCAGAGCTTGAACGAGCGCCTGAAGGCGCTGTGATCCTTGAAGCCGAGCAGATAGGCGACCTCCTTGGTCGACATCCGCGTCGAGCGCAGATATTCGCAGGCGAGATCGGCGCGGAATTCGTCGACCAGCTTCTGGTAGCTGGCGCCCTCCTCGCTGAGGTGGCGGCGCAGCGATCGCGGACTCATGCCGAACTGATGCGCGGCGGCGTCGAGTTTCGGCAAGGTACGTGGGCTGCGCAGGAAAATGTCGCGCAGCCTGCCGCTGATCGGACCACTGCTTTCGATCTGCTGCAGGATCTGGCCGCAGTGCTGCAGGCAGATCTTGTTGAATTCCTCGTCGGTGGTGCGCAGCGGCGCGTCCAGCCACTGGTGCGCGACCACCGCGCTGGAACGTTCGGCGCCGAAGCGGATCGGGCAGCCGAACTGCTCGTCGTAGCGCCGGCGGTGTGCGGGCGCCGGATAGGTGAATTCCAGGCGCCTCACTACCGGCTCGCCGCCGGCGAGGATGCCGCCGATCTTGTACATCATCACCAGGATTTCTTCGACGCAGAAAATATAGATGGCGTCGATGTCGGTGGGTTCGACGACGCTGACCGTCAGGCCGTCGTCGGTTTCTTCCTCGAGTTCGAGCTTGCTCATGATGCCGACCAGCGAGCTGCTGTACTGGCGCCACAGCTGCAGCGTCTGGCGCATGGTGCGGCAGGACATGATCGCGTAGCCGACGATACCCAGATCGGCGGGCTCGGCATTGTGGCCGGTTTCGAAGCCGATGCCGGGATCGCCGCTCAGCTCGATCATGTTGCCGATCACCTTGCGGCACTGGCGAGCGTCGATCAGGTAGTTCGGGTCCTGCAGGCGCCGACTGTCGATGCCGGTGCCGGCCAGCACCTGATCCGCGGCAAAGCCCTTGGCCTGCATCACCGCAAGATAGTGTCGGATTCTGACCGGGCGCAGCATCGAGTCAATGATTCCAGGGCTGGGCGATGCGCGCCAGTCTAGCGACAATCCTGCGGCGCAAGGCCGTCCAAACGCGTCAGCGGCGTGAACGTCTCGATCAAGCTTCCCCGGAAGCCTGTCGCCTGACGCCCTTGATCAGCAGCGTCGAGAAAATCAGGCTCAGCAACTGGCCGGCTCGGATCGAGTTGGCGTGCTCGCTGTAGAACGCGGCGACTTCGGCGGTGCCGAGGCTGGGCGGATGCGGCGGCAGATAACCGGCGAGCTGCCAGAACGCCAGCATCTAGAGCACCAGGAACGTCGGGCCGGCCCATACGCACAGCAATTGAATTCGGGTATTCATCGGGATGCTCGGGCTGTGCTGGATTGGAGACGGCGTTGCGAAACCGCGCCCAGCGCCTGGCGGCAGACGCGGCGGATGCTCGTCGTGACCTGTTGCGGCTCGTCGACGATCAGCAGATTGGCCGCGCCGAATACCGCGCGCAGCTGGTCCGCGTCACTGCTGCCACCAACGCAGATGCAGACGCAGGCGGTACCGGCGGCGCGTGCTTCTTCCAGCGCCTTGCGTGCGTCGCCTTGGGCATAGGCCGTTTCGTAGTCCTGGTCATAGGCGATGCCGTCGGTGATCAGGATCAGCAGGCGATTCGGCAGGCGCATGTCGGTCCGCAGCATGCGCGCACCGTGACGGATCGCGGCGCCGGTGCGCGTATAGCCCACCGGTTCGAGCTGCGCGAAGCGTTCTGCGACGCACGCGCTCCAGCGCTCTTCCGGCCCCTTCAGCCGCACCGAGCGCACCAGATTGCGCCCCCAGGAATGGAAGCCGAACATCGCCACGGTATCGCCCAGATCGTTGAGCGTGCGGCCCAGCCGATACGCGAGCTGCAGCTGCCGATCGAATACCGATACGCCTGCGCCGCTGCGCTCGCCGGTGGAACCGGAAATGTCCAGGCCGACGACGATCGCCAGATCGCGGCGCGTGCGGCGGCTGGCGCGATAGACGTCCAGCGATGGCGGTGAATGCCCGGTCGCGAGATCGATCGCGGCATCGAGCAGGCGGCCGACGTCGAGTTCGGCGCCGTCCTGCTGGCGGCGATGCATCTGGTGATCCAGGCCGAGGCTGCCGAGCTGACGTTTGAGCTCGTGGCCGGCCGGCTTGAGCACCTCGCCGAGATCGCGCGCGCCCTCGGGGCGCCAGGCCTCAACCTCTTCGACCATCGCCCAGTCCGGCCGGTATTTTTTCTGATGGATGTCCCATTCCGGATATCGCAGGCCGGCGGATTCGCCGCGCGCATCGATGTCCGGCACTTCGAATGGGAGCCTGGCCAGCACCGCGTGCACGCCGCGCCGCAGTGCGCGCTCGATCGAGCCCACCGGCAATTCCGCACCGGCGCCTTCGCCGGCCTTCTTTTCGCGACCACCCTTGGAAGTACCGGCACCGAGGATCTTGTTCAACAGCTCGGCCATCGCATTGCCGGCCGCGAACGGGTTTTGGAACAGGCGCAGCAGCGCGCTTTCCTCGGTGGCGTCGTCGTCGTCGAACTGCCGCTGGGGCTGCTTGTGCTGGAACTCGCCTCGCGCCTGCTGCTGCGTCAGCGCCGACCAGCCTTCCTCGCTGATCGCCTTGCGCAGCGCCATCAGTGGACGCACCGTGCCGAAATACGCGGGCGATTCCGGCACAGGGCGGCGGCTCAGCGCCCACGACAGCGAATCGGCGGCGTTCTGCGGCGGCGCGTGTTCGTGACGCAGTTCGGGCAGATCGAGAAACGCAGTCGGCATTCTCGCGGCCAGCAGGCGCGATGCACGCAGCACTTCGAGACAGGCGTAGCGCCTGGCCGCATCCGGACGGCCCACCAGCCTGCGCAGCAGCTGCAGCTGCAGCGATCCGGCGCCGATCAGCGCGGCCTGCGCGACCACCTGCTTCCATGTCCGCTGCTCGTCGCCCGCGTCGTCCTGCAGCACCGTCGACGGCAACAGGATCGCCTGGCCGTCGCTGCTGGCCAGCGTCTCGCTGCCGCTGGAAACGTGCACGGCGACACGGCGGCCGGCGACCGCACAAGCGAGAAAAAGATAGCGGCTGGCGTCTATCATCGGCAGGTCTTCAGGCCCCTTCAGGCGATGTAGATCCGCATCATCTCGAGCAGTTGTTTCGCGGCGACCGGATCGTCGGTCAGCGGCCCGGTGATCGCCGCTTCCGCGGCGTCCTGCGGCGCGACGCCGTCCTTGATCAGCAGCGCGGTCGATACCAGCGTGCGCGTCGACGCAGCCTCCGGCAATCCTTCATGCTGAAGCTGGCGTATCGCCTGGCCCAGGCGCACCAGGCGGCGCGCGTTGTCGATGTCGATGCCGGTCTCCTGTACCAGGATGCGCTCTTCGATTTCCGGGCTCGGGAACCTCAGCTCGATCGACACCATGCGCTGGCGCGTCGACGGCTTCAGATCCTTGAGCACGCTCTGATAGCCCGGGTTGTAGGACATCACCAGCATGAATTCCGGCGGCGCGATCAGCTTGACGCCGAGACGCTCGACGTTGAGTTCGCGGCGATGATCGGCCAGCGGATGAATCACCACCGTGGTATCGGCGCGGGCTTCGACGACCTCGTCGAGATAGCAGATCGCGCCGTCGCGCACCGCCCGGGTCAAGGGCCCGTCTTCCCAGACCGTCTCGCCGCCGCGCAGCAGGAAGCGGCCGACCAGATCGCCCGCGGTCAGGTCCTCGTGACAGGCGACGGTGATCAGCGGGCGGCCGAGCGCTTCGGCCATCGCCTGCACGAAGCGCGTCTTGCCGCAGCCGGTCGGGCCTTTCAGCAACACCGGCAGACCATTGCGCGACGCCGCTGCAAAAATCTCGCGCTCTTTGCCGGATGCGATGTACGCGGTGCTGCGAACCATAGAGTCTCCTTGCTGTTTTTATCGGCTTCGCGTCGGTGGCACGACAATGCCCGGCCGGCGATGCTCCTGTTGTTCAAGCTTCAAGCGACTCTACCAACGGCGGCTGACGACGAACTGCGCGATCAAGCCTTCCCAGCGATTGTAGGCGTCGGCGCCGAGAGGCAGTTCGGGATTCGTATACGTCATCTCGACGATCGGCTGGTAGTACAGGCAGGAAGAGAACTGCCATTGCGCGGTGAAATCGTGCGAGAAACCCACCGCAAACGTGCGATTGGCGGTCACCGCCAGCGCCGGATTCAGGGTTTGCGCCGGGATCGGGTTGCGGCCGTAGTTGTAGCCGAAGCGCAGGCTCGTGCTCGGGCTCCAGCGGTATTCGGCGCCGATCGCGAAGACATACTGGTCGTGCCAGTCCAGGCGCGACGTCAGGCTCAGATCCTGCGGCACATCGGCGTTGTCCGGCTTCGACAGCATCAAGGTCGAGGCACGCATCGCCGATGACCAGTCGACCCAGTTGATTTCCGTGCTCAGCAGCCAGGCCGGGTTCGGCCGATAGGCGACGCCGATGCCGGCTTCCTGCGCGAGCGTCAAGCCGGCCAGGCTCGCGTCGCGATACACCACGCGGCCCTGGCCGATCGCCTCGTAGTTGACCGTCGCATCGCCGCCTTCCAGCTTCAACCGGGTCTTGCTGGTATAGGCGCCGGCCAGGGTCCAGTTCGGGTTCGGCCGATACTGGAAACCGACCTTGCCGTTGCTCGACCAGCCGCCGGCACCGTCGACGCGGATTCCGAAGAACGGCGCTGTCGCGCCGGATGGATCGGCGACCGAGGTGTCCGGAAAAAACTTCTCGCGCGCCATCGAATAGGTGATGCCGAGCGATGCGCCCAGGCTCAGGGAATCGCCCAGCTGCCAGCCGAAGCCGGGCTCGATCTTGAACGAGCCGAACGTGGCGGACAGCTCGTCCTGCGTGCCGAACGCGGTGTTCAGATCGTCGTAGCTGAAGCCGGCGCCGCCTTGCGCAAACAGGCCGACACCGGCGACGAGCGATGAACCCGGCAGCCGCTGCGCGTAGCCGCCGCTGGCGATGGCCGACAGCAGGTTGCCGACACCCTTGTCATTGCCGTACTGATCGCGATGCCGCGTTCTGCCGAGGTAAAACGGCTCGATATCGAAATCGAAAGCCCGGTCCCGGATCTGTGTCAGGCCCGCGGGGTTGATGTTGAGCGCGGCGGTGTCGCGCGCCACCGCCAGATCGGCACCGGCCATGCCGCCCGACTCCGCGCCGTAGCCGATGTCGTTGGTGCCGTTGCCGGCGATGACGACGGTCGGCGCGATAGCCGTCACGCCGCCCAGTACCGTGGCACAGAGGTTTCGGAACCAAGGCGCGAAGGGATGGTGGCGCGAGACAAGGCGTGAGGAGGAGTCATAGCGGTCGCTATGGCGACGACGAGCAACGCAGTATCGCGTCACCAGACCGAGCGGATTGGTTTCGAAACCTCTGTGCCACGGTACCAGCGCTGCGCGGCCGCCGTTGACCGCCATGCGCCGGCAGTTCATGCGCGCACCGGTTTTTTCCTGGCTGCGCGAGCCGCCGCCGGCGCTCGCTGCTGCTCGGCCTTCTTCAAGGCCGCGACCGCCGCCGCAGAAGCCGGCGCGGTGCACAGCGCCACCAGGCAATCCTCGAGGTTGCGAATGAACAGCTCGGTATCGGTCGCCGGATCGGCCGGCGCACGATCGAGCAGGCGCGAGTGGTCGGCGAGACCGTTGAGAATCAGCGCGACTGCCAGCGTGACGCGCTGCTGCGCGATCGGCTCGGGCAGGTGGTGCATGAACTCGGCGCGCGCGGCATTGAGCCAGTCGATCGGCCCGATCTGGAACACCGCCTCGGTCGCTCCATTGATCGCCGCCGCGTGCGCTGCCGCGAGCTGCGCATTGATGCGGATGAAATCGCGGCCGCCATTACCGTCGAACAATTTCTCGGCCAGCGGATACAGCAGCGTGCCGACGACGGTCGCCGCGGTGTAGCCACCCTGCGCCCGGCTCGCTTCCAGCAGCTGGTTGCGGCGCAGGACGATCGCCGGCAGATGCTTGTCGATGATCGCCTGCAGCAGGCCGCGCTTGTCGCCGAAATGGTAGTGGGTGGCGTTCTTGTTGCGCTGGCCGGCGGCGAGGTTGATGTCGTTGAGCGTGACGCCCTCGATGCCGCGCTCGGCGAACATCCGCTCGGCCGTCGCGATCAGGCGCGCGCGGGTCGCGGCGCTCTTTACGGTTAAGGCGATCTCCTTGTTTACGATCAGCTTCGACACCGCGCTTCTCCCATTCAATAGCCGTTACACCGTCGATTGTCCACATACTGACGGCCGTCTATTTAAGGATGTTACCTTATTTTATACTCAAGGCCAGCGCAGGCAAGACTCACCGCGGCCATCGCCGGATCAGTTGCCGCTGTAGTCGGGTTTGCGCTTGTCGCGGATCGCGTCCATCGCCTCGCGGTGATCCGCGGTGGCGTTGGACAGCGCTTCGTAGGCGATCGAGGCATCCATGATCGAATGCGCCAGCTGCTTCAGGCCGATGTTGATCGAGGCCTTGGTCCACTGCACCGCACGCGCCGGCATGCCGGCGACCTTGTCCGCATAGGCGCGGACGCGGGCGTCGAGTTCGCTCGCGGGCACGGCGTGGTTGATCAGGCCGAGCCGCTCGGCCTCCGGCGCCAGCAGCGCCTCGCCGGTGAACAGGTATTCCTTGGCGCGGTTGTAGCCGATCAGCTGCGGCCAGATCACCGCGCCGCCGTCACCGGCGGCGAAACCGATCGCGACGTGCGGGTCGGCGATCCTGACGTGATCGGCGGCGAAGCTGACGTCGCAGAACAGCGCCAGCGTCGCGCCCAGGCCCATCGCGTGGCCGTTGATCTTGGCGATGATCGGCTTGGGGCAATCCAGCATCGAAAAAATCAGCCGCTTGCCATAGGCCATCGCGTTCCAGAACTTGGGCGGCTCGTCCATGACTTCGCGGATATAGCCGAAGTCGCCGCCGCCGCTGAACGCCTTGCCCTGGCCGGTCAGCACCACGACCCGGGTCTCCGGATCATGTGCCACGTCGGTGAAAAACCGGCACAGCTCGATCTCCATCTCGGCGTTGGTCGCGTTGAGTTGTTCAGGGCGATTCAAAGACACGGTCAACACTGCGTCATCGCGCTCGAACTTCAGCGTGTGGTAGCCGTCGAGATCGATCGCGCTCATTTGAGCGGCTTGTGGTTGACACTCATGCTGAACATCCCGTCCATCCAGCGATCCGGCAACAGCCACGCGAGCCAGCACACGATTTTGGAATCGGTGCCGACGCGATAGCGCGTACGCGGCTTGCGCGCGAACACCGCCTGCTCGATGCCCGCCGCACACTGTGCCGCGCTAATGCCGGACTTGGAAGCCCCGGTCACCAGCTGACAATAGCGCTGGTAGAAATTGCCGTAGAGACTTCTTTGCGAGGCGTCCATCCTGGCCAGCAGCGCTTCGACCTCGCCGGTCTGCCCTGCCAGCATGTCGGTCTTGACGACGCCGGGTTCGATCACGATCACGTGCATATTCATGCCGAGCGTCTCGCGCCGCGCGACGTCGACCAGCGATTCGATCGCGTGCTTGGACGCGCAGTACGCTCCCAGCATCGGCCCCGAAGCCTGGCCCCACAGCGAGGTGATCAGGATCAGGCGCCCACCGTGGCCACGCAGGCGCGGAATACCCGCCTTGATGATGCGCAGGCTGCCCAGCGCATTGGTGTTGAGGGTCTGCTCGAACTCGGCAACCGGCGTCAGCTCGATCGAGCCCGAGGGCGCGATCGCCGCGGGGTTGATCACGGCGTCGAGCTTGCGGCCGGCGAGCAGGCGGTCCACCTCGGTGAAACCGCGCTCGACCGACCCGGTGTCGGACACGTCCATCAGCACGACGTGCAGCCCGGTACTGGGCTTGAAGCGGGCCTCGTCGGCCTGCTTGCGTACCATCGCAAAAACCGTGTCGCCGCGCGCCACGGCGCGCAGTACGAGTTCGTGGCCGATGCCGCGGGCGGCACCGGTGATCAGCAGAGTGGTCATGGCATCACTTGGAGTTTGAGTCGGATGGAGCCGCCAGCAGTCGCTGGCGCAGCAGCGAACGCTGAACCTTGCCCGAGGCGGTGCGCGGCAGGCTGCCGAAAATGATCGTCTTCGGGCATTTGTAGCCGGCGATGCGGCTGCGCACATGCGTGCGCAGTTCTGCTTCGCTGGCGCTCGCACCGGGCCGCAGTTCGACCACCGCCACCAGCTTTTCGCCCCAGTGCGCATCAGGCAGGCCGATGACGCCTGCGTCGAGCACCGCGGCATGCAGGCGCAAGGCTTCTTCGACCTCGACCGGGTACACGTTCTCGCCGCCACTGACGATCATGTCCTTGATGCGATCGGTCAGATACAGAAAGCCCTGCTCGTCGACATAGCCGCCGTCGCCGCTCGCATACCAGCCGTCGACCAGCGCCTCGGCGGTTTTCTCGGGCTGTTTCCAGTAGCCGAGCATGCGCGTCGGCGACTTCACCCAGATCTCGCCGTGCTCGCCGGCCTTGAGCAGCTTCCGGTCCGGCCCGCGGATCTGCAGGCTCATGCCCGGATACGGTTTGCCGACCGACTTCAGCAGATGCGGACGGGCGCTGTCGTGATCCAGCGGCGCCAGCGAGGTCGCCGAGCCGGTGTTCTCGGTCATGCCGAAGAACTGCAGAAAATCGCAGCCGAAACACTCCATCGCGGCGCGCAGCAGGCTCTCGTCCATCGCCATCGCGCCGTAGAAGAGGCCTTTCATGCGCGGTGCGGGCCGCTGCTCGCCGCGCACCCCTTCGAGCAGCGCGCGGATCAGCGTCGGCACCATCCAGCTGTGCTCGACGCGATGTTCGCGGATCAGCTTGAGCATGTTCGCCGCGGTCGGATCCGCTGTGATGATGACCGTGCCTTCGCGCACCAGGCCCATCAGCACCCAGGACATGCCGCCGATATGGAAATTCGGCATCGCCGACAGGCTGATGCAGCCCGCGCCGAGATGGCCGAACTCGGGCGCGCGCAGCTCGGCGTGCCGCGCCAGCGACAGCGCACCATGCGAGATCAGCACGCCCTTGGGCTTGCCGGTGGTGCCGCTGGTATACAGCTGCAGAATCACCTGGTCCATCACCTGTGCGGCGGCGAGCGCCGGTGCCCGGCGCAGCAGCAGCGCGCGCAGGCTTTCGTCGCCGGAACCGTCGACGGCCTCGGTGGAAATCACCGGCACGCTCAGACCGGCACCGGCCAGCGCCTGCGTCGCGGTCGCGCTCAACGCGGGATCGCAGATCAGCAAGCGCGTCCCGGAATCGGCGAGCTGAAAACCGATCTCCGGCGCCGCCAGGCGCCAGTTGATCGGCACCAGCACCAGCCCGGCGCGGATCGCACCGATCAGCACCGGATAGTAGAGATCGCTGTTCGCGCCCAGATAGGCGACGCGATCACCGGGCGCAAGGCCGCGCTGCTGCGCCAGCGCGGCGAACGCATTGCAGCGGCCGTCGAACGCCGCGTAGCTCATCCGCTCGCCGCGGTCGGCGAACACGATCGCGCTCCTGTCGGGGCAATGCCTTGCTCCGAGAGCCGGGATATCGCCGATCCAGATCATTGGGTCGAGCCCGTCGAGAGGCGGGCCCTCGACGTGCGCGTATTCGAGCCCGGACATTGCTGCTCTCCTCGCTACGCTATTCATTGTAAGTGGCTTATAGTTCGTTAACGTACGATGCGGACGCCGAGGCGTCAATCGCCCGTCACGATGCCGCCTGCACGATCCGCCACCGGTAGGTCGGCAATCCCTTGCCGACGAGCAAAATCCGACGCGCAATCGAGGCCTCACGTCGGCAAAGGATTGCCGACCTACGGCTACAGCGGCAGCTGAATCAGCTTCTTGCCGGTATTGCGCCCGGCATAGACGTCGACCAGCGCCTGCGGCGCCCGCTCCAGGCCCTGCTCGATGTCCTCGTCGCAGCGCAGCTTTCCGCTGGCCGCCAGCGCCGCCAGTTCGGCGGCGACCGCGTCATAGCGCGCCGCGTGATCGAAAATCACGAAGCCTTGCATGCGCAGCCGCCGGGTCAGGATTTCACGCTCGTTGCGCGGCCCCTGCGGCGGCGGCACCCAGCACGGGATCGAGATCGTGCCGCACTGGATCACGCGGCCATCGCGATTCATCTGGCGAATCACGCCATCGGCGATATCGCCGCCGACATTGTCGAAGTACACGTCTACCCCTTCGGGGCAGACCCGGCGCAAGCCGTCGCCGATGTGCTGGTGATAATCGAGATAGGCGTCGTAGCGATAATCAGCGACACAGCGCCGCCCCTTGTCGTCGCTGCCGACGACTGCGACCACGCGGCAGCCGGCCAGGTGCGCCAGCTGGCCGGCCAGCGCGCCGACCGCGCCGGCCGCCGCGCTGATCACCACGGTCTCGCCGGAACGCGGCCTGCCGATGTCGTGCAGCGCCATCCAGGCGGTCAGGCCGTTGATGCCGAGCAGTCCGGCCGCCGCCGACAGCGAGGCCTGCCGCGGATCGACACGGCGCAGAACGGCGTCGGGCCGGCACACGCAGCGCTCCTGCCAGCCGAACCATCCGTACAGGTAGTCGCCGACCGGATAGGCATCGTGTTGTGACTCGGCGACGCGGCCTATCGCCAGCGCGCGCATCACCGCACCGACCGCGACCGGCGGCGCGTAATTGTCCTCATCATTGACGTAGCCACGCTGCGCCGGATCGACTGACAGGTAGACGTTCTCGACCAGCAGCTCGCCGTCCGCGAGCGCCGGCAGCTCGGCCGTCGTCAGCTCGAAATGCCGCGCCTGCGGAATGCCGACCGGCCGCGAAGCCAGGATGATCCGGCGGTTGCTGCGACTCATGTCGAGATCTCCGGGTATTGAGTTAGCATGCGTACTATATACTAGCGCCTGGCAGCGGCGAGCGCTGCCGCCGCTCACGCATCTCCCAACCGACAGGCCCGAGCATGATCCCACGTTCGCTCTTCTCTCCCGAACACGAGCAGTTCCGCGACGCGGTGCGCAAGTTCATCGAGCGCGAGATCACGCCGCACCATGAGCGCTGGGAGGAGGAAGGCAAGGTCGACCGCGAACTGTGGCTCAAGGCCGGCGAAGCGGGCCTGCTATGCCCCAACCTTGCCGAGGCCTACGGCGGCTACGGCGCCGACTTTCTGTTCAACGTGATCATCACCGAGGAGATGGCGCGGGCCGGCGCCACCGGGCCGGGCTTTTCGGTGCATTCCGACATGGTGGCCACCTACATTGCGAGCTTCGGCAGCGAGCAGCAGAAGCAGCACTGGCTGCCGAAGATGGCGGCCGGCCAGGCGATCGGCGCGCTCGGCCTGACCGAGCCCTCCGCCGGCAGTGATCTCAAGGCGATCCGCACGCGTGCGCTGCGCGACGGCGACGAGTACGTGATCAGCGGCCAGAAGGTCTACATCTCCAACGGCCAGCTCTGCGACATCATCGTGCTCGCCTGCAAGACCGACCCGGCGGCCGGCGCCAAGGGCATGAGCTTCATCCTGGTCGAGGCCGACCGTGCCGGCTTCCGCCGCGGCCGCAATCTGAAGAAGATCGGCCTGAAGGCCCAGGACACTTCCGAGCTGTTCTTCGACGAAGTGCGTGTGCCGCTGAGCAACCTGCTCGGCACCGAGGGCAGCGCGTTCAAGATGGCGATGAGCAAGCTCGCCGAAGAGCGGCTGACGATCGCGGTGTCGGCGATCACCGTCGCCGAGTCTGCGCTGCGCTGGACCATCGACTACACAAAGGAACGCAAGGCCTTCGGCCAGACGATTTCGGATTTCCAGAACACCCGCTTCAAGATCGCCGAACTGCATGCGGATACGCTGGCCAAGCGTGTATTCGTCGACCGCTGCATCGCGCTGCATCTGGACAAGCAGCTCTCGGCTGTCGATGCGGCCGCGGCGAAGATGCTGTGCACCGAACTGCAGTGCAAAGTCGTCGACGAATGCCTGCAGTTCTTCGGCGGCTACGGCTACATGCTCGAGTATCCGATCGCGCGCGCCTACATCGATTCGCGCATCCGCAAGATCGCCGGCGGCGCGTCCGAGATCATGCGCGAAATCATCGGCAGGGAACTGTTCGCGAAGAACGGGTGAGCCGATTTCAACGGGCGGCATGCTCGATCCGCCTACGGATGCCTGGCGCCGCTAGTGCGATGACTCACAAGTTTGGAAACATTGACGGCAGCGCTGGTCTCCTTCCCCCGCCTGCGGGGGAAGGCCGGGATGGGGGCGCGGGCGCGGAAGAAAGCTCGGTTCTGCCATCACGCCCCCTCCCGCGGTTGGCTTGGGCCGGGAGTGACTCAATGTCACTCCCGGCTAGGCCAACCGCCCTCCCCCGCACGCG
>NZ_JAQGNT010000116.1 GCF_028291725.1 Hydrocarboniphaga sp. | reverse complement strand
TCGGCACTCCAGGCATTGCTCTTTACGACTTCAAGCCCAGCTCAGAGCCAGGCGTGGTATGCGCTGAGCCGTTCGTTAGGGAATTTCTACCGCACGCGCGGTCCAAGGAATGGCTAGCGCAGGGCTTGCAACCAGTTCATTGCACGGTTCATATGCACGCCGAAGAAAGCGGCTGTAAAGCTACTTCGGCGAATAGTGATAAGTGTCATTCCATCAAGGCATCGATGTCGGCAAAAGTGGAGAAACGATCATGGGTTTGCTGAATAGTTTTCGCGAGCAGTACCTCAAGGGACGCGACGAGGAAATGTCGCTCGAAGAGTATTTGCTCCTGTGCAAGAACGACCCGCTGGCCTATGCCACGCCGGCCGAACGCATGCTCGCCGCGATCGGCGAGCCCGAGGTCATCGACACGCGCAACGATCAGCGCCTGTCGCGGCTGTTCTCCAACCGCGTGATCCGGCGCTATCCGGCGTTCCGCGAGTTCTACGGCATGGAGGAGGTGATCGCGCAGGTCGTCGCCTTCTTCAAGCACGCCGCTCAGGGCCTGGAGGAGCGCAAGCAGGTGCTGTATCTGCTCGGCCCGGTCGGCGGCGGCAAATCGTCGATCGCCGAACGGCTGAAAACCCTGATGGAGGCCTTTCCGATCTATGCGATCAAGGGTTCGCCGATCAACGAATCCCCGCTGGGCCTGTTCTCGCCCGATCGCGACGGCCCGACGCTGGAGGCCGAGTACGGCATCCCGCGCCGCGTGCTGTCCGGTATCGCCTCGCCCTGGGCACTGAAGCGCATGGAGGAGACCGAAGGCGATATATCGAAATTCCGCGTCGTGCGCATCCAGCCCTCGGTGCTCAAACAGCTGGCGATCGCCAAGACCGAGCCCGGCGACGAGAACAACCAGGACATCAGCTCGCTGGTCGGCAAGGTCGACATCCGCAAGCTGGAAGTGTTCAGCCAGGACGATCCCGACGCCTACAGCTACTCCGGCGGCCTGTGCCAGGCCAACCAGGGCATGCTCGAGTTCGTCGAGATGTTCAAGGCGCCGATCAAGATGCTGCATCCGCTGCTGACCGCGACCCAGGAAGGCAACTTCAAGGGCACCGAGGGCTTCAGCGCGATCCCGTTCAACGGCATCATCCTGGCGCACTCCAACGAGAGCGAGTGGCAGACCTTCCGCAACAACAAGCACAACGAAGCCTTCCTGGATCGCGTCTACATCGTCAAGGTGCCGTACTGCCTGCAGGTGTCGGAAGAGGTCAATATCTACCGCAAGCTATTGAAGAACAGCTCGCTGCACAACGCGCCGTGCTCGCCGGGCCTGCTCGACATGATGGCGCAGTTCTCGGTGCTGACGCGTCTGAAGGAGCCGGAGAATTCCAGCATCTTCTCGAAGATGCGCGTCTACGATGGCGAGAGCCTGAAGGACACCGATCCGGCGGCGAAGAGTTACCAGGAATACCGCGACTACGCCGGCATTGACGAGGGCATGACCGGCATGTCCACGCGCTTCGCGTACAAGGTGCTGTCGGCGGTGTTCAACTACGACCAGACCGAGGTCGCGGCCAATCCGGTGCATCTGATGTACGTTTTGGAGCAGCGCATCCTTCGCGAGCAGCTGCCTGAGGAAACCCAGCGCCGCTACCTGGAGTTCATCAAGGGCTACATGGCGACGCGCTATGCCGAGTTCATCGGCAAGGAAATCCAGACCGCGTATCTCGAGTCGTACTCGGAATACGGCCAGAACATCTTCGACCGCTACGTGACCTTTGCCGACTACTGGATACAGAACGAGGATTACCGGGACCCGGAAACCGGCGAATCCTTCGACCGCGGCTCGCTGAACACCGAGCTCGAGAAGATCGAAAAGCCCGCCGGTATCGCCAACCCGAAGGACTTCCGCAACGAGATCGTCAACTTCGTGCTTCGCGCGCGCAGCCAGCACGGCGGCAAGAACCCGAAGTGGACCAGTTATGAGAAGCTGCGTGAAGTGATCGAGAAGAAGATGTTCTCCTCGACCGAAGAGCTGCTGCCGGTGATCTCCTTCAACGCCAAGGCTTCGGCCGAGGACAAGAAGAAGCACGAAAGCTTCGTCACCCGCATGGTGACGAAGGGCTACACCGAGAAGCAGGTGCGTCTGCTGTCCGAGTGGTATTTGCGAGTTCGCAAGTCAGCGTAGTTGAGTTCCGCTTTAAGCGGAGGAGAAGACTCGATGTCGATCGTGATCGATCGTCGCTTGAATGATCGCAACAAGAGCGCCGTCAACCGCGAGCGTTTCCTGCGGCGTTACAAGGAGCAGATCCGCAAGTCGGTCGGCGACCTGATATCCAAGCGCTCGATCACCGACATGGACCGCGGCGGCGACGTCAATATCCCGACCAAGGATATTGGCGAGCCGACGTTCCACCACGGCCAGGGCGGCGACCGCGAGATGGTGCTGCCGGGCAACCGCAAGTTCAATCGCGGTGACAAGCTGCAGCGCCCGGATGGCGGCGGTGGCGGCGGTGGCTCGGGTGACGGCGAAGGCGGCGGTGATTCCAGCCAGGACGACTTCGTGTTCTCGCTGTCGCGCGAAGAGTTCATGAACCTGTTCTTCGACGATCTCGAGCTGCCGCACCTGATCCGCAACGCGGTCGGCGACGTGCGCGAATACAAGATGCAACGCGCCGGCTACACGCCAAGCGGCGTGCCGGCGAATCTGTCGGTGGCCCGTTCGCTGCGCCAGGCGATGGCGCGGCGCATCGCGATCGGCGCGCCGCTGCGGCGCGAGATGCAGGCGCTGAAAGCGGCCGAAGTCCCGGCCGACGATGAGATCGCCGAGCTGCAGCGCCGGCTCGACCGCATCCCGTTCCTCGACGAATTCGACCTGCGCTACCGCCACCGGGTGAAAGTGCCGCTACCGATTTCGCGCGCGGTGATGTTCTGCCTGATGGACGTCTCGGCGTCGATGACCGAAGCCAAGAAAGATCTGGCGAAGCGCTTCTTCACGCTGCTGTATTTATTTTTATCCCGCAAGTACCAGCGCGTCGAGCTGGTGTTCATCCGCCACACCGACAACGCCCAGGAAGTCGACGAGCAGGGCTTCTTCCACGACCAGCAGAGCGGCGGCACCGTGGTGCTGTCGGCGCTGAAGCTGATGCAGGAGATCGCGGTCGCGCGCTACCCTTCGGATGCCTGGAACATCTATGGCGCCCAGGTTTCGGACGGCGATGCCTTCGGTGCCGACCCCGAGAAGAGCCGCGCGTTCATGAACGAGCAGCTGCTGCCGCTGTCACGCTACTTCGCCTATATCGAGGTGCCGGACGACCCGATGCGCACCAGCCCGCTGTCCTACGCCTACCAGCGCATCGAGAGCGACAAGTTCGCGATGTCCACTGTAACCAGCAAGGGCGACGTCTACCCGGTGCTTCGCGAGCTGTTCAAACGGGAAGCCGCATGAGCACCCCACAAAGTAAACCGCAACGATGCGGGGACCCCGCATGAACGCTCTAGAGCCGGGCCTCGGCAGCAAGCTGATTTCCACCGGTGCCGAGTGGGATTTCGAGCTGCTCGAAACCTACGACCGCGCCATCGCCGACATCGCGATCAACGAGTACAAGCTCGACATCTTCCCGAACCAGATCGAGGTGATCGCGTCCGAGCAGATGCTCGATGCCTACGCCTCGCTGGGCCTGCCGATCGGCTATCCGCACTGGAGCTACGGCAAGGAGTTCATCCGCAACGAGCAGATGTATCGCAAGGGCCAGCGCGGGCTGGCCTACGAGATCGTCATCAACAGCAACCCCTGCATCGCCTACCTGATGGAGGAGAACAGCCTGCCGATGCAGGCGCTGGTGATTGCGCATGCCTGCTACGGCCACAATTCATTCTTCAAAGGCAATTATCTTTTTCGGCAGTGGACCAATGCCGACGCGATCATCGACTACATGGTGTTCTCGCGTAACTACGTGATGAAGTGCGAGGAGCGCTATGGCCACGAAGCCGTGGAGGCGACTCTGGACTCCTGCCACGCACTGATGAGCCACGGCGTGGATCGCTACCGCCAGCCGACACCGCTGTCCGCCGACGAAGAACGGCTGCGTCAGCGCGAGCGCGAAGAGTACGCGCGCACCCAGTACGACGACATCTGGCGCACGCTGCCGAGCAAGGGCGCCGGCAAAGGCGGCAAGCCGGGCGCCGAGCCCAATTATCCGCCGGAGCCGCAGGAAAACCTGCTGTACTTCATCGAGAAGCACGCGCCCAAGCTGGAGCCCTGGCAACGCGAGATCGTGCGCATCGTGCGCAAGATGGCGCAGTATTTTTATCCGCAGGGCATGACCAAGGTCATGAACGAGGGCTGGGCCACGTTCTGGCACTATACGCTGCTGAACCGGCTGTTCGACAAGGGCCTGGTCGACGACGGCTTCATGCTCGAAGTGCTGTCCTCGCACACCAACGTGATCGCGCAGCGCGGCTTCGACCAGCGCGGCTACGGCGGCATCAATCCATATGCGCTGGGCTTCGCGATGATGACCGACATCCGCCGCATCTGCGAAAACCCGACGCAGGAAGACCGCGACTGGTTCCCCGACATCGCGGGTGGCGACTGGCTCAAGGTCATGGACTTCGCGATGCGCAATTACAAGGACGAGTCCTTCATCGGCCAGTTCCTGTCGCCGAAGCTGATCCGCGAACTGCACCTTTTCGCAATCGCCGACCATGAGGACGACGAGCATCTGCTGGTCGACTCGATCCACAACGAGCAGGGCTATCGCCGCGTCCGCCAGCTGCTGTCCCACCAGTACAACCGCGACGGCCAGGTGCCGGACATCCAGGTCACGCGCTACGACCACCGCGGCGACCGCTCGCTGACCCTGGCCCACCGCCGCCACCGCGGCCGCCCGCTCGACGACAGCAGCTCGTCCGAAGTGCTCAAGCACCTGTCGCGGCTATGGGGCTTCAACGTCCGGCTGCAGACCATCGACGACAACGGCAAGGTGCTGGAACAGCGCGAGACTCGGGCCTGAGCGGCTCACCCGGTAAAGGCTAGGCTGTAGACGCCCGACGCAATCAACGAAGCTCCAATGAGCCTGGCTGCGGCGACACCCCAGGGCGTCGACTTCTCCAGTGCGACCAGAATGCTGATCAGGACAATGAAGGCGAGATTCATTATTCCGCAAACGAACAGCACCGCCATCAAGGCCCAGCAACAGCCCAGGCAGAACAGGCCGTAGTGAAATCCGAGTCGCAGTCCGCCACCGGCACCGCGGCGCCAGTTTTCGCTGATGAACCCGGCCGGAGAGCGGCAGCGCGAGAGGCAGCTACGCTTGAGCGGCGTCCATTGGAAAACGCCGGCCAGAATCAGTGCGGCGGAACTGATTCGTGCATCGCTCAGCTCCATCATCGGGTTGAGCAGGCCGCGCTGAAACAACTGCCACTGCAGCAAGGTCGCTGCCGCGCTGAACGCGGCCCAGGCGAGCATATAGCCGGCCGCGAATGCATAGACGCGCAAAGCGGGCGGCCCGCCGGCCGTGTCGCTGCGACATATCCCGCCGTACAGCAATAGAGCCGGCGCCAACGACGGCAGCATCATCGCCGCCATCATCACCGTCCACATCAGCAAGATCAGCGCGCCGTAGCGCAGGTCCCAATGCGCCGCCATCATCCACATTGAAAGCCCGCTCATGGAGCCGTACATGTCGAGTGCGGCCGGGACCAGCCAGACCCAGGCCAGCGTGGCCGCCGTCAGCGGAGCGGCGAGATACAGCAGGCGCTCGCGGCGCAGCAGGGCCTCGACCGCCGTCGGTGAGGCTGCAGCGCCGGACACTTTCGCGAACTACCGGATGACGCCGTGGGTGCCCCAGTGCAGCTTCGCGATATGCGCATGCGTATCGTCGAAGTTGAGTTCGATCGGCCCGGAGGTTCTGGCCTTGCCGATCAGGAATTCGGCTTCCTCATATTCGAAGCCCCGCGGAATCTTCACGCTGACCGCATGCGCCTCGCCGGTGATGGGGTTCCTGATCGATTCCGCCCTGCCGTCGAGCAGGTCGCTGACGCGCACGCGTGCAGCGCGCCCCTTGTAATCGATTGAAAGTTCGATAGGGCTGACTTGTGTCGGCAATACCTTGGTCAGCGTGGTGCTGAAGACTTGCGTGATCAGGCTGCCCGGATCGGTTTCCTGCCCACTGGCAATGGCTTCGATCGCGGCCTTCTGCGGCCCGCTGGCACTGTCGTCGACGACCACCATGGCCGTGCCGCTGCCCAGATGAATCGGGCCCGGCCAGGCGAACAGGCCACCCCAACGCAGGCCATCCAGTTGGACGTCGCCGAAATGCCCCTGGTCGATCTGTACGAACATGTATGCGCGGCAATGGCCGTGACTCGGCAGCGCGTTGAACTGGCAGGGGCAACCGATATTGCAGTTGCAATGCGATACCTGGGTCCCTTGCATCGACCATTCGACGAATGCCATGGTGTCCTCCTGAGTGATACCTGAAGTCCTTGGAATATACGCCCTTGGAGCCCGTGCGGCGGGATACGCTCCGCTTCTCCCGCCGAATCACATTCCACAGGCGTGACCGTCCGATTAGGGCTGATTCAGGCGACTCGCGACCGAGGTATATGTGCCAACAGCCGACGCTCATCGACTTCACCTGGCCCAATGGTAGGGTGGACAAAGCGTAGCGTGCCCACGCGACGCCCTACACAATGCAGGTATGTCCCGTTATCGTCGCAACATGGTCGCTGGCGCGACCTATTTCTTCACCGTCGCCCTTGCCGATCGATCTGGCCACCTGTTGGCCGAACACATCGACCGGCTTCGGCAGTCGTATGGCCAAGTGCAGCGGCAACGGCCGTTCGACACCGTCGCGATCTGCATCCTGCCTGATCACCTGCATGCGATCTGGACCTTGCCGCCGGACGACGCGGATTTCTCAACTCGATGGAGCCAGATTAAAGCCGGCTTCTCGCGAGGCCTCCCCGCATCGGCCACCCGCTGCGCGAGCAAGTCGAACCGACGCGAAAAAGGCATCTGGCAGCGGCGCTTCTGGGAGCACCGATTTCGAGACGAGCGGGACTTGGAGCAACATGTCGATTACATCCACTACAACCCGGTCAAACACGCCCATGTCAGCCGAGTTGCGGACTGGCCTTATTCAAGCTTTCACCGATATGTGGAGGGAGGCCTGCTGAGCTTGGATTGAGCAGGAGCATCGGAAGAACCTTCTATCTCGGCAGGCGAACGGCGGTGAAAGCGTGGGCACGCTACGCTTTGCCCACCCTACGCTTGCTCTCCCCGCCCATCCGAGGAATTCAACACCTCGAACCCACGGCTTCGGGCCATGAACCAACGCTCTCGCGGGCCTTGTCAGCGAGCGACCGGATGACCTCTATTTCTCAACAAGCGGTCCGGACATTAGAACTAAGGACTCACTCCCTCCGGAAGTGACGAATGCGAGGCCATCGTCCCCCCAACGTATTAGCTGGCCAGATATATTCTGGGACGGGAATCTCGCTACCCACAACTCTTTGCGAGTCGACAACTCGACCCCCTCGATCGTCACAACGGAAGGCCCGGCGGTCGCTGACTGCTCATTCGTCAAGAAATATGCGCGGTCGCGTGGTGCATCTAAAGCGAGCCGGTAGCTTCTCGGAACGTTGTCGCTATTCGGAGCGAATGTGAACGGCGCCACGAGTTTCATTGTATTCGTGTCGAACGCGGCTCCGCCGTCCCAATACAGAGTGCCCGCACTGAATTGCAAGTCGCCGGAGAAAAGTAGCACGCCCAGGGACGTGTCAGCCGGAGCGGTCTGCACGGCAGAGAGTCCTCCATTCGAAGCCGTCACTCGTTCAACGAAGTGGCCCGTAGAGGTACTCAGACCCGCAAAAATAGAATTGCTGTCGTTACCCCAGGAGAATGCACCCAGGAACTCCGCATCGGTGCTCACGATTGATTGCGGACGCGCTGCACCATTGTCGAACACTGTCACGGTGGTTGTCGGCGTCGGCAGCTCAATGGCGATAGTATTTGGCGAATCGGGAGCTTCCTTGATTGCCGTTACATATTGGTTGGCCGCCAGTGAAATGGTGGACTCAACTCCCAAATCCGAAACGCGGAGCCTGTACACAATACCCGGCGCTGCTGCGTATAGATATTGCCGGTCCCTGGACATCGATAGCGTTCCAGGCGTAGTAATCAGAGACACCGCGGTTTCGATTTCCCCCAGAAATGGATCGATCTGCGCAATCGTGTCGGGGTACAGGGGTGAGTCGCCGGGAATAAGTGCGTAGATCTTTTTAGTAACGTCGCTCCAGACTATGCCGCCCGTCACAATTGGCAGAGTGGTGACCTGATAATCCGTTCCAGCTGAGCCGTCAACTACATATGTGAGCTGTACCGTCCACGGGCTGCCATGCGCCGGAGTCGAACAGTTGGCATCGAAACATACCTTCACTTCCAGCGTGTCGTTATATATCCCCGGTCCGATCTCCGAAGGTGCAGCCAACTTAACGGTAACTACTCCATCCGCAGCCTGATCTGTACGGCTCGCAGACGACTCAAAGGTGATGCCGGTAATTGCTGCGGACGTATTGGAGTCGATAAAAACATATGCACCGCGCGGTGGAAGATTGATCGCGCTGACTTGAAAGGATGTCGTCATCGCAGTCGTCTGACTGGAAGATGCTTCGGCCTTGAGAAAAAGCGGAACGGTGACATTGGTGATCGGCGTGGTATCGCCAGTCACGACATAGGCGACATCCACGGTTTGGGGGCTGCCAGGCACTTGTTGAGAGCATGCCGCGTCGTAGCAAGCCGCGATAGTTAAGGTATCGCTGTACCTCCCAGCCCCCATAGTTGTGGGCGCAATAAACGTGATCCCATTGACACTCCCGGCGCCGCCATCCATGACGCCGTAGATCGTTTCACCAATCGCTGGCGCCAACTTCGTGTTAGTACCCGCAAGAGGATTCCCACTGCTGGATTGAAAACCGGTCACACCGTTCGAGGCAACACCACCGATCGCCCCACCGGTATACGCAATCGAATAATAGTACTGACCTGCCTGCGGGTTCTTGATCGTAAAAGTCAACGGATTATTTACTATCGGGCCACCGGTTGAAGTGTCCGAACGAACAGAAACCGACCTCGTGGATAGACTCAAACTCTCTCCTTCGTT
Source organism: Hydrocarboniphaga sp. (assembly GCF_028291725.1). Lineage (GTDB taxonomy): Bacteria > Pseudomonadota > Gammaproteobacteria > Nevskiales > Nevskiaceae > Hydrocarboniphaga. The sequence goes on along the minus strand of NZ_JAQGNT010000116.1, from coordinate 21,780 downwards.
TCCGCCGGCTGAACTCCCTCCTCCTCCGCCACAGGCGGCCATGAGCGCCGTCAAGCAAAGCAACCAAACCAGCAAGGACGGCGAGCGACAGGAGAGGTTCGTCATTAGGTCAGGACCATAGCGATCGTAGGCCCCTCATTCTGACAGCTGATGCTCGTATGCTGAGGCCAGGTTGTGTACGAATATGTGACGAAAGCCCAGTCTTACAGCGGAAATCCTTTAAAGCAGCCATGCGTGGTCGGTTCCGCGACGGCCGGAAGAATGGCAGGAAATCCATGTCCTCCTAGGCTGAAAGCGGACAAGAGGCCGCCAAACTCTGTACGTCGATCGCGCTTCTTAACGCCTGCAACGCACCCAGGATCTGCTCGGGTTCCCGCATCGCCCGTCGGGCCGTAGCGACTGCCGACACAGCGGCGGACTTGTCAGTTACTGCCCAGCAGCCCCCATTTCAGATCTTCACGGATGAATTGCTCGGTCAGGGTTTGCTCGTGCGATTCAAGATAGCGCCGCAGAGATTCGGCCACGATGGACTCAACACTGCCGGCCCAGCCTTGATCCACCAGACGCTGCGCCTGCTTGACCAGTTGATCCGGGACTGTTGCTTGTATTGTCGCGTCCATGGGTGTGTTCCAAAGAGTTTCGCGATGACAGCTTGGCAACTATTTCAATGCCCGCTCCGGGCTGCAAGCAGACACTCATCACGCGCCGCTTCAGCGATGACGAACGCCCCCTCCGGTCACCCGCTTTCAATTCCGGCTCGGGCGCCCATCGCAGCACCCTGCTACTCCGCCGCGTAAAGCGCCCGGTGCCAGTCGCGGAAGAACAGGAACGAGCACATCAGCGCGGCGGGTGCCGGCAGCGCCGCGCAGGCGACCCGCAACCAGGGCGAGACGAAGCCGTGCTGGTCGGCCCACCCGATTGCGGCATAGAACGGCGCGCCGAAATACGGGATCGATAGCAGGCCCGTGGGACGCAACAGGTGCCGGAAGGAAGCCAGGCCATCCTCCGCCAGTGTCAGTCGAAGCGTCCATTGGATCGCCACCACGCAGCTGGCGAGGTACGCGCTCGCCAGGTAGAACCAGGTCACGACATCATCCGGTCGCCCCACGAATGAGGTGGCCGCCAGTATCAGGATCGGCGGGAGGACGGCGACGATGGAGTCGCCCAGCGTTGGGATGTGCCGCCGCGAAATCCCGATGTGCGAATACACAATCCACACCGTGAGCGCGGACGTGCCGTTGGCAAAGAGCTGGCCCCAGGTCAGCAGGCTGTCGGTTGTCAGCGGCCAGAGCGTCATCCGCGCTCGCGCCTCGGTTACGAGGTCCTGGAACACCAGGCCCACCAGCACACTCACCAGCGTGATGAAGAGCGCCGGAAATTGTTCACGGACGCGCTCAAGCAGCTTCGACGAAGATTCGACCATGTGGGGCGGGCCACTCCATCGCGCCGGTTCCGGTTCGGAGCCAGGAGTCTGCCATGGACGCGCATCGATCACCCTCAGGCCGCGCTTAACCCCATTAGCTCGGGGAATGGCACTAACTTGAAGTCCCCTCTCCCGCAAGCGGGAGAGGGCGGCGCGCCAGCGCCGTGATTCCGCCGCAGCCGCTGCTATGACGGAGCAGCCTCAAGCCCTCACCCCCCGCTGCGCGGGACCCTCTCCCGCTTGCGGGAGAGGGGATGAGGCACGATCCGTTCGAGCATGGGAAACTTGAGCCTCTACCGGACGGCTGCCTGCGATGAGCCCGGGGAGCCGCCCAAGGGCAAACTTCGCAAGCGCCGTCACGACATTGATACAACATTGATCAGATCGACCTACAGGAATCCGTCGAACGGGGGCCGGCTGCGCACCGGCGCCGTATTCACGCGGCCGCTCGCGAGCCGCGAAACCGGCAACGGAGCGAACACACCGCCATGAGCACGCGCCCGGCCACGCTGCGCTTCTTCCAAGAACTGCAGCGCCGCAACGTCCACCGCGCCGCGGTGTTCTATGCCGGCGCGGCCTGGCTGATCGTGCAGGTCGCGACGCAGGTGTTCCCGTTCTTCGACATTCCGAATGCGACGGTTCGCGTCGTCGTGATCGCAGTGGTGGTCGGCTTTCCTTTTGCGATGGCGTTCTCGTGGTTCTACGAGTGGACACCGCAGGGCATCAAGCTGGAGAGCGAGATCGACCGCAGCGCCTCGGTCACGCAGCAGACCGGCAAGGCGATGGATCGCTGGATCATCGCCGTATTGAGCCTCGCAGTCGTCGTGCTGCTGGCCGACCGGCTGGTGCTGCACCGGAATGCGATTGAGCCGGTAACAACGGCGGCGGTCGGCAAATCCATCGCCGTGCTGCCGCTGGCGAATTCCACCGGTGACCCGTCCAACGACTATTTCTCGGACGGCATATCGGAAGAACTGATCTCGTCGCTATCGCGGCTGAGCAGCCTCAAGGTGATCGGCCGCACCTCGTCGTTCCAGTTCCGCAACACCCGCGACGACAGCAAGACCATCGGCGAGAAACTCGGCGTGGTGTACCTGCTGGAAGGCAGCGTGCGCAAATCGTCGGATCGCGTGCGCATCGCCGTCGCGCTGGTGAAGTCGGCCGATGGGGTCAACGTCTGGTCGGAGACTTATGACCGCGAACTCAAGGACATCTTCGCGGTGCAGAGCGAGATCGCCTCTTCGGTGGCAGGCCAGCTGAAGATCGCGCTGCTCGGCAACAACGCGCAGGCGGTGCAGACACCGACGGCGGCGACGCCCTCCAATCAGAACGTCGAGGCCTACAACGCGCTGCTGCAGGGCAACTACTACTTCCAGCGCCGTACCGCCGAGGATTATCGCAAGGCCGTCGACTGCTACGAGCAAGCCATCCGACTCGATCCGGATTACGCGCTGGCCTGGGCCCGGCTTTCCAGCACGCTGACGCTGGCCGCGAGTACGCTCGGCGGCACAGCCGACGAAATACGCCAGTCGATGGCCAAAGCCCGCAGCGCGGCCGATACCGCGCTGCGCCTGGCACCGGATCTGGGCGAAGCGCACTTCGCGCGCGGCATCCTGCTGCAGAACGGCGATCTCGACTGGATCGGCGCCGGCGCGGAGTTTCACCGCGCGCTCGAACGGCTGCCCCAGGACGCCTTGCTGCTGATGACCCTGGGTTTCAGAAAAGCGAACGAAGGCCGCTTCGACGAAGCGGCTGTGCTGTACCGCCAGGCCTTCGTCGTCGATCCGCTGTTCAGCACGGCGCTCTATTACCTTGCACGCACGCTGACCGGCAAGGGCGCCTACGATGAAGCCGAGGCCGCGCTGCGCAAAGCCATCGAGCTGCAGCCGCTGGGCAGCCAGAGCTACATGCAGCTGGCGATCCTGCAGATCCTGCGCGGCCATGCTGCGGCCGCGGTCGATCTGGCCAAGCAGGAAACCAATCCGTTCTGGCGCAACTACGCCTTGTCGCTCGCCTACTACGCCAACGGCGAGCGCGCCGAGGCCGATGCGCAGCTCAAGCAGCTGATCGACGAAAACGCCGACAGCAGCGGCGCGCAGATCGCCGCCGTGTATGCCTTGCGCAAGGAGCCCGACAAGGTCTTCGAATGGCTGGAGCGTGCGCGCGCCACGCATGATCCCGGCGCGTTCCTGGTTCGCGTCGATCCTTTCCTGAGCGCCTACAAGGACGATCCGCGCTACGTGGCGTTCTGCAGGAAGATCGCGCTGCCCGGCCCTGGCGACCCGAGCCCTTGAAAGCCTGGATCAGCTCATCCTTGGTGAAATCCAGTGCGCGCAAATAAGGGACGGCTGGTCATTGGCAAACTTCACGGCGACGCGCCAGCGCAAGGACAGGGCCTGCCCGCCGAGCACCCCGAACTGCAACTTAGACTGAAGTAGATCGCCGCGTGGGTTCCCGCCCACGCGCCGATATGCATAATTGCAGGAAGTGAAGGTGAATAATCGCAAACGGGCTCGGATGTTCGGCTCAGCGCTTCTTTGTGCGTGCGTGCTGCTCTCTGCATGCATGAGCAGTCCGACCAGCAGTGGAGAGACCCCGGTTGAGATTCACAGTACGGCCGCCCACCGGTTCGGCCCACTTACGCTCCTCACTGTCTATAACGCTTTGCAAGGCGAGAGCGGTAACGAGTCCTGGGTAGAGCTTCCCACCACGGCGTCTTACTTTGACCACTATAAGGTGCGGGTGGAGTTGGCCCCTCCGATCACCGAGGAGTCTACACGGCAAGCCGAGTTGCCAGTTGATCGCATCAGTGCAGCGATGCGCTCTTTATCGGAAGTTACATCTTGCGTCGTCCCGGTCGGCGACATTCGAGTACGGCTCATTGCTCCCGGAACTGGATACAACGCAAAAGCAACCACAGCGTCGTTCAGCAGGCATCCAGACGCGCTCTTCGTTTTAAGAAGCGGCGGCGATTTGCAGATGCTCTCTGACGCGGTGCGGATAATTTCACATGAACTCTTCCATGCGATCGCACGGGCGGGGTCCTGCTCAAGGGCCGGGGCAAGTGGTAGCGAAGAGGAAGAAAGAGCTTCCAAAACTATCGAAACATGTGTTGCTCTGGATACACTCGGAGTTGCGAGCCGAGCCGGTTCCGAGTACAGCGAAGCTCGTCGACAGAAGATCCTTCAGCACTATCAACTCGATGATCCAATAGCACGCACCGCTCGAGGCCTTCTGGGCGCAGATCCGACATATGACCAGCTTTTCATGAATGATAAAATAAGAAAGTCCGACCAGGATCGGAGCCAGGTGTTGATGCAACTGTGTCGCGCTCGGGCACTCGGTATCCTTCACACCTAGATACCAGGGACACCCCCGCGAACGCTATAGCGCCTCCAGCAGGTGTGCCAATCGTAGGGATTATTGTTAGCTTCAGGGTCGCCCGACGCAGGTTCGTCGTACTGACAGCGACTTTTCCTAGACGCGGTCGAGGCCTACGGGCCGCTTCGCTCTGATGCACCTCCATTTCAAATCGGATTTTGCCTACACGCGAGTTTCGGCCTGCGGGCGCGTTCGCACAAGCGGCGCTCGAAACAATCAACGACGAGAACCGCGTGGGCAGATGAAACCTGCCCACCCTACACTCGCTGCACCGCAAGTATCCAATCGGCAGTTTGAATTCCAAACTCCCAATTAGCTTGATTGAGAGCGTCATCTACCGTTGCATGAAAAGTATCCGTTACCTCGCCACGGTCAGCGTCAAAGTGCAGCAAGTAAAACCCGTCTTCATCGAATTTGACGAGCTGAAGAGAATGCGCAGGCGGCAGGACCTCTCCGCCCTTCACATGTCTCGTTTTGCCAGTTGCAACATGTGCGGGAGTCAAGGTTACCTGCTTCAAAACGGTGTAGTCGCTCATAGCCACTGTGGGTCCGGAATGATTTTAACGAGCGTATTTTCTATCACTTTTCCAACAGAACACGGTCAATCGGCGCGGGCAATCGTCACCGCCCGCCAAAAAAATCGAGCTGGCCGCTGGCGGGTTCGGATTTGCCGCTGAGCTTCCAGCGGCGCAGCACCTCATATCGATAAGGCTCGCCACCGCCGCGGACCAGCATGAACTCGTCGATCGTCCACAGTACCGGCGGAATCCGTATCGTCGCCTGCTTGATCGGGGCGCGGTAACTGATCGTGATGTGCGCCGTGTGGCCGGCCAGCTCGTCCAGATGTTTGGCGGCCAGCGCGTTGCGGAGCGACTGCAGCAGCATCGCAAACTCGTCCGGCACTCGCGATGGCTTGAGCGACCAGTGGATCGACTCCCGCCCGGCCCTGCTTTGCAAGCGATCGATGCCGAGCAAGAACGGCGCGGCGCTCACCGCCGAACCCGCTTCGAGCAACAGGCGCAGGTTCTCGCCGGTGTTGTTGTAGCGATCCGACAGGGATTGATGCCAGCACAGCGGATCGAACATCCCGTCGCCGAGTCGGGCTCTCAGACCGGTGCTTGCAAAGGCGCGGACCAGGGCTTCACGAGTTGAAGGCTCGGGCATCGCCATCAAAATCAGCGGCGACATGTCAGGGCCGGCCGTCCCGCCAGTTGGCGTTGCTTCCCCAGAACTCGACGCGCAGCCGATCTGATCCATGAGTCATGAGTATGTCTTCTCCAAGCACCAATCGCAGGACGGAAATCTGATTTGTTGCAGACTACCGGATTCAATGATGCCGTGGCCAAGGACAACTGCGGGAATAACCGCTTCGGCGTAATAGACGGCTAGCCCCGACGCAGGGCGTATGGAGGCGGTGCCGTTGTATACGCCGAGATGGGGACACGCCGCATGCGGATATCGATAGGCGCCTGTGACCTGGAGAAAGCGTCGCCGTGGCAACGAGATAAGTGCATGCCGAAACTGAAGATCGCCAATGAAGCGCTCGCCGGTTCGATCGAGAACGAAAGGATGCGGTCCGAAGCACGCTTGCGATCGGTTATCGAGGCCGCGCCGAACGCGATGCTGATGGTCGGCGAAAAAGGCCTGATCACGCTGGTCAACGCCGAGGCGGAAATTCTGTTCGGCTACGATCGATGCGAGCTGCTGAACAAGCCGACCGAGATCCTGATACCCGACCGATTCCGGGCGCAGCACCGCGCGCTTCGCAGCAGCTTCTTCAAGCATCCGGCTGCGCGTGCGATGGGCGATGGCCGCGGGCTGTTCGGGCTGCGCAAGGATGGGACAGAAGTGCCCGTCGAGCTGGGCCTGAATCCGCTCCAGATCGATGAAGGCACATTTGCGCTGGCGTCGGTGATCGACATCAGCTCCCGATTGAACACCGAACGACTGCTTAGAGCCGAAGGCGCCAACCGCCTGCGTCGGTCGATTCTCGATACGATCCCGTTCAGCGTGATTGCGACCGATCTGGAGGGCCGGATCGTGTCCTCCAATCCGGCCGCCGAGCGCTTGCTGGGCTACGGGCGCCAGGAACTCGTGGGCCTGTCATGCCTGTCGATCTACGAGACGCAAGAACTGGAGGAGCGCTCGCGCAATCTGAGCCGGCAGCTCGAGCAGCACATCAGCTCCGATTTCAGCGTGATCATCGCGTCGGGCCAGCCAGCCCACGGCGACGAAAGCGAGTGGACTTACATTCGCAGGCAGGGCGACGGTATCCCGGTCAATGTCGCAATCGCGGCGCTGCGCGACGACGGCGGCTCGATCACCGGCTTTCTGCAAGTCGCCTACGACATCACCCAGCGAAAAAGGGCCGAGGGCCTCATCCGCCATCTGGCCCATCACGATGCGCTGACCGGCTTGCCGAACCGGGCGCTGATGCTCGATCGGCTCGACATGGCGATCCGCACTTCGGTGCGGCATGGCGGCCAGGTCGCGGTGCTGATGCTCGACCTGGATCACTTCAAGAACGTCAACGATACGCTGGGGCACCACATCGGCGACCGCCTGCTGCTCGAGGTGGCGGAGCGCCTGAAACGATGCGTAAGAGACGTGGATACCGTTGCCCGGCTGGGCGGCGACGAGTTCGTGATCGTGCTCGCCGAGGGCGAGTCGCGCAGCGCCTTCACGCCGATCCTGAAGCGGATCGTGGATTCCCTGAATGACCCTTCCCGGGTCGACGGTTTCGATTTCCTGGTGACGGCCAGTGTCGGAGCCAGCCTTTATCCAACCGACGGCCTCGATACCGATGATCTGCTGAAGTTCGCCGACCAGGCGATGTACAAGGCCAAGTCTCTCGGACGCAGCCAGTATCAATGGTTCGATCGGTCCCTGATGAAACTCGCCGAGGATCATCTGGCGTTGGGCGGCGCCTTGCTGCGCGCGATCAACGAGGACACGCTGACGGTCAATTACCAGCCCTTTGTGTGCCTTTCGACCGGAGCGGTCGAGGGCATGGAAGCGCTGGTGCGCTGGCAGCACGACGGCGTCGATATCCCACCCGAGCGGTTCATCCCGGTGGCCGAACAGGCCGGCCTGATGGTCCGGCTCAGCGACTGGGTATTGCGGACAGCCTGCAGGCAAGGCGTGGAGATCCAGGCCGCGACCGGACGTGCATTGATGCTGTCCGTCAATGTGGCGTCAGGACAGTTTCGGGATCGCGGCTGGCTGGACATGGTTGAATCAGCGCTTTCCGAATCCGGCTTTCCCGCGGGCAATCTGGAGATTGAAATCACCGAAGGGACCTTGATGCGCAATCCTGATGAAGCGGCTGCCATCTTGCACGCGCTTCAAAAACTGGGCCTTCGCGTCGTCGTCGATGATTTTGGTACGGGTTATTCCAGCCTGTCGTACCTGACCCGGTTCCCGGTCGATAAGATCAAGATCGATCGCTCCTTTGTCCGGGGCCTGGGCGTCAATATCGCCGACGAGGCGATCACCAGCGCCATCATCGCAATGGCCCAGACCCTGAAAATGACGGTCACCGCGGAAGGGGTCGAATCCGAGGAGCAACTGCAATTCGTGCGCGGCCGGGGTTGCGATCAGGCGCAGGGTTTTTTGTACAGCAAGGCGGTTCCGGCCGAGGCTTTCGCTGCTCTGTACAAGCGCCTGTGACTAGCGCCCATAGAGGGCGCGGGTCGAACTCGGCCTGTGATCGGACCGGCTTTCGGGAACTCGTACACGAACTGATCTGCATGCCGCTTGATCTGCGGAGCGCTGTGGTTTTGGCGAGGGAAAAAATAGCTTCGGAAGTACGGCTTGGATGTTCGGAAGCTGCTCGCCGATGTTCTGAAGATCGGTGTCGATGTTGTTGGGCATCGGCGCCGACGCTCTGAAGTATCAATTGGATGTTCGGAACATCGGGGGAGGATGTTCTGAACTAGTTAAAGATAGTGGTACAAGTTCGGCGCCGATGTTGGCGAAGATCGGCGCCGGTTCTTTTTGATGCGGGGAGCATGTTGAAGAACATCGGCTTGGATGTTGGGGAAGATCGGGGCCGGAGTTCTGAAGTCGTAATTTGATGTTCAAAACGGCTAATTCGGGGGGCGGGCCTATATCGTCTTGCCGATTTTCTGCGCTCTGGACGCGATCGTCCGCAGCTCCGCCATCGCCGCATCGATATCCATCGCCGCATGGCCCTGCGAGGTATCCATCTCGCCGATCGCGGCCATCGCCTGGTCGATCTGGGTCATCGCGATTTCGTTCTCGGCGAGCCAGCCGTCGATGCGGTTGCGCTGCCGCTCGAGCAGGCTCATGCGCTCTTTCAGCGTCGCGATCTCGCGGTCCTGGGCCTCGGATTCGATGCCGTCGGTCTCCAGGTGCTGCAGCCGCCGCGCGATGTGCTGCACGTCGATCGCCGACAGGCCTTTCAGCGCATCGGAAATCCGCGTCAGATTGTCCAGCCCCGCCAGGAACACCTGCTCGGTCATGCCGAGAAAGCGGCTGAAGGTCATCTCCTTCGGGTCGAGCTTGCGGCGCAGCAGGCCTTCGAAGGCCTGGTACTTTTCCTTGAAGGCGTCGAGCTGGGCCTGGCCCGGCTCGAACGACACCTCGGCGAACTCACCGCGCAGGCGCGCCATGGTTTCATCGGCGCGGCCGGCCAGCGCTTCCTGCAGGCGCTTCAGGTAATCGGCCGCGTGCTTATCTCGGCGCATGGTGAAATCCAGCGCCCAGCCGCCGAGCCCGATCACGGCGCCGATCGCGGCCGGGGCGACGAAAATCATCGACGGCCCGAGCACCGCGGCGGCGAGCCCGCCGAGTATGCCGACCGCGGCCGGGTACAAGACATGCGGCTGGCTCAAGCTGCGACCGAGCACCGCGCGCGACACCGCCTGTGCCGAGAAGTCGGTGTTGGGCTTTGCGGATCGGCCTGCCGGGTCCGCCGCCATCAGTAGGGCTCGGCCAGCAGCACGAACTCGACCCGCGGCAAGCGATACGCGTAGGCGCGATCGCTCTCGCCGGCCTGGCGCGGCAGCGGCTGGCTCGAGCCGTAGCCGACTGCGCGTTCGCGGTCGGCATCCATCTTGAAGTTCTGCAACAGGTAGTCGGCAGCGGCCTGGGCGCGATCCTTCGACAGCTGCAGGTTCGCCGCGTCGTCGCCGCCGAGGCCGGTGTGGCCCTTGATCAGCAGCCGGTAGCGCGGATAGCGGCGCAGCTTGTCGGCGATGTCGTCGAGCGTCTGGCGGCTGTCTTCGTCCAGCGACGCGGTGCCGCGGGTGAAGCCGATCGGCTCGATGCGCAGTGTGCCCACCTGCTTCAAGCGATCCCAGGCGGCGTCGTCCAGCGGCTGGAATTCCAGCGCCAGCGTGTCGCTCTTGCCAGCGAGTTCGGGCCGCGCCTGCGGCAGATACAGGCTGGCGACGAACTGGCGGTTGGTCAGCCGCAGCGGGTCCTGGTCCGGCAGCGGATTGCGCGGGAAGTCGCCGGACGCGATCAGTACCTTGAGCGTGCCGTTGATGGTGTCGAGCAGGCCTTCATCGCCCGGCAGGCCGGACGGAAGGATGCCGAACCACTGCGCGCCGTTGTCGTCGAGCCCGGCCCAGGCCACGCCCTGCATCACCGTGCGCGCCTGCGCCGGCGGCAGCGCGGTGTAGGCGGCGACATCGCTCTCCAGCTCGGCCGGATGCTCGCCGTACCAGCGCAGGGTTTCGAAGTAGGCTCGAAGCAGCAGGCTCAGCTGCGCCGATTCCTGCTGCACGCTGCGGCGCGAGGCGAGCAGCACGTCGACGATCAGGCGGTCGGTGTCCTCGGTGCCGAGCAGCTTGACGATGCCGGGGCTTGCCAACGCGCGCGACACATCCGGCTCCCACAGCACGGCGACATCGACCTCGCCTTTCAACAGCTTGTCCAGAGCAGCCGAAGAACCATCGGTTTCGACGCGCCAGGCGCCGCCTTTCTTCTGCAGCTCGGGGATGTCGAAGTGCACGCCGACGCTCTTCAGCAGATGCTCGCTCGGCGACGCCGGCGTATACGCGATGCGCGCACCGGCCTGCGCTTTCAGCGCGTCGAGATTCGGCACCACCGATGCGCGCGCGACGATCGCGTCGCCGCCCTTGGATTCGTCGATGACCGCGACGATCGTCGCCGGATACGCGCTGGCCGCGCCATTCAACAGATAACTGTCGACGGTGGCGACCGCATAATCCAGCCGACCGTCGGCGAGCTTGCCGATACGGCCGGCGGTGTCGGCATGGTCGTCCTCGCACTGCAGCGCATAGCCTTCCGCACGCAGGCGCTTGGTCAGCTGCGGCGAACAGATCATGAAGTAACCGACCCAGCTGTCGACACCGACGACGATGCGCCCCTTGCTGCCGGCCGCGTCGGAGGTGCTGCGCTGCTGGTAGTCGCGGATCTTCGGCTCGGCATAACGCCAGCCGACGATCGCCAGCACGCCCAGCAGAATCACGCTGATGAAAATCTTGACGTGAACCGTCACGGTTTCGCCGTCTGATCCTGGAAGTCGCTGACATCGAAGGCCGGCGCCTCGGCCAGCACATTGCCCAGGCCTTCGTTCAACTGTTCGGGACTGTCGGCGGCGGTGTAGTAGACGCGGCCCGGCTGGTTCAGCACGTGCTCTTCGCCGATACAGAATCCGATCGTGTGCAGCACCACCGGCGAATGGCTCAGCAGGGTGTTCACCGCGTCGGCCGGATCTTCACTCGCCGGATCGGGATAGCCGTCGGTGACCAGCACCAGGTGATAGTCGCCGTAACCTAGCTGCTGACGCGCCTGCGTGGTGAGCTTGCCGTAGCCGAGTTCGATGGCGGACTTCAGCGGCGTGCCGCCGTGCACCTCGACTTTCTGCAGCGCCTTGCGGAAGGCATCGCGGTTGCCGATGCCCAGCGGCACGCGCTCGGACAGCCCGGCGTCGTCGAACACCGCCAGGCCGAGATTCGCCTGCGCGGGCACCGACTGGACGAAGCGCGACAGCGCGGCGACCGCGACCTCGATCTTCGGCTTGCCGCCGGAGCAGTCGACGCGATGCATACTGCCGGAGCCGTCGAGCACGACGTAGTAGTTCGCGGTCGCCGCCGGCACGCCGCTGGCGGCCGCGTCGGCATTGCGGGCGCGCATCGGCGGCCAGTCGTCGCGCGTCGCGGTCTGCGCATAGATGCCGCTCGGCAGCGTGTCGCTGCCGGCGCCGTCATCGTCGCTCACTTCGATGATCGAGGCCGGCTCGGTCTTGCTCTTCGGATCCTCGTGTTCGCCGCGGAAATGCTTCACCAGCAGGTAGGCGACCAGCGCGAACAACGCCCAGCCGATGCGGCCGCGGCTCTTGCCTTTGCGTGTGTTGTTCACGGCCATCAGAGCGGCTTGAAGACCGAGGACTCGGCCTCGACCTGGATGATGCGGAACTGCACGCGCATGTTGTCGCGCCATTCGCGCTCGTTCTTTGGCGCACAGGGGTCACTGCCGCACAGCCCGGACTTGGGATTGGCGATGCCGTGGCCGACCACCGCGAACTGGCTCGCGTCCAGGCTCACGCCCTTGGCCTGCGCGTAGGCGAGCACGCTGTCGCGCACCGCGACCGCGCGCGACAGCGACAGGTTCTTGGCCGCCTGCTTGATCTGGCCGAGCACCACGTCGGGCTTGCCGGCCTTCTTGTCGCGCAGGTAGGCCATCGGGTCGCTATGCCCTTCGACCGTGATCAGCGCGCCGCCGTAAGTCGAGGCGAGATCGACGACCTTGGCGAAAGCCTCCTGATACAGATCAGCGGAAAAACCGTTCTGATTCGGCTGGAAGAAGATCTCGAACGAGAACAGCTCGCCGTCGGCCAAGGTGCCCTGCTGCTGCTTGCGTGTGACCACCGCGGCGACCTGGTTCTCGTCGAAACGCGTCGCCTCGGCGGTCTTGCCGGCGCTGCTCAGGCCCTGCGCCAGCTTCGCGTAATCCCAGCCCGCCGCCGCGAGCCTGGCGCTGCCGGACGCGAGTCCCATGCTGGAAAACGCAGCCTGGATCTCCGCGTCGAGCTTGTCGAGGTTGCGTGGATAACCGGGTGTTGCGAAGAACTCGACGTTGCCGCGGTGGCCGACGAATTCGGCGTCGCCGTACAAGCCTTCCGCGTCGCCGGCCGCCTGCTCGCTGTCGAGCAGGATCTTGGCACTTGCCGCCATCGCCGCCTTGAACTCAGGCCCGCGCGGCTTGGCCGCCATCAGCGCGCGCAGTTTTTCTTCGCCGGCCATCAGCCCGTGGACGAAGCTCTCGACCGCTTTGCGATTCTTCGCCAGATAGTCGCTGCGCACCGCGTAGACGTCGGCGATGATCTTGTTCGCGGTCTTGGTCGACAGCAGGATGCGCGCACCTTTCACCGAATCCTCGGCGCCGCTGCCGACGGTGCCGCCGGAGGTCAGCACCAGCGCGTCGGGCGTGATCACGAACGCGGCGTCGACGTCTTTCTGCTGGAACGCGCGCATCGGCGTGTCGTCGGTGCCAGTCAGATCGGCCAGCCAGCGGATCTTGACGTCGGACGGCGACAAGCCCGCATCGCCGAGAATCTTGGTCAGGTAGTCGACATGCGGACCGTAGGCCTGCAGTGCGATGGTCTTGCCTTTCAGATCGCGCGCCGAGCCGATGCCCTGCTTGACCACCAGCGTGTCGCCGCCGGCGGACCAGGTCATCTGGTAGATCACCACCGGCCTGGTGCGCGGGTCCTTGTTGAGCAGGTCGGCAGCCATGTTGATCATGCCGAGCGTGCCGCGCAGGTACGGCGAGCGGCCCGTCATGTACGCGTCGACCTGCTTGGCGAATACGTCTTCGCGCACCAGATTCAGATCCAGGCCCTCCGCCGCGAACGCCGAGCCGGCTACGGTGCGCGTGGCATTGCCGTTGGCGAGAATCGTCGCGATGTCGCCGCCCCAGGTGATCAGCGGCACCTGGGTAGTGCCGGCTGCGACTTCGCCGACCGCGGTCTTGGCGAGCACGCTGCTCAGCGGCGGCGATTCGACGGTTTTAGGTGCTGCGGCAAACGCCGGCTGAGCGGATGCGAGGATCAAGCCCATTAAGGCCGGCCACCAGCGAAAACCCATGTGCCGCTCCCTTGACGCACCATGCGCCTGAACCGATTCTAATCAACATCGACTGCGCCGCGCCCGGCGCAGCGTAAAGCCAAATCACGCTGATACTCCCTCCCCCGCCTGCGGGGGAGGGCTGGGGTGGGGGCATGAAGGCGCGGCGCTGTCGTCCGCCCCCATCCCGTCGTTGGCTTAACTCGGATCGACATGAAGTCGATCCTCGCCGGGGCCAACGACTCCCCCGCAAGCGGGGGAAGGAGTAAAAAAGTGGATTGCCCATGAGCGACCTCGAAGATCTGGCCCTGCTGGTCGACGCACGCACGCCGCTGATCTTTGTCGACAGCAGCGACGCGGCGCGGGTGGAAGACGTATTCGCGCGTGTCGCCACGCGCTGCGGCCGACCGCTGTACCGCTGGAGCCTGGCGTCGGGGCTGAGTCGCGGCGACGGTACTGCGGTGCCCGGTGACCGCGGCGACAACCAGGCCGCCGACATCCTGGCGCAGATCCTCGCGCAACATGAGCTGGCGCTGTTCCTGCTGCACGATCTGGCGCGCTATCTGGAAGACCCGCTGACGGTTTCGCAGCTGCGCGAAATCGGCCTGCGCCATACCCAGGTGCCGCACACGCTGGTGCTGGTCGGCTCGGCGCTGAGCGTGCCGGCGGAGCTGCGCGCGGTGGCGACGCGCGTCGAGATGGCACTGCCGACGCTGGACGAGCTCAAGGCGCTGGTGCTCGAGGAAGCCCAGGCCTGGGGCGCCAGGCAACAGCGCCGCGTGCAGGCGACGCAGGCCGCGATCACCGCGCTGACCCGCAACCTGCTGGGTCTCACCCATGCCGACGCGCGGCGCCTGATCCGCAACGCGATCGCCGACGACGGCGTGCTGTCCGACGCCGATCTGCCGGCGGTGCAGGCCGCCAAGTACAAGCTGCTCGACCAGGGCGGCGTGCTCAGCTTTGAACTCAATACCACGAAGATGGCCGACGTCGCCGGCCTGGCGACGCTGAAGCGCTGGCTGGCGGACCGCCGGGACGTGTTCCTGTCCGACACGCCGCCACCGGGCCTGGACCCGCCCAAGGGCCTGCTGCTGCTCGGTGTGCAGGGCGGCGGCAAAAGCCTGGCGGCGAAATCAGTCGCCGGTGCCTGGGGCGTGGCGCTGCTGCGGCTGGATTTTGCCGCGCTGTACAACAAGTTCTACGGCGAAACCGAGCGCAATCTGCGCGACGCGCTGAAGACCGCCGGCGTGATGTCGCCCTGCGTGCTGTGGATCGACGAGATCGAAAAAGGCCTGGCCAGCGAGAGCGGTGACGATGGCGGCCCGGGCAAGCGCATCCTCGGCACCCTGCTGACCTGGATGGCCGAGCGCCGCGACAAGGTGTTCCTGGTCGCCACCGCCAACGACATCGCCGCTTTGCCGCCGGAGCTGCTGCGCAAAGGCCGCTTCGACGAAATCTTCTTCGTCGATCTTCCCAAGCCCGAGGTGCGCAGCGCGATCTTCGCCATCCACCTGAAAAAGCGCGGCCAGGACCCGGCCGCTTTCGATCTGCCGCGGCTGGCGCAGGCTTCGGACGGTTTCTCCGGCGCCGAAATCGAACAGGCGGTGGTATCGGCGCTGTACGCGGCGCACGGCCGCAGCGAGCCGCTGAGCACCGACGGTATCGCGCACGAACTGTCGGTGACGCGCCCGCTGTCGGTGGTGATGGCCGAGAAGATGAACTACCTGAGGAGCTGGGCACAGAGCCGCAGCGTGTCGGCCGATTAGGGCCTCTGGGCCATGACCCGGTGTAGGGCGGGTCGTGACCCGCCGTCGTCAAGCCCGAGCAAAAGCGGCGGGTCACGACCCGCCCTACGGTCTGCGCAAGGTTCATGGAGAGCTTCCCGTGTTCCTTGCGGACCTGCCGACGGACCCTGAACCCCTGCGTAGGCTGGGATGGAGCGAAGCGCAATCCCAGCAGCACCGTGGCCCGAATCCAGCGCTGGGTTTCCGCTGCGCTGCAACCCAGCCTACGGGTGGGTCGGGCGCTCGGTTCATGGAGAGTGCGCCTCTGGCGACGGCTGGGTATTTACCGGCCTAGACGAACCGGCCCGATTCTTGTGTAGTGTTACCGTCCGTTACGCGAGCACTCGTGCTGCTGCCCGCGTCCAACACCACCAGAACGAATCAGGGAGATTCAACGATGAAATTCCAGAACCTTCGCCGCGCCGCGGCGATGGCGGCTTTGCTCGTGATGAGCGTTGCCGCCGCACAAGACTCGGACCAGGCGCTCAGCAAGCGCTGCATGACCGTCATGCCGACCCTCGCCGAACGCGAGACCATCGACCGCAACCTGCAGAGCTTCCTGGCCTCACGTGCTGCGCGCGGCGCCTCGCTGAACAGCGCGGTCGGTTCGATCTCGGTGCCGGTCTACTTCCACGTGATCAACATCGGCAACACGCTGGCACAGGGCAACGTGCCGGACTCGCAGCTCGCCGACCAGATCGCGGTACTGAATGCCGCTTACGCGGGCACGCCGTTCGTCTACACGCTCGCCGCGACCGACCGCACCAACAATGCCGACTGGTACACGATGTCGCCGGGCAGCGCCGAAGAAAAGGCCGCGAAGAAAGCCCTACACAAGGGCGGCGCCGAATCGCTGAACCTGTATACCGCCAACCCGGGCGGCGGCCTGCTCGGCTGGGCGACGTTCCCGTCGAGCTACGCGACTCAGCCGAAGATGGACGGCGTCGTGGTGCTGTACACCAGCCTGCCCGGCGGCAGCGCCGTACCCTACGACGAGGGTGACACCGCCACTCACGAGATCGGCCACTGGCAGGGCCTGTACCACACGTTCCAGGGCAGCTGCACCGCCCAGAACGACGGCGTGTCGGACACCCCCGCCGAGCGCAGCGCCGCCTACGGCTGCCCGGTCGACCGCGACAGCTGCCCGGGCAAGGCCGGCCTCGACCCGATCACCAACTTCATGGACTACGTCGACGACTACTGCATGACCGAGTTCACGCCGGACCAGACCACGCGCATGGACCAGATGTATCAGCAGTACCGCGGCTAGGCATCGCGCTTTGTAGGTTGGGGTGAGCGCAGCGAACCCCAACGCTTCGTCCCGCGCCGATGTTGGGGTTCGCTGCGCTCACCCCAACCTACGCATCAGGCGTAGCGCCAGCGTGCCCCCTGCGCGCTGTCTTCGATGATCACGCCCTGCGCGGCCAGCTCGTCGCGGATGCGGTCGGACTCCGCAAAGTTCTTCGCCTTGCGCGCCGCGCCGCGGTCGGCGATGCGCTGTTCGATGATCTCGGGAGTCAGCGCCGATGTGGCCGGCTGCTGTGAGAACCAAGCGGCCGGTTCCTGCTGAAGGATGCCGAGCAAGGCGCCCGCATCGAGCAGCTGTGCTTTCAGCCGCGATTTCTCGGCCGCGTCTTCGGCCTTGTTGGCGCTGCGCGCCAGTTCGAACAGCTCGGCGAGTGCCATCGGCGTATTCAGATCGTCTTCGAGCGCGGCGACGAAAGCCTCCGGCGCGGTGACGCCGATCGCGGGCTCGACATCGCCCAGATCGCGCAGCGCGCCGTACAGGCGATCGAGTTTCCTGCGCGCGTCGGTGGCGACATCGTCGTTCCAGTCCAGCGGCTGGCGATAGTGGCCGGTCAGCAGCACCAGGCGGATCAGCTCGCCCGGCAAGGTCTTCAGCAGCTCGCGCACCAGCAGCACGTTGCCGAGCGACTTGCTCATCTTTTCGTGATTCACATTGACGAAACCGTTGTGCAGCCAGTAGCGCGCGTAGACCGCTCCGCCGTGCGCGCAGCTGCTCTGCGCGATCTCGTTCTCGTGATGCGGAAACACCAGGTCATGGCCGCCGCCGTGGATGTCGATGGTGTCGCCGAGCACCGCTTCGGCCATCGCCGAGCACTCGATATGCCAACCCGGCCGGCCGCGGCCCCAGGGCGAGTCCCAGCCCGGCTGATCCTCGCTGGAGGGCTTCCACAGCACGAAATCTCCCGCGTGTTTCTTGTACGGTGCGACTTCGACGCGCGCGCCGGCCATCAGCGACTGCTCGTCGCGCTTCGACAGCTGGCCGTAGTCCGGATAGCTCAATGTATGAAACAGCACGTGGCCTTCGCCGACATAGGCGTGGCCGCTGGCGATCAGCCGCGCGATCATCGACACGATCTGCGGAATGTGCTCGGTGACCTTCGGCTCGGCGTCGGTGGGCTGCACGCCGAGCGCTTTCAAATCCTCGTGATAGGCCGCCGTGTAGCGCTCGGTGATCACGCCAATCGCGACGCCTTCCTTGCCCGCCGCGGCATTGATCTTGTCGTCGATGTCGGTGATGTTGCGGGCGTAGATCACGCTCGGATAGCGCCGCCGCAGCACCCGCGCCAGCGTGTCGAAAACCACCGGCGGGCGGTAGTTGCCGATGTGCGCAAACGAATAGACCGTCGGCCCGCAGACATACATCGTGACCCGCTTCGGATCCAGCGGAACGAAGGCTTCTTTGTGCCCGGTCAGGGTGTTGTGCAATTGCATGGTCGCGGCGGCTGAAAAAGACGCGCAAGGATACCTGTTTGGATGTCGCCGGAGCTGTCGCTGGCAATGCCGCGGCGCACCGCCGCCGGTCGGCTGTGCGCCGTCCCGCTGATGAAACAGGCCTAGACTTCAGCGGCACTTCAGTTGACGCCGTCATTCCCGCGAATGCGGGAATGACGAATTGGGGGGAGATCATGGATACCACGTCGATTTCGCTCGCCTTATCCCAAGTCCGCCGTATCAGTCTGCTGACGGCGTCCGGCCTGTTGCTGGCCGCGAGCCTTGCCGGCTGCGCCGGGCAACCCGCGACGCCGGCCGATCCCGACAACCAACGCGCCTGGGTGCTCGGCGGCGCCGGCGAACTCGGTGAACCCGGCCCGGCGCTGGTCGAGCCGCAGCAGCTGCTCGAGATCAGCGAGGAGATGCGCCAGTTCACGCGGCAGGCCACCGTCACCGGCAAGAACGAAGGCGAGAAGATCCGCCTGCTGGTCGAGGCACTGCACGCCGACGACGGGCTCGCGCTGCGCTATGACGCGACGGCGACGCTGACGCCGCAAGATGCCTTCGCGCAGCGCCGCGCCAACTGCATGACGCATACGCTGCTGTTCATCGCGCTGGCTCGCGACATCGGCATCGACGCGCGCTTCAACCACGTCGAGATTCCGCCGATCTGGGACATGCGCGGCGATCATGTGGTGCTGTACCGCCACATCAACGCCCGCATCGGCGCCTCGCAGAGCCTGTTCCGCATCGTCGATCTGACGCCCGAAGAATATGACCCGGCCTATCGCCAATGGACGATCACCGACACCGAGGCCGCGGCGCAGTTCTTCAACAATCGTGCGGTGGATTTGCAGGCGCAGGGGCAGGCCCGTGAGGGGCTGCGCTACCAGCTGCGCGCCATCGAGCTGGACCCGGAGCAGTCGTTCCTGTGGTCGAATCTCGGCCATTTGTATCTGGGCATCGGCAATGTGCGAGCGGCCGAAATCTCGATCCGGACTGCACTAAAGCTCGATCCCGACAGCCTGTCCGCCTACGGAACGGCGACGCGGATTTATGAAGCGCTGGGCGAACATCAGCGTGCGCTGAACTACCGCCGCCAGGCCGAGTATCTGCAGCGTCGCAATCCCTACTATCACTATCAGCTGGCGGAACAGGCCTTCGCACGCAACCAGCCGCTACGCGCGCTGGATGAATCCAAGAAGGCGATCTCGCTGTATCCGGAAGATCACCGGTTCTTTCTGCTGCTCGGCGCGGTACTGAGCCGGCTCGACAAGCCCGAGCTGGCGCGCAAGAGCATCGAAGTCGCGATCACGCTGACCGCGGATGAAAACCTGCGCTCGCGCTATCGCAGCAAGCTCGACCGCATCGCAGCCGCGACCAAGCCGGCGCCGGGCTGAGGCACCTGCAGCGTGTAGGTTGGGGTGAGCGCAGCGAACCCCAACAGATGTCCGCGCCGATGTTGGGGTTCGCTGCGCTCACCCCAACCTACTCAGCTCGCAAGTCGGGTGAGGCCCGGCCCACACAGGATTCAACCCGTGATCGCGCCTTTCTCGGCGCCGCTGACCAGGCGCGCGAACTTGGCGAGCACGCCGCTGGTGTAGCGCGGCGCCGGTTGCTTCCACTCGGCGCGGCGGCGCGCCAGCTCTTCGTCGGAGACGTTGACCTGGATCAGCTGATGCCGCGCATCGATGGTGATCGAGTCGCCTTCCTTGACCAGCGCGATCGGGCCGCCGACGAAGGCCTCCGGCGCGACGTGGCCGACGACCATGCCCCAGGTGCCGCCGGAGAAGCGGCCGTCGGTGATGAAGCCGGTGCTCTCGCCCAGGCCGCGGCCGGTGATCGCCGAGGTCGGCGCCAGCATTTCCGGCATGCCCGGGCCGCCCTGCGGACCGATGTAGCGGATGATGATCACGTCGCCGGCCTTGATCCGGTCGCCCATGATGGCCTCCATCGCGGCGGGCTCCGAGTCGAACACGCGCGCCGGGCCGGTGATGCTCGGGTTCTTCAGGCCGGTGATCTTGGCCACGGCTCCCAACGGGGCCAGATTGCCCTTCAGGATCGCCAGATGGCCCTGCGCGTACATTGGCCGGTCGAACGGGCGGATCACGTCCTGGTCGGCGCGCGGCTCGGCCGGGATGTGCTCCAGCTCCTGCGCCATGGTCCTGCCGGTGATGGTCATGCAGTCGCCGTTGATCAGACCTTTGACCAGCAGCATCTTCAGCACCTGCGGCACGCCGCCGGCCTTGTGGAAATCCACGGCAACGTACTGGCCCGAAGGCTTCAGGTTGCACAGCACCGGCGTCTTCAGGCGCACGCGCTCGAAGTCTTCCAGCGTCCATTCCACGCCCGCTGCGTGCGCGATCGCCAGGAAATGCAGCACGCCGTTGGTGCTGCCACCAGTGGCCATGATCAGCGCCGCCGCGTTCTCGATGCTGGCGCGGGTGATGATGTCGCGCGGCCGCAGGTTCAGGCGGACGGCGTTGACCAGCACCTGCGCCGACAGTGCCACCGAATCGCCTTTCTCGGAATCCGCATTTGCCATCTGCGACGAGCCCATCAGGCTCATGCCCAGGGCTTCGAATGCCGACGACATCGTGTTGGCGGTGAACATGCCGCCGCAGGCGCCGAGACTCGGGCAGGCGTTTTTCTCGATGCCGATGAAATCCTCGTCCGACATCTTGCCGGCGGCATACGAGCCCACTGCTTCAAACGAGGACACCACGGTCAGATCCTGGCCTTTCCACTTGCCCGGCTTGATCGTGCCGCCGTAGCAGAACAGGCCCGGCACGTTCATCCGCGCCAGGCCGATCATCACGCCCGGCATGTTCTTGTCGCAGCCGCCGATGGCGAGCACGCCGTCCATGAACTGGCTCTGCGTGGCGGTCTCGATTGCGTCGGCGATCACTTCACGCGACACCAGCGAATACTTCATGCCCTCGGTGCCCATCGAGATGCCGTCGGTGACGGTCGGGAAGCCGAAGCTCTGCGGCATCGCACCGGCGGCTTTGAGCGCCGCCTCGGCGCGCTTGGCCAGCGGGTCGAGGCCGGCGTTGCAGGGGTTCATCGTCGAATGGCCGTTGGCGATGCCGACGATCGGCTTTTCGAAATCGCCGTCACCGAAGCCTACCGCCCGCAGCATCGCGCGATTGGGGCTGCGGGCGACACCGGCCGTGATGTTGTGGCTGCGGCGGTTGGGGCGTGAGTCGACGGGCTCGGACATGGCGAAATCCTGGCTTGAACGGTCTGGTAGGGGCCTGCGTGAGGCCGCGGAGGATACACCAAGCCTGGGGGGTTCCCTGAGCCAATGTTGGGGTTCGCTGCGCTCACCCCAACCTACGGAAAGCGGTCGGCGGCGGTTGGGGTTCGCGGTCGGCAGTTCGCTAAGCTAGCG